>DATAYM010000043.1:0-41564 GCA_036272595.1 Caulobacteraceae bacterium
GAAGTCGGTTTCGGCGTTCAGCTCGATGGCCGAGCCGGTCATGCCGGCGCCGTCGCTGCGCAGGGCCACCGCCACCACGCCTTCGGCCGCCACGCGGTCAGCCTTCTTGGCGGCCTTGGACAGGCCCTTGGTGCGCAGCCAGTCCATCGCCGCTTCCATGTCGGCGTTGGACTCGGTCAGGGCGCGCTTGCAATCCATCATGCCGGCGCCCGACTTTTCGCGCAGTTCCTTCACCAGGCCGGCGGTGATCTCAGCCATGGACCTTCTCCAGATCGGTCAGATTGTGGGAGCGGGACGCCGGACGGGCGCCCCGCCATTCAAATATAGGTTACGGACAGGACGGATTTTAGCCGACGGCCGGTTCGTCCGCGATCGCATCGAGGGCTTCCTCGGTGCGGGTCTCGGGCGTGTCGACCTCGCTGTCGTCATCGGCCGATTCCGCGACAGTTTCCGCCTCGGCGGCGCTCGCCTCGGCCCCCTGGGGCTGGGGAACAGGCGCGGGAGCCGCTTCCGGCGCGGCGGCGGCCTTGCGGCGCAGCGCCGGCTCGACCGGGGCTTCCGAGGCGCCGATATCGACGCCCAGGGCCACCTGGCCCTCGGCCAGGCCGTCGAGGACGGAATCGGCGACCAGGTCGCAATAGAGCTGCAGCGCGCGCGCCGCATCGTCATTGCCGGGGATCGGATAGGTGATGCCGTCCGGATCGGAATTGGTGTCGAGGATGGCCACCACCGGGATGTTCAGCTTCTTCGCCTCGAGGATGGCGATGGCTTCCTTGTTGGTGTCGATCACGAACATCAGGTCGGGGATGCCGCCCATGTCCTTGATGCCGCCCAGCGACAGCTCCAGCTTCTGCTGTTCGCGGGTGAGCTGCAGCAGCTCCTTCTTGGTGCGGCCCTCGCCGCCGGTCTCCAGAAGGCCTTCCAGCTCGCGCAGGCGCGCGATCGAGGCGGAGATGGTGCGCCAGTTGGTCAGGGTGCCGCCCAGCCAGCGGTGGTTGACGTAGTATTGCGCGCAGCGGCTGGCGGCGACGGCCACCGGTTCGGACGCCTGGCGCTTGGTGCCGACGAATAGCACGCGCCCGCCCGAGGCGGCGACTTCGCGCACCTTGACCAGGGCCTGGTGCAGCAGCGGGATGGTCTGCGACAGGTCGATGATGTGGATGTTGGAGCGGGAGCCGAAGATGTAGCGCTCCATCTTCGGGTTCCACCGGTGGGTCTGGTGGCCGAAGTGGGCGCCAGCCTCGAGAAGCTGCCGCATGGAAAAGTCGGGTAGCGCCATGAACCTTTGTCCTTCTTCCGGTTCGAGCCTCCGCGGGGCCTACCCCTCGTTTCCGAGGGGACCGGAACGGAAAGCCACGGGGATTGACCCGCACCTCGCCGAACGCTCCGCGTGTGTGATGGGCGCGACATAGGTCTGATGCGGCGAAAAGGCAAGGAGGAAGCCCAGATCGCGCGCCTGCCCCTAACCCCGCTCATTCCCGCGAAGGCGGGAATCCAGGTTTTTTCACCAAAGCTCTTCGTACAAATCCCGCCAGCCAGGATCAAACCGCTCAATCAGCCTGATCTTCCAGGCGCGGTTCCACTTCTTGATCCGCCGTTCGCGCCGAAAGGCATTCTCACGGCTCTCGTGGGTTTCGTACCAGACCAGGCTATGCACGCCATATCTAGCGGTGAAGCTCTGCCTGATTTCTTCCTTATGCTGCCAAACTCGTCGGATCAGGCCGTCGGTTGAGCCTATGTACAGCGTCCCGTTGCGGTCGCTGGCCAGGATGTAGACACTGAAACTCAGCCTAAAAAACCTGGATACCCGCCTGCGCGGGGATGAGCGGATATCCAAATAGACTCAGCAGCTTCCTGCCTAAACCTCCTCCAGAAACGCCACCCCCGGGGCGGTTTTCAGGGCGCCGCGCACGGCGGGGTCGAGGGAGAAGCGGCCGGGGAGTTTCAGCTCCACTTCGCGGCCGTCGCCCACTCCGGCGACCAGGATGATCTCGCCGCCGGCGCCGGCGCTGTCGGCGGGACGCAGGCGGCGGCGCAGGCCCTCCATGTCGGCGGAACTGGGCGAGAGGTGGACGCGCAGGCCCGCGGTGGCGCCGGCGATGGCGCGCTCGAGCGGTTCGGCCTCGTCGCCGAAGAAGCGCACGTCGCCGTCGGAGGCCTTGGCGCGCACCTTGATCACCACCGCCTTGCCCGGCTCCAGCGCCTCGCGGCAGCGGCGCAGGGATTCCGGCGGGAACAGCACCTCGTATTCGCCGGTCGGATCGGACAGGGTGACGAAGGCGAACTTGTCGCCGCTGCGGGCCGACGCGCGTTCCTGCCGGCGACGAACCACGCCGGCCATGCGGAAGGCCTCCATACCGGCCTCGACCTGAGCCAGGGCGTCGGCGAACAGGGTGGTGCGCTTGCGGCGCAGCACCTCCATCATCGACTCCAGCGGGTGGCCGCTGAGATAGAAGCCCACCGCCGCCCGCTCCTCGTCCAGTTGCTCGGTCTCGCTCCACCGGTCGCGCTTGGGCAGTCTCGGCCGCGCCGCCGCGACATGCTCGCCGAACAGGTTGGCCTGCAGCGACGCCCGCTCGGCGGCGGCGCTCTGCGCATGGGCGTTCAGCATGTCGGCGGCGGCGATGATCTCGGCGCGGTTCGGGTGCAGGCTGTCGAAGGCGCCGGCGCGGGCGAGGTTCTCCAGCGCGCGCTTGTTGACTTGGCGCGGATCGACCCGTTGCACGAAGTCGTGCAGGTCGGCGAAGCGGCCGCCCGCCTCGCGCACGGCCACCAGATGCTCCATGGCCGCCAGCCCGACATTGCGGATGGCGCCCAGGGCGTAGAGCACCTCGCCCTCCTCGACGGTGAAGTCGGCGGCCGAGCGGTTGACGTCCGGCGGGCGGATGGTCACGCCCATGCGGCGCGCGTCCTGATAGAAGATGGCCAGCTTGTCGGTGTTGGAGATGTCGAGGCTCATCGAGCCGGCGTAGAACTCAACCGGCGCGTTCACCTTCAGCCAGGCGGTCTGGTAGGCGATCAGCGCGTAAGGCGCGGCGTGGCTCTTGGAGAAGCCGTAGCCGGCGAACTTGGCCATCAGCTCGAAGATCATCTCGGCCAGCCCGGCCTCGACGCCGCGCTCGGTGGCGCCGGAGAGAAAACGCGCGTGCTGCTGGTCCATCTCCTTCTTGATCTTCTTGCCCATGGCGCGGCGGAGCATGTCGGCCTCGCCCAGGCTGTAGCCGGCCAGGGTGCGGGCGATCTGCAGCACCTGCTCCTGATAGACGATGACGCCATAGGTTCCGGCCAGCACCGGCTCGAGCAGCGGGTGCAGCACATCGACGGGTTTCCGTCCCGCCTTGCATTCGATGTACTCCGGGATCGAGGCCATCGGTCCCGGCCGGTAGAGGGAGATCAGGTCGGACACCTCGTCCAGATTGCCCGGCCGAAGCTGGCGCAGGATGTCGCGCATCCCCTGCCCTTCGATCTGGAACAGGCCGACCGTCTGACCGGCGGCCATGATCTCGTAGGATGGCGCGTCGTCGAGCGGCAGCTGCTCGATGTCGATGCCCGCCCCGCGCCGTTCCAGGTGATGCACGGCGCGGTCGATGACGGTGAGGGTCTTCAGGCCCAGGAAGTCGAACTTCACCAGTCCGGCGCTCTCCACCCATTTCATGTTGAACTGGGTGGCCGGGATGTCCGAGCGCGGATCGCGATAGAGCGGCACCAGCTCGGTCAGCGGCCGATCGGCGATGACGATGCCGGCGGCATGGGTCGAGGCGTTGCGGTAGAGGCCCTCCAGCTGCAGGGCCACCTCCAGCAGGCGCGCCACTTCCGGATCGTCGTCCCTGGCCTGCTGCAGCCGTGGCTCGATCTCGACGGCGCGAGCCAGCGTGGTCGGGGCGGCCGGGTTGTTGGGGATCATCTTGGCCAGGCGATCGACCAGGCCCAGCGGCAGCTGCATCACCCGGCCGACGTCGCGCAGCACCGCGCGGGCCTGCAGCGAGCCGAAGGTGATGATCTGCGCCACCCGGTCGCGGCCGTACTTGTCCTGCACATAGGCGATCACCTCCTCCCGCCGCTCCTGGCAGAAGTCGATGTCGAAGTCGGGCATGGAGACCCGTTCGGGGTTGAGGAACCGCTCGAAGATCAGGCCGTAGCGGAGCGGATCGACGCCGGTGATCAACAGCGACCAGGCCACCAGCGAGCCGGCGCCGGAGCCGCGGCCGGGCCCGACCGGGATCTGGTTGGCCACCGACCACTTCATGAAGTCCGAGACGATCAGGAAATAGCCCGAGAAGCCCATGGACTGGATGACGCCGATCTCGCGCTCCAGCCGCTCGTGGTACTCCTCGACCGGCAACGCCGGGGGGTGGGTGGCGAGCCTGAGGATCAGGCCCTCGCGCGCCTGGGCGGCCAGTTCGTCCGCCTCCGAGCGGCCGTCGACGGTGGGGAAGCGCGGCAGGATCGGATCGCGCTTGACCACCATGAAGGCGCAGCGGCGGGCGATGTCGAGCGTGTTGTCCAGGGCCTCGGGCAGGTCGGCGAACAGCCGGCGCATCTCTTCGGCGCTCTTGAAGCCGTGCTCGGCGGTCACCCGCCGGCGCTCGTCCTGGCCGATGAAGGCGCCGTCGGCGATGCAGAGCAGCGCATCGTGCGCACCGTGCATGGCGCGGGCGGCGAAATAGACGTCGTTGGTGGCGACCAGCGGCGCGTCATGCTCGTAGGCATAGGCCACCAGGCCGGGCTCCGCCGCCGCCTCGACGGCCAGGCCGTGGCGCTGCAGCTCGACATAGAACCGCTCGCCGAACACCGCCTGCATCTGGCTCAGCGCCGCATGGGCTTCCGCCGTGCGGCCAGCGGCGAACAGCGGATCGACCGGTCCGTCCGGGCCGCCGGAGAGCAGGATCAGCCCCTCGGCGTGCTGGACCAGGCGCGACCAGGGCACCGCCGGCTCGGCGGTCGGCTCGATGTCCAGATAGGCGGCCGAGGACAGCGCCATCAGGTTGCGGTAGCCGGCCTCGTTCTGGGCCAGCAGCACCACGGTCGGCGACCGCGCCCAGCGCTCAGGCGGACCCTCGCCGATGCCGGTGACCGGCAGGGCGCAGCCGATGATGGGCTGCACCCCCGCCTCCTTGGTGGCGACGGAGAACTCCAGCGCCCCGAACAGGTTGGCCCGGTCGGTCAGGGCCACCGCCGGCATGCCGGCCTCACGGGCCAGCGGCCCGATGCCACCGGCCTTGATCGCGCCCTCCAGCAGCGAATAGGCCGAACGGACCCGCAGGTGGACAAAGCCTTCGTCCAAACCGCCGGCCTCGCTCGCCATCGCCACCCTCACCTCATGCCAACGACCGCTTTGCCCGCGACTCAGGCGACCAGATGCGCCACCGAGCACACCATCCAAACAAACCCCGCCACCGACGCAAGCGCCAACGTCTCCCGAGCCAACCGAACCACCATTTCCGCCTCCTGATTTATGTGACTAAGATCATTGTTCTTGTTTTGTTCTCGCGTGTCAATGCCGAAAATCAGCAGTGGCTCCAGGCAATTGCCATTATCCTCGCCTATTTCAGTCGGCGGAGCGGCGCCCCGGCGTTGAACGGCGCCGGTCGGGCAACCTCTTTTCAGGAGAACCAGCAATGATCCGCAAAGCGCGCGCCGCCTGGCGTGGGACCGGCCGGGACGGCGACGGCGACATCAGCACCGCTTCCGGGGTGCTGGACGAGACGCCCTATTCCTACAGGACCCGGTTCGAGAACGCCAAAGGGACCAACCCGGAAGAGCTGATCGCCGCGGCGCATGCCGGGTGTTTCACCATGGCGCTGGCCTTCCAGCTGCAGACCGCCGGCTATACGCCGAGCGAGCTTTCCACCGAGGCGGCGGTGTCGCTGGAGCCTGATGGGGCGGGGTTCAGGATCGTCTCGTCGGCCCTGACCCTGGTCGCCGACGTGCCGGGACTGGACCCGGCCACCTTCGACAAGCTGGCCGAGGCGGCGGAGAAGACCTGCCCGGTGTCGCGGGTGCTGAACGCCGAGATCACCCTGCAGAAGGCGCTGAAGTAGGCGCCCCCAAGCGCCCCTGGCCGGAACGGCGGCGGGCGGCTAGCGTTGAGCTTCACGGCGGGGCGCATCGCCCGGCGCGGAGGCGAACCCATGTCCGACAGATCCCGAAACCTCGCCAGGCTGGCTGGCCTCGCGGTGCTGCTGCTGGCGCTCAGCGGCTGCGTCGCCGGATCGGCGGAATCGCACCATGCGGCTGCCGGCGGGCTGATCTCGCAACTGCTGCTCGGCTTCTGGCACGGCGTCATCGGGCCGCTGATGCTGATCGTCGAGGTGATCAACCACTTCGCGCCGCACGCCCTGCCCTGGGACGTGAAGATGTACGAAACCGCCGGCACCGGCTGGGCCTACGACGTCGGCTTCTATTTCGGCCTGATCGGCGGCCCGGGCGTCATCATCGGCCGCTGGCGCGCATAGTCCTCCAGACGCCACCCTCTTTTTCGTCATGGCCCGACTTGTTCGGGCCACCCATGATCACCGTCGAACGGGAGCGTCTATGGGTTGCATGTTGGCCGGCCCTCGGAGACGAGGGGACGCTGGCGGACCCTCGGTCTATGGGTCCCCCGCATTCCGCTGCGCACCAGCGGGGGATGACGGTTGAGAGGTCGGCGCACGCGCCTCGTGTCCCGTTACCGGCAGAGGGTGGTTCAAAGCACCTAAAGCCGGAACTGCGCGGTGATGGTCTGGCCGCCGCGTTGGATGACCAGGGTCCAGCCCGAGCCGGCGGGGGCGTCCAGCAGGGCCTGCAGGCCGGCGACGCTGGTTGGGCTGTGGCCGTTGACCTGGACGATCAGGTCGCCGGGCCGCAGGCCGACGCTGGCGGCGTAGCCGGCCTCGACCTTGGTGATCAGGACGCCATGGCCGGCGGCGAAGGGATCCAGTCCCATCTCGTCGGCGACCGCCGGCGACAGGTTGGCCACCGTCGCGCCGCCGAGCGGATTGCGGCCGGTGAGCGTCCGTTCGTCGCGCGCCGGCGAGGCCGGGATCGGCGCCATGCGCAGGCGCGCGCTCTGCGGCTCACCCTTGCCGCGGCGGTACTGCACCGTCACGGCGTCGCCGGAATTGCGCGTCAGCACGTGGTAGTTCAGCGAGGCCTCGTCGTTCACCGGCTCGCCGTCGAGGGTGAGGATCAGGTCGCCAGGTTTCAGCCCCGCCTCATCGGCCGGGCCGCCCGGCCAGACGTCGGTGATCAGCACCCCGTCCGGGCGGTCCAGCCCCATGGAGCGGGCGATCTCGGCCGTGACCCCTTGGGTCTTCAAGCCCAGCCAGGTGCGCGCCTGGACGCCGCCGCCGATGGCCTCGTCGACGACATGGCGCACCAGGGCGGCGGGAATGGCGAAGCCGACCCCGGACGAGGTCCCCGACTGTGAAAGGATGGCGGTGTTCATGCCGATCATCTGGCCGTTCATGTCGACCAGGGCGCCGCCGGAATTGCCCGGATTGATCGCCGCGTCGGTCTGGATGAAGTAGGAGACGTCGGTCACCCCGACGTTCGAGCGGGCCAGGGCCGAGACGATGCCGTTGGTCACCGTCTGGCCGAGGCCGAACGGGTCGCCGATGGCCAGCACCAGGTCGCCGACCTGGGCCTGGTCGCCGGCGGCCAGCGGCAGCACCGGCAGGCGCTCGGCCCCGGCGTCGATCTTCAGCACCGCGACGTCCGCATGCGGGTCGGCCAGCAGCACCTTGGCGGGGAATTCGCGCCGATCGCCCAGCACCACCATGATGTCCTGGCCGCCCTCGATGACGTGGTTGTTGGTGACGATCACCCCGTCGGGCCGCACGATGACGCCGGAGCCGAGCGACTGGGCGATGCGCTCGCGCGACAGGCCCATGCCGCCGCCGAACATCTGGAAGAAGGGATCGACCTGCTGGCGCACCACGCGGCGGCTGTAGACATTGACCACCGCCGGTCCGGCCTTCTTGACGATCGGCGCGAAGGACAGCCGCATCTGGGCCGCGTCCGTCGGCACGCTCTGGGCGTGGGCCGGCGCGGCCAGGCCGGCAAGGCACAGCAGGGCGATCAGCAGGCGTCTGGGCATTGGGGCTCCGCTTCCAGGGTGTTCGCGTCCTAATCAGCCGAGCTTTCAGGCGCAATCATGGCGTTGCGTCGGAGGCGGGTTCGGCCGGGCGTAGATGAAGGCCATGGTCAGGCCGGCGAGGGTGACGAGGCCGCCGGCCAGCATCGAAAGCCCCGGCAGGTGCAGGCCCGCGCCCGGCCCGATCGACCAGGCGAAGATGTCGGAGAAGATCACCGGCCCGACCAGGCCGGTGAGGCCGAAGAGGATCGACTGGGCGCCCTGCAACTGGCCCTGCTGGTCCACGCCGACACGGTTGGAGAGCAGCGAGGCGAGGCTTGGAAAGGCGATGCCGGAGACGATGAAGACCAGCATCGAGCCCCAGAACCAGAGCTCGTTCGCCGCCAGGCCGGCGACGACGAAGCCGAGCAGCGCCAGGCTGGTGCCGGCGAGGACCGCGCCGCGCTCGCCGAGCCGCTTCGCGGCGGCGCCGGCGATCGAGCTCGAGACCAGGATGCCGCCGGCGCCCAGCACCATCAGCAGCAGCCCGACCTGGAAGGGGCCCCAGCCGTAGCGGAAGTGGGTGTAGAACTGAAAGACGCTGAAGGTCTGGTTGGAGAGCTGGGCGAGGAAATAGATCGAGGCCAGGCCCAAAAGGCCCTTCTTGCTCATCAGCAGGCCGGCGGCGCCGATGGGGTTGGCCCTTGACCAGCGGAAGGGCGCGCGCCGCTCGTGGGAAAGGGATTCCGGCACGATGAACAGGCCATAGAGGCCGTTGGCCAGGGCCAGGCCCGCCGCCACCCAGAACGGCGCGCGCGGGTTCCAGGCGCCGACGAAACCGCCCAGCGCCGGGCCGAGCAGGATGCCGGCGTTGGCGGCGGCCTGGAAGCGGCCGAAATTGCGCGCGCGGTCGTCCTCGGTCGAGATGTCGGCGACATAGGCGCCGGCCGCCGAGCCGCTGGAAGCGGTGACGCCCGAGATCACCCGGCCGATGAACAGCCAGGCGAGGTTCGGCGCCACGGCCATGATCACATAGTCGAAGGCCAGCCCGAACATCGACACCAGCAGCACCGGCCGGCGGCCGAAGCGGTCGGACAGGTTGCCGAAGATAGGCGCGAAGATCAGGCTCATCGCCGCCCAGGTGGCGCCGAACAGGCCCATGACCTGGGCGCCGCGGGCGTCGCCGACATGGCCGAGCTGTTTCACCAGGGTCGGGAACACCGGGATGATCACCCCCATGGAGACGGTGTTCATCAGGACGACGGTGTAGATAAAGCCAAGCGCCGCCGGGCGGGGGCCTGAAGCGGGGCGCTGATCAGGCCGGGGCCGCTTGCTCACCCGAATCGTCCCCCCTGGCCGTCGCCTTGGGGCTAATGACCACGAGGGTGAGCAGCAAGGCCAGCGCAAAGACGCCCGCGCCGCCCAGCATGGCCAGGCCCGGCAGGTTCAGGCCCCTGCCCGGCCCCACCGACCAGGCGAAGGTCTCGGCGAACAGCACCGGTCCGACCATGCCGGCGAGGCCCGCCAGGCTGATCATGGCGCCCTGCAGCCGCCCCTGTTCGCCGGGCTCGACCAGCTGGCTGCGCAGCGACTGGATGGCGGCCACGGCCACATTGACCGGCGCCAGGGCGATGAGCCCGACCCAGAGCAGCCAGGGCCCGCCCAGGCCGATCAGCGCCAGCCCCAAGGCCCCGCTGGCGAAGGCGATGACGATCGCGTTGCGCTCGCCGAGCCGCTTCACCGCCGGACCGGCCAGCAGCGCCTGGGCGGCGATGTTGCCGGCGGCGAACACCGTCAGCACCAGTCCCGCCTGGCCCGGTCCCCAGCCGTAGCGATAGTTGACGTAGAGCACATAGATGCTGCCGAAGGCGGCCAGGGCGATGTTGGCCAGCATCATCATGGCGGCCAGGCCGATCAGCCCCCGGGTCTCGACCAGGATCATCAGCGCGCCGAAGGGGTTGGCCCTGGCCCAGCTGAAGGCCGAGCGGCGGGAGACCGGCAGCGATTCCTTCAGCACCACGAAGCCGTAGGCGGCGTTGACCAGGCCGACGGCGGCCGCGGCCCAGAAGGGGGCTCTTGGACTGATCACCCCGAGGAAGCCGCCGACCACCGGCCCGAGGATGGTGCCCACCGCGCCGACCGCCGACAAAAGGCCGAAGAAGCGCGCCCGCTCCTTGGGCTCGGCGACGTCGGCGGCGTAGGCGAACATGGCCGCACGGCCGGCGGCCGCCATGCCGGAGAACAGCCGGCCCACGAACAGCCAAGCCAGGGTGCTGGCCAGGGCCATGACCACATAGTCGACGGAGAGCTGCAGCATCGCCAGCAGGATCACCGGCCGGCGGCCGTAGCGGTCCGACAGCACCCCCAGCACCGGCGCGAACAGGAGCTGCATGGCCGCCCAGGCGGCGGCGAACACGCCGACGGCCTCGGCCGCCTCGGTGGTGTTCCCATTGGCCAGCTGTTTGACCAGGATCGGCAGCACCGGCGAGACGATGCCCAGCGACAGGGTGTTGAGCAGCACCACCGCCAGCACGAACGTCAAGGTCATGCGGTTCAGGCGGACAGGCGCATCGGCCCCCGCCGCGGTCATGTCGGCGCGACGCGTAGCTGGGCGGTCGGCCGGGCGAAGCGCCAGGCGACCACCAGGCTGAGACCCAGCAGGCCGGCGGCGATCAGGATCGGCAGGCCCGGCTCGGCCGGCCAGTTACGCAGGGCGAAGGCGAAGCTCAGCGGAAAGACGGTCGGGCCGATGATGGCGGCGATGCCGCCGGTGGACTGGTTGGCGCCCTGCAGACGCCCCTGCTCCATCGGCGACACGTGCTGGGTCATCAGCCCCTGCAGGCCCGGCTGCATCAGGCCCATGAAGGCGAAGACCGGCATGCCCACGAAGTACCAGGCGCTGGTCGGCGCGAAGGCGTAGATCAGGAAGCCCGCGACGCCCGACGCCGCCCCGGCGATCACCGCGCCGCGCTCGCCGATCCGCTTGACCACCGGCCCCACCGCCAGGCTCTGCACCAGGATGCCGAGCGCGCCGGTGATGACGAAGGTGACGCCGAGGAAGCTCAGCGACCAGTGGTAGCGCAGGGTGGTGTAGAGCACGAAGACATTGGGCAGCACCTGCTGCGCCAGCTGGAAGAGAAAGTTGACGCTGGCCAACGGCAGCAGGTCCCGGTGGGCCCGCAGCAGCGACAGGCTGGCCACCGGATTGGCCCGGCGCCATTCGAAGCGGACGATGCGCCGCTCCGGCGGCAGGGATTCCGGCAGTACGAACAGGCCATAGACCCAGTTGACGGCGCACAGCCCCGCCGCCGCCAGGAAGGGGGTGCGCAAGGGGTCCAGGTGGAAGGCGCCGATGTGCACCGACAGGGTGGCCAGGAAGCCCCCCGCCGCCGGGCCCAGGAGGAAGCCGACGCTGAAGGCCGCGCTCATCCAGCCGAAGTTGCGGGCGCGGGTGTCGCTCGTGGAGATGTCGGCGACATAGGCGTTGGCGGTCGACAAGCTGGCCGCCGTCGCGCCGTTCAGCACCCGGCCCAGCAGCAGCCAGGCCAGGGTCGGGGCGAAGGCCATGACCAGGAAGTCGAGCGCCAGGCCGAGGATGGAGATCAGCATCACCGGCCGGCGGCCGAACCGGTCCGACAGCATGCCCAGCACTGGGCCGCTGAAGAACTGCATGGCGCCCCAGGTGACGCCGAAGATGAACTGCCAGTCAGCGGCCGAGGCGGTGGTCGCCGCATTGGTCGCCCCGAAGAAGGAACGGATCAGGTTGGGCAGCACCGGGATCATCAGGCCGAACGAGACGGCGTTCATCACCGCCGTGGCGAAGATGAAGCCGAAGGCCGCCTGGCGGCCCGGCGCGCGCGCGCTGCCGCTCATGAACTATCGCTCCCCTCGGCCGAGACTCATTCTGTACGCCTCCAGCAGGCTTTGCCACCATTCGCCATGCCGCGTCAGGAAGAAGGTGATCGGGAAGCCGTGCCGCGCCGCGTGCGCCTGCGGCACGCTGTCCCAGCCGGTGTGGGTGACCGTGACGCGGCTCTCCTCGCCCAGCGGCTCGAAAAGGACCTCGACCTCGGTGTCCTGGTCGGGCGTGAAGGTCGCCTGCCGCCAGCCGACCACCAGCCGCCTCGGCGGTTCCCAGGCGCGCACCTTGCCGACCTCGAACACCTGGCCATTCGGCAGCGTCTCGATCAGCCGGCCGGCCTCGCCCGGCTCGAAGCTGAGCACGCCCGGGCTACGCGGGGTGAAGCGGAACAACGGATTGGGCCGCCACCAGAGGCCGATCTCGCCCACAAAGGCCTCGAAGGCGCGCTCGGGCGAGGCCTTGACGCGCAGGGCGACCACCACCCGCGAACTCATGACCGGTTCTCCAGGTGACGCTTGAAGGCTTGCAGCTGCCGGCGCCAGGCGTCGGCGAAGGCGATCAGCAGCTCGAGCAGCCGGCTCATGCCTCGATATGGGTCTTGAAGGCGGCAAGTTGCTCGCTCCAGAGCCGCTCGGTCTCGTCCAGCCAGTCCTTCAGCTCCCGCATCGGCCCGGACTTCAGCGCATAGACCCGCACGCGGGCGTCGAATTCCGGATGCGATTCCTCGACCAGCCCGCTCTGCCTGAGGGTGCGCAGATGCCGGCTCATGGCGGCGGGGGCCAGGCCCACCTCGCGCGCCAGCTCGCCGGCCGGCCGCGGCCGCACGCGCAAAAGGTCGATCACCTGTCGCCGATGCGGATCGGCCAGGGCGATCAGGGTGCGGTCGATCGTGGGAGCTGCCGCCGCGCTCATGGCGCGCCCTCGGCATGCCGCTCGACCGGGCCGGCGGGATCGGAACTCGCCATCAGATCCAGCCGGTGATTTTCAGGCCCTCGACGCGGACTTCGGCCTGCTCGCGCGTCACGTCCTCCACCGTCTGACTGATGCTCCAGTTATGACCCTCCAGGTCGCGGCAGCGATAGACGCGGTCGCCGTAGAACTGGGTGTCCGGCTCGGTGACGATCACCGCCCCGGCCGTGCGCGCCCTCGCGCAGTGGGCGTCGATATCCTCGTCGATCTGGATGGTGGTCAGCTGGGTGTTCTTTCCGTCGAGGTCCAGGGGACTCTTGAAATCCTCGTCCCATTTCTGGCCGACGGAGATCAGCGCATCGCCATAGCGCATCTGGCTATGGACGAAGCCGCCCGCCTCGTCCTCGATATAGAGCGCGGTTTCAAAACCGAAGGCGGCGGCCAGCCAGGCCATGGCCGCTTTCGGGTCCCGGTAGATGACGGACGGCTGGAAGCCGAGACGCTTGGCCATGACCTTACAGCCGCTCGCGCACATCGATGCGGCCGCCGGCCTGCTTCATCTCCTCGTACGACATCTCCTTCATCGTCTGGCCGAGGCTCCAGACATGGCCTTCGGGATCGGCCACCATGGCGCTGCGGTCGCCGTAGAACTGGTCGGCGGGCTCGCGCAGCACTTTGGCGCCGGCCTTGACCGCCCGCTCGAACAAGGCGTCCAAACCGGACTCGACCTGGATGTGCAGCGCCTGGGTGTTCTTGCCGCCGATGGAGGCCGGGCTCTTGTGGGTCTCATCCCACTCGCGGCCGACGAAGATCAGGCCGTCGCCGAAGCGCAGTTCGGAATGGCCGAGCGTGCCGTCCTCGTTGATCACCACCATCACCAGCTCGAAGCCGAAGGCCTTTTCCAGCCATTCCAGCGCCGCCTTCGGGTCTTGGTAATAGACCCCCGACGAAAGCGAGGGGCGTTTGAACCCGGCCATGAGGCATCTCCTTTCGTTAGAGCTTCTCGCGGATGGTCAGGCCGCTGGCCTGCTCCATCTCGGCGAGGCTGAGCTGGGCGACCGGCTGGTCGAAGTTCCAGACATGGCCTTCGGGATCCAGGGCGCGATAGGTGCGCGCGCCGTAGAACTGGTCGGCCGGCTCCTGGACGATGCGGGCGCCGGCGGCGCGGGCGCGCTCGCAATGGGCGTCGAGGCCGTCGGCCAGATGGATGCGGACGAACTGGGTCCCCACCCCGCCGATCGAGGCCGGGCTCTTCATCTCGGCCGGGCCGAGCAGTTCGGGACTGGTGAATTCGGCGCCGACGCCGATCAGGCCCCCGAGGTAGCTCATCTCGGCGTGCCCGACCTTGTTGTCGTCGTCGGTGACCAGCAGGCTGGTCTCGAACCCGAAGGCCTTCTCCAGCCAATGCAACGCGGCCATCGGGTCGCGATAGAAGACGGCGGGAACGACAGCGGGACCTTCAGCCATGGCGCAGCTCACTTGATTGCGTGATCATGAAATATTTAATGCATAAAGAAACTAATTGGTCAAGCGCCGCCATACCCAAAAGATCCGCTCATTCCCGCCCAGGCGGGAATCCAGTTTTTATTCGGCTTAGTGGGTGCGCCAGGCCCTAAAGATTTGACCACGAACAAACACGAACCCACACGAACGTTCAGCGTCACCGCATCGGCCTATCAGGCCCCGCTCGTGTTGTTCGTGTTCGTTCGTGGTTCAAAAAGCCTGGATTCCCGGCTGCGCGGGAATGGGCGGGGAAAGGGAAGCCCCTCGCCGGCCTGGGAGAAAAAGCGGATCGGGCTCTCGCCGATCCGCTCGTCCTACTCGTCGATGTAGGTGTTCACCGGGCCGCTGTCCTTGCCCTTTTCGGCGGGATCGCGGTCGACGAATTCGATGACCGCCAGCGGGGCGTTGTCGCCGTAGCGGCGGCCGGCGTGCAGCACGCGGATATAGCCGCCGTTGCGCGCCTTGTAGCGCGGGCCGAGGGTGGCGAAAAGCTTGCTCACCTGGTCCTTGTCGCGCACCCGGCTGGCCGCCAGGCGCCGCGCATGCAGGTCGCCGCGCTTGGCCAGGGTCACCAGCTTCTCGACGAACGGCCGCAGTTCCTTCGCCTTCGGCAGAGTCGTGGTGATCTGCTCGTGCTTGATCAGGCTCGCGGCCATGTTCGCGAACATGGCAGTGCGATGGGCGGACGTCCGGTTGAGTTTGCGGTGCGCTACGCCGTGGCGCATCGGGGTCTCTCCTAAAGTTGCCTAGATCTGGTCTTCGAACTTCTTGGCCAGGTCTTCGATGTTTTCGGGCGGCCAGTTCGGCACGTCCATGCCCAGGTGCAGGTTCATGCCGGCAAGCACTTCCTTGATCTCGTTCAAGGACTTGCGGCCGAAATTTGGAGTGCGGAGCATCTCGGCTTCGGTCTTCTGGATCAGGTCGCCGATATAGACGATGTTGTCGTTCTTCAGACAGTTGGCCGAGCGGACCGACAGCTCCAGCTCGTCGACCTTCTTCAGCAGCGCCGGGTTGAACGGCAGTTCCGGCTTGGCCTCGCCGTCGACCTTCTTCTTCGGCTCGTCGAAGGTGATGAAGATCTGCAGCTGGTCCTGCAGGATGCGCGCGGCATAGGCCACGGCGTCCACCGGCGACACCGCGCCATTGGTCTCGACTTCCATGACCAGGCGGTCGTAGTCGAGGCTCTGGCCCTGGCGGGTCGGCTCGACGCGATAGGCGACGCGCTTGACCGGGGTGTAGAGGGAATCGACCGCGATCAGGCCGATCGGCGCGTCTTCCGGCCGGTTCAGCTCGGCGGCGACATAGCCCTTGCCGTTCTGGACGGTGAATTCCATACGCACCTGCGCCCCGTCGTCCAGGGTGCAGATGATGTGCTCGGGGTTGAGGATCTCGATGTCCGACGGCGTCTCGATCTGGCCGGCGGTGACCACGCCGGGGCCGGTGGCGCGCAGCGTCATCCGCTTGGGACCCTCGGCGTGCATGCGCAGCGCCAGCTGCTTGATGTTGAGGACGATGTCGACCACGTCCTCGCGCACGCCCTGCATCGAGGAGAACTCGTGCACGACGCCGTCGATCTGCACAGCGGTGACGGCGGCGCCTTGCAGCGACGACAGCAGGACCCGCCGCAGCGAGTTGCCGAGGGTGACGCCGAAGCCGCGTTCGAGCGGCTCGGCGACGATGCGCGCCTTCCGCTCGGCGTCGGCGCCGGTTTCGATCTGCGGCTTCTCGGGGCGGATCAGCTCATTCCAATTGCGTTCAATCACGGATTTGGTCCCTGGGAGGGTGCGCCGGCGGCGTCAAACGCGCCAGCAAGGGGAAGGCTGACAGAAGAGACCGATAAGGCCTCAGACCCGCCGGCGTTTGGGCGGGCGGCAACCGTTGTGGGGGATGGGGGTGACGTCCCGGATGGTGGTGATGGTCATGCCGGCGGCCTGCAGGGCCCGCAGCGCCGATTCGCGGCCCGAATCCGGACCCGATACGTTGACCTCCAGCGTCTTGACGCCGTGTTCGCCGGCTTTGCGCCCGGCGTCCTCGGCCGCCATCTGGGCGGCGTAGGGGGTCGACTTCCGCGAACCCTTGAACCCCATCGCGCCGGCGGACGACCAGGAGATGGTGTTCCCCTGCGCGTCGGTGATGGTGATCATGGTGTTGTTGAACGAGGCGTTCACGTGCGCCACGCCGGAAGTGATGTTCTTGCGCTCGCGTTTCTTGACGCGCGCCGGTTCCTTGGCCATCGATCAATCAGCCTTATTTCTTCTTGCCCGCGATCGGCTTGGCGGGGCCTTTTCGAGTGCGGGCGTTGGTGTGGGTGCGCTGGCCGCGGACGGGCAGGCCCTTGCGGTGACGGAGGCCCCGGTAGCAGGCCAGGTCCATCAGACGCTTGATGTTGACGGCGGTCTCGCGGCGCAGGTCGCCCTCGACCGTATAGTCGCGGTCGATGGCCTCGCGAATCTGCAGGACTTCCTGGTCGGTCAGCTGATTGACCCGGCGGCTGTCTTCGATGCCGACCTTATGGATGATCTCTTCAGCCTTGGTCTTGCCGATGCCGTGAATGTACTGCAGCGCGACGACAACGCGCTTGTTCGTCGGTATATTGACGCCGGCGATACGGGCCAAGCTTAGTCTCCTGAGGATGCGCGGAAAGCGCGAACGACGCCTCCGGACCCGCCGCCTAGGGGCGAGCGTCCATGACACGTCTTTCGCGCTGTTTCGCGGAAGGAACCTTTTATAGGGATGGCGGCCGCCACGTCAATGGCGAGGACGAACGATTTGAAGGCATTGACGACGCCTCAGACCTTCACGCCGTCGAGCGCCGCGTCGATCTGGCGCGCCACCTGGTCGACCGTGCCCATGCCGTCGATCTCGATCAGCTTGCCCTGCGCCCGATAGTGCGGCAGCAGCGGCGCGGTCTGGGCGTTGTAGGCGGCCAGCCGCACCTTGAAGGACTCCGGATTGTCGTCCGCCCTGCCCTCCTCGGCGAAGCGTTTGACGACGCGCGCCAGCAGGGCCTCGTCGTCGACGCGCAGGCGCAGCACCGCGTCGATGCGCGCGCCGCGATGGCGCAGCATGTCGTCCAGCGCCTCGGCCTGGGCGACGGTGCGCGGAAAGCCGTCGAAAATGGCGCCGCCGGCCGCATCCGCCGCCGGCAGGGCTTCCTCGATCAGGGCGATGACGATGGCGTCGGGCACCAGCTCGCCGCGCTCCATGATGTCGGCAACCTGCCGTCCGAGCGCCGAGCCCGACGCGATGGCCGCGCGCAGCATGTCGCCGGTGGAGAACTGCACCATGCCGCGGGTCTCGACCAGCCGCTTGGCCTGCGTGCCCTTACCCGCCGCCGGCGGTCCGAACAGAATGAGATTCATCAACCCCCCTGAGGATTGCGAGCCGCGTTCTTGCGACGACTAACGCTTGCCGCCGCGCAGCTTCGATTTACGGATCAGTCCTTCGTATTGGTGCGCCAGCAGATGCGACTGGATCTGCGCCACCGTGTCCATGGTCACCGTCACCACGATCAGCACCGAGGTGCCGCCGAAACTGTAGCTGCCCGGATTGTTGGCGGTAAGAAATTCCGGCAACAGGCAGACCGCCGTCAGGTAGGCCGCGCCGAGCACGGTGATGCGGGTCAGCACATAGTCGATATATTCCGCCGTCCGCTTGCCCGGCCGGATGCCCGGCAGGTTGCCGCCGTACTTGCGCAGGTTGTCGGCCGTCTCGTCCGGATTGAAGGTGATGGAGGTGTAGAAGAAGCAGAAGAAGACGATCAGGATCGCGTACAGCACCATGAACAGCGGCTGGCCGTGCTGCAGCTGGCCCTGCAGGAAGCTGACCGGTCCCTGCACGACCAGCGGGAATTTCGAGATCGGCACGAAGTTCAGGATCGAGGCCGGCATCAGCAGCAGGCTGGAGGCGAAGATCGGCGGGATGACGCCGGAGGTGTTGATCTTCAAGGGCAGGAAGGAGCTCTCGCCGCCGAACATGCGGTTGCCCATCTGGCGCTTGGGATAGAGCACCAGAAGCCGGCGCTGCGAGCGCTCGATGAACACCACGAAGACGATCACCGCCACGACCGAGGCGGCGATGGCCAGCAGCACCACCGGCGAGATGTTCCCGGCCCTGGCCGACTGCAGAAGCTGGCCGGCGGATGGAACCACGCGGGCGACGATGCCGGCCATGATGATCAGCGAGACCCCGTTGCCGACGCCGCGCGCGGTGATCTGCTCGCCCAGCCACATCAGGAAGAGCGTGCCGGTGGTCAGGGTCGTGACCGTGGTGATGATGAAGAAGACGCCGGGGGTGTCGACGATGCCCTGGCTGTTGGAAAGGCCGACGGCGATGCCGAACGACTGGAAAATGGCCAGCAGCACCGTCAGGTAGCGGGTGTACTGGTTCATCTGCTTGCGGCCGGCCTCGCCGCCTTCCTTGCGCAGCTTTTCCCAGGGCGGATACACGGTGCCGAGGATCTGCACGATGATCGAGGCCGAGATGTACGGCATGACGTTCAGCGAGAAGATCGCCATCCGCGCCACCGCGCCGCCGGAGAACATGTCGAACATGCCAAGGATGCCCTTGGACTGGCCCTCGAACGCCTTGGCGAAGGCGGCCATGTCGACGCCGGGAATCGGGATGTAGGTGCCCAGCCGATAGACGATCAGCGCGAACAGGGTGAACCAAAGCCGCTTGTGCAGCTCCGAGGCCTTCTGGAAGGCCTCGAAGTTCATGTTGGCGGCAAGCTGTTCTGCGGCTGAGGCCATGGCGTGCTCTAGACTAGACCGGAGTCACACATAGGTGACGCCCTGAAAGATAGCGAGCCGTCGTTTCGCTCAAGCTTCGGCTGCGGCGACCGGGCGCACCGGACGCGTCTCGGTGAGCTCGCCGCCGGCCTTCTCGATCGCCGCCTTGGCGGAGGCCGAGGCGGAATGGACGGTGATGGCGAGCTTGGCCGTGAGTTCGCCCTCGCCGAGCAGCCGCACGCCGTCGCGGACGCGGCGGATGACGCCGGCGGCTTTCAGGGCCTCGGCGTCCACCGGCTTTTTGGCGTCCAGCTTGCCGGCCTCGATCGCCTCGGCGATGCGCCACAGGTTCACTTCCACCAGCTTCTTGGCGAACGGGTTGTTGAAGCCGCGCTTGGGCATGCGCATGTGCAGCGGCATCTGGCCGCCCTCGAACCCGTTCAGGGCGACGCCCGAGCGGGACTTCTGGCCCTTGACGCCCCGGCCGGCGGTCTTGCCCTTGCCGGAGCCCGGGCCGCGGCCGACCCGCAGGCGCTTGGTGTGCGCGCCGGGATTGTCTTTGATCTCGTTGAGCTTGGTCATGACGGGGTCAGCCCTCTTCCACGCGCACCATGTGGGCGACCTTGGCGATCATGCCGCGGACGGACGGGGTGTCGGTCAGCGTCGAGACGCGGCCGACGCGGTTCAGCCCGAGGCCGACAAGCGTGGCGCGCTGGTCGCTCTTGCGGCGGATCGGGCTCGCCGTCTGACGGACGGTGACGGTCTTCAAATCGGCCATAAGTCGGGTCCCTTAGCCTTCCACCGCCGCATCGGCGCCGGCGCCGTCGGCGCGGCGGCCCAGGATGTCGGAGGCCTTCTTGCCGCGCTTGGAGGCGACCTGCCTCGGCGAGGCCTGTTGGCTCAGCGCATCAAAAGTTGCGCGGATCATGTTGTAAGGATTGGAAGAACCGATCGACTTGGCGACCACGTCCTGCACCCCGAGCGTCTCCAGCACCGCCCGCATCGGGCCGCCGGCGATGACGCCGGTGCCCGGAGGCGCCGCGCGCAGCATCACCTTGCCGGCGCCGTGACGGCCAGCGCCGTCGTGGTGCAGGGTGCGGCTTTCGCGCAGGGGTACGCGGACCATCGACTTCTTGGCTTCTTCGGTGGCCTTGCGGATGGCTTCCGGCACTTCGCGCGCCTTGCCATGGCCGTAGCCGACGCGGCCCTTCTGGTCGCCGACGACCATGAGGGCGGCGAAGGAGAACCTGCGCCCGCCCTTCACCGTCGCCGCGACGCGGTTAATGTGCACCAGTTTCTCGACGATGTCGCTGTCGGCGCGCTCGTCGTTGCTGTTGCGCCGGTCCCTGCGATCGCCGCCGCCGCGCTGTTGGTCGCCTCTGGCCATGCTTGCTCGCTTCCTAGAAGTTCAGGCCGGCTTCGCGCGCGGCGTCGGCCAGGGCTTTCACCCGGCCGTGATAGAGATAGCCGCCGCGGTCGAACACGACGTCCTTGACGCCCTTGTCCAGGGCGCGTTCGGCGACCAGCTTGCCCACCCGGGCGGCGGCGTCCTTGTCGGCGCCCTTGGAGCGATCCTTGCCGCCTTCCAGCGACGAGGCGTGGGCCAGGGTGACGCCGCCCGTATCGTCGATGATCTGGGCGTAGATATTCTTGGCCGAGCGGAAGACCGACAGGCGCGGACGACCGCCGGCCAGGGCCTTCAGCCGGGTGCGCGTGCGCCGGGCGCGGCGCTCGACGGGGGTAAGGTTCGAAACCGCCATGACTATTTCTTCTTGCCTTCCTTGCGGCGGACAGCTTCGCCGGCGTAGCGCACGCCCTTGCCCTTGTAGGGTTCGGGCGGCCGGATGCGGCGGATACGCGCGGCGGTCTCACCGACCAGCTGCTTGTCGATGCCGCTGATCTTGATTTCGGTCTGCCTCGGCACCGCGAAGGCGACGCCCGCCGGCGGCGGGATGTCGACGTCGTGGGAGAAACCGAGCTGCATGGAGAGGTTGGACCCCTTCATGGCGGCGCGATAGCCGACCCCGACCAGCTCCAGCGTGGTCTCGTAGCCCTGGGTGACCCCGTGGACCATGTTGTCGACCAGCGAGCGCGACAGGCCCCACATGGCGCTGGCGCGGGTCGAGTCGTCGCGCGGCGTCAGGTGCAGCGCGCCGTCCTTCTCGGCCACCTCGATCTCGTCGGCGACCGTCCAGGCCAGCTCGCCCTTGGGTCCCTTCACGGTCACGGCCTGGCCGTCGAGCGTCACGGTGACGCCGGCGGGAATGGCGATGGGTCGTTTGCCGATTCTGGACATCTCAGTACACGCGCAGGAGGACTTCGCCGCCGACATTGGCGTCGCGGGCGGCGTTGTCCGACATGACGCCCTTGGGCGTCGACAGGATCGAGATGCCCAGACCGTTCTTGATCGGCTTCAGGTCGCGGATCGAGGAATAGACCCGGCGGCCAGGCTTGGAGACCCGGGCGATCTCGGCGATCACCGGCTCACCGTCGAAATACTTCAGCTCGATCTCGAACTCCGGGAACTCGCCGGGCTTTTCCACCAGCGCATAACCGCGGATGTAGCCCTCGTCGGCGAGCACGTCGAGGACGTGCTGGCGTAGCTTCGAGGCCGGGGTCAGGCACTTGGAGCGCTTGCGCATCGCGGCGTTGCGGATGCGGGCGATCATGTCGCCGATCGGGTCGTTGACAGCCATCAGACCCTCCTCACCAGCTCGACTTCACAAGGCCGGGGATCAACCCGGCCGAACCCAGCTCGCGCAGCGCGATCCGCGACAGCTTCATCTTGCGATAGAAGGCGCGCGGCCTGCCCGTCAGCTGGCAGCGGTTGCGGTAGCGGGTCGCCGACGAATTGCGCGGCAATTCGGCCAGCTTCAGGCGCGCGGCGAAGCGATCTTCCAGCGGAAGATTCTGATCGTTGGCGATCGCCTTCAGCGCGTCGCGCTTCGGCTGCATCTGCTTGACCAGACGCTTGACCATCTGGTTGCGGTTGACTGCACTTTTCTTAGCCATGTTGGTCCTTCACCCCGCTCAATTGGCCATGAACGGGAATTGGAATTCGGTCAGCAATGCACGCGCTTCGTCGTCCGTACTCGCCGTGGTGCAGACGATGACGTCCATGCCCCACATCTGGTCGATCTCGTCGTAGTTGATCTCAGGAAACACGATGTGCTCGCGCAGGCCCAGGGCATAGTTGCCGCGGCCGTCGAACGAGGTCGGTTTCAGGCCGCGGAAGTCCTTCACCCGCGGCAGGGCCACCGTGATCAGCCGGTCGAGGAATTCGTACATGCGGTCCTTGCGCAGCGTCACCTTGGCGCCGATCACCATGCCCTCGCGCAGCTTGAAGCCGGCGATGGAGGTGCGCGCCTTGGTCGGCAGCGGCTTCTGGCCGGTGATGGCGGCGAGGTCCTTCATCGCCGCGGCCACCTTCTTGGAGTCCGCCACCGCTTCGCCGATGCCCATATTGACCACGATCTTGTCGAGGCGCGGGATCTGCATGTCGTTCGAATAGGCGAACTTCTCCTTCATCGCGCCGCGGATGCGGCTGCGATATTCGGATTTCATCCGCGGTTCGTAAGCTTGCTCAGCCATCGATGACCTCGCCGGATTTCTTGGCCACCCGGACCTTCTTGCCATTTTCGATACGGAAGCCGACACGGGTCGGCTCGCCGGTCTTGGGATCAACCATCGCCACGTTGGAGACGTGCAGAGCCGCCTCCTTGTGCTTGATGCCGCCCTGCGGGTCGCCCTGGCTGGGACGGGTGTGCCGCTTGACCATGTTGATGCCGGCGACGACGAGGCGGTCTTCCTTCGGCAGCACGCGCAGCACCTGGCCCTGACGGCCCTTGTCCTTGCCGGCCAGCACGACGACGCGGTCGCCCGACTTGATCTTGGCCGCCATCAGAGCACCTCCGGGGCCAGCGAAATGATCTTCATGTGGTTCTTGGCCCGCAGCTCGCGCGGCACCGGTCCGAAGATCCGGGTGCCGATCGGCTCGTTCTGCTTGTTGACGATCACCGCGGCCGAGCGGTCGAAACGGATCAGCGAGCCGTCCTTGCGCTTAATGCCCTGGGCGGTGCGCACGACGATGGCGCGCAGCACGTCGCCCTTCTTCACGCGGCCGCGCGGAATGGCTTCCTTCACCGAGACCACGATCACGTCGCCGACCGAGGCGTAGCGGCGACCGGCGCCGCCGAGCACCTTGATGCACATGACGCGCTTGGCGCCGGAATTGTCGGCGACCTCGAGGTTGGACTGCATCTGGATCATGACGCGGCGCCTTCAGCGGCCTTGGGCAGCACTTCCCAGGTCTTGGTCTTCGACTTCGGCGCGCACTCGGCGATGCGGGCGACCTCGCCGGTCTTGTAGGCGTTGGTCTCGTCGTGGGCGTGATACTTCTTCGAGCGGCGCACGGTCTTCTTCATCACCGGATGCAGAAAGGTGCGCTCGACGCGGACGACGATGGTCTTGTCGCCCTTGTCGGAGGTGACCACCCCTTCGAGAATTCGTTTTGGCATTTCGTCGATCCTCTAGGCGGCGGGCGTCTTGGCGCGCAGCACGGTCTTGATGCGCGCGATGTCTTTGCGGATTTCCCCCACCCGATGGGTCTTCTCGATCTGACCCGTAGCGGCCTGGAAGCGCAGGTTGAACTGCTCCTTCTTCAGGTTCAGCAAGGTGTCGGCCAGTTGGTCCTGGGTGAGCAGGCGAACGTCATCGATCTTCATCTCAGGCATGCTCCACCGCGCCGGCGTCGATGCGGGTGACGACGCGGGTCTTGATCGGCAGCTTGGCGGCGCCGAGCTTCAGCGCCTCGCGGGCGGTCTCGTCCGGCACGCCGTCGACCTCGAACATGATGCGGCCGGGCGCGACGCGGGCGGCCCAGTACTCGATGGCGCCCTTGCCCTTGCCCATCCGCACCTCGGCCGGCTTGTCGGAAACCGGCAGGTCCGGGAAGATGCGGATCCAGACCCGGCCCTGACGCTTCATCTGGCGGGTGATGGCGCGGCGGGCGGCCTCGATCTGACGCGCGGTGATCCGCTCGGGCTCCAGCGCCTTCAGGCCGAACGAGCCGAAGTTCAGCGACGCGCCGCCCTTGGTCAGGCCGTGGATGCGGCCCTTGAACTGCTTGCGGTACTTGGTTTTTTTCGGTTGCAGCATGACGCTTTTCCCTAGGCGGCTCGGTCGCGGCGGCCGGGACGATCGCCACGATCGGCGCGATCGCGGCCTCCGCCCTCGCCGGCCGGGCCGGATTCAGAGGCCAGGCGCTTGTCCTGGGCCATGGGGTCGTGCTCCAGCACCTCGCCTTTGAAGATCCAGGTCTTCACGCCGATGATGCCGTAGGTGGTCTTGGCTTCCGCGAAGCCGTAGTCGATGTCGGCGCGCAGGGTGTGCCGCGGCACCCGGCCCTCGTGATAGGACTCGGTGCGGGCGATCTCGGCGCCGCCCAGCCGGCCGGCGACCTCGACGCGGATGCCCTTGGCGCCCAGGCGGGTGGCCGACTGCATCGAGCGCTTCATGGCCCGGCGGAAGGCGACCCGGCGCTCGAGCTGCTGGGCGATGTTCTCGGCCACCAGCTGGGCGTCGGTCTCGGGCTTGCGCACCTCGACGATGTTCAGGTTGACCTCGCCCTCGGTCATGGCGGCGAGATCCTTGCGCAGCTTGTCGATGTCCGCGCCCTTCTTGCCGATGATCACGCCCGGGCGCGCGGCATAGATGGTCACGCGGCACTGCTTGTGCGGGCGTTCGATGATGATCCGCGAGACACCGGCCTGGCCGAGGCGCAGCTTCAGCTCCTTGCGGACCTTGATGTCCTCGTGCAGCAGCCGGCCATAGTCCTCGCCGTCGGCGAACCAACGGCTGTCCCAGGTCCGGTTGATGCCCAGGCGGAAACCGACTGGATTGACTTTCTGACCCATCAGGCCGCCTCGCCAAGTTCACGCACCACGATGGTGATCTCCGAGAAGGGCTTCATGATGCGAGACGAGCGCCCTCTCGAGCCGGCCGAGAACCGCTTCATCACCAGGTTCTTGCCGACATAGGCCTCGGCGACGACCAGCTGGTCGATGTCGAGGCTGTGGTTGTTCTCGGCGTTGGAGATCGCCGAATAGAGCGCCTTGCGCACGTCGCGCGCGATGCGCTTTTCGCTGAATTCCAGCTCGTTCAGGGCGCGCTGCACCTTCAGGCCGCGGATCGAGGCGGCCACCACGTTCAGCTTGCGCAGGCCGGTCCGCAGCGTCTTCACCTTGGCCATGGCCTCGGCGGGGCCCAGACGGCGTTCTTTGCTCTTCTGTCCCATGGCTACTTCCTCTTCGCCTTCTTGTCGGCGGCGTGGCCGGGGAAATAGCGGGTCGGCGCGAACTCGCCGAGCTTCATGCCGACCATGTCCTCGCTGATCAGCACCGGGATATGCTTCTGGCCGTTGTGGACGCCGAAGGTCAGGCCGACGAACTGCGGCATGACGGTCGAGCGGCGCGACCAGGTCTTGATGACGTCCTTGCGGCCCGAACCGTGCGCGGCTTCAGCCTTCTTCAGAAGGTAGCCGTCGACAAAGGGGCCTTTCCAAACCGAACGGGTCATGGGCTAGCGGGCCTTCTTGGCGTGACGCGAGCGGATGATGAACTTGTCCGTCGCCTTGTTGGAGCGGGTCTTGCGGCCCTTGGTCGGCTGGCCCCAGGGGCTCACCGGGTGGCGGCCGCCGGAGGTGCGGCCTTCGCCGCCGCCGTGCGGGTGGTCGACCGGGTTCATGGCCACGCCGCGAACGTGCGGGCGGCGGCCCTTGTGGCGCACCCGGCCGGCCTTGCCGAGCACCTCGTTCATGTGGTCGGGGTTGGAGACCGCGCCGACCGTGGCCATGCAGCTGTCCTGCACCATGCGCAGCTCGCCCGAACCCAGGCGGATCTGGGCGTAGCCGGCGTCGCGGCCGACCAGCTGGGCGTAGGTCCCGGCCGAGCGGGCGATCTGGCCGCCCTTGTTGGGCTTCAGCTCGACATTGTGGATGATGGTGCCGACCGGCAGGGCGCTGAGCGGAGCGGCGTTGCCCAGCTTCACGTCGACCTTTTCCGCCGCGATCACCTCGTCGCCGACGCGCAGCCGTTGCGGCGCCAGGATGTAGGCCAGCTCGCCGTCCGTGTACTTGATCAGCGCGATGAAGGCGGTGCGGTTGGGATCGTATTCCAGCCGCTCGACGACAGCCGGCACGCCCCACTTGCGGCGCTTGAAGTCGATGGTGCGATAGAGCCGCTTGGCGCCGCCGCCGCGGAAGCGCACGGCGATGCGTCCGCCGCCGCCACGGCCGCCGCTCTTGGTCAGGCCGGAGACCAGGCTCTTTTCCGGCTTGCCCTTGTGCAGCTCCGAACGGTCGACCAGCACAAGGCCGCGACGCGAGGGAGAGGTCGGGTTGAAGGTCTTCAAGGCCATGACTTAAAGCCCCGTCGCAATGTCGATGGACTGGCCGGGGGCCAGCGTCACAATGGCCTTCTTGATGTCGTTCCGCCGGCCCAGCAGCCCGCGGAAACGCTTGGTCTTGCCCTTGACGATCATGGTGTTGACCTTGGTCACGTTCACCTTGAACAGGGACTCGATGGCCGCGGAGATCTCGTCCTTGGTCGCGTCCATGGCGACCTTGAACACCACCTTGTTCTGCTCGGACAGCAGGGTGGCCTTTTCGGTGATCACCGGCGACAGGATGGTGTCGTAGTGGCGGGCGGCGGGCATCAGGCGGCGCTCCTCGCAGCGAAGCGCGCTTCGATGCCTTCGATGGCGGCGCGGGTCAGGACCAGGGTGTCGCGCCGAAGCACGTCATAGACGTTCAGGCCGGCGTTCGGCAGCACGTCGATATGCGGGATGTTGCGGGCGGCGAGGCCGAAATCGCCGTGCACTTTCGGACCGGCGATGACCAGGGCGTTCTTCAAGCCCAGGGCCTCGAACTGCGCCTTCAGCGCCGCGGTCTTCGGCGTCTCGGCGACCGCTTCCTCGAGGATGATCAGCGAGCCGCTCTTGACCTTGGAGGAGAGCGCGTGCCGCAGGGCCAGCGCCCTCACCTTCTTCGGCAGGTCGAATTCATGGCTGCGCACCACCGGGCCGAAAGCGCGGCTGCCGCCGACGAACTGCGGCGCGCGGCGCGAGCCGTGACGGGCGCCGCCGGTGCCCTTCTGCTTGTACATCTTCTTGCCGGTGCGCGAGTTCTCGTTGCGCGTCTGCACCTTGTGGGTGCCGGCCCGGCGCTTGGCGAGCTGCCAGTTGACGCAGCGCGCCAGGATGTCGCCGCGGATGTCGCCGATGCCGAAGATGGCGTCGGAGAGCTCGATCTGGCCGGCCTTGCCGCCGGCGAGGGTTACGACGTCCAGTTTCACGACGCTTCCCCTTCGCTCACGGCCGCTTCGGCTTCCGGCGCTTCGGCCTGGGCCGGCGCCGCGGCGCCGTTCGCCGACTTGAAGGCGCCCGGGACCGGCAGGTCGGCCGGCGCGGCGCGCTTCACCGCGTCGCGGATCTTGACGTAGCCGCCGTCCGCGCCCGGCACCGAGCCGCGCAAAATAATAAGACCGCGCTCCGCATCGACGCGAAACACGGTCACATTGAGGGTGGTCACATTGTCCACGCCCATATGGCCAGCCATCTTCTTGCCTTTGAAGGTGCGGCCTGGGTCCTGGCGCTGGCCGGTGGAACCGAGCGAGCGGTGCGAGAGCGATACGCCGTGGGTGGCGCGCAGGCCGCCGAAGTGGTGGCGCTTGATGCCGCCCTGGAAGCCCTTGCCGATGGTCACGCCGGTGACGTCGACGGCCTGGCCGGCGATGAAGTGGTCGGCGGTGAATTCGGCGCCGACGTCGATGAGGTTGTCTTCCGACACCCGGAACTCGGCCAGGTGGCGCTTGGGCTCGACCAGCGCCTTGGCGAAGTGGCCGCGCATCGGCTTGGTGGTGTTCTTGACCTTGGCCGCGCCGGCGCCGAGCTGCAGCGCCACGTAGCCGTCCTTGTCCCTGGTGCGCTGGGCTGTGACCTGACAGCCGTCCAGGGAAAGGACGGTGACGGCCACGTCGGTGCCCGCTTCATCGAAGAAGCGGGTCATGCCCAGCTTTTTGGCGATCACGCCGGTTCGCATGGTCCGCGGTCCCCTAAAGCTTGATCTCGACGTCGACGCCGGCCGAGAGCGCGAGCTTCATCAGCGCGTCCACGGTCTGCGGAGTCGGATCGACGATATCGAGCACGCGCTTGTGCGTGCGGATTTCGAACTGCTCGCGCGACTTCTTGTCGATGTGCGGCGAACGGTTGACGGTGAATTTTTCGATCAGGGTCGGCAGCGGAATCGGACCACGCACCGTCGCGCCCGTGCGCTTGGCGGTGTTGACGATCTCTCGTGTCGAGTGATCCAGAACCCGGTGGTCAAAAGCCTTGAGCCGGATGCGTATGTTTTGCCGATCCATATCGTACGCGTTCCCTTGAGCGCTCGCCTTCTTCATCCACCGTTTCAAAGACCGGCCCGAAGTTTTCAGACTTCAGGTACGCCCACCAGGTGTCCGCGAAAACGAAATGGCCCGCGCGGAAAGCACCGCGAGGGCCTTGTCCTTGCCGAACGCCGCAGCGTGCGGCGCTTGTGTCCAGGTCGTCTCGCGAACCGCGTCTAAGCCCGAAGGCTTACGGCCGGTCCAACAGAGGCGCGGTCAATACGCGCGCCGACCCGCCGCGTCAAGGCGAAGAAGGAGGCTCCTGCGTAAAGGCTCAAGGTTCAAACGAAGGCGCTTCGCCGCCAGCGATTGCGGTTTGAATCCGGCGCCGATTGCTCGGCGCCGACATTTTTCTTCCCCCCGCGCTCGCCGCGCCGATAGGTTGCGACGAACGGGGGGCTTCAGTGATTATAGGTATCGACCTAGGCACCACGAACAGCGCCGTCGCTGTCTGGCGGGATGGCCGTGCCAACTTGATTCCGAACAGTCTGGGCCACGTCCTCACCCCGTCCGTCGTGAGTCTCGATGACAAGGGCGAAGTCCTTGTCGGTCTCGCCGCCCGCGAGCGTCTCGCAACCCATCCGGATCGCACCGCAGCCGCCTTCAAGAGATTGATGGGCGCACGGCGCGAACTTCGGCTCGGAGACAGGGACTTCCTGCCGGAAGAGCTGTCCGCCCTGGTGCTGAGCGCCCTCAAGCGCGACGCCGAGTCCCTTCTTGGCGAACCGGTGGGCGAGGCCGTGATCACGGTTCCAGCCTACTTCAACGACAAGCAACGCAAGGCGACGCGACGGGCTGGAGAGCTGGCCGGCTTGAAGGTCGAACGACTGCTGAACGAACCGACGGCAGCGGCGCTGGCGCATGGCCTGCATAATCTCGCCGACGAAACTCGCTTTCTGGTCTTCGATCTCGGCGGCGGCACCTTCGACGTATCCATCCTGGAGATATTCGAAGGGATCATCGAGGTCCGCGCCACGACGGGCGACAATCGTCTCGGCGGCGAGGACTTCAACGCGGTGATTGTCGATATGGCCCGGCGGCGCTTCGCCACCGATTGGGGCGATCAGGCGCGCGATGGCGGCCCGCTGCATGCGCGACTGTCGGTAGCTGCGGAGATGACACGCCGCGCGCTGACGACCCAACCCGAGGGCGCGGCCTTTTCGGTTGTCTGGCGTGATCAGCTCTTCGAGATGCTCATCGGTTCGCATGCCTTTGAGGCGGAGGCGGCCGATCTGATCGCCCGCCTGAAGGAGCCGGTGCTTCGCGCGCTCCGTGACGGACGCATGATCGTCGAGGCGCTGAAAGAGGTGGTGCTTGTCGGCGGCGCTACGCGCATGCCGCTGGTGCGCAAGGCTGTGACGCGGATGTTCGGCCGATTCCCGGCGGCCGGAACCAATCCCGATGAAGCCGTCGTCATCGGCGCGGCCATCCAGGCCGGCCTCAAGGCGCGTGACGCCGCCCTCAAGGAGGTCGTGCTGACCGACGTATGCCCGTACAGCCTGGGCGTTGATGTGGGCGCGCGCCTGGGTGGTGGCGCGGTACGTGGAGGACTTTTCGCCCCAATCATCGAACGAAACACGGTTGTCCCCGCCAGCCGGGTCTCGACGTTCGCCACGCTGACCGATCTGCAGGCGAAGGTCATTTTCAACATCTATCAAGGCGAAGCCCGCCTCGTCGCCGACAACATTCATCTCGGCAGCGTCGAAGTGCCGGTGCCGCGAGCGCCAGCAGGCGAGATCACGGTCGACTGTCGCTTCAGCTACGACATCAACGGCCTGCTGGAGGTCGACGTCTACGTCCCAGAGACCGGCGAACGCGGCGAGCTGGTGATCGTCAATGACGACGACCTGTCGACGGCCGAGCTGGCCGAAAGGCGGGCGGCGCTCGCCGCGCTCAAATATCATCCACGCGATGCGGACGCCAACCGCGCGGCGCTCGCGCGGGCCGCCCGCTGTTTCGAGAACAGTCTGGGCGAACGGCGGGAATACGTGGCCAACCTGGCGACCCGGTTCGAGGCGGCTCTCGAACGTCAGGAGCCGCGCGAAATCGATGAGCAACGCGAAAGCCTATCCCACGCGCTGGACGACCTGGAGGGTGAACTCTGGCTTTAGATGAGGCCTCGATCTGGACGACCCTCGGTCTCGATCCGTCGACCGACCAGGCGGCTATCCGGCGCGCCTATGCCCTGCGGCTACGTGAGGTCCACCCCGAGGACGACGCCGAAGGGTTCAAGCAGCTGCGCATAGCCTACGAACGGGCCCTGTCATCCGCCGAACACCGAGCGCCCCAAGCTGCCGTGGCGTCGTCAGCGGGGCAGCCGAAGCCGCCGATAGTTGCCGCCAAGGCGGCCATAAGCGGCCGAGAGTACGAACGTCCGACCGAGTCTCCCGCCGATACGCCACCCATCCCATCACCTAGCCAACAGGAGCAGGCTCGGGCGCGCCTTCTTCACCTGCTCATGCAGAGTGAGGCGCCGTCAGAGGGTGATCTCATCGGGGCGCTTACCTCGGTATTGGCGGCTGAGGCGCGAGAAAACATCTCCGCTCATCTCCTTCTGGAAATCTGGCTGGCGGACGTGCTTGCCCGCACCTTTCCCCGATCGGACCCGCTCATCCGAACCGCGATCGGCTCGTTCGGTTGGGACAAGCTTCATCACGGCGGCATGGATCCGGTTATCGCCACAGTGCTGCGGCGGCGGCTATTTCTTGAGAATATGGTCGAGAGAACCGCCCTTGAGACTGCGCTCAAGGGGCATGCGACGCCCGACAAGGATCGATTGCTCGACAGGCTGCACAGGGTTCTGGATGAAGAGGTGCTCTACGACGTTCACCTTGGCCCGCAGCTGGAAGCATGGCTCGCGGGACTCATCGTCGACACGCTGCCGCGCTCGGACGCGCTCATCGGCGTCGCCGTCGCCCGGTTTGGGTGGCGCGCCGATCCTGATCACCCCGTTGTCAATCCGGACGTCGCCGAGGTCGTTCGGCGTTTCCAAGTCACCGCCGGCCAAGGCAGCGGTCGGACCGCCAAGCGATCCAAACTCCCCTTGGACGCTGCAATCGGGCTTGTCTATATCGTATTGCTGCTTGTCGGCATGGCCTGGGCATTCCTCAGCGGCCCGAGCCAGCTGTACCCAAGCAATGCAAGCCCGCCTCAGCCGCGCCAAGCTTTGCGGTCGCCAGGTGAGTCAACAGTAACAAATCCAGATGGCGGCGCTTCAGCCCAGCGGGGCCTCATTCACATCAGGACAATAGGCAATCCTCTCTTTCCGTATTCAAAGCGGGCATTGAGGGACAAGATTTATGCAACCGTCACCTTGAACTGTATTGTTTTGACTGACGGCCAGCTTGGCCACTGCCTTGTCGTCAAGGAAACACCGTCCGGCTACGGATTTGGCAAGCTCTCGTTGAGCGCGGTCAAATATGACGTTGCAGACCTGACGGATTCGCGTGGCTACTCGACGGTAGGCATCGCCCTTCCGGTGGTGATGCGCTGGGGGCCGCCCCATGCGCCTCAGCCGCTACCGGCGCCTCCCCAGCAAGCGCCGTTCGATGAGGCCTTGTCGAGCGAGCCGCCGCTTGCCGAAGGCGGCCTGACAAATCAGAACTGACGCTGCGCCGAGCAGGCTCGGCCTTCAGTCTGTTTCCGCCGCCCAGAGCCAGCGCAGCGAGTCGGCGAACAGCGCCCCGCCGTGGCGCAGGTTGTGGCCGCCTTCGCCGAAGACGAACTTCACCTCGTAGCCGGCGAACGTCAGCGCCGCGGCGACCTCCTTGTTCGCCATCGGCCAGCTGCCGAAGATGATGTCGGCGTCGTTCTCGCCGCTCTGCATGAAGACGCGGATGGGCTTGCGCGGGGTGGAGCGGATCAGGAACGGATAGTTGTGGCCGCCGCGGATGGCGGTGAACGAGCCGCAGTGGCTGAGCACCCGGCCGAAGGCGTCCGGCCGGTACCAGGCGGCGGTGAAGGCGCAGATGCCGCCGCTGGAGATGCCGCAGATGGTGCGGTGGGCCGGGTCGGCGGTCAGGGCGCAGCCGATCTCCGCCTCCACGAACGGCAGCAGGTCCTCCAGCAGGAAGCGGACATAGGCGTCGGTGACGCTGTCGTATTCGAGGCTGCGCTGGGCCGGCGAGCTCTCCGCCCGGCCCGGCATGACGAAGACGCCGATGGTCGGCGGCGCCTCGCCATTGTGGATCAGGCTGTCGAGCACCGCGGCGGCGCGCACCGGCCCGTCCCGGTCCAGGTAGCCGCCGCCGTCGTTGAACACGATCAGCGCCGGCGGCGCGGCGCGCGGATCGAACCCGGCCGGCGTGTAGATCCAGAGGTCCCGTTCCGTGCCGGGGAACATGCGGCTTTGCGCCCAGCCGGGATGCGAGGCCACCCTGCCCCGCGCCACGCCGTCGGCGATCACGGCCTCGGGACAGGGGTGGTATTGCCGGTCGCCCTCGGTGGCCAGCGCTTGGCGGATCTCGCGGTTGGAGCGGCCGTTGACCACCCGCGCCGGGTCGACGTCGCTCAAGGACATGTGCAGGCCCAGGCTCTCGTAGGTTTTGGTGTCCACGGCCCTCGGCCCTCGTGCTTCCTTGCGGCCCTCAGGGTCCGACATCGACCGTGCCGGAGCCGGCGATGAACTTGTTGACCGCGCCGATGACCTTGGCCGCGCGGATGTCGCCGGAGCCGGCGATATTGGCGTCCAGGCTGTCGGCCGTGCCGCCGTAGTCGACATTGCCGGAGCCGGCGATATGGACGGCCATGGTGGTGGCGCGGCCGTCCTCGATATGCACGTCGCCGCCGCCGGCCAGGTGCACGCCCAGCGGCCCGGAGACCTTGCGCATGTGCACGTTGCCGACGCCGGCGATGTCCAGCGTCAGGCCATCGGCGACCTCGGTGGTGGTCACCGTGGCGGCGCCCGCGATCTGCAGCGTCATCTTGCCGGCCGAGCCGGTGTGCAGCCTGCCCGAGCCCGCATACTGGACCCTGAGTTCATCCTGGACATTGGCGATGGTCCAGTCGCCGCAGCCGCCGACCTTGAGGTGTAGGCTCTGCGAACGGCCGACGGCGCCGTAGATCGCGCCGCCGGCGTCGACCTTGGCGTCCAGCGGCACGCGCACGGCGATCTGCGGCAGGTCGTCATAGTCGATGTCGCCGCCCCCGGGGACCGTGACGGCCGGATGGTCGTCGCGGCTGTCGCAGACCGGGCGCGGGCCCCAGAACCAGCCCATCCAGTTGGCCGGCTGGACCTGGGTGACGTCGCCGAACACCTTCACGAGCTTCATCGGCAGGTGCGGATTGGTCTTCAGGAAGATGACCTGCACATCCGGACGCTGTTCGGGAATGATCACCACCCGCGCCGTGACGTCCTTGAACGAAACCGTCTGCGCCGCCGCCGCGCCGGTCCAGCCCAGCACGATCGCGGCAAGCAGAACGCTCCAGAGTGTACGCATCACTGTCCTCCCTGTCGGGATTTTGCCCGGCAGGCTAGGCGTTGCAACGCCAAGAGGCAGCTTAATTCGCCGTCACCTTGGGAAGCCCCGCTCCTACTGACTGCTCAGCAGCAGCGACGGGTCGACCGGTTTGGCCTTGTCGCGGGGGGTCGGGGCGTAGCGGATCTCGAAATAGACCTCCGGCTGGGCCGCGCCGCCGGTCTGGCCGGCCAGGCCGATCTCGGCGCCCTGCGCCACGTGGTCCTTGATCTTGACCTCGGTCCGCGACAGGTGGGCGTAGGCGGTGATCCAGCCGTCGTCGTGCTTGATCAGCACCAGGTTGCCGAGGCCCGGCACCAGGTCGCCGGCATAGACCACGTCGCCGGCCGCGGCGGCATGCACCGGCGAGCCGTCCGGCGCGCCGATATCGATGCCGTCGCTGCGCTGGCCGCCGGGCTTGGGCCCGAAGCTGGACAGCAGGGCGCCATGCACCGGCCAGACGAACCGGCCGCGGCCGGCCATCACCACCTGCGCGTCCGGCGGGGTCGGCGGCGCCTGGGGCATGCTGACCGGCGGCACATAGGCCGGGGTCGTCGGCCGCACCGGCGGGGCGGCGAAATGGCCCTCGGCCGGCCCGATCAGGTGGCCGGGAAGGGAATCGTACGGCACCGGCGCGCTCGGCCCGGCCGGGCCGATCAGGTCGTTGCGCGCCATCCGGCGACTCGGCCGCTCCGGCGGGGTCGGTTGAGCCGGCAGCGTATTGCCGGCGACGGCGGTGTCGCCCGGCGCCAGCGAGGCTTCGGCACGGCCGCGCCCCCGCCCCCGCTCGTGGCGGCGCTCCTCGGCGAGTTCGCGGCGCGACGGCGCCGGCGCGGCCTGCGCCTCCTCCGGCTGGCCGGGCAGCTTGATGCTCTGGCCGATGTGCAGGTGGGCGTTGGCCGCCAGGCCGTTGGCCTGCGCCAGATCCTTCGGCGAGATGTGGAATTTGCGGCCGAGCGAATAGAGGGTGTCGCCGTGGCCGACCGCATAGGGCTTCGAGGAGGCTCGCTCGTCGCGGCTCTCCGCCCTGGCCTCGGCGCGGCTCTCGCGGCCCCCCCGGCTTTCGGAAGCATGACTTTCGGAAGCACGGCTTTCGGATGGCTGGCTGCCGGATGCCGACTCGTCGGCGGATCCGGTCTTGCCCGGTATCCTCAGCGTCGAGCCGACCTTGAGGCCGTGCGGGCCGCGGAGGTGATTGGCCTCGAGGATCGCCTCCCTGGTGCTCCCGTACTTCTGGGCCAGCGTAGAGACGGTGTCGCCCTTCTTGACGGTGACGGTGTCCGATTCCGCATCCCGCTCCAGCCGGCCGTTGGCGCTGACGTGCACCGCATGGCGTCCGCGCCGCTCGGCATGGCCGCGATGACGATAGGCGATGTCGGTCAGGAAACCTTGGCGCGGCAGGCCGGTGGTCAGGACGCCTGGTGCGCTCGTCACATAATTGACGTCGACGAACGCCGGCCGGTTGGCCGAACTGGGGCCCGGCGGCGGCAGCGGCTGGCCGCTCACGTCGCCACTGGGCCGGGCGACCGGATCGTGCGGGTCGGCCGACCGCTGCGGCGTCGGCGCGGGCTTGTCGGCGGTGACCGGATATTGCGGCTGCGCCATCGGCCGTGAGGTCGGGGTCTGGTAACCCTCGTAGGGCGCGTATTGCGAATGGGGCATCTCGCAGGCCTGCAAGGCCATGACGCCCGCGCCCGCGAGCGCCGCCCTTATCCAGAATGCCGTCATCGTCGCTCCGCCCTCGCCCGTCGGAATCGCCTGCACCCCGGGGGCAGTGTCGGCGATGCGACCGCCCCGCGCCACCCCGAACCGCCGGGACGGCTCAAAGTTCGCGCGCCACACCGTCCAAAAGCGGCACGAAACGAACGTCACACAACACCTCTTCCTTAAAGCCCCCCTGGCCGTCGCCCAGGTAGCGTTTCAACGTCTGGATTGGGCCGCGCCCGATCGGCGCAACGAGGATCCCCGACGGTTTCAGCTGCGCGAGCAGCGTCTTGGGCTCAGCTGGCGCCGCGGCTGTGACCAGAATGCGGTCGAAAGGCGCCTGTTCGGGCCACCCCTCGCCGCCGTCGGCGAAGCGGGTGATGATGTTGCCCAGCTGCAGCGCCTTGAAGCGCGCCTCGGCCTCGCCCATCAGGGTGCGGTAGCGCTCGATCGTATAGACCAGCCGCGCCAGCCTGGAGAGCACCGCCGTCTGGTAGCCGGAGCCGGTGCCGATCTCCAGGACGCGGGCGCGCGGCTCGATGGTCAGGGCCTGGGTCATCAGCCCGACGATGAAGGGCTGGCTGATGGTCTGGCCGCAGGCGATCGGCAGCGCCGAATCCTCCCAGGCCCGCTCCTGGAACAGTTTCGGGGTGAAGAGATCGCGCGGCGTCTGCTCCAGCGCGTTCAGCACCGCCGGATCGGACACCCCTTGCGAGCGCAGTGACAGGATGAGCCGCGCGCGCTGGGTTTCCGGCGAGTCGTCGTCTGGCTCGTCGGTGCTCATGGCTTCGGCGTGCTCATGGCTTGGGCGGCGCCCCGCCGAGCACGGCCTTCAGGTCGTGGACGGTCTTCATATGGGTCAGATCGATATGCAGGGGCGTGACCGAAATACGGCCATCATAGATGGCGCGCAGGTCGGTGCCATCCGCCGGCTTCGACGGCAGCGCCCGGTAGCCGATCCAGAAGTAGTCGCGGCCGCGCAGGTCGGTGCGGCGGTCGAGATAGCGGGTCTGCACGTCGCGGAACCCCTGGCGCGTCACCTCGACCTCGGTGACCTGGTCGGGGCTGCGGCCGGGGAAGTTCAGGTTGATGATCACGTCCTTGGGCCAGCCGGCCTCGATCAGCTTGCGGACGATGCCGGGAGCAAAGGCCTCGGCGGTGTCGCAGCTGACCTTCACCTCGTCGTGGAAATAGGCCATCGACTGCGACAGGGCGATCGCCGGCACGCCCAGCACCATGCCCTCGATGGCCCCGGCGACGGTGCCGGAGACGCTGACGTCCTCGGCGACGTTCTGGCCGCGGTTGACGCCGGACATGACCAGGTCCGGGACCGGCTCGCCGATCAGGGTCTGCAGGGCCAGGGTGACGCAGTCGGCGGGGGTGCCGGCGACGGCGAAGCGGCGTTCGCCGATCTTGCGCACCCGCAGGGGCTCGCTGAGGGTCAGCGCCCGGCTGGCGCCCGACTGCTCGGTCTCCGGCGCCACCACCCAGACATCGTCGGACAGCACCGCCGCGATCCGCTCCAGCGCCGCCAACCCCTCGGCCTCGATCCCGTCGTCGTTGGTAAGCAGGATGCGCAAGGGCTCAGCCGCCGATATGGGTCAGGCCGCCCATATAGCCTTGCAGCGCCTGCGGGATGGCGATGCGGCCCCGTTCGTCCTGATAGTTCTCCATCAGCGCCACCAGGGTGCGGCCGACCGCCAGGCCCGAGCCGTTCAGCGTATGGGGGAAGCGGATCTGCTTCTCGCCGACCTTGCGGCAGCGGGCGTCCATGCGCCGGGCCTGGAAGTCGCCGCAGTTGGAGCAGGAGGAGATCTCCCGGTACATGCCTTGCGACGGCAGCCAGACCTCCAGGTCATAGGTCTTGCGGGCGGAAAAGCCCATGTCGCCGGTGCACAGCAGCATGGTGCGGAACGGCAGGTCCAGCCGCTTCAGCACCGCCTCGGCGCATTCGACCATGCGCTCGTGCTCGGTCTCGGAATCCTCCGGCGCGGTGATCGAGACCAGCTCCACCTTGTAGAACTGGTGCTGGCGGATCATGCCGCGGGTGTCCTTGCCCGAGGCGCCCGCCTCCGATCTGAAGGACGGGGTCAGGGCGGTGAGCCGCAGCGGCAGGTCTTCCTCGGGCGTGATCTGTTCGCGCACCAGGTTGGTCAGCGAAACCTCGGCGGTGGAGATCAGCCAGCGCCCGTCAGTGGTGCGGAACAGGTCCTCGGCGAACTTGGGCAGCTGGCCGACGCCGAACACCGCTTCGTCGCGCACCAGCAGCGGCGGCGAAATCTCGTGATAGCCGTGCTCGCGGGTCTGGATGTCGAGCATGAACTGGCCGAGCGCCCGCTCCAGCCGCGCCAGCTCGCGGCGCAGGACGACGAAGCGCGAGCCGGACATGCGCGCGGCGGCCTCGAAGTCCATCAGCCCCAGGGCCGCGCCAAGGTCGACATGGTCCTTGGGGTTCTGGATGGCGAAGGGTTCGCCCCAGCGGCGGACTTCCACATTGCCATGTTCGTCTTCGCCGACAGGCACATCGGCGGCCGGCAGGTTGGGCAGGGCCGCGATGAGGGTGTGCAGCGCCTCCGACCTGGCGCGCTCCAACTCCGCCAGCTCGCCCATCGTCCCTTTCAGCTGCTCGACCTCGGCCATCAGCCCAGCGGCCGCGGCCTCGTCCTTCTTCGCCTTGGCCATGCCGATCAGCTTGGAGGCTTCGTTGCGGCGGCTCTGAGCGCCCTGCAGCGCGGTCTGGGCGGCGCGCAGATCGGCGTCCATCGCCAGGATGGCCGGCGTTTGCGACGACAGCCCTCGCGCGGCCCAGCCGCGGTCAAAGGCTTGCGGATCGTCGCGGATGGCCCGGATGTCGTGCATGAAAACGCTCGAAGTTGAGCGGCCCCCTTTAAGGCGCGTTGGCGGAGGCGGCAATGCGCTGAACGACGCCCTGCCCTCGCCTTCGCCCGCCAGACGATCCGTAGTCAGGCTTGACTCCTCGATTCATCCGGCGACCCTGGCGGCAAACAGATTTGAGGGAGAGACGATGATGAATTTCACCGATGAACGCATTGAAGATGGCGGCGTCGCCCGCCGCTCGTTCGAGCTGAAGGTCGCCGGCGAGACCGTGCCGGCGGTGCTCTGGGCCCCGGACGGCGCCAGGGGCCCGCGGCCGCTGATCCTGATGGGCCACGGCGGCTCGCAGCATAAGAAGACCGCCAACATCGTCTCGCGCGCCCGCCGCTACGCCCGCCGGTTCGGCTACGCCACCCTGGCCATCGACGCGCCGGGCCACGGCGACCGCATCTCCCGCGAGGAGGCCGAAGCGCTTGGCCGCGAGGTGGGCGCCCGGGTGCGTGGCGAGACCGCCGCGCCCATGGACCCCGAGCGCCTGCGCCAGATGGGCCAGCGCAGCCTGAAGGCCGTGCCGGAATGGAAGGCCGCCCTGGACGCGGTGCAGGCGCTGGACTTCGTCGGCGCCGGGCCGGTGGGCTACTGGGGGGTCTCCATGGGCACGGCGATCGGCGTGCCGTTCGTGTCGCGGGAGCCGCGCATCACCGCCGCCATCTTCGGCCTCGCCGGCCTGCGCGCCGGCCAGCCCGAGTTCGAGGCGGCCGCCAGGGCGATCACCATTCCGGTGCAGTTCGTCTTCCAGTGGGAGGACGCGGTGGCGCCGCGCGAGGCCGGCATCGCCCTCTTCGACGCCTTCGGCTCGAAGGAGAAGACCATGCACATCAATCCGGGCGGCCACATGGACATCCCGGACTTCGAGCGCGTCGACTGGGAGGCCTTCTACACCCGCCACCTCGGCGTCGCCGCCGACGCCAAGGCGCGGGAGATGGCGTCGGCCTAGCTCGCCCCAGCCGCGGCCGCCTCCGCCGCCTCTTCGCGGACGCGGCGGCGCTCGATCAGCCAGACGCAGAGGATCGAGACCTCGTAGAGCAGCACCCCGGGGATGACGAGGCTCATCATGCTGATCGGGTCCGGCGGGGTGATGACCGCGGCGACCACGAAGACGCCGAGGATGGCGTAGCGGCGCCCCGAGCGCAGCAGCTTGCTGGACACCATGCCGACCATGCCCAGAAGCGCCAGGACCACCGGCAGCTGGAAGCAAAGGCCGAAGCCGAGCAGCAGGGTGATCACCAGGCTGAGATAGTCCGAGACCTTGGGCAGCAGCGACACAGAGATGGCGGCGTTGCCGACGATCTGCTGGTTCAGCGAGAACCAGAGCACGAAGGGCAGCATGACGAAATAGACCAGGGCCGCGCCCATCAGGAACAGCACCGGCGAGGCGATCAGGAATGGCAGGAAGGCGTTGCGCTCGCGCTTGTAGAGGCCGGGGGCGACGAAGCGGTAGAGCTGCCAGGCCAGGATCGGGAAGGTCAGCACCACCGCGCCGAACCCGGCCAGCTTCAGCTTGGTGAAGAAGAACTCCAGCGGCTGGGTGAAGACCATGTGGATCGGCTCCACATGCACCCCGGCGGTCGATTTCAGCCCGGTCATGGCCAGCAAAAGGTCGAACGGACCGCGCGTCGCGGCGGCGGCCTTCTGCACCGCCAGCAGGCTGGCGGCGCGCTGGAACGGCTCCAGGAGGAAGAGATAGATGTCGGTGGCGAAGATGAAGCAGATGACGAAGCCGACCGCGAGGGCCGCGGCGCAGATGATCAGCCGGCTGCGCAGTTCGACCAGGTGATCCAGCAACGGCGCGCGCGAGGCTTCGATCTCGCTGTCGTCGGTGTCGGCCACGCTCAGCCGGCCTTGGGCTCGGGCTTTTTCGCCCGGGGGTTGCGGGGCGTCTTCGGCATCGGCGCCGCCGTCTTCGCCGCGATCGGCTCGGCCGGCGCGGGTTCGGGCGCTGCGGCGGCGGGCGTGATCGACGTCATCACCGGGGCGGGCGCCGGCGGCTCCTCATGCGGCGTGACGCCGGCGGCGGGAAGATCGGAGGTCCTGAAGTCGGCGGCCATCGGGTTGAACTGGGTTAGGTTGCGGTGGTCGGCGCGCATGGCCTCGACCTCCTTGCGCAGATCCTCCAGCTCCGATTGCCGGGCGAGGTCCTCGAAACTGGCGCGAAACTCGTTGGCCATGGCGCGCATGCGGCCGACGAACTGGCCGACCCGGCGCATCAGGACGGGCAGGTCCTTCGGCCCGACGACGATCAGCGCCACCGCGCCGATGATCATGAGCTCCAGCAGCCGGTTTTCAGGAAACATGGGGGATCAGCGGGCCCTTAGGGCCGATCAGTGGACGCTCGGATCCTTCTCGGCCTGGGCCGGGGGAAGGCTCGGGGTCGCGGCTGGGGCGGCCGGGGTGGCCTCGTGGTCGTCCTTCAGGCCGTCGCGGAACGCCTTCACGCCCTTGGCGGCGTCGCCCATGACGCTCGAAATCTTGCCGCGGCCGCCAAACAGCAGCAGCGCGGCCACCGCAATGATGATCCAGTGAATGGGGCTCAGGCCGCCCATGATCAGATTCACTCCTCTAGCGCGCCGACGCTCGAGTCAGCGCCTTCGACATTGGCCCCACATATAGGCCATTGCGGGGCGCAGCGCCAATCCGGCCGCGCCGCCGCGGCCCGTTCTGGACGGGCGGCTCTCGATCAAACCTTCGGTCTTGCGAACGCGCTGTCCTCGCGGGCCGCGCATGGGCGCGTCCCGCGGGGGATGACGATCCCCAAGCGGGGTTTATTCCAGGATCTTGGCCACCACGCCGGCGCCGACGGTGCGGCCGCCTTCGCGGATGGCGAAGCGCAGCTTTTCTTCCATGGCGATCGGGGTGATCAGTTCGACGTCAAGCTCGGCGTTGTCGCCGGGCATGATCATCTCCACCCCTTCCTTCAGCTTGATGATCCCGGTCACGTCGGTGGTGCGGAAGTAGAACTGCGGCCGGTAGTTGGTGAAGAACGGCGTGTGCCGGCCGCCCTCCTCCTTGGTC
>DATAYM010000044.1:0-1912 GCA_036272595.1 Caulobacteraceae bacterium
AGACGCTGGCGGGCTCAAGGTCCCCACGGTCGTTCAGACCCACCCATAGACCGAGGGTCCGCCAGCGTCCCCTCGTCTCCGAGGGCCGGCCAACATGCAACCCATAGACACTCGCGTTCGACGGTGATCATGGGTGGCCCGAACAAGTCGGGCCATGACGGAGAGCGTGGGTCGGCTTGAACGGAATCTGCCCTAATCGGCCAGCTTGACCAGCATCTTGCCGCTGTTGGCGCCCTGCATCAGCCCGACCATGGCGGCGGGCGCGTTGGCGATGCCCTCGTAGATGGTCTCCTGGTACTTGATCCGGCCGTCCTTCAGCCAGCCGGCCATCTCCGCCTTGAACTGGTCGTAGAGGTGCATGAAGTCGGTCGCCACGAAGCCGCGCAGGTTGATGCGGCCATAGATGATGTTGGACAGATTGTGCACCGCCGTGCGCGCGCCGGCCTCGTTGTAGCCGGAGATCATGCCGCAGACCGCCACGCGCCCGAGGCTGTTCATCCCGGCCAGCGCCGCGTCCAGATGGTCGCCGCCGACATTGTCGAAATAGACGTCGATGCCCTTAGGCGTGACGGCCTTCAGGCTCTGGCGGATCGGTGCGCTCTTGTAGTTGATCGCCGCGTCCAGCCCCGCCTCCTCGGTCAGCCAGCGCACCTTGTCGTCCGAGCCGGTCGAGCCGACCACGTAGCAGCCGTGGATCTTGGCGATCTGCGCCGCCACCGAACCCACCGCGCCGGCGGCGGTCGAGACGAACACCTGCTCGCCGTCCTTCAGCTGGCCGATGTGCAGGAGGCCGCCGTAGGCCGTGAAGCCGGGACCGCCCAAGGGGCCCATGTGCACGGTCAACGGCAGGCCGGGCTCCGGCTGCAGCCGCTGCAGGCCGCGTTCGCCGGAGGTGAACGCCTCGCGGAAGCCGAAGCGGTTGGTGACCAGGTCGCCCTCCTTGAAGGCCGGATTGCGCGACTTCTCCACCCGGCCGAGCGCGCCGCCGCCCATGGCCTCGTTGAGTTCCTGGCCGACGCTCATGCGCGGCCGCATGGCGGGGTCCACCGACATGTAGAGGTTGCGCACCAGCACCTCGCCATCGGCCGGATCGGCAACCTGCGTCTCCACCATGGCGAAGTCGTCGAGGGTGGGCGGCCCTTCCGGCCGCTTGACCAGATGGATTTCACGGCTGGGGGTCGACATGCTGAGCTCTCCTCGCCTACGCGTCCCTGGCGGACGACCGTATTTGCCAAAACCCTAGGCTATCGGGGCGCCTCCCACCAAGCCGCAATGGCGCGGGGCGCGGCGTCGATGCTATGGGCGGGACCATGGCAACGCCTTTTCTCACCCTCACCGCCACGCACAATCCGCACCGCTGGTACCTGCCGCTGGAGGACAGCCTGTGCGTCGGGCCGCCGTCGCACAGCTTCATGTTCGGCGGCGTCGGCATGGCCGCGGCGATCCAGGCCATGGAGCGCACCTGCGAGCGGCCGGTGATCTGGGCGACGGCTCAGTACCTGTCCTTCGCCAGACCACCGTCGGTTGTAGATTTCGACGTCTGGGTTCCCGTCCAGGGCAAGCACAACAGCCAGGCGCGGGTGACCGGCCATGTCGGCGATCGCGAAATCCTCACCGTCAACGCCGCCCTGGGGTCGCGGCCCAGCGACATCTCGCGCCAGTGGCTGACCGCGCCGGACGTACCGCCGCCCGAGGACTGCCCCGTCGGGACCCATTGGCGGGGCGAGGACGACGACCTGCACAGCCATCTGGAGATGCGCATCGCGCACGGCCGCTGGGGCTGGTCGGAAGCCGCCGCGCCGGTCGAGGACGGCCGGCTGGTGATGTGGCTGAGGCCCAAGGCCGACCTGCCGATCGACGCCTCCATGCTGGCCATCATCGCCGACCACGTGCCGTCTGGCATCGGCAACGC
>DATAYM010000045.1:0-38185 GCA_036272595.1 Caulobacteraceae bacterium
TATGGCTCCGGCCGTCGGTGGGCACGGGGCGACAGGGTAAAATCCAGAACAAAACGGAATCGGAAGCGGCTCTGCCCGACCATTCTGGAGCCTCGCTCTGGGGTGCCAAATCGAGCGCTTCCATATGCGATTCCCCTGCCCCTACGGGGGAGGAAAACCAGGGCCTAGGCATCGAAGTCCAACCCGGTCCCCGAGTAGAACTCCCGCTCGTCGGCCCAGTTTTCCCGCACCCTGACGGTCAGGAAAAGGTGCGCCGGCTGGCCGAGGATTTCGCTGATCTCCTTGCGCGAGGCCTCGCCGATCCATTTCAGGGTCTGGCCGCCCTTGCCGAGCACGATCGGCCGCTGGCTGTCGCGCTCGACATAAATGGTCTGCTCGATCCTGACCGCGCCCTTCTTCGCCTCGGTGAAGGCGGTGGTCTCGACGGCGGCGGCGTAGGGCAACTCCTCGTGCAGGCGCAGATAGACCTTCTCGCGGGTGATCTCGGCGGCCAGCAGCCGCGCCGGCAGGTCGCCGGCCTGGTCGGGCGGATAAAGCCAGGGCCCCTCGGGCATGGCCGCGGCCAGCCGGCTCTTCAGGTCGTCGACGCCGGAGCCGTCCTTGGCGGAGATCATGAAGGCCTCCGAATAGACGCCGCTGTCGAACATCCGCTGCGACAGGCCGAGCAGACTGTCGCGGCGGATCAGGTCGATCTTGTTCAGGGCCAGGATGGCCTGGCGGCCGGCCTTCTTCAGCCCGTCGACGATCGAAGCGGTGTCCTCGGCCGCCAGGCGGTCGGCGCCCTTGGCCGAGCCGTCCGCGGCGGCCAGTTCCGCCTTGGCGTCCACCAGGTGCACGACGATGTCGGCGTCCTCGGCGCCGGCCCAGGCGGAGCGGACCATGGCGCGGTCGAGCCGGCGGCGCGGCTTGAACACGCCGGGCGTGTCGACCAGCACGATTTGCGTATCGCCGACCATGGCCACGCCCTTCACGGGGAAGCGGGTGGTCTGCACCTTCTGCGTGACGATCGAGACCTTCGAGCCGACCAGCCGGTTGACCAGGGTGGACTTGCCGGCGTTGGGCGCGCCGAGGATGGCGGCGAAGCCGGCGCGGGTCGCGACGTCGTTCATGTCTTTCCTTCGCGGGCGAGCAGCACGGCCGCCGCCGCCTTTTCGGCATCCTGCCGAGACGGCCCCTGGCCGACGGCCGGGTCAAGCCCCTCGACCGCCACCGAGACGGTGAAGACCGGCCGATGGTCCGGCCCGGCGCGGGCGACGACGGCATAGGACGGCAGCGGGCGGCCGAGGCTCTGCGCCCATTCCTGCAAGGTGGTCTTCGGATCGCGCGGGGTCTCGGCGCCGAGGTCGTCGAAAGTCTCGGCCCAGAGATCGAGGAAGACCGCGCGGGCCGCCGCCAGGCCGCCGTCCAGATAGAGGGCGGCCATCACCGCCTCGACAGCATCGGCGAGAATGGAAGGCTTGTCGCGGCCGCCGCCCTTGGTCTCCGAGCCGGCCAGGCGCAGCGCCGGACCCAGCTCCATGCGGCGGCCGACCTCGGCGCAGGCCTTGCCGCTGACCACGGCGCTGAGCCGCGGCGAGAGTTCGCCTTCCGGGGCTTCCGGGTGCAGGTCGGCCAGCCGCTCGGCGGCGAGAAGGCCGATGACGCGATCGCCGAGGAATTCGAGCACCTCGTTGTCCCGCGTCTTGGCTCCGCCGCCGATCGCGCTCGAATGGGTCAGCGCGCGCTCGAGCAGGGCCGGGTCGGTGAACACGTAGCCGAGGCGGCGCTCCAGCCGCCCGACCGCGTCTGTGCGGGCGTTCATTTCAGCGTATGGAAGAACCGGTCGGGGCGCACGGCGATCCAGGTCCAGGGCTTGAGCAGCGAGGCGCCCGGCTTCCACGACGCCAGCACGAACTGCGCCTTGCCGACCAGATCCTCCTCCGGCACGAAGCCGACGCCCGGATTGCTGGGGTCGGTCATCGCGCCCTGGTCGAGGGAATCGTCCCAGGCGCAGGTCTGCGAACCGGTCGAACTCATCGGCATGAACGGGTCGAAGCGGCTGTCCAGCGAGTTGTCGCGGTTGTCGCCCATCATGAAGTAGCAGTGCGGCGGCACCACATAGACGCCGGTATTGTTGGCGGCATGCCCCGCATCGTCGGGCGCGCGCTGGATGACGTATTGCCGTCCCTCGGGATTGGTCTCCAGGAAGCGGTCGACCGGCTCAGGACCGCCTTCGTCGACGTCGCCCATGCCGGGCGCCAGCGGCTGCAGCGGCAGTTCCTTGTCGTTGATGTAGAGCCGGCCTTCCTTCACCTGGATGTGGTCGCCGGGCAGGCCGATCAGCCGCTTGATGTAGTCGGTGCCCTTGGACTCCGCGTCGTGCGGCAGCTTGAAGACCACGATGTCGCCGCGCGTCGGCGGGTGGAAGAAGATCCGGCCGGAGAACAGCGGCGGGCTCAGCGGGATCGAATGCTTGCTCCAGCCGTAGCTCCACTTGGAGACGATGATGTAGTCGCCCTGGTAGAGGTTCGGTTCTTCCGAAGCCGACGGGATGGTGTAGGGCTGGAACAGCACCACCCTCAGGACCAGCGCGATCAGCAGCGCATAGACGATGGTCTTGACGATCTCGACCGTCTCGTGGACGGCCCCGCTCTTGGCGGCCGGCGCGCTCTTGGCGTCTGTACTCATGGGATGGGGTGGATCTCTTGGACGGCCAGTCGCGGCGTTGTGCGCCTAGCTAGACGCTGCGTTGGGCGCAAGCAAGGCGCAGGCCCCGTGTCCGGACGAGTTTGGCGGCGCGAAACGGCGCACTCCGCCCATCAGGCGTCCAGCGCCTCGATGATGACGAAGGCCTGCGCATAGGGATGGTCGTCGGTGAGGCTGAGGTGGATGGCGCCGCGCTTGCCGGGCGGCAGCAGCTCGGCCAGCCTGGCCGCTGCGCCGCCGGTCAGCGCCATGGTCGGCTGGCCGGAGCGCAGGTTCACCACCCCCATGTCGCGCCAGAAGACCCCGCGCTTCAGGCCGGTGCCCAGCGCCTTGGCGCAAGCCTCCTTGGCGGCGAACCGCTTGGCGTAGCTGGCGGCGCGATCCGGCTTTCGCTCCGAGCGGCTGCGCTCGACCTCGGTGAAGATGCGCGCCACGAAGCGCTCACCGAACCGCGACAGCGTCTTTTCGATGCGCCGGATGTCGGTCAGGTCCGAGCCGATGCCGACGATCAAGCCGCCGCCTCGTCGCGGGCGGCGTCCATCAGCGCGCGCATGCGCCGGATGGCGGCGTCAAGGCCGGTGAAGATCGCCTCGCCGATCAGGAAATGGCCGATGTTGAGCTCGGCGAACTCGGGGATGGCGGCGATCGGCGGAACGGTCTCGTAATCGATGCCGTGGCCGGCATGCACTTCCAGGCCCAGCGCAGTCGCCTGGACGGCGGCCTCGCGCAGCCGGTCGTATAGCGGCTCGGCCTCGGGCCGGCGCTCGCGCACCGCCATGCAGTAGGCGCCGGTGTGCAACTCGATGACCTGGGCGCCGACGGCGGCGGCGGCGGCGATCTGGCTCGCGTCCGGCTCGATGAACAGCGAGACCCGGATGCCGGCCTCTTTCAGCCGCGCGACCACCGGGGCGATGCGATCCCGCTCGGCGGCGACGTTCAGGCCGCCCTCGGTGGTCACCTCCTCGCGCCGTTCGGGCACCAGGCAGGCGGCATGGGGGCGGTGGCGAAGGGCGATGGCCAGCATCTCGTCGGTGACCGCCATCTCGAAGTTGAGCGGCCGGCCGCGGCGCTTGGTCAGGGCGGCCAGGGCGTCGATGTCGGAATCGGAGATGTGGCGCCGGTCCTCGCGCAGATGGGCGGTGATGCCGTCGGCGCCGGCGGCGATGGCCACTTCGGCGGCGCGGGCCGGATCGGGATAGGTCTCGCCACGGGCGTTCCGGATGGTCGCCACGTGGTCGATATTGACCCCCAGCCTGAGGCGATTCACGCGTTCAGCCTCCGGCTTCCCGGCTCTTCCGCCGGCAGGGCGGCGAGCTCGGGCGGCAGGGCGTCGGCCGGATAGGCCGGCACGTCCAGGGTGGCCAGGGCGACCATCGGCACGCCGGCGTCGGCGCGGCCGCCGGAGCGGTCGACGATGCAGGCGGCGCAGACCACGTCGCCGCCGGCCGCCTGGATGGCCTCGACGCACTCGCGCGAGGACAGGCCTGTGGAGACGATGTCCTCGACCATGGCGATCCGCGCGCCGGGCGGCAGCGAGAAGGCCCGGCGGAATGCGAACACCCCGCCTTCCCGCTCGACATAGATCGACGGCACGCCCAGCTGGCGCGCGGTCTCATAGCCCGGAATGATCCCGCCGACCGCCGGCGACACGCAGACGTCAACCGCGCCGACCGCCTCGCGGATCTTCGCCGCCAGCGCCCTGCACAGGCGCTCGCAGCGGTCGGGATGCATGAAGACCAGGTTCTTTTGCAGGAACACGCCCGAGTGCAGGCCCGAGGAGAGGATGAAATGCCCCTCGCGCAACGCGCCGGAGGCGCGGAATTCAGCGAGGACGTCGTCGTTTGTCATGGGGTGGCTCGATACCGCGTTCCGGGTCTTCGGAAAAGCCGCCGTAAGCGAGGCCGGCCGCTTGGCGCAAGGCCTCGTTGATCCGGCTCTGCCAGCCTTCGCCTCCTGCCCGAAAACGCTCCAGGACATCGCGATCGAGGCGCAGCGTGACCTGCTGCTTCGGCGCCGCCGATTTCGGCCGGCCGCGCACCACAGGCTTGCCACCCCTCATGAGAACGCCCTTGGCAAACATCTCGTCGGTGACTTCGGGAATCTCGGCGTAATCGTCAGGGCCAAGCACGTAGGCGTCAAATTTCGCTAAGTCGCTTTCCAAATCGCGCTTGTTCTCGGGCATTGGCCTTCCTCATCGATATGACGTGGCGCGCTTCACCACGTTGCGTCCAGACAACGACCACTATGCGGCCGTGCCAATATCCGAAGGTCACCGTGCGCACCTCGCCGTACTCGAATCGTTCATCGAGAGTGTCGACGACAGTCCCGGCGAAAACGTCGGCGGCTTCTTTGAAATCGATACCGCGCTCGCGCAGGGTCGCGGCCCGTTTCGCGGGATCGTAGGTGATCTTCACGAATTCACGTAGCTACGATAATGCGCGGGATCAAGACCCGGCGCCTACCCCCTCGCCCGCTCCACGGTCTCGATCGGCGGGCAGGCGCGCAGGGCCGCGGCGATGTTGGTCAGGTGGCGGGCGTCGCGGACTTCGACGTCGATATCGACGTCGAAGAAGTCCGACTGGCGATGATGCATGTGCAGGCCGACGATATTGCCGCCGGCCTCGCCGATGATGGTGCAGGCCTGGCCGAGCACGCCGGGCGCGTTGCGGACGGTCGCCGTCAGGCGGGCCTGGCTGACGGTGTTGGCCTCGGCCTGCGGCGTCCATTGCAGGTCGCGCCAGAGGTCGTCGCGGTCCTCGTATTCCGCCAGCCTGGAGCAATCGATCGCATGAACCACCAGGCCGGAACTTCCAGGCTCGAGGATGCCGACGATGCGGTCGCCGGGCACCGGGTTGCAGCATTCGCCGAAATGCAGCGACACCCCCGGCGTCAGGCCGCCGCCGCGGACATAGAGCCGGGCGCCGACCCCGTCCTCGATGCGGCGACGGGCGGCGACCGAGGCCTTTTCGCTCTCCTTCATGCCGGGGAAGAGCGCATCGAGCGCCTGGGCCGGGGTGACGCGGCCGCGGCCGATGGCGTCGAACAGCTCCTCCTCGGTGGGGACCGCGAACCGGTCCAGCGCCGGGCGCAGCGAGATGTTGGCGCGCACCTTGCCGGCGCGCTCGAGGGTCTGGTCTATGGAGGCGCGGCCGAGGCGGACGAACTCCTCCTTCTCGGTCAGGCGGATGTGGCGGCAGATGGCCGAGCGGGCGCGGCCGGTGATGGCCAGCGAGCGCCATTCCGGATGAGCGGTCGGGGTGGGTCCGCGGATCACCTCGACCACGTCGCCGTTGGTCAGCGGCATGCGCAGCGGCCGCAGCTCGCCGTTGATCTTCACCCCGACGGTGGTGTCGCCGATGTCGGAGTGGACCGCATAGGCGAAGTCCAGCGGCATCGCGCCCCTCGGCAGGCTGATCAGCCGGCCCTTGGGGGTGAAGACGAACACCTGGTCGACGAACATCTCCAGCTTGGCGTGCTCGACCAGGTCCTCGGCGTCGCCGCCGTGCTCCAGCACCTGGACCAGATGGCGCAGGTTGACCAGCGGATCGCGGCCGCCGGCGGCCTCCATGGCTTCCGGATCGAAGCCGTAAGCCTGGTCCTTGTAGCGCCAGTGGGCGGCGACCCCGTCCTCGGCGACCCGGTCCATGGCCTCGGTGCGGATCTGCATCTCGATGCGCATGCCGCGCGGGCCCATGACGGTGGTGTGCAGCGAGCGGTAGTTGTTGCGCTTGGGGGTCGAGATGAAATCCTTGAACCGCTCGGGCACGCACGGCCAGCTGCGGTGGATGACCCCGAGCGCGCGATAGCAGTCCTCCTCGGTGTCGAGGATGACCCGGAAGGCGTAGATGTCGGACAGCTGGTAGAAGCTGATCGACTTGCGCTGCAGCTTGCGCCAGATCGAATAGGGATGCTTTTCGCGGCCGAAGACCCTGGCCGGCAGCCCAGCCGCCTCCAGCTTGGCGGCGATTTCGCCCGAGACCACCGCCACCGCCTCGCCCTGGGCGCCTCGCAGGGTCGCCAGCCGCCGCACGATGGCGTCGCGGGCGATCGGGTTGAGGTGTTGGAAGGCCAACTCCTCGAGTTCGGTGCAGATGCGATGGCAGCCGATCGAGCGCGCCAGCGGCGCATAGATGTCGATGGTTTCGCGGGCGATGCGCTCGCGCCGGGCCTGCTGCGGAATGAAACTCAGCGTGCGCATGTTGTGCAGCCGGTCGGCCAGCTTGACCATCAGCACGCGCACGTCCTTCGAGATGGCCAGGATGAACTTGCGCAGGTTCTCGGCCTGGCGGGTGTACTCGGCGGTCAGCTCCAGCCGCGACAGCTTGGTGACGCCCTCGACCAGTTCGGCGATCTCGGCCCCGAACAAGCCCTCGATGTCCTCGCGGCTGACCGGGGTGTCCTCGATGACGTCGTGCAGCAGGGCGGTGACGATCGAGGCGGTGTCCAGCCGGTAATCGGTCAGGATGCCGGCCACCTCGATCGGATGGGCGAAATAGGGGTCGCCGGACGCGCGCGTCTGCGACCCGTGCATGCGCATGGCGTAGACATAGGCGCGGTTGAGCAGCCCTTCGTCCGCTGTCGGGTCGTAGCTCTTGACCTTCTCGATCAGCTCGTACTGGCGCAGCAGGGTCTTGCGCGCCGGGCTTTTCGCCTTCGGCGCGTCTACGGCCCCTGGGGCCTTTGGCGCATCGGAAGTTTCGTCGGCGGGTTGGGCCGGCGCCAGGGGAAGCGTTTCTGCGCCCGGGGGGCTCAGTACCGCTCCTCTTGACCGCCGTCGCGGTCGCTTTGCAGGGCGCGGACCAGTTCCTGTTCGCTCATGTGCTGGTGTTGCGGATCGGCCAGCAGGGCGAGGGTTTCCGCCTCTTCCTCGGCGTCCGAATGCTCATCGACCCGTTGCAGGGAGACGATCAGGCCTTCACGCAGCGCTTCGGAGTCGACCACGTCGTCGGCGATCTCGCGCAGGGCCACCACCGGGTTCTTGTCGTTGTCGCGGTCGACCATCAGCGGCGCGCCAGCCGAAACCGCCCGGGCGCGGTGCGCGGCCAGGAGGACGAGGTTGAAACGGTTGGGAACCTTCTCGACGCAATCTTCGACGGTGACGCGGGCCATGGAGTCTCTCGAACGGGGATGGAGCCGTATAAGATAGCGGTTGGCGACCTTTTTTGCAACGCGACAACGCCGTCCGCCGCCGCGTTGGGCGAGAAAATGCGTTCAAAGGCCTGCCCTCTATACTGAAGATGGACTTCATATAGCTGAGTTCAAGCCTGCCCCTCGGGCGAATTTCTGCATAGTTTTCGCGCCCTGAAAATCAAAATGGGCGGCTATGCAAACTCGGATCGAAGAGCGGATCGACGCGGTTCTCGAGGCGGAACTCGAACCTGGCGGGCCCGGCGCGGCCGTCGCGGTGATCCGGGATGGCGAGGCGATCCACCGCAAGGCCTACGGCCTGGCCAATATCGAGTGGGGCGCGCCGCTGGACCCCGACTGCGTCTTCCGCATCTGCTCGCTGACCAAGCAGTTCACGGCCGTGGCGATCATGATGCTGGCCGAGCGCGGCGAGCTCTCGATCGATGCGCCGATCGAGACCTATCTGACCGACTGGCCGGCGCGCGGCCGCACCACCACTCTGCGGCGCCTGCTCAACCACACCTCCGGCGTCTGGCGCCACGACAGCATGCAGGTCGAACGGACCAAACGCCCCAACCCGCCGGTCGAGGAGGTGATCCAGCTCATCTACAGCCAGCCCTTCGAGTTCGAGCCTGGCGCGCGCTACCGCTACAACAATTCCGGCTACCTGCTGCTCGGCGCGATCATCGCGGCGGTCAGCGGCCGGCCTTATGAGGATTTCCTGCGCGAGGAGATCTTCGAGCCGCTCGGCATGTCCCGCACCGGCATCCTGCGCCATGAACCCATCACGCCGAAGCGGGCCTACGGCTATGTGCGCGGACGCAAGCGCTTCCACAACGCCCGGCTGGACGCCATGAGCTGGTCGCACGCCGCCGGCGCCCTCGGCTCGACCCTGGACGATCTCTCCAGGTGGGACCGCGCCATTCGCGCCAACCGGCTGATTTCGCCGGAAAGTCTCGAAACCATGCTGGCTCCGGCGCCGCTGGACGACGGCTCCAGCTTTCCCTACGGCTTCGGCTGGGGGACGGCGGCCTACGATGGCCGGCGCATCTACCACCACACCGGCGGCATCAGCGGCTTCGGCTGCCATATGCTGCATTTCCGCGATGAGGACCTGACCACCATCGTGCTGTCGAACCTCTATCTCTTCCCGTTCGACAAGATCACCCGGGGCCTGCTCCGCGCGGTGCTCGATCTGGACGACATCGGCCACCACCCTGTCGCCCTGACCGCCGACCAGCTCGCCGCCTGTACCGGCCGGTTCGACGGCGACGGCTATGCGCGCGAGCTCTTCGCCCGCGCCGACGGCCTGGCCTTCGTCGGGGACGGTGCGGCCGCCCTGTTGCCGGCTTCCGCGACCAATTTCCGGCAGGTCAACGACCCGGAGCTGCAATTCCGCTTCTCCGACCTCCAGGGCGGCCGCTACCAGCGCCTGACCTGCCTCTCGCCGCTTTGGCCCGAGGAGGTCCTGGTCCGCGGCGCCTAGATCAGCGGCCGCGCGTCGGCGCCGACGGTCGCGCTCGAGGCCAGCTCCGCCGCCGTCTTGCCCAGCAGCGGATGGCGCCAGTCCGGGGCGATCTCGGCCAGGGGGCCCATGACGAACAGCCGCTCGTGGGCGCGCGGGTGCGGCAAGACCAGGGCGGGGGCGTCCAGCACCAGGCGGCCGTGGGCGATAAGGTCGAGATCGAGCGTGCGCGGAGCATTCGGCGCATCGCGGCCGCGGCCGAATGCGGCCTCCAGCCGATGCAGCGCGGCCAGGGTTCGCTGCGGCGATAGGGCCGTCTCGACAAGAGCCAGACCATTGAGGTAGTCAGGCATTCGAAGGTCGGGCCAGGAGGCCGAGCGCCACCACGAAGATCGCTTCAACAGCTTGAGCCCGGCGGCCGGAAAATCGTCCAGCGCCGCGTCCAGCAAAGCCTCGCGCGATCCAAACCTCCCAGCCAGGCTACTCCCCAGAGCGATCAGGACGGCGTCGTCGAACATTTCAATAAGGCGTTTGAAATCATGACATTCTACCCCAACGATCGCATCGCCCTCTTTATCGACGGGGCCAATCTCTATTCGGCGGCCAAGAGCCTCGGCTTCGATATCGACTACAAGAAGCTGCTGGCCGAGTTCCGCACCCGCGGCCTGCTCACCCGCGCCTACTACTACACCGCCCTGGTCGAGAACGAGGACTACTCGCCGATCCGGCCGCTGGTGGATTGGCTGGATTACAACGGCTATTCGCTGGTGACCAAGACGGCCCGTGAGTACACCGACAGCCAGGGGCGCAAGCGCTGGCGCGGCGACATGGATGTCGAGATCGCCGTCGACATGATGGAGATCGCCCCGCACGTCGACCACGTGGTGCTGTTCTCCGGCGACGGCGACTTCCGCAAGCTGGTGCAGACCGTACAGCAGAAGGGCGTGCGGGTGACGGTGGTCTCCACCGTCAAGTCGCAGCCGCCCATGGCCTCCGACGACCTGCGCCGCCAGGCCGACAACTTCGTCGATCTGCAGGATCTGGCCACCATCATCGGCCGCCCCGCCCGCCCGCACCTGCCCCGCTTCATCCAGGGCGATGCGGCCGCGCCGGCCGAGCGCGAGGCGGACGCCGACGCTTGAGCGCGCCTGAGGGCCCCGAGCCCCCGCGCGACTGCCCGATCTGTCCCCGGCTGGTCGCCTATCGCAACGAGAACCGCGCCGAACATCCCGACTGGTGGAACGGCCCCGCGCCGTCCTTCGGCGATCGCGACGCCCGCCTGCTGATCGTCGGCCTGGCCCCCGGGCGCACCGGCGCCAACCGCACCGGCCGGCCGTTCACCGGCGATTTCGCCGGCGTCCTGCTCTACCAGACCCTGATCAAGGCCGGATTCGCGCGCGGGAGCTATGAGGCGCGGCCCGACGACGGGCTGCAACTTGTCGACTGCATGATCACCAACGCCGTCCGTTGCGCGCCGCCGCAGAACAAGCCGCTGCCGATCGAAGAGAGCAGTTGCCGTCCGTTCCTCACCGCGCGGATCGAAAGCCTGCCGCGCCTGAAGGTGATCGTCACCCTGGGCGACGTGGCGCGGCGGAACGTGCTGCGGGCGCTGGGCCTGAAGGCGAACGCCGGCGTCGCCGGCCACGGCTCGGAAACCCGGGCGAACCCCTACGACCTGATCAACAGCTACCATTGCTCGCGGCTGAATACGAACACCGGACGGCTGACCCCGGCCATGTTCGAAGCCGTCTTCGCAACCGCCCGGCGCCGGCTCGACGGCTGAGGGCCGCGGCGCCCAAGGCGAATTCGCGGAACCGGGCTTCGACGCCGGGGGTTTGCGCCTGGTCAACCGGAGACCTTGCATGTCCGCTTTCCGCCCGTCCGTCCGCCGCGCCCCGATCGGCTCGACCGTCGCCATCCTGGCCGCCATGGTCGGGCTGGCGCTGGCCGGCTGCTCGCATCCCGCCAACAACACCGACAATTTGGCGGAGTCTGGCGCGGCCGCGTCCGACGCCGGCGTCACCGCCATGCCGGCCGGCAGCTCGGCCCCCAACATGGGCAACGCCGCGTCGTCGACGGACTCTTCGATGATGTCCTCGACCACCGTGTCGAGCACGCCCAGCGGCGGCGACTAGCCCCGGTCGCGCATCAGCCGGCCCTGTTCGCGCTTCCAGTCGCGTTCGGCCTCGGTATTGCGCTTGTCGTGCATCTTCTTGCCGCGGGCCAGCGCCAGCTCCAGCTTCACCCTGCCCCGGTCATTGAAATAGAGCCGCATGGGGATGAGCGTGCGACCCTCGCGCTGCACCGCGCCAAGCAGCTTGTCGATCTCCTTGCGGTGCAGCAAGAGTTTGCGCGGCCGCCGCGGGGCGTGGTTGAACCGGTTCGCCGGCCCGTATTCGGGGATGTTGGCGTTGACCAGGACGAATTCGCGGCCCTCCGCGGCCGCATAGGATTCGGCGATGTTGGCGCGGCCCTCCCGCAGCGCCTTGACCTCGGTGCCGGTCAGCGCGAGCCCGGCCTCGTAGGTCTCGTCGAGGAAGTAGTCGTACCGCGCACGGCGGTTCTCGGCGATCAGCTTGCCCGTCATCAGCCGAGGCCGGCTTCGCGCATGGCGTCCAGTATGGCGGGCTTCACCGCGTCGGCGCAGGGCGCGATCGGCAGGCGGGAATCTTCGGCGCAGAGGCCCAGATGGGCCAGGGCGAACTTGGTGGGCGCGGGCGAGGCGTCGAGGAACAGCGCCTTGTGCAGGTTGATCAGCCGGTCCTGACGCTGGCGCGCGCCTTCCAGGTCGCCCCGCAGGCAGGCGTCGATGAAGGCGGCGCAGGCCCCCGGCGCGACGTTCGAGGTCACCGAGATACAGCCGTGGCCGCCGTGGGCGATGTAGCCGAGCGCGGTCGGATCGTCGCCGGAGAGCAGGGTCCAGTCGTCGCCGCAGGTCAGGCGCTGCAGGCTAGGCCGCGTCATGTCGCCGGTGGCGTCCTTGATCCCGACGATGTTGGCCAGCCTGGCCAGCCGGGCCAGGGTCTCGTTGGCGATGTCGACGCCGGTGCGCGAGGGCACGTTGTAGACCAGGATCGGCAGGTCGACCGCGTCGTTGACCGCCGCATAGTGCCGGTAGAGCCCCTCCTGGCTCGGGCGGTTGTAATAGGGCGTCACCATCAGCGCCGCGTCGGCGCCCACGGCCTTGGCGTGGCGGGTGAGTTCGATCGCCTCCGAGGTGGCGTTGGAGCCGGCGCCGGCGATCACCGGCACCCGGCCACCGGCGACCTTGACGCACAACTCGACAACCCTGGCGTGCTCGGCGTGACTCAGGGTCGCGGTCTCGCCGGTGGTGCCCACCGGGACCAGCCCGTGCACGCCGCCGGCGATCTGCCGCTCGACCAGGGCGACAAAGGCCTCCTCGTCGACCGCGCCATCGCGAAACGGCGTGATCAAGGCTGGAAGAACGCCGTGGAAGCGGTGTTGACGCATGTGAGGTCCGCAAAATGCCGTGAAGTTCTGGCGACTAGGGTTGCAGCAGGTGATTCGCCGGACAATATGGCCGCGAGCCCGCCGGCCGCAACCGGCGCGCTTCAAGGGGGCGAACAGAGAAGGTGGTGCTGTCCTTGTCGATTCGTCGCGCCCTGATGGTTTCGGCGTCCGTTATGCTCGTCTGTTCGGCGGCCGGCGCCCAGACCCTGACCCCGCTCGTCCCGCCGGCGCGGCCGATCCAGAGGCTCACCGGACCGGCGCCGACGCCGATCCAGCCGAGCGGCACGCCGGTCTCGACGACGCCGGTATCGGCGACCCCTGTCCCCCCAGGGCCCATCTCGTCCAACCCCATCTCGTCGAACCCCCTCTCATCGCGCCCCGTCTCGGCCACGCTAGTCGCACCGGCGCCGGCGCCAGCGTCGCAACCGGTGGCCGCCGCGCCCGCGCCCTTGCCCCCGGTCAGTTTCCCGCCGGTCTCCGGGGCGGCTTATGTCTCCGGCAACGACAGCCAGGCGCTGGAGACGGCGTTGAGCGCGGCCAGGCGCGGCGACTCCAGCGGCGCACGGGCGGCGATGCAGTCGATGACCGACCCGGCGGCGCGCAAGATCGCGCTCTGGGCCATGGTCGACGCCGATGGCGAGCAGCTGCCCTTTTTCGAGCTCGACCAGGCCCGGCGCGACCTTGCAGGCTGGCCGCGCGCACAGCGCCGCCAGGCCGTCGCCGAAAAGGCGCTCGAATCCTCGGGCCTGCCGCCGGCGCAGGTGATCGCCTGGTTCGGCGGCGCCGATCCGGCCACCGCCCAGGGGGCCATGGCGCTGGCCAGCGCTTACCAGCAGCAGGGCCGTCTGCAGGACGCCCAGGCCCTGATCCGCCATTGGTGGCGCACGCAGATCTTCGAAGCCGACGTCCAGCGAGCCATGCTGAACCGGTTCGGCGGCTTCCTGACCGTCGACGACCACATCCGCCGCGAGGACACCCTGCTCTACGGCGTGCAGGGCCCGGCGGCGCACGACATGCTGGCCCTGTTGCCGCCTGACCAGCAGGCCCTGGCCCAGGCGCGCATGGCGCTGCGCTCGAACGCCAACAACGCCATGTATCTTGCCGACACCCTGCCGTCGTCGGTGGCCGACGATCCGGGGCTGGTCGTGGAGCGCGCGCGCTCGTTCCACGAACACGACATGGACGGCTCCGCCCTGGCCCTGGTCGGCAGGTTTCCGCAAACCATGGCCTGCGACGACGCCGCCGACCGGGTCTGGACCCTGCGCAAGCAGCTGATCAACGCCGCGCTGAAGATCGGCGACTATCGCACCGCCTATGCGCTGGCGGACAAGAGCGGCCTGACCGCCGGCGTCGACTACACCGAGGCGGAATTCTACGCCGGCTGGCTCGCCCTCTCCAAACTGCGTCAGCCTGCCGAGGCCGACGCCCATTTCGCCAATATCCAGCGGGCCAGCTCCACGCCGATCAGCCAGGGCCGGGCGCTCTACTGGCGTGGCCGCGCCGCCGAGGCCGAGGGCGACCAGGTGCAGGCCATGACCTTCTATGCCGAGGCGGCCCACTACTACACCACCTTCTATGGCCAGCTGGCGGCGGAGAAGGCGGGGCTGCAGCAGATCAATATCGGCCGCGATCCGGTGCCGACACCGGCCGACATGGCGCGGTTCGACGGCCGCGATGTGATCCGCGCCGCCCGCCTGCTGGCCGGGACGGACGAGCGCGACACCTTCCGCCTGTTCGTGCTGGCGGCGGCGGAGGACATGCCGACGCCGGAGGAATACGCCCTCCTGGTCGACCTCGCCCGCAACTATGGCGACCAGGACCTCTCCATGCGGGTGGTCCGCGCCGCCGCCCAGCACGGCGTCATCCTGCCCGAGCGCGGCTACCCGCTGCGCGCCACATCGCTGCTGGCCGGCGCGGCCGAGCCGGCCATCGTCTTCGGCCTGACCCGCCAGGAGAGCAATTTCGATCCGCACCTGCGTTCGAACGTCGGCGCTCGCGGCATGATGCAGCTGATGCCCGGCACCGCCGAGGCGGTCGCCCGCAAGATGGGCGAGCCCTACCGCGCCGGCATGCTGGACGACCCCGACTACAACATGCGGCTGGGCTCCTATTACATCGGCAACATGATCGACAATTTCGGCGGCTCCTACGTGCTGGCCACCGCCGCCTACAACGCCGGGCCTGGCCGCCCGGCCGAATGGGTCGGCTATTGCGGCGACCCGCGCTCGTCCAGCGTCGATCCGGTCGATTTCATCGAGTGCATCCCGTTCTCCGAGACCCGCAACTACGTCATGCGGGTGATGGAGGCGGCCGAGGTCTACCGCGCGCGGCTGAACGGCGGCGTCGCCACCCTGCACCTGGCGGCGGACCTGAAGCGCGGCGGCTACGTCTACGGCGGCCGGGTGGCGAGCGCGACGCCGACGATGGCGGCGGCGCCCATGGCCGTGTCAGGCGCTAAAGCTCAGTAGACGGACGATCGGCCCGCCGGGCCGCCAGCACCGCGCCGGCCCGCGTCTCCACCAGCGCGCCGGCGAGGCCGAAGACCTCGGCCAGGCAGTCGGGCGTCAGGGTCTCGGGCACGCCGCCGTCGGCGACGATGCGGCCCTTGTCGACGACGACGATGCGATCGCAGGCGCGGGCGGCCAGGGTCAGGTCGTGCAGGGTGACGATCACCGCGCGGCCGGCACGGGTCTCCTCGCGCAACAGGTCGAGGGTGTGGAACTGCGCTTCGGCGTCGAGCCCGGCTACCGGCTCGTCGGCGACCAGCAGCGGCGCGCGGGTGGCCAGCAGCCGGGCCAGCAGCACTCTTGCCCGCTCGCCGCCGGACATCTCCAGCACGCCGCGGTCGGCCAGGCGCGACATCTCCACCCGCGCCAGCGCCTCCAGGGCCGCCGCCCGCGCCAGGGCCGGCGGCCGATCGACGGCGCCGAGCGAGGCGACCCGCCAGGCCGCCAGGCTCCAGGCCAGCCGCCGCTCCTGCGGCAGGTAGGCGACCAGCCGCGCGCGCTCCTCCGGCCCCAGCCCGGCGACGTCGCGGCCGGACAGCCGCGCCCTCCCCGACGCCAGTTTCGCCAGGCCCAGGGCGGCGCGCAGCAGCGTGGTCTTGCCGGCGCCGTTGGGGCCGAGCACGCCGACCAGTTCGCCGGCCGAAACCGTCAGATCGGCGCCGGCCAGCACGCGCCGCTCGCCCAGGCTGACGCTCGCGCCTTCCAGGCTCAACAGCGCGCTCATGCCCGCCAGCTCATGCTCGCCAACTCATGCTCGCCAACTCCGGGCCGCCCGCCAGGCGATCAGGGCGAACAGCGGCGCGCCGAACAGGGCGGTCAGCACGCCGAGCTTCAGCTCGACCTCGCTGGGAACGATGCGGCCGATCAGGTCGGCGGCGACGACCAGGCCGGCCCCCGCCAGGGCCGAGGGCAGCAGCACCCGCCCCGGATCGCCGCCGACGCCCCAGCGCACCGTGTGCGGCGCGGCCAGGCCGACAAAACCGATGACCCCGGCCAGGGCCACGGCCGCGCCGGTGAGCAGCGCCGCGCCGGCCACCGCCGCCGCCCGCATGCGCGCCATGGGCAGGCCGGACAGGGCCGCGGTCTCCTCGCCCAGGGTCAGCATCACCAGGGCGCGGCTGGCATAGGCGCACAGCCCCGCCCCCGCCGCCATCGGAACCAGGGCCCAGCCGATGTCGGGCCAGTCGCGGTTGGCCACCGAGCCCATCAGCCAGGTCAGGACCTCGCTGGTGGTGATCGGCGACGGCGACAGGTTGAACACCAGGGCGGTCAGGGCGCCGGCGAAAGCCGACAGGGCCACGCCGAACAGGATCAGGGTTTCGGGCTCGCGAAAGCGCGCCGCGGCGATCACCACCAGGCCGCCGGCGACCAGGGCGCCGGCCAGCGCCGCGACCTCGACGGCGCCCGGGATGACCGCCAAGCCGGCGCTGATCGAGACCGCCGCGCCGAGGCCCGCCGCGCCGGAGACGCCAAGCACGCCCGGCTCCGCCAGCGGGTTGCGCAACAGGCCCTGCATGACCGCACCGGCCAGGCCAAGGGCGGCGCCGACCACGGCGGCGGCGACCACCCGCGGCGCGCGCAGGCCCCACAGCACCTCGCCCGGCGGCGACGCCGGGTCGGCGAAGGCCTGCTGGTACTGGCTGAGGCTGAGCTGGGTCTCGCCGAACGCCACCCCCAGCGCCAGCAGCAAGGCGAGCAAGAGCGCCAGACCGCCGATCAACCTGATCGAACTCACGGCCGGGTTCATGGCCGTCGCCGCGTCGCCGCCAGGGCCTGGACCGCGTCGCCGGCGAACCAGGCCGGACAGCCCAGCAGAGCATCGTCCACGCTGGCGACCGTCCGCTCGCGGATCAGTTTCTGCAGCAGGTGGTTGCCGCCGGCCGCCCAGTGCTGACGGGCGAGATAGGCGCGGTCAAAGAAGCCGAGCACGAAGGCGTCCGGCGGGGCCAGCACCAGCTGTTCGATCGCCACGGTCCGATAGCCGGGGCCGGGCGCCAGGTTGCGGTAGCCGGCGGCGGTCAGCATGGCGTCGATCAGCGTGCCGGGACCGGCCGTTACGCCGCCGGGGGTCAGGTAGAGCGCGCTTTTGCGAGCGCCGCTGGAGCCGGCCTGAAGCTGGGCGTCCATGCGCCGGATCAGGGCCTCGCCAAGTGGGCCCTGGTCCAAGGCGTCGGCGACGCGTTGGACGTTGGCGCGCACGCCGGCGAAATCGCTCGCCTCGTCGATCTGCACCACCTTCGCGCCGCGCCTTTCGATCTTCCGCAGCAACTCGGGATCGCCGCCCCAGTAGCGCACCACCACGTCAGGCCTCGCGACCAGGATCGCCTCCGGCGAGGCGCGCCGGCGTGGCAGGCCGGCGCTCAGGTTGCGCAGGTAGGAATCGGCGTCCCCGACCCTGGGCGAGAGGCCGACGATCGCCTGGCGCGGGCTCAGCGCCAGCACGAACTGGTCGGCGCACTGGTCCAGGGAGAAGACGCGCGGCGGCGCGGCGGCGGCGGGGCCGGCCAGGGCGGCGGCTAGGAAAAGCGCCGCGAGCGCCCTGGGGCCGGCCACCGGATCAATCGATCACCAAGCCTTCGAACAGGCAGTCGAGCATCAGCGCCATCAGTTCCTCGTCGTCGGCCTGCTCGATCTTGCGGCTGGTGCGCAGCGCCACCAGCCCGTGGCAGGCGGCCCAGAGCGTCTCGGCGGCGCTGTCGGCGTCCCCGAGCCGGAGGCGGCCTTCGGCGGCGATGTCGGCCACCGCGCCCATGAACCGTTCGTAGCAGCGCACGCCAAGGCCGGCGGCGATCTCGTGGCGCATGGCGGAAATCTGGCCGGGCGTGGTGCAGAAGGCCAGCCGGTAGGTGTTCGGATTCTCCAGTCCGAACCGCATATAGGCGTCGAGCATCAGCCGCACTCGGCTGACGGCGTCGATCGGCCGCTCGGAGATTTCGGTGTTCAAGGCCAGTAGAGTGGCGATGGCGCCTTCGCAAATCTCCAGCAGGATTTCGTCCTTGTCGCTGAAGTGCATGTAAAGCGCGGTCGAGGAGACCCCGACCTCTTCGGCGATCTTGCGGATGGTGGCGCCCTGGTAGCCGTCGCGCACGAAGATGCGTTCGGCGGCATGCAGGATCTCGGCGCGTCGCAAATGCCCGTCTCCCTTGGCCTTGCGGGCGGAGCGGGGCGATTTGGCGAGGGTCATCGTCATCGGCGGCGTTCCCCAGACATCGGAATCGGCGATTACTAAACTGTAATCGTTGTGTCACCGCAAGTCAGGCGCGGACTGGACGCGTCCGGACTTGGCCCGTAAGGCCAGGATATGGCCACAACCGCCAAACCGATGCTCAACCCGGCGCCCCTGGTGGCCCGCGCCACGGGCTGGACCGACTACGGGCTGGTCGACTCCGGCGACGGGCGCAAGCTCGAGCGTTGCGGCCCCTGGTCGCTGGTCCGGCCGGAGCCGCAATGCCTTTGGCGGCCAAGGCTTGACGAGGCCGTGTGGGCCAGGGCCGACGCCATATTCGACCCGTCCGACGAGGACGAGGCCGGCCGCTGGCGCTTCGCCCGCCAGGCCCCGGACGCATGGCCGATGGCCTGGGGCGGCGTGAAGTTCCTCGGCCGCTTCACCGCCTTTCGCCATCTGGGATTCTTTCCCGAACAGGCGGCCAACTGGGCTTGGCTGGACGAGGCCGTGCGGCCCTCTCCCGGCCTGAAGGTGCTGAACCTGTTCGGCTATACCGGCGTCGCCAGCCTGGTCTGCGCCGCCGCCGGCGCGGCGGTGACCCATGTCGACGCCTCGAAGAAGGCCATCGGCTGGGCGCGGGAGAACGCCGAACTGTCCGGCATGGCCGACCGGCCGGTGCGCTGGATCTGCGAGGACGCCCGCCGCTATGTCCAGCGCGAGGCCCGGCGCGGGGTCCGGTACGACGCGATCATCCTCGATCCGCCGAAATATGGCCGCGGGCCGAACGGCGAGGTCTGGCGGCTGTTCGAGGATCTGCCGGAACTCCTGGACCTCTGCGTCGGCCTCCTTTCACCGGACGCCCGCTTCCTGGTCCTCAACGCCTATGCCGAACGGGTCTCGGGCCTGTCCCTGGCCAGCCTGCTCGGCGAGGCGATGGCGGACCGGGGCGGCGGCATCGACTGGGGCGAACTGGCCCTGATGGAAGAGAGCGGCGAGCGCGGCGTCGGCCTGTCCTTCTTCGCCCGCTGGAGCGCGGCCCCAATGAGCGGCAATTGAGCGCGCGCCAGGTCACCTCGCTGACCAACCCGACCGTCAAGGCGGTGCGGGCGCTGCACATGCGCAAGGCGCGCGAAGAGACCGGCCTCTTCCTCGCCGAGGGGCTGAAGCTGACCGCCGAGGCGCTCGAACTCGGCCATACCCCGAAAATCCTGCTCTACGGCCCCGAGGCGTCCGGCCAAGCCGTGCTGCGGCGCGCGGCGGACGCCACCGCGGCGGCCGGCGGCGACGTGGTCGAGGTCAGCCTCGCCATCCTGGAAAAGGTCTCCCGCCGCGACAATCCGCAGACCGTGGTCGCGGTGTTCGAACAGCGGTTCGCCGCCCTGGGCGACCTGGATCCGGTCTCGGCCCGCTGCTGGGTGGCGCTGGAGAGCGTGCGCGACCCCGGCAACCTGGGCACCATCGTCCGCACCGCCGACGCGGCCGGGGTCGGCGGCGTCATCCTGGTCGGCGAGACCTGCGACCCCTATTCGGTCGAGGCGGTGCGGGCGACCATGGGCTCGGTGTTCGCAACCCCGCTCTACCGCGCCACGGCGGCCGAATTCATCGCCTGGCGCGCCGCCTGGCCCGGCTCGGTGGTCGGCACCCTCTTGACCGCCACGGCCGACTACCGCGCCGCCGATTATCGCGCGCCCAGCCTGATCCTGATGGGCCCGGAACAGGCGGGCCTCAGTCCCGACCTGGCCGCGATCTGCGACCTCAACGTCAAGATCCCCATGCGGGGCCGCGCCGACAGCCTGAACCTGGCGGTGGCCACGGGGATCATGATCTACGCGGTGACCGCCTAAGGGTCCGGGTGCGGCGCCTCCATGCCGGCCAGCACATCCGGCGCCGTCGCAATTCCGCGGCCCAGTTTCGAGTTCCAGAAGCCGTAGGTGAAATACACCGCAACGCCGACCACCATGTAGACGATGAAAAAGTTGCGGGTGCCCCGCACCGCCATCAGGCTCATGAGCAGCATCACGCACATGATCACGCCGAAGATCGGCACGATCGGATAAAGCGGCGTGCGGAACGGCCGCGCCATCGCCGGATGGGTGACGCGCAGGTAGATCACCGTGCCGCAGACGATGGCGAAAGCCGCCAGCGTGCCGACGTTGGTCACTTCCGAAAGGGTGTCCAGCGACAGAAACCCGGCGCAGCCCGCCGCCACCAATCCGACGATGATGGTGTTGATCCAGGGGGTCCTGAACCGCTTGTGCACCACGGCGAGCTGTGACGGCAAAAGCCCATCGTGGCTCATCGTGTAGAAGATGCGCGTCTGGCCGTAGAGCAGGACCAGCATCACGCTGGTGAGCCCCGCGATGGCGCCGATCTTCACCACCACCGCGAACCAGCCGATGCCGATGTAGTTGACCGCCGTTGCGATCGGCGCCGGGCCGTCCAGCCTGGCGTAAGGCACGATCCCGACCAGCACCGCGCTGGTCGCGATGTAGAGGACGGTGCAGATGCCCAGGGCGCCGAGGATGCCGATCGGCATGTCCCGGCCCGGGTTCTTCGATTCGGCGCCCGCGGTCGAGACAGCCTCGAACCCGATATAGGCGAAGAAAATGACGGCGGCGCCGTGGACAACGCCGGAAAGTCCGTAGTGGGAGCCGCTCGCGCCGGTGAGAATCTCGATCAGCGCCCGCAGAATCTGGTGCCCCATGTCCATGGGCGTGCCGGGCGGCGGGGCGGGAACCTGCGGCGGAATCAGCGGATGCCAGAGCGCCGGGTGAACATGGAAGGCGCCGATGGCTATGAAGGCCAGCACCACCGTGACCTTTATCGCAACGATGATGTTGTTGACGGAGGCGCTCTCCGAGATCCCGACGACCAGCAGGGCGGTGACGCCGGCGATGCCGAGCATGGCCGGCAGGTTCATCACACCGTGACCGACGACGACACCGTTCACCTTGACGGGCCCCGCCGCGCTGAGCACCTGGGGAATGCTGATGTGCATGTCGGCCAGCAGGCTGAGCAGATAGCCGGACCAGCTCACCGCGACGGTCGAGGCGGCCAGGCCGTACTCGAGCAGCAGCAGGACTCCCATGATCCAGGCGACAAGCTCGCCGGTGGAGGCGTAGCTGTAGGAATAGGCCGAGCCCGAGACCGGCAACGCCGATGCCAGCTCCGCATAGCAGAGAGCGACCAGCCCGCAGAGGATTCCGGTGATCACGAACGAGATCATGATCCCCGGCCCCGCCCACTCGGCGGCGGCATGGCCCGTGAGCACGAAGATGCCGGCGCCGATGATGCAGCCGATGCCCAGAAGGACGAGGTTCAACGGCCCCAGCGATCGCTTCAACTCGCTATGATCATTCTCAGCCTGGATCTGCTCGACGGATTTCCGCCGAAAGATGCCCGCAACGCCCGCCATACAGCTAACTCCCCGCCCCCGCGTGACTCAGGGCGCACGCCCGAGCATGAGGGCACGCTAGCGGGGCCTTGGCGATGGGGCAATGCGGCGCGGCCCGGGGCCTGCCGTTCTGCTGGAATCCCCAGCATCGGCTCCACGGAGACATGAGCGGACGTCGTCGCCGGCCAGGTTAGGCCTGTACGGCGGGGCCGACGACGGCGTCGGCCGGCGCCCCGGTCTTCATCAGGATCTGATGGATCTCGGCGGTCATGGCGTTGTTGACCTTCATCAGCTTGTGCAACTCGTCCTGGATCTGCAGCAGCGTCTCGGCGTCCTCGTAGGTTTGCAGCGCCTGCTTGTCGGAGGCCTGGGCCGCCACCTTCTGGCCGACCATGATCACCGAGAGCAGCACCAATTGCAGGAAGGTCTGCGCCACCCAGGAGACCAGCGGCCCGGTGCCCCCCCTGATCGCGTCCGGCAGGCTGATGAGGGTTATGGCCGTGAAGATGTAGGCGCACCACATGGTGCCCACGGCATTGGTGATGATGATCGCCAGCCGGCCGTTGAACCCGATATGCTCTTTCTCGATCAGATGCGGCCCGCTCGCCTTGCGTCGGTGGATGACCGGGTGCGGCACGTGCTGGACCGACATTCGCCGACTGCTCCTTGAGCCTGGAGACCCGCAACCCGACCGCGGGCGCGAATCCGTGAAATCGAGTTGAGACCCGCACATGGGCCGACGCCACCGTCCGGCCATCATGCGGCGAGTCGCGGCGACAGGAACCCGAGCCGCCGCCTCAGGGCTGCGGCATGCACATCACCGCGCCGTGCGGCGTCGCCCGCGCCTTGCCGGCCGCGTCGAGGGTGACGGTGACGGCATAGCCGATGACGCTGGGATCGGCGGCGCCGACGTCCTTGTAGGCGGCGATGCAGTCCCTGGGCGCCTGGGTCACCGGCGGCAGGGCGGCCGGGGCGTTTCCAGCCGCGACCAGCCTGGCCCAGCAGGCCTTGGCGGCTTGCATCATCGAGCAGCCGGCGTTGTAGCCGCGCGTATAGGCCAGGGTCAGCGTCCCGCGCTCCAGCCCGGCGGTGCGTTTCAGGCCAAGCACGGGATAGGTGGCGTCTTGGAACAGGATGCGGCCGGTGCGGGCGTCCAGGACCGTGAACGGTTCGGCGCCGTTGGGATCGGCGTCGTCGAAGATCAGGAATCCGCCCTTGCGGCCATCGAAGGCGGCGCCGCCGGTCTTCAGCGCGATGGCCCCGGCGATGGGCTTGCTGTTGCAGGCCGGTCTCGCGGCGCCCGGCTTCAGCGGAACCAGCGTCGCGGCGGCCGGATCCGGCGTGTCGGTCCCGGTCTCGCGCACCATCAGGTCCGGATAATAGGTGCAGACGATCTCTCCGACCGGATCGGCGTCGGACTTCGGCTTGACGGTCCGGGTCGACGACGGCGCATCGAGGCTCTGGATGAAGGCGGTGCGGCTATCGGCCCGCGCCGCGATGGGCAAGGCCAGCGCCCCGGCCGCGGCCAGCAACATGGCCGCGCGGGTCACCGCCGGCGTTTTCGTCCGTTCCATGATTTCAGCTCCCCCCGGGCCCCTTCGGACGGTTCGCCTTATCGGCGGCGATGTCCAGCCTAGCCTCGCGGCTTGGCCCGGCGGGTCGGCGCGGCGTTGGCCGGGTCTTCCGGCCATTCGTGGCGGGGATAGCGGCCGCGCATGTCCTTGCGCACGTCGTTCCAGGAGCCTTTCCAGAAGCCCGGCAGGTCCCGGGTGAGCTGGATCGGCCGGTGGGCCGGCGACAGCAGGGCGAGGGTCAGCGGGACGCCGGCGCCGACGGTCGGATGGACGCCGAGGCCGAACAGTTCCTGCACGCGGACGTCGACGCGCGGGCCGGCCTCGGCGGCGTAGTCGACGGCGAAGCTGGAGCCGGTGGGGGCGGTCCAGCGGGCCGGCGCGGCGGTGTCGAGCCGGCGCTGCAGGTCCCAGGGGATGAGCGCGCGCAGGGCCCCTTCCAGCGCGGCGTCGCTGACGGCGGCGAGCGAGGTCTTGCCGGCCAGCAGCGGGGCCAGCCAATCGCCCGGGCGGCCGGCCAAGGCCTCGTCCCCCAGATCGGGCCAGGCGAGGTCGGCGGCGCGCAGGAAGGCGACGCGGGCGCGCAGGGCGGCCGAGGCCTCGCCCCAGCGCAGCACGCCGACGCCCTTCTGGCGCACCTCGTCCAGCAGCGCGGCCTCGATCAGCGCCGGATCGGGGTGGGCGATTGTGCGCTCTTCCACCGCCAGCCGACCGAGCCGCAGGGTCTCCTTGGCGCGCAGGGAGCCGCCGGGGCTGGTCTCCAGCCGCTCCTCCAGGGTCATGCGATCCCGAAAGGCGGATTTCAGCGCCATTTCGTCGAGGCGGGCGGCGAGCAGGACGCGGTCGCGCGCCGCAGCCCCGCCCAGCTCGGCCACGGCCAGCCAGGGCTCTCGGGCCAGGGCCTCGGCCGGATCGAGCGTGACGCCCCGTCCGCTGGCCAGCTGATAGGCGCCGGCGGGCCCGCGCGCCTTGGCGATCCGCTCGGGAAAGGCCTCGGCGAGCAACAGGCCGTCGTCGATAGCGGCGTCCTCGCCGCGGGCGCCGACCGCCCTCGCCCAGCGCTCGGCCAGGGCCGCGGCGTCGCGGGCGCGCGGTGAGCGATCGCGGGCGAATCCGTCCAGGCGGGCGGAAAGATCGGCGCTGCGGCCGCCCAGGCCGCGCTCGGTGAGCAGGATGGCGATCCGCGCCGCGCGCCGCCCCGCCCCCTTGGCGGCGCCCGCCAGCACCATGTGCGCCAGGCGTGGCGGCAGCGGCAGCTCGCTCATGGCCTGGCCGTGGGCGGTGAGCGCGCCGGTCTCGTCGAGCGCGCCGAGGCGGACGAGCAGCGCGCGGGCCTCGGCCATGGCGGCGGCTGGCGGCCGGTCGAGGAAAACCAGCGCGTCGGCGTCCCGGGCGCCCCAGCGGGCCAGGTCGAGGGCCAGGCGCGACAGGTCGGTCTCGAGGATCTCCGGCCGGTCGAAGGCGATCAGGCTGCGGGTCTCGGCCTCGTCCCACAGCCGGTAGCAGACGCCTGGGCCGACGCGCCCGGCCCGCCCCCGCCGCTGGTCGGCGGAGGCCCTGGAGGCGCGCACGGTGACCAGCCGGGTCAGGCCGCTGGCCGGATCATAGCGGGGCCGGCGGGCAAGGCCGGCGTCGATCACCACGCCGACGTCGGCGATGGTCAGGCTGGTCTCGGCGATGGAGGTGGCTAGCACCACCTTGCGGCGGCCCGCCGGCGCCGGCGCGATGGCGCGGTCCTGGTCGGCGGCGTCCAAGGCCCCGTAGAGCGGCGCGATCTCGACGGCGGGATCGCGGATGCGTTCGGCCAGACGCTCGGCGGTGCGCAGGATCTCGCCCTGGCCGGGCAGGAAGACCAGGACCCCGCCCGCCTCCTCCGCCAGCGCCTTCTGGACGGCGCGCACCGTCTGATCCTCGATGGAAAGACTAAGGTTGCGGCCGAGATAGCGCGTCTCCACCGGAAACGCCCGGCCCTGGCTCTCGATGATCGGCGCATCGCCCAGCAGGCTGGCGATGCGGGCGCCGTCGAGGGTGGCGGACATCACCAGCAGGCGCAGGTCCGGCCGCAGCAGCGCCTGGCTGTCGCGAGCGAAGGCGAGGCCCAGATCGGCGTCCAGGCTGCGCTCGTGGAACTCGTCGAACAGCACCGCCGCGACGCCGTCGAGGCCGGGATCGTCGAGGATCATGCGCGAGAAGACGCCCTCGGTGACCACCTCGACGCGGGTTCGGGCCGAGACGCGGGCATCCATCCGCACGCGAAAACCCACCGTGTCGCCGACCGATTCACCGAGCGTCGAGGCCATCCGCGCGGCGGCGGCGCGGGCGGCGAGGCGCCGCGGCTCCAGCACGATCAGCTTGCCGCCGGCGGCCCACGGTTCATCCAGCAGCGCCAGCGGGACCACGGTGGTCTTGCCGGCGCCCGGCTGCGCGACGACCACGGCGGCGTTGGACCCGGCGAGCACGGCCTTCAGCGCCGGCAGCGACTCCTCGATCGGCAGCGTCGTCATCGCGGCGGAGGTAGCACGAATTTGAATTCGCTTGTTCGAGGGCTATCCTTTGAGCCCCAACCCGCCAGGAGCCGCCTCGTGAGCGACGCCGACGCCCTGCCCATCCGCGCCATGATCGCGCCGGTGACGCCGCTGCAGCAGAACTGCACCATCGTCTGGTGCGTAAAGACCATGAAGGCGGCGATCATCGATCCCGGCGGCGAGGTCGAGCGGCTGCTGGGCGCGCTGCGCGACCATGGTCTGACCCTGGAGAAGATCTGGATCACGCACGGCCATATGGACCATGCCGGTGGCACGGCGGCGCTGAAGGACGCCACCGGCGTTCCGATCGAGGGGCCGCACCCCGACGACCAGTTCTGGATCGACCGGATCCCCGAGAGCGGCCAGCGCTATGGCATGCCGAACGCGCGCGCCTTCACGCCGGACCGCTGGCTGGCCGACGGCGACGTGGTGAACCTGGGTGAGACCGAGTTCGAGGTGCGCCATTGTCCCGGCCACACGCCGGGCCATGTGATCTTCTTCCATCGCGGGGCGCGGTTCGCCCAGGTCGGCGACGTGCTGTTCAAGAATTCCATCGGCCGCACCGACTTTCCGCGCGGCGACTATGGCCAGCTGATCGCCTCGATCACCGAGAAGCTCTGGCCGCTGGGCGACGACGTTGCCTTCGTGCCCGGGCATGGGCCGATGTCCACCTTCGGTGCGGAGCGGCGGACCAATCCGTGGGTTTCCGACGAGGCCCTGGCCGAGGCGCGCGACTAGGCGCGAGGCCGAATCGACGCGACGTTCCGGCGAAAACCTGTTTCAGTTCTGCAATCAGGCCGTTGTGGCGTTTTGCGATAAGGCGGTATGCAAACCCAGGCTGAAACAACCGCGCTGCGCGCCGACGGGGGCCCCGCCATCCACATCCTGATGGTCGATGACGATCCGGGCATTCGCGACGTGGTCTCGGATTTCCTCACCCGCCACGGCTTCCTGGTGGAAACCGCCGGCGACGCCCACGAGATGGAGCGCATCCTCTCCAAAGGCCCCGTCGACCTGGTGGTGCTCGACGTCATGCTGCCCGGCGAGGACGGCTTGGCCATCTGCCGCCGCATCGCCGGCGCCGACGGCCCGGCCATCATCATGCTCAGCGCCATGGGCGAGGAGACCGACCGCATCGTCGGGCTGGAGCTGGGGGCGGACGACTATCTGCCCAAGCCCTGCAGCCCGCGCGAGCTGCTCGCCCGCATCCGCGCGGTGCTGCGCCGCCGCCAGGAGCCGCGCTCGGCCGACGGGCCGCTGGGCGCCGGCTGCGCCTTCGCCGGCTGGCGGCTGGACCTGGTGCGGCGCGAGCTGCGTTCGCCGCAAGGGGTGGTGGTCAACCTTTCCAGCGGCGAATTCTCGCTGCTGCGCGCCTTCGTCGAGCGGCCGCAGCGGGTGCTGACCCGCGACCGGCTGCTTGACCTGGCGCGTGGGCCGGATACCGAGGCCTATGACCGCGCCATCGACGTGCAGATCAGCCGCCTGCGCAAGAAGCTGGACGACGGTTCGGGCGGCCAGGAGCTGATCCGCACCATCCGCAACGAGGGCTACGTCTTCACCGCCAAGGTGACGCGCGGGTGAGCACGGCGCGGCGCCAGCCGACCGCGACCCTCTTTGCGCAACTGCTGGCGCTGATCGTCCTCAGCCTGGTCGGCGCTCTGACCATCAATCTTCTGGTGGTGCTGAACCTGCCGCCGCCGACGCCCGACTTCTACCGCATGGCCGAGATCGCCCAGGCGCTGAAAGGCCAGACGCCGGCGATCAACGGCGCGCGCCGCCCCCTGGTCACCCATCTCGCCGACCGGCCGCCGGCCGGCGCACAGCCGCCCGCCGGCTTCGTCTCGCCCGGCCGCACGTCTCTTGCCGCGTTGATGGAGACCAATCCCGCCAATGTGGTGATCAGCAACGACTTCACGCCGTTTTCCGACCGGCGGCAGTTCCTGATCGTCCGCAGCGAACTGGCCAAGAAGGGCGAGCCCTCGGAAGAGCGTTTCCTGATCGCGCCGTTCCAGGTCGGCTGGCTGCGGCCGGACGGCCGTTGGGTGATCGCCGAGCCCAAGCCGACGCTGGAGCCCTCGGCCTGGCAGCAGCGGCTGATCCTTTCGATCATCCTCAGCGCCCTGGTGCTGGCGCCGGTGGCCTATCTGTTCGCCCGGCGCCTGGCCAAGCCGATCGCCCTCTTCGCCCAGGCCGCCGAGCGGCTGGGCCGCGATCCACGCGCGCCGCCGCTGGCCATTCGCGGCCCGACCGAGATCGGTGTCGCGGTGCAGGCGTTCAACGACATGCAGGAGCGCCTGGCCCGCTATGTCGAGGACCGCACCGCCATGGTCGGCGCCATCGCCCACGACCTGCGCACGCCCCTGACCCGCCTGCGCTTCCGCGTCGAGGCCGCGCCGGACGAGCTGCGCGCCAAGATGGCCGCCGACATCGCCGAGATGGAGGCGATGATCTCCGGCACCCTCGCCTTCGTCCGCGACGCCACCCGCGCCACCCAGCGCACGAAGCTGGAGCTGTCGTCGCTGCTGGAAAGCCTGGCCGACGAGATGAGCGAGACTGGCCTCGACGTCGCGGTCGAGACCGCCGACAAGGTGGTGATCGACGGGGACCCGGTGGCGCTTCGGCGGCTGTTCAACAACCTCCTGGAAAACGCCCTCAAGTTCGGGCGACAGGCCCGCATCCGCGTGCACGTGGTCGACGACTGCGCCGTGGTCGAGATCGACGACAATGGCTGCGGCCTGCCGGAAAGGGACCTGGAACGGGTGTTCGAGCCCTTCTATCGCCACGAGAGTTCGCGTTCGCGCGAGACCGGCGGCATCGGCCTCGGCCTCGCCGTCGCCCGCTCCGTCGCCCGCGCCCACGGCGGCGACGCCACCTTGAGAAACCGCCCGCAAGGCGGCCTGACCGCGACCGTGAAGCTGCCGCTTTAGATGGCGGCGCGTTTGTCGGTGCGATGAGCCGCCGCCTGGCCTTTAGCTTCTCTAAGTCGTCGGCAAGATAAGATGCGCTGCAAGACCGCCGCCGAGCGCCTATGTGTGCAGCGCTCCCCGCGGCTTTGTATCCTGGCGGGCCGGAGTTATTTGTAGGCATGGCGCTCGAAACCCTGGTCCCGACCGTGCAGGCGAAAACGCGCCCGCCGCTGTCAGATCATCTGAAAAGGCTCGAGTCGGAATCGATCGAGATCATCCGCGAAGTGGCGGCGGCGTTCGACAACCCGGTCATGCTCTATTCGATCGGCAAGGATAGCGGCGTCATGCTGCACCTGGCGGCCAAGGCCTTCTATCCCGGCAAGCCGCCCTTCCCGCTGCTGCACGTCGACACCACCTGGAAGTTCCGCGACATGATCCGCCATCGCGACACGGTGGCCGAGCGCTACGGGATCAAGCTCCTGGTCTACACCAACCAGGACGGGCTCAAGCGCGGCATAAACCCCATCGCCTCCGGCTCGTCCCTGCACACCCAGGTGATGAAGACCGAGGCGCTGAAGCAGGCGCTGGACAAGTACGGGTTCGACGCCGCCTTCGGCGGCGCGCGGCGCGACGAGGAAAAGAGCCGCGCCAAGGAGCGGGTCTTCTCCTTCCGCTCCGCCGGCCACGTCTGGGACCCGCGCAACCAGCGTCCGGAGCTCTGGCGGCTCTACAACACCCGGGTGAACAAGGGCGAGACCATCCGGGTCTTCCCGCTGTCCAACTGGACCGAGCTCGACATCTGGGAATACACCGCCGCCGAGGACATCCCGGTGGTGCCGCTCTATTTCGCCGCGCCGCGGCCGGTGGTGGAGCGCGACGGCATGCTGATCATGCGCGACGACGAGCGCATGCCGCTGCTGCCCGGAGAAGCCGAACAGACCAAGTGGGTGCGTTTCCGCTCCCTGGGCGACTATCCGCTCAGCGCGGCGGTGGAGTCCCGCGCCGAGACCCTGGACGACATCATCGGCGAGATGCGCGCCAGCCGCACCTCCGAGCGCCAGGGCCGGCTGATCGACGTCGATGAATCGGCCTCGATGGAGAAGAAGAAGCGCGAGGGCTACTTCTGATGGATGGGGCGCAACTGACCCTGGAAGACCGCGCCGGCGCGGCGGTCGTACCGGCGAACGCGGAGAAGGGCCTGCTGCGGTTCCTGACCTGCGGCTCGGTCGACGACGGCAAGTCGACCCTGATCGGCCGGCTGCTCTACGATTCCAAGCTGATCATGGAAGACCAGCTGGCGGCGCTGGAGCGCGATAGCGACCGGTTCGGCACCACCGGCGAGGACCTGGATCTGGCGCTCCTGGTCGACGGGCTGGAGGCCGAGCGGCAGCAGGGCATCACCATCGACGTCGCCTACCGCTTCTTCACCACGGCGCGGCGCAGCTTCATCGTCGCCGACACCCCCGGCCACGAGCAGTACACCCGCAACATGGCCACCGGCGCCTCCAACGCCGACCTGGCCGTAATCCTGATCGACGCGCGCAAGGGGGTGCTGACCCAGACCCGACGGCACAGCTACATCTGCTCGCTGCTCGGCGTCCGCCACGTGGTGCTGGCGGTGAACAAGATCGACCTGGTGGATTTCGACCAAGGCGTGTTCGACCGCATCGTCGCTGACTACCTGGCCTTCGCCGAGGACCTGAACTTCGCCTCGATCACGCCGATCCCGATGTCGGCGCGGCGCGGCGACAACGTCACCGCCCCCTCGAGCAAGACGCCCTGGTACGCCGGCCAGACCCTGATCGAGCACCTTGAGACCATCGACGTGGAGAGCGACACGGCTCAAAAGCCGTTCCGCTTCCCGGTGCAATGGGTCAACCGGCCGAACCTCGACTTCCGCGGCTTTTCCGGCACGGTGGCCTCCGGCCGCGTGCGCCCAGGCGATCCGGTCACCGTGGCGGCCTCCGGCCGCCAGACCAAGGTGGCGCGCATCGTCACCTATGACGGCGATCTGCCCGAGGCCGGCCCGGGCGACGCCGTCACCCTGACCCTGGTCGATGAGGTCGACATCGCCCGCGGCGACCTGCTCTCGGCGCCGACCGCGCGGCCCGAGGTCGCCGACCAGTTCGCCGCCCACCTGATCTGGATGGGCGATGAGCCGCTGTTCCCCGGCCGCCCCTACCTGATGCGCATCGGCACGCGCTATGTGCCGGTCAAGGTCACGGCGCTGAAGCACAAGCTGGACGTCGACACCCGCGAGCACCTGGCCGCGCGGACCCTGGCCCTGAACGAGATCGGCGTCTGCAATCTCTCGAGCACCGAGCCGGTGGCCTTCGACGCCTATGCCGACAACCGCGAGACCGGCGCCTTCATCCTGATCGACCGCTATTCGAACGCCACGGTCGGCGCCGGGATGATCGACTTCGGCCTGCGCCGCGCCGCCAACATCCACCGCCAGGACGTGCTGGTCGGCCGCGCCGACCATGAGCGGCTGAACGGCCACAAGCCGGCGGTGCTGTGGTTCACCGGCCTTTCTGGCTCGGGCAAGTCGACCATCGCCAACCTGGTGGAGCGCGAGCTCTACGAGCGCGGCGCCCGCACCTTCCTGCTCGACGGCGACAATGTGCGCCATGGGCTGAACCGCGACCTGGGCTTCTCCGACGCCGAGCGGGTGGAGAACATCCGCCGCGTCGGCGAAGTGGCCAAGCTGTTCGTCGAGGCCGGGACCATCGTGCTCTGCTCATTCATCTCGCCGTTCCGGGCCGAGCGGCGGATGGTGCGCGAACTGTTCGCCGAGGGCGAGTTCATCGAGATCTTCGTCGACACCCCGCTGGAAGACTGCATCGCCCGCGACCCCAAGGGCCTGTACGTCAAGGCCAAGGCCGGCCAGATCGCCAACTTCACCGGCGTCTCATCGCCCTATGAAGCGCCAGAAGATGCCGAGCTGGTCATCCCCACCCATGGCCGCGACCCCGCCGACGGCGCGCGCACGATCATCGACGAACTGGTGAAACGCGGGCGGATCTAGCACTCCTGCTCGGGCGGAAGGATGCTGAGCGAGAAGGAGCGGGCGGGTCCTACCGCGCCGCCAGCAGGCCGATGATCACGCCGACGCCCAGGGCGGCCCCGATAGCGGTGACCGGCCGCGTCCGGACGGCCTGGCCGGCGACGACGGCCTTTTCCTTGGCCCAGTGTTCGGCGATCGCCCGGCGCGCTTTGGCGCGGTGCACGGCGATGGCGATCAGCTTCTCGCGCGCCGCGGCCGCGTCGGCGGCGAAGCTGCGGGCCTCGGATTCGACCGCGCCGGTCCCGCTCCCGGCCTGATCGGCGCCGTTGCGGGCGCTCTTGCGCGGCTTGGCCGGCGCGGGATCGTCGACCGGGGATGCAGCATCGCTCATTGCGGGTCTCCAGCTTGCGGTTGAGCGTGACGTGGAACGTCAGGCCGGCGGCGCTAGTTCCGCTGCGGCTGCGCCGTCGCCGGGGTGTGGAAGAACAGCGCCTGACCGATGACCGCCCGCAGCTCCTCTTCGCGGAACGGCTTGATCACCAGGAAGGCCGGCTCGGGCTTGCCGCCGGTCAACAGGCTGCCCGGGAAGGCGGTGATGAAGATCACCGGGATATCGAAATGGCGCAGGATGTCGTTGACGGCGTCGAGGCCGCTGGAGCCGTCCGCCAGCTGCACGTCGGCCAGCACCAGGCCCGGTTTCTGCGCCGCGGTGATGGCCGAGGCTTCCGCCCGCGTCGCCGCCACGCCGGTGACATGATGGCCGAGCTCGCGCACCAGGCGCTCCAGGTCCAGCGCCACGATCGGCTCGTCCTCGATGATCAGCACGTCGGTCGCCATCTGGCCCTGGATCTGCGATTCCGCCTCGTAGAGCCGCTCGCGCGTGGTCTCGATGGACAGGTCGAGAATGGTCGCGGCCTCGGCCTCGGTGAACCCCTCCATCAGCACCAGCAGCAGGGCGGCGCGGAATTCCGGCGAGAGGCTCTGCAGCCGCCGCTCGGCGCCGGACTGGGCCTCCGAATCGATCGAATGGCCGTTCAGCTCACGCCGCCAATGGGCGTGGAAGGCCTTGAACAGCGCGACCTTGACCGGCAGGTCGGACGCCAGGACCAGCCGGTCGGCCAGCAGCGCCTCGAACATCGCCTGCACCGTGGCGTCGCCGCGCGGCTGCGCGCCGGTGAGCGCGCGCGCATAGCGCCGCAGATAGGGGACGTGACGGGCGATGTCGCGGGCCGGCATGCGAAATCCTCACCCACCAACTGGGCCATTCAATGGCCGCCGCGGCCGAAAGGTTCCGCCTCGTGCGGCTGGCCGGGAACCATTGGCGGCGTTCGACTCTTCCCTATGAAGCTTCTCCGTTGGAGAGGCCGTCCTATCTCCGCCACCTTTGTTCGTGATCTTCGCAACCCTTAAGACCAGTGCAAGGAGTATCCCATGACGCAACCAGATGGCCGCGGCCGTAAAACCGCCCGCCGCGGCTTCGCCGCGATGGACAAGGATCGCCAACGCGAGATCGCCCGCAAGGGCGGCGCCAGCGTGCCGGACGAAAAACGCAGCTTCTCGCAGGATCGTGATCTGGCCGCAGCCGCCGGCCGCAAGGGCGGCGAAGCCAGCCACGGCGGCGGCCGCCGCCGCGCCAGCGATACCCGCGCCAACGCCCAGGCCTAGGGTCCCGCCTTCACACTTCTCCCAGAGGGAGAAGGAGGGTTCCGCGGCGCTGCGGCGGCGGGCTCCTCCCTCTCCCTCTGGGAGGGGATTTTTCACCAGGCTTGCAGCAGGAACACCGCGAAGGCGGGGTCGGGGCTGACCCATTGGGCGCCGACGCGCCAGCCGGCGCGGGCGGCGAGGCTGGCGAAGCCGTCCAGGGTGAACTTGTAGGAGTTCTCGCTGTGAATGGTCTCGCCGGCGCGCATGGAAAAGCGCTGGCCGGCGACGGTGAAGCTCTGATCGGCGCGGCTGACCAGATGCATTTCCATGCGGCTCTCGGCCGCGTTCCACACCGCGCGATGGCCGAAGCCGGCCAGGTCGATGTCGCCGCCGAGTTCGCGGTTGATGCGGCCGAGCAGGTTGAGGTTGAAATGCGCCGTCACCCCTTGCGCGTCGTCATAGGCGGCGACCAGCACGGACGGGTCCTTGACCAGGTCGGCGCCGACGATGAACTGGGCGCCCTCCCCCAGAAGCCGCCGCGCCACCTTCAAGAACTCCACCGCCTCGTCGGGCGGGAAGTTGCCGATGGTCGAGCCGGGGAAGAAACCGGTGCGCGGCCGCCCGTCCGCCGCCGCCGGCAGGGCGATCGGCTTGGTGAAGTCGGCCAGCAGCGGCGCGACCTCCAGGTTCGGATAGTCCGCCTTCAGCGCCGCCTGCGCCTGCGCCAGGGCGTCGGGGCTGATGTCCATCGGGATATAGACCCCGACCTGGGGCGCGGCGTCGAGCAGCAGCCGGGTCTTGGTGCTGGCCCCGCTGCCGAACTCGATCAGGGCGGCGTTGTCGGAGATGTAGGCGGCGACCTGCGGCGCCGCCTCGGCGAGCAGCGCGGTCTCGGTGCGGGTCGGATAGTATTCCGGCAGCTCGCAGATGGCCTCGAACAGGGCCGAGCCGCGCTCGTCGTAGAAGTACTTGCTGGGCAGCCGCTTGGGCGAGGCGCCGAGGCCTTCGACGACGTCGTCGCGGAAATGGATGTCGCTGGCCGCCGCCGGCGCGTCCTCGGCCAGGCGAAGGCCCGAGAACATCCAGCGCTGGTGTGGATAGAAGAAGTTGCGATAGCTCGCCCGCACATGACCCCGCGGCGTGGCGCAGCCGCCGCCGCGCAGCACCATCTGGTTGACCATGAACTTGCCGTTGTACTCGCCGACCGCCCCGGCGTCGGGCTTGAACCCGGGATAGGGCGAATAAGAACTGGCGGTCCATTGCCAGAGGCCGCCGAACATCTGGCGAAGGCCGGGCTCACCGGCCGCGGCGGCCAGCGGCGTCAGGCGGTCGAGATCGAGCCCGCCCGTGTCGTCGTCCAGGCCGGCGGCGGCGCGCTCCCATTCGGCCTCGGTCGGCAGGCGCTTGCCGGCCCAGCGGGCATAGGCGTCGGCCTCGTAATAGCTGATGTGGCTGACCGGACCGTGCGGGTCGAGCGGCCGCAAGCCCCCCAGCGTCATCTCGCCCCAGCCGCCGGCTTCGTCTTCCACCCAGTAGAGCGGATGGGTCCAGCCCTCCTCGCGGACCTTGGCCCAGCCGTCGGAAAGCCAGAGTTCGGCGCGGGCGTAGCCGCCGGCGTCCATGAAGCCCAGCCATTCGGCATTGGTCACCAGCCGGTCGGCCAGCCGGTAGGGCGCCAGCAGGGCCAGATGGCGCGGGGTCTCGTTGTCGAAAGCGAAATCCTGGCCGTCATGGCCGATCTCGCCGAGACCGCCTTCGAAATCGACGAAGCCCATCGGTCCGGGATCCGGACTGCGGGTCGCGGCGACCTGGCGATAGGCGGGATGGCCAGGCATCTGGGCGAACAGGTGCAGCACGTCCATCAGGATCAGCTCCTGATGCTGTTCCTCGTGGGCCAGGCCAAGCTCGACCAGGGCGATGACGGCCGGATCGCGGCCGGCCGGGCCGGCCAGCAACGCGGTCATGGCCGCGTCGACATGGCGGCGATAGGCGCGCACCTCGCTCAGCGACGGCCGGGTGACCAGGCCGCGCTCGGGCCGCGGCCGGCGCGGGCCGACGGTCTCGTAATAGGAATTGAACAGGTAGCCGAAAAGCGGGTCGAACGGCTGGTAGTCCGGATCGTTGGGGATCAGGAGGAAGGTCTCGAAGAACCAGGCGGTATGGGCTTGGTGCCATTTGACCGGGCTGCAGTCGGGCATGGACTGCACCGTCTGGTCCTCGGCCGACAGCGGCGTGGTCAAGAGAAGGGTCGCGGCGCGCACCTGCGCGAAGCGGCCGGCGAGCGCGGGGTCGCCGGTTTCGCGGGCGAGACCGCTCGGCCGCCCCATCGCGCCGTCGGGCGGGCTCAAGCAAACATCTCCAGGCCAGGTCGATCGGTCATCGCTATCGCCTCCCCGTCACGGCGCTCTGGTCATCGCAAACGAGGCGGACCGCGCGGCGGTTCCCCGTCCCGAACCATATAGGTGCCCGAGTGCGGCCGGAACAGAAGGCGCCAGGGCACGTTCTTCTCGTGCACATCCGTATGGACCGCCAACCTGCGTCCCTAGACGGATTTGTCATTTGTTTTGAGGTCATTATGGAGAAGTGCTCACGCGTATGGAACTCGGCGACGGCGCGCCGATGACCCATACGATCGAGAGTTGGCGCGACGAGGTGGTGGCCCTGATCCCGGCCCTGCGCGCTTTCGCCTGGTCCTTGAGCCACAACGCCTCCGATGCCGACGACCTGGTCCAGGAAGCCCTGATCAAGGCCTGGAGCCATCGCGACAAGTTCGAGCCGGGGACGAATCTGCGCGCCTGGCTCTTCACCATCCTGCGCAACACCTATTACAGCGCCGTGACGCGCCGCCGCCGCGAGGTGCGCGACGAGGACGGCAAATACGCCGAGAGCCTGGGCAGCGCCGCCAGTCAGGACTGGAGCGTGGCGCTGCGCGCCCTGCAGGCGGCGCTGCGGCAGCTGCCAGCCGAGCATCGGGAGGCGCTGATCCTGATCGGCGCTGTAGGCCTGACTTACGAGGAGGCGGCGGAGATCTGCGGTTGCGCGCTCGGCACCATCAAGAGCCGGGTCAACCGGGCCCGCGCGCGGCTGCTGAAGATCATGGACGCCGATCAGCCATCGGACGCCTTTGGCGGCGACTGGCCGCCGGTGTCATCGTCGTCGTCGGTGTCCGTCGACTGAGCCGCCTTGCTCTCCAGCCGGTCGACAAGGTCGATCAGCAGCTGGGGCGTCGGCGCCTTGGCGATCTGGTCGAACCGGGCGCGCAGAAGCCGGCCGATGGCGTCCAGCCGATCAGCCTCGGTCGACTTGCGCCAGTCAGAGGGGTCGTTCATGCGGCCGGTTTGACGGCCCGCGGCTTAACCCCGCCTGAACGGAGCTAAGCCGTGGACACGTTTCAGCTTTCCGAGAGCGCCGCGACCTCGGCGGCGAAATCGTCCGCCTTCTTCTCGACGCCTTCGCCGAGCGCTAGGCGCGCGAAACCGACCACCTTGACGGGCGAGCCGAGGCTCTTGGCGGTTTCGGCGACCAGCTGCTCGACCGTCTGATCGGGATTCATCACGAAGGCCTGCTTCAGCAGCACGACCTCTTCGAGGAACTTGCGGATGCGGCCCTCGACCATCTTCTCGACGACGTTGGCCGGCTTGCCGGATTCCAGCGCCTGTTCGGTGAAGATGGCCTTTTCGTGCTCGATGGCGGCCGGATCCAGGTCGTCGGCCGACAGCGACAGCGGCTGGGTCGCCGCCACGTGCATGGCGATGCGGCGGCCGAGATCGGACAGCTTGGCCTGGTCGCCCTCGCCTTCGATCGCCACCAGGACGCCGATGCGGCCAAGGCCGGGAGCGGTCTGGTTGTGCACATAGGCCGCCACCGCGCCTACGGGCACGCTGAAGTGGCCGGCGCGGCGCAGGCGCATGTTCTCGCCGATCGTGCCAATCAGGCCGGTGATCATCTCGCCGACCGGCTCGCCGTCCTTGGTCTTGGCGAACGCGATGGCCTCGACGTCGCCGCCGGTTTCCAGCGCGGCTTCGGCGGTGGCCAGGGCGGCGGCCTGGAACAGGGCGTTGCGGGCGACGAAGTCGGTCTCGGCGTTCAGCTCGATCACCGCGCCGGTCATGCCCTTGCCGTCATTGCGCAGGGCCACGGCCACCAGCCCTTCGGCGGCGACGCGGTCGGCCTTCTTGGCGGCCTTGGACAGGCCCTTGGTGCGCAGCCAGCCCCTCGCGTTCAAGCACTTCGCGGATTTTTTCGAACTTCGCGCTTATATCGCCTTTCGGGAATGGAATGTGGTTTAGGCCGTGTATGTTAGAAAAGTCCTCACACCCTTCCTCTAGAAGAATAATTGCCTTCTTGAAGCCGAGCTTTCCTTGAAACAGACCTGCCTCATGAACAACATTCAAGCGCGCCCGAAGTTTACCGTCCGGCAACTCATCTTCGGCAGTCATGACTAGAAAAGCGAAGGCGGCGGCATTGAGCATTTCCTCTAAGCGGATGACGGTAGGGACACCAGCAACAGAGACGCTGTTGAACTCGTCTACCGTAAGATGAAGGCGTTTTTCGAGAAAATCTCGTAGCTCGCGCCACACAAGCGAACGCCCGTGCCCGATGAAAACGTTTCCTCCGGTTGCTGTAATCTTCTGCCTTTCTTCGAACGCTCTCGCTGGCGTCAATGCCGGGGAGGCGGCGTTCACCACAAGCGGCGCGGGCTTTGACCGCTCGATGT
>DATAYM010000046.1:0-20511 GCA_036272595.1 Caulobacteraceae bacterium
GCCAAGTGGCTGGTGAAGGCCGGCGACAAGGTGCGCTCCGGCGACGTGATCGCCGAGATCGAGACCGACAAGGCGACCATGGAGGTCGAGGCGGTCGACGAGGGCGTTGTCGAGGAGATCCTGGTCCCGGAGGGGACCGAAAACGTCAAGGTCAACGCCCCGATCGCCCGGCTGAAGGGGGAGGGGGAGGCAAGCTCGGCTCCGAGCGGGCAAGCCGATCAACCAAAGCCCCTTCCCCCTCGCGGGGAAGGGGTTGGGGATGGGGGCGCCGGCGCCGATCTGCAAGCACGGCGCGACACCCCCACCCCTGACCCCTCCCCGCAAGGGGGAGGGGAAGCGCCAGGATCGGCCAGGCCCGCAAGGGGAGAAGGGACCCGGATATTTGCTTCGCCGCTTGCGCGACGGCTGGCGCAGCAGGTTGGCGTCGATCTTTCGACCGTGCAGGGTTCCGGGCCCCATGGCCGGATCATCAAACGCGATCTCGATGGGATGAAGGGCCAGCCGCAGGCCGCACCGGCCGGCAAAGCTGCGCCTCAAGCCCCTGCGCCGCAACCGGCCGGGCCGCGCCAGGTGCAGTCGCTGGAGCAGATGGGTATTCCGGCCGGCTCCTATGACCTCGTCCCGCTCGACGGGATGAAGAAGACCATCGCGCGGCGGATGACCGACAGCTTCCGCGACGTGCCGCATTTCCCGCTGACCATCGATCTCGAAATCGACGCCCTGCTGGCCGCCCGCACCAAGGTGAACGGGCTGCTCAAGGACGAGGGCGTGCGGGTCAGCGTCAACGACTTCGTCATCAAGGCCTCGGCCCTGGCGCTGCGGCGCGTGCCGGACGCCAACGCCTCCTACACACCGGAGGGCATCGCCAAGCATCACCACGCCGACGTGGCCATGGCCGTGGCCATCGACGGCGGCCTGATCACCCCGATCATCCGCGCCGCCGAGACCAAGGGCCTGGCCGAGATCGCCCGGCAGACCAAGGACCTCGCCGAGCGGGCGCGCACCCGCAAGCTGAAGCCCGAGGAGTTCCAGGGCGGCACCTTCTCCGTCTCCAACCTGGGCATGTTCGGCGTCAAGTCCTTCGCCTCGATCATCAACGAGCCGCAAGGGGCGATCATGAGCGTCGGGGTCGGGGAAAAGCGGCCGGTGGTGCGCGGCGACCAGATCGCCATCGCCACGATGATGACCGTCACCCTGACCTGCGATCACCGGGTGGTGGACGGCGCCATCGGGGCGCGGTTCCTGTCCGCCTTCAAGGCGATGATCGAAGACCCGCTGACCATGCTGGTCTGAGCGGGGCGCGGGAGGACCGAGCGATGGGCGTCTACGACTTCGAGGCCGAGACCCTGGACGGCAGGCCGGCGGCTCTGGCCGACTACCGCGGCCAGGTGCTGCTGATCGTCAACACCGCCAGCAAGTGCGGCTTCACGCCCCAGTACGAGGGACTGGAAGCGCTCTATCGCAGGCACAAGGACCAGGGATTCGCGGTGCTGGGCTTCCCCTGCAACCAGTTCGGCGCCCAGGAGCCGGGCGATGCGGCCGAGATCGCCAACTTCTGCTCGCTGACCTACGAGGTCAGCTTTCCGATGTTCGGCAAGATCGACGTCAACGGGCCGGCCGCGCATCCGCTCTACACCTTCCTGAAGAAACAGAAGAAGGGCCTGTTGGGCAGCGAGGGCGTCAAATGGAACTTCACCAAGTTCCTGATCGACCGTGACGGCACCGTGGTCGAGCGGTTCGCCCCGACCACCAAGCCCGAGGCGCTGGAATCGGCCGTCGAGGCGCTGCTCTGATGGCCGACGCGTTCGACCTTGTGGTGATCGGCTCCGGCCCCGGCGGCTATGTGGCGGCCATCCGCGCCGCCCAGCTCGGCCTGAAGACCGCCATCGTCGAGCGCGAGGACGCGCTCGGCGGCATCTGCCTGAACTGGGGCTGCATCCCGACCAAGGCGCTGTTGAAGTCCGGCGAGCTCTACGAGACCCTCGGCCATCTGGGCGATTATGGCCTGTCGGCGGAAGGGCGGTCCTACGACTTCACCAAGGTGATCGCCCGCTCGCGGGCGGTGGCCAAGCAGCTCTCCGGCGGTGTCGCCTTCCTGATGAAGAAGAACAAGATCGAGGTGGTCGAGGGAACGGCCAAGCTCGAGAAAGGCGATGGCGCGCCGAAGGTGGTGGTGACGCTGAAGGCCGGCGGCGCGCGGACCCTGGCGCCGAAATCGGTGATCCTGGCCACCGGCGCCCGGGCGCGGACCTTTTCGGACATTGGCCTGGCGCCGGACGGCGAGCGGGTCTGGACCTATCGCGAGGCCCTGGTTCCGAAGGACGCGCCCAAGTCGCTGATCGTGGTCGGCTCCGGCGCCATCGGCATCGAATTCGCCAGCTTCTACAGGGCTTTGGGCGCGGACGTTACAGTGATCGAGGCGCTCGACCGCATCCTGCCCGCCGAGGACGAGGAGGTGTCGGCCGCCGCGCACAAGGCATTCGAGAAACGCGGCCTGAAGTTCCACGTCGGCGCCAAGGTCTCCAAACTGAGCAGGACCGGATCGGGCGTCGCCATCGCCTTCGAGGTCGGCGGCAAGGCTGAGACCCTGGAGGCGGACCGGGCCATCGTCGCCGTGGGCATCGCCGGCAATGTCGAGGATCTGGGCCTGGAGGCGCTGGGGGTCAAGGTCGACCGCGGCCACGTGGTCATCGACGCGACCTGCGCCACCAACGTGGCGGGACTCTACGCCATCGGCGACGTGGTCGGACCGCCCTGGCTGGCGCACAAGGCCAGCCACGAGGGCGTCCACTGCGTCGAGCACATCGCCGGGCTGAAACCCGACAACCTGACCGCGCCCATTCCTGGCTGCACCTATTCCGAACCGCAGATCGCCGCCGTCGGCCTGACCGAGGCCGCGGCCGAGGCGGCCGGTCGCGAGATCAAGGTCGGCCGCTTTCCGTTTCGCGCCAACGGCAAGGCCATCGCCGCCGGCCAGACCACCGGCTTCGTCAAGACCGTATTCGACGCCAAGACCGGCGCGCTCATCGGCGCCCACATGATCGGGGCGGAAGTCACGGAAATGATCCAGGGTTTCGCCCTCGCCATGACTATGGAGGCGACCGAGGCGGAGCTGTTCGCCACCGTCTTCCCGCACCCGACCATGAGCGAGGCCATGCACGAGGCGGCCCTCGACGCCTTCGGCCGGGTGCTGCACATCTGACGGCCATGGCCAGCCTGATCCTGATCCGCCACTGCGAATCCAGCGGCCAGACCCCCGACGCGGCCCTGACCGAGGCGGGCGCCCGGGCCGCGGAGGCTCTGATCGACCGCCTACAGGAGCTGGACCCCGACGCGGTCTATTCCAGCCCCTATCGGCGCGCTCGGACCACGGTGCAGCCCTTCGCCGACCGCGCCGGCCTTTCGGTCACCCTGGACGAGCGCCTGCACGAACGGGTGCTTTCGGCCGAGCCGTTGGACGACTGGCTGGAGCACATCCGCCGATCGTACGAGGATATCGACCACCGCCCCGGCGAGGGCGGCGAGACCCTGCGCGAGACCCAGGCTCGCGGGCTGGCCGCGCTGAACGAGATCGTGGCGCGCGGTCACCGCCTGCCGGTCGTCGCCAGCCACGGCAATCTGATCTCGACCGTGCTGCGCGCGGCCAATCCGCGGTTCGGCTTCGATGACTGGCGGGGGCTGCGCAATCCGGACCTGTTCGAACTGACCTTCGAAGCCGGCCGGCTGGACGGCTACCGGCGGCTCGACTAGCGCCGGCCGGCTCCGGCGAATAATTTCGATTGGCGGTGCGCCGGTCGTGGTACAGGCGGTGCATGGCCGGATCAGGAAAAGCAGGCGAAACGAGGCGGCTGGCCGCTGTCGTCGCCATGCTGGCGCTGATGCTGCAGGTCATGGTGCCGGCCGGCTTCATGGTCTCGGCGACCCCGGGCGGGCCGGCCATCGTCATCTGCACCGGGCACGGACCGTTGCTGGTCCACACCGACCACGGCCAGCCGGCCAGGTCGCCGGCCTCGAAATCCGGCGCCTGCGCCTTCGCCGGTCACGGGGGCGCGCCGCTCGCGCCCGCGCCGCTGGCCCTGGCCGGTGTCCGGTTCGAGGCCTTCGTCCCCGCCTTCATCGCCCGCGTCCCCGTCTACCCCGGACGCGGCATGGCCGCGCCGCCGCCGCCGGCCATCGGCCCGCCCGCCATCCCCCAAGCGACCTGAGCCGCCGCGCCTCCGCGCGGCATCCGACCGTTTCATCGGGCCGGGCCGTCAGCGTCCGGCCGGGGGATTTTTCACCGTGCACCGTCATCCTTGCCTCAGCGCCAGCGCGCTCGCCCTTTCAGCCGCCTTGCTCGGCGCCCAGGCGAGCGCCCAGGGCGTTCAAACGCCGCCGACGCCGCCCAATCCGCAGGTCATCGTCACCGCCGTCCGGCCGACCGTCGCCGTCCACCCGGTTCCGCAGACCGCCGTCGGCGTCACCGCCGAACAGGTGCAGGCGACCACCAACGTCACCACCGTCGAAGACGAGCTGAAATACCTGCCCGACGTGCTGATCCGCGAGCGGCACATCGGCGACACTCAGGATCCGATCACCACCCGCACCTCCGGCGTCGGGGCCAGCGCCCGCAGCCTGGTCTATGAGGACGGAGTCCTGGTCTCGGCCCTGATCGGCAACAACAACACCAACGCCTCGCCGCGCTGGGACCTGGTCTCGCCGGACGAGGTGGCGCGCACCGAGGTCCTGTACGGGCCGTTCTCGGCCGCCTTCCCGGGCAACTCCATCGGCGAGGTGGTACAGATCACCACCCGCATGCCGGAGCATTTCGAGGCCAGCGCAACGCTCGAGGGCGCCTGGCAGGACTTCGGCCAGTTCTCCACCAACCGCACCTTCCCGACCGGTCGGGTCAGCGGAACGGTCGGCGACCGCATCGGCCCGCTGTCCTTCTGGCTGAGCGCCTTCCACCTCGATACCGAGAGCCAGCCGCTGTTCGACGTGACCGCGACCACCCCGGCCAGTCCCAGCGCCGCCGGAACGCCGGTGACGGGGGCGGTCCCCACCGCCAACCGCATGAGCCAGCCGGTGGCCCTGCTCGGCGTCGGCGGCCTGGAGCACCAGACCGAGGACAGCGCCGACCTGAAGCTGGCCTACGACTTCACGCCGTCGATCACCGCCGTCTACAGCCTGGGCTTCTTCCGCAATTTCGACCAGGCCGGCGTGCAGACCTATCTGCGCAACGCCGCCGGCGCGCCGGTTTATTCGGGCAGCCTGAACATCGGCGGCTACAACTATGTCGTCGCCCCGAGCGCCTTCGACAACGACCTCTACCACCTGGAGGAAGACCACCTGGCCCAGAGCCTGGCGCTCAAGTCGATCACCGGCGGCGCATTCGACTGGGAGCTGACGGCCAGCGATTACCAGTACCTGAAGGACGAGCAGCGCACCCCGTCGACCGCCCTGCCGGGCGCCTTCAGCGGCGGGGCCGGCACCATCACCTCGCTGGACAACTCCGGCTGGGACACCCTGGACGCCCGCGGCTGGTGGCGGCCGCAAGGCGCGGACGGCCTCAACCAGCTCAGCTTCGGCCTGCACGACGACACCTTCCGGCTGGACAGCCCGAAATACAACACCGCCGACTGGATCGGCGGCGCCCCGACCACGACCGCCAGCCTGGCGCGCGGCGACACCAACACCGCCGCCGTCTGGGTCGAGGACCTGATCACCTTGCGCCCGGTGACCCTGACCCTCGGCGGCCGCTATGAGCACTGGACCGCCTATGACGGGCTCAACGCCTCGCTGTCGCCGCCGCTGAACGTCCACCAACCGGACCTGCACGCCGATGCGTTCTCGCCGAAGGCGGTCCTGGCCTACACGCCCGATCCCGACTGGCGCTTCACCGCCTCCATCGGCCAGGCCTACCGGTTCCCGACGGTCGAGGAGCTCTACCAGGCGGTGACCACCGGCAACCAGGTCTCGGTCCCCAACCCGAACCTGAGGCCGGAGGATGCGCTTTCCGAGGAACTGTCGGCCCAGCGCAACTGGACCGGGACCGGCGGCGCCGGCGGCCTGTTGCGGCTTTCGCTGTTCCAGGAAGACGTCCGCAACGCCTTGATCTCCCAGAGCGCGCCGCTGCTGCCAGGCTCATCGACCCTGTTCAGCTTCGTGCAGAATGTCGGCCATACCCGGGTCCAGGGCGTCGAACTGGTCGGCCAGGAACAGGATCTGGGCGTCCCCGGCCTCGGCCTGTCGGGCTGGATCACCTACGTCAATTCCGACATCGTTTCCGACGCCTCCTTCCCGGCCGCCGTCGGCAAGCAGCTGCCGCAGCTGCCCCACCTGCGCGCCGGCGCGGTGGAGACCTGGCGGGCGACCCCGAAACTGACCCTGACGGTGGCCGAGCGCTATAGCGACCGGTCGTTCGGCACGATCAACAACGTCGACCATTTCGCGAACACCTTCACCGGCTTCTCGGGCTTCTTCGTCGCCGACGTGCATGTGCAGTACAAGCTGACGCGCCAGGTCACCGCCGACCTGGGTGTCGACAACCTCAACGACCGCAAGTACTTCCTCTTCCACCCGTTCCCGCAACGCACCTTCGTGGCGCAGCTGCGCTATACCTATTAGGCCCATCGCACCGGCCGAGGCCGGCGACGGCCGTTTCTGTCCCCCACCGCCCGGTCATCAGGCGGCGCGGGCCTCGCTTTCGGCGATGCGCTGGATGGCGACGTAGTCGGTCTTGCCGGTGCCGAGCACGGGGATTTCAGGGGCGCGGACGATGCGGCTGGGGACCAGCAGGCCGGAGGCGCCCAACGCCTGGGCATGGGCGATCAGGGCCTGGACCTGGGCGTCCAGCCGGTCGGTGACCAGCACCAGCCGCTCGCCCTTGCGCGCGTCCGGCATGGCGATGACGGCGTGGCGGGCGTCCGGCCAGACGCCGGCGGCCAGCGCCTCGACCGCGGTCAGCGACACCATCTCGCCGGCGATCTTGGCGAAGCGCTTGACCCGGCCCTGGATGGTGATGAAGCCGTCGTCGTCGATGGAGACGATGTCGCCGGTGTCGTGCCAGCCGCCGGCCGGGCTGCTGAGCACGCCGGCTTCGTCCAGATAGCCGCTCATCACGTTCGGGCCGCGCACGAAGAGCTGGCCGCCGCCGGCGATGCCCTCGACCGGGTCGATCCTGACCTCCATGCCCGGCACCAGGTCGCCGACCGTGCCGCGCTTGTTGGCGTCGGGCCGGTTGACCGCGATCACCGGCGAGGCCTCGGTGGCGCCGTAGCCCTCGAGCAGCGGGATGTCGCCGAACCGGGCGGCGACCAGGTTGTGGGTCTCGGCCTGCACCCGCTCGGCCCCGCAGACGACGAACTTCAAGCCGGAGAGGTCGCCCGGCTCGGCCGAGCGGGCGTACTGGTTCACGAAGGTGTCGGTGGCCAGCAGGATCGCCGCCTTGGAGTCGCGGATCAGCGGCGGGATCTGCTTCACGTGCAGCGGCGAGGGATACTGGAACGCCTTCATGCCGGTCATGATCGGCAGCAGCGCCCCGCCGGTCAGGCCGAAACAGTGGAAGGTGGGCAGGGGATTGAACATCACCCAGTCGGGGTCGAGTTCGATATGGGCGGCGATCTGCTCGACATTGGCGTTCAGGTTGCCCTGGCTCAGCACCACCCCGCGCGGGGCGCCGAAACTACCCGAGGTGAAGAGGATGACGCCGGGATCCGACGGCTCGGCATGGGCCCGGAACGCCTTGGGAAAGGCGCCGGCCATGGCGGCGAGCAGCTTGTCGGCCAGGTTCACCTGCTCGCGGACCTCCTCCAGATAGACCACCTCGTGCTCGTCGTTCAGCGCGTCGACCAGATCGTCCAGCTTGCCCTGGTCGATGAAGCGATGGGCGGTGAGGATGCGCTTCACGCCGGCGGCCTTGCAGGCCGAGCGCAGGTTGCGTATGCCGGCGGTGAAGTTGAGCATCACCGGCACCCGGCCGAAGGCGTGCAGGGCGAAGAAGGTCACCACGACGCCGGCGCTGGAGGGCAGCAGCACGCCGACGCGCTCGCCCTTTTGCGTCATCCCGGCGATCTTGCCGCCGAGCGCGAAGGCGGCGCGGATCAGGTCGGTGTAGGTGAGCGGGTTGCGCTCCTGGTCCTCCAGGATGGGCTTTTTCGCGCCGAACTTGTCGCGGGCCTCGATCAGGGCGTCGAACACCGTCCGATCGCCGGCCCGCGGATCATAGGCCCGCGGCATTCATCCTCCCATCAGCCCAGAGCAGGCTTTTTCCTGGCCTTCAGGCTATCGCCCGGGGTCCGGATTGGAAAGAGAGGTCGCGGGCAGGGCGGCCTCGACGGCCGCCGCCTCGGCCGCGTGGGCGTCCGCGGCGGCCTCGATGCGGCAATCGGCCATCAGCCGGCACAGCCGCGCGGCCTCCGCGTCGGTCGGGCCTGTCTCGATGATCAGGACCGGCGAGGCGACGCGCCGCCAGTCGCCGGAGTCCAGCTTGCCGGTCAGGTCGTAGAAGGCGGCGATCCAGGCGTAGCTGGTCCCGCCCATGCGCAGGTCGGGATTGGCCGCCTGCCAGGCGTGGCGCAGCGGGTCCGGATCGGCCGCCTGGCGCCGCCAGCGGCCCTGGCCCGGCGCGCGCCAGCCGCCCAGGCCCAACCGCGTCATCAGCCGCGCCTGGGCAGGATCCACCGGCCACCCCGGCGGCTGGAAGCGCGGATCGACCAGGATGAGCCGCGATGCGTCCGCCAGGCCCTGCTGCGCCGCCCGCAGCGCCTCGGGCGCCGCCGTTCCGTAGGCGATCGCGATGAGCGGCGCGGCCGGCGTGGGGCGGATCACCGCGGCGGCCATCTGGCGGATCGCGCCGACGTCGCCGTCGAAGTCGCGGGCATAACCGAGGTCGCGCGGGTTGACGAAGCGGGCCGAACCACCCTGGCCCTGGCCCTCCAGCACCCAGACGACATAGCCGCGGATATTGAAATCGCGGGCGGCGGCGAACTCGTCCTCGGCCAATCCGTCATAGCCGGGCAGAATCAGCACCTGGGCGCGCCGCGCCTCGAGCGCCGGCGACACGCCGTAGCGTTGCGGCGGGTCCTTGCCGACCTGGATCAGGCCCCAGGTCCAGCCCTCCGGCGGCCAGTCCGCCTGGGCCAGTCCGGGCGGCAGGCGGCTGTCGGTGAAGGCGGCGCGCTCGTCGGTCCGCTTGCAGGCGGCGAGCAGCAGGACGAGGGTCAGGACGAGGACACGGCGAAGCATGGCTTCAAGTCTTCGCGGGCGGGAAGCTTGGCCGCAAGCGGTTGCTCTCTAAGGCAGCGAGGCGAGGAAGCTTTCGGTCTCTCGCTTGTCATGCAAATGCACAACCGGGACGTCCGGCGCGATCGCCTCGCGCGCCGCTTCGATACGCGGCTTGCTCTTGCGGTCATAGTCCCAGGTGTAGCGAAGGAATTCCGCGAAGTCCGGGTCGAGCAGACCCTCTTTGCAGCCGGCCGCCAGGTCGGGGCGCGGGCGGGCCAGGGCGCTGCGCAGGATCACCCGCCGAATACAGGTCAGGCGCGGGGTGTCCAGCCAGATGACCAGGTCGGCGCGGGGCAGGCGCAGGTCGAAGGTGCGGCGGGCATAGTTGCCCTCCGATATCCAGGCGTCGCCGGCCATGGAGGCCCTGACCCTGGCGCGGAAGGCGTCGTTGTCCGGCTCTGTCCAGCCCGGCTCCCAGAACAGCACGTCCAGGTGCACGACCGGCAGGTTCAGCCGCTCGCCCAGGCGCCGCGCCAGGGTCGACTTGCCGCTGCCGGCGTTGCCGAGGATGACGATGCGCCGCATCGGCCCCGCATGGCTTGGCCATCGGCGACGGTCAAGCCTCCAACTTGTGCTCGCCCATGCCCGCGAAGACCAGCAGGTTGCCATCCGGATCCTCGACGATGAACGACCAGGCGCCCCAGCTTTCCCGCCTCAGCGGTTGGCGGAAGCGAACGCCGGCGGCCTCGTATTCGAGATAGAGCGGCTGGGCGCGGTCGAGCGCGATGGAGGCGGTGATGAACCCATCGCCCTGGCTGCGAAACGGCTGCATGGCTTCGATCAGCCCGTCATCGGAATGCTTCAGCGCCAGCCGCACGCCGTCGCGGATCACCTGGGCGTAGAAGGGCGGCTGGCCATAGGCGAACTCGGTCTGGAACCCCAGGCGCTCGCCGTAAAAGGCCAGCGCCGCGGCCAGGTCGCGGACATAGACGAAGGGCAGGGCGTAGCTCACCCGACTCTCCGGCGCGGCGGGCGGCGCAGGCTGCGGCGCCGGCTTTTCCGCCAGCGCCGCGCTCAGCGCCTGCCAGCTCGCATAGCCATGGCGTTTGGCCAGCATGGCCTGGGCGTCGGTCAGCTTGAACGGCCGCTCGAACACCTCGCGGTCGGTGAGGCCCTCGAATTCCGGCAGGGCGTTGCGAATGTCGGTGGCGACGGTCCAGCGCCACTCGCGATGCCAGCGCAGAATCTGCTTGGCCTGCTTCTTCAGATTTTCGATGTTGCTCATTGGGGCGCGCCTAAGGGTTGAAAGGTGATGTAGGCGGGCATCGCCCATTCGGCGTCCAAGCCGGTGCGCCCTACAGCAGCGGGCCAAGGGTGATCCAGAGCGTCGGCGGCTGTCAAGCCGGCGGGCGGATCATTCAACTAAGTGGTTGACCAGTCGCGCCGGTGGGGCTACGTTCAACTTCATGGTTGAGATAAACCGCCTCGATACCGTCTTCCACGCCCTGGCCGATCCGACGCGGCGGGCCATGCTGCGCAGCCTGGCCGACGGCGAGCGCAATATCGGTCAGCTGGCCCAGCCGTTCGCCATGTCCTTCGCCGCCGCGTCCAAGCATGTGAAGGTGCTGGAAGGCGCGGGGCTGTTGCGCCGTCGCGTGCAGGGGCGAAGCCACGTCTGTCGCCTCGAGACGGCCCCGCTGGCCGCCGCCGACGCGTGGCTGCGCTTTTACAAAGGCTTCTGGACCGACCGCCTGGATGGACTGGATGAGCTGTTGCGCGAGGAGGACCAGGCGGCCGCTCGCAAAACGGGAGGAGAAACCCGATGACCATGACGCTGGAGACCCTGCGCATCACCCGCCGCTTCGAGGCTTCGCCCGAGCGGGTGTTCGACGCCTGGCTGGACCCCATGCGAGCCCGGCGCTGGCTGTTCACCTCGCCGACCAGCGAGCGCAACAGCACCGAGATGGATGTCCGCGTCGGCGGCAAATGGTCGATCACCGACCGTCGCGAGGGCGTCGACTACACAGGCCTCGGCGAATACATCGAGATCGACCGGCCGCGCCGGCTGGTCTTCTCCTTCGGCATGCCGCAGTTTTCGCCGCTGATGTGCACCGTCACCGTCGAGATCGTCCCGGACGGCGACGGCTGCATCCTGACCCTGGCGCAGGAAAGCGTCGCGCCCGACGCTCTGAAGCCGCTCGAGGAGGGCTGGAGCAAGATGTTCGATGCCTTGACCTTGCTGATCGCCGACACAAAGTAATCCGTCGACGGATTTACCTGGGTATACTCAAACCGTGAGCGCCGGCGGGATTCGGCCGCTGGATTAGCAAAGTATTAGGTCAAACTTGGTTTACGAAAGGCGGGCCGCTGAGGAGTTCGCTTGTGCCGTGCATGTTCGATCTGGCGGAGGCGATCGTTCCCGTGGATCCCGAGACGCCGGGCTCGGTGGTCTACCAGCGATTTGAGACCGATCCGGATCTTTTGAACATCGCCGTGGTCGGGGCGGACGGGGTTCCGGTCGGCCTGGTCGAACGCAACGCCTTTTCCCTGAAGATGGCCGCCCAGTACGGCCGCGCCCTCTATGCCGGCCGGCCGGTGCACCTGCTGATGGACGCCGAGCCCAAGGTGGTCGACGGCCAGACGCCGATCGTGGCCTTCACCAACGACAGCCTCCTTGAAAGCGCCGCCAATCTTCTGCGCGGCTTCATCGTCACCCGGGACGGCCGCTATGCCGGGGTGGGCAGCGCCCTTTCTCTGTTGCAGGCCCAGAACGTCAGCATCCGCTACCACGCCAATGAGGCCCAGGCCGCCTCGCGCGCCAAGTCGGAATTCCTGGCGGTGATGAGCCATGAGATCCGCACCCCCTTGAACGGCGTCCTGGCCCTGGCCGAGGTGATGGATCGCCAGCTGCGCCAGGAAGAGCTCCGGCCCTACGTCGGCACCATCGTCCAGTCCGGCCAGACCCTGCTGCGGCTGCTGAACGACGCGCTGGACCTGTCGCGCGCCGAGGCCGGCCGGCTGGAGTTGCAGGAGGATTCCTTCCGCATCGCCGACCTGGTCGACGACATCGACGCCCTGTGGCGCGCCCGCGCCACCGAGGCGGGGCTGCAGCTGGTGGTCTCGCTGGACAGCGACGGCGATCTCTGGGCGCTCGGAGACGTGGTGCGGCTGAAGCAGGTGCTCAACAACCTGATCGGCAACGCGCTGAAATTCACCGCCGCCGGCGTGGTCGAGGTGCGGCTGAGGACCAGGGCCCACGACATCTACGTCACCCTGACCGGCGAGGTGCGCGACACCGGCCCCGGCATCGCGCCGGATGAGATCGACGGCCTGTTCACCCCGTTCAACCAGACCGATTCCGGCCGCAAGGCCGGCGGCGGCACCGGCCTTGGCCTCTCCATCTGCCGCCAGCTGGTCGAGAAGATGGACGGCTCCATCGCCGTCGAGAGCAATCCGGGGCGTGGGTCGACCTTCGTCTTCGAGGTGGTGCTGTACCAGACGGCCGACCCGGGCCTGCGGCCGGCCAGCCTCGACCCGACGGCGGGGGAGGGGACGGCGCTGGCGGCCAACGGGGCCGTCGCCCGCGTCCTGATCGCCGACGACAACGCCACCAACCGCATGGTGGCCGAGACCCTCTGCCACATGTTCGAGTGCGAGTGCGAGAGCGTCGAGGACGGCGCCCAGGCGGTCGAGCGGGCCCGGGACGGCGACTTCGACCTGATCCTGATGGACATCAAGATGCCGGTGATGGACGGGCTGGAGGCGGCCCGCCGCATCCGCGCCCTGCCGTCGCCGGCGGCGCGGCTGCCGATCATCGCGCTCACCGCCAATGCCGACCCCTTCGACGCCGAGGCCTACATGGCCCAGGGGATGGACGCGGTGGTGGAAAAGCCGATCAAGCCGGCCCTTTTGCTGGAGGCCATGAACCGGTTGCTGAACCGCCCGGCCCACGAAGCCGCTGCCTGAAGCGCGAGCGATCGGTCTAAGGCGGCCGAGCTTTCCCGCCGGCGCGCTTGATCGCGGGGCGGCAAAGGCCGATCTAGCGTGCATGACCACGGTCATCGACTCACGAGCCCTGAGGCACCCGGAAAAACGCGAGCGGCCGGAGACGCCGATCCTGCGCAAGCCACCCTGGCTGCGCGTGCGCGCGCCGGGCTCGGCCGGCTATGTCGCCACCCGCTCGATCGTCAAGGAAAACGGCCTGGTCACCGTTTGCGAGGAGGCCGGTTGCCCGAACATCGGCGAGTGCTGGTCGGTCGGCCACGCCACCATGATGATCATGGGCGAGATCTGCACCCGCGCCTGCGCCTTCTGCAACGTCGCCACCGGCCTGCCGGCGGCGTTGGACCCCAGCGAGCCGGAGCGCGTCGCCAAGGCGGTCAGCCAGATGCGGCTCAGCCACGTGGTCATCACCTCGGTGGATCGCGACGACCTGGCCGACGGCGGCGGCGCGCACTTCGCCGCGGTGATCCGCGCCATCCGCGCCGCCGCGCCGACCACCACCATCGAGGTGCTGACTCCCGATTTCCTGCGCAAGGGCGAGGCGGCCGACGCGGTGATCGAGGCGCGCCCCGACGTGTTCAACCACAATCTGGAGACGGTGCCGCGGCTCTACCTCGCGATCCGGCCCGGCGCGCGCTATTACCAGTCGCTGCGGTTGCTGGAGCGGGTGAAGACCCGCGATCCCGCCATGTTCACCAAGTCGGGCCTGATGGTCGGGCTGGGCGAGGCCAAGACCGAGGTGATGCAGGTGATGGACGACATGCGCGTCGCCGGCGTCGATTTCCTGACCATCGGCCAGTACCTGCAGCCCAGCCGCCGGCATGCGGCGGTGGAGCGGTTCGTCGAGCCGGAGGAGTTCGCCGGCTATGAGGCGATCGCCCGCGCCAAGGGCTTCCTGATGGTCTCGGCCAGCCCGCTGACCCGTTCGTCCCACCACGCCGGCGAGGACTTCGCCAAGCTGCGGGCCGCGCGCGACGCGGCCGCCGCCCGGCCCTGAGGGTTTGCGTCACCGCCTCACGCGCGAGCTGCCCTACGCGCCCGACCAGCTGTTCAGACTGGTCGGCGATGTCGAGGCCTATCCGCAGTTCGTGCCCTGGATCACCAGCATGCGGGTGTGGAACCGTCGCGAGGAGGGGCCAGGGGTGGACAGCGTCGACGCCGAGGCCGGCGTCGGCTTCGCGTTCCTGACCGAGCGGTTCTCCACCCGCGTGCGCCGCGACGCCAACACCTGCGAGATCGCCGTCGGCCTGATCCGCGGGCCCTTCCGCCGCCTCGACAACCGCTGGCGGTTTTCGCCGCATCCGGCGGGAACACTTGTGGAATTCAGCATCGACTTCGAATTCAAGTCGCGGCTGCTCGAGGCGCTGCTGGCGGCCAATCTGGGCCGCGCCGTCGACCGCCTGATCGCCTGTTTCGAGGAGCGGGCGAAGCGGCTCTACGGCTAGGGCTTGCGCGCCACCAGTTGCCAGAAGAAGCCGGTGCGCAGGTAGGGCTCGCGGTCGCAGACGGCCAGCTCCAGCCGCAGCAGGTCGGCGAAGAAGGTCGGGTCGCCCTTCGGCGCGCTGTCGGGCAAGAGGTCGTTGATGCAGCGGCCGCCGAAGCGGGCGGTCACCGCGCAACCGGCGCGCTCCAGCGCTTCGACGGCGGTTTCGGCGTCGATCCGGCGCACCGTATGGTCGAAGGTCACCGTGCGGTTAGTCTCGGTATCCAGCAGGGCGAAGGCAGCGGCCGGGTCGACCCCGCGCGCCGCCTTGGCCAGCACCTCGCCCGGCCGGTTCGGCGCGATCAGCGACAGACGGCCGCCGGGCCGGACCGCCTCGAGCAGCTGGGCGAGCGGGCCATCCAGATCGTCGAGGTACTGCAGGACGAAATGGCAGAGCACCAAGTCGAAGCCGTTCAGGTCCAGCCCCGCCATCGAGCCGATATCGCCCCGCACACCGACAACGCGGTCGCTTGCGCCGGCCCCGGCGGCGTCCTCGGCCAACTTCTCCAGCATGGGCGCGGACGGATCCAGCACCGTGACGCTGTGACCGGCGAGGGCCAGGGGCAGGGCGTCGCCGCCATCGCCGCCGCCGACGTCGAGGATACGCCAGGATCCGCCGCCCAGCGCCGCAATGGTCTTGCCGAGCGTGTGGGCGACGATCAGGAACCGCAGCTGCGTCCACGGCATGGCCCTGAGCGCGCGCCACTGTTCCATCCGCTGGCCGAAAAGGTCGCCGGGCGGCTCCGCCATGGCGCCTAGCGCATCCGGTCGCGCAGCATCTCCAGGGCGATCTGCACCGCGGCCAGCTGGATCTCCTCACGGCCGATCTCGCCGAACCGCTCGACCCGGTGCATCACCGACTGGTTGGAGCGGCAGGTGGCGAAGTGGACCAGGCCCACCGGCTTCATCTCGGTGCCGCCGGTCGGGCCGGCGACGCCGGTGATGGCGACGCTGACATGGGCGTTGGAGTTCTCCAGCGCGCCCTCGGCCATCATCCGCGCCACCGGCTCGGAGACCGCGCCGTAGTCGGCGATCAGGTCGCCGGCGATGCCGAGCAGATCCTGCTTGGCCCGGTTGGAATAGGTGATCAGGCCGCGGTCGAAGACGTCGGAAGAGCCGGACACCGAGGTGATCGCCGCCGACACCAACCCGCCGGTGCAGCTTTCCGCCGTCACGATGCGCAAGGAGCGCTCACGCGCCTCGTCCACCAGGAGCCGCGCGTTGGTTTCAATCTCGAGTGAGAACATGCTTCAGCCTCGCCTTGAGGCCTTGAGAACCAGCATTCGCCGGCGTGCGTCAAGCCGGGACTTGAACGACGGCGAGCGCCTGGGCCGCCAGGCCCTCCTCGCGGCCGGTGAACCCCATGGTCTCGGTGGTGGTCGCCTTGACGCTGATGCGGTCGACCGGCAGCTCCAGGATGGCCGCCAGGCTCTCGCGCATGGCCTGGCGGTGCGGGCTGAGCTTCGGCCGCTCGCAGATCAGCGTCAGGTCGACATTCACCAGTTGGCCGCCGCGCGCCCGCAGCAACGAGACGGCGTGACGCATGAAGACGCCGGAATCCGCGCCCTTCCAGCGCGGGTCGGAAGGCGGAAAGTGCAGGCCGATGTCGCCGTCGCCGATCGCGCCGAGCAGGGCGTCGGTGAGGGCGTGCAGGCCGGCGTCGGCGTCGGAATGGCCGATCAGGCTGTGGTCATGGGCGATCCTGACGCCGCAGAGGGTGACGCCGTCGCCGGGGCCGAAGCGGTGGGCGTCGAAGCCCTGGCCGACGCGGGTGATGAGCACGGGCTGGACCAGCCGCTCGGCCATGGCGAAGTCCTCCGGATAGGTCAGTTTCATCAGCATCGGGTCGCCGGCGACCAGGGCGACGCGGCCGCCGGCCTGTTCGACCACCTGGGCGTCGTCGGTCGGCTCGCCGGCGTCGGCGGGCCAGGCGGCATAGGCGCGGCGCAGCACGCCGAGCCGGAAGGCCTGCGGCGTCTGCGCCCGGTGCAGGCCCTCGCGCGGGGTGGTGATCACGCCGGCGGCCGGGTCGGCGCGCTTCAGCGTGTCGGCCATGGGCAGGGCGGGCAGGGCGCCGTCGGCCTCGGCAAGGGCGTCCAGCAGCGCGGCGACATGCGCCTCGACGACAAAGGGACGGGCCGCATCGTGGATCAGCACCGGCAGGTCGTCCGGCTGGCCCTGCAGCGCCTTGAGACCCTCCTGGACCGACAGCGCGCGGGTGGCGCCGCCCGCGACGGCGGTCCAGCCGTCCAGGCCGTCCAGCGCCTCGGCGGCGTTGGCCTGATCTCCTTCCGCCACCACCAGCACCACCGGCGCCGCGCCGGCGAGCAGCAGCGCCTGCGCCGACCAGCGCACCACCGCGCGCCCAGCCACCTGCCGCCAGGGCTTTCTGGGCCCGTCTCCAGCCCTGGAACTGGCCCCCGCCGCCACAATCACCGCTGAAAATCGCATGGGCGTTTGTTTCGGCGCGGACGGCCTGGATGTCCAGACTGGACGCGGAGGCATTTCGTGCCTAAAAGTTCATCTAGAGGGGTGATTAAAAAATGTGCAGTAATGAGACGGTCGGGTGAACATGAATATGCGAGCCCAGCCGCATGCGGCCTTGACCTCAACTGAGTCGCTCGCCGCAGCGGCGTTCCAGTTCGCGCCGGACCCGGCCTTCATCCTCTCCGGCGAAGGGGTGATCGTCGCGGCCAACGACGCCGCCGAGGCGCTGTTCGGCCAGGGCCTGGCCCTGCTCAGCCGCGGCCGGTTCAAGGACGCGCTGCCGGCGGGCTCGCCGCTCACCGCGCTGCTGGCCCGCGCCGCGGCCGAGGAGGTGCAGGTGCGCGAGCACGGCCTCGACATCGCCCTATTCGGCCATCCGCCGTTCGAGGCCGACGGCGCGGCCGCGCCGCTCGGCGACGGCGCCATGCTGCTGACGCTGCAACTGCGCGGCGGCGCGCTCGGCATCGACCGCGGCGTCGAGGGGCCGGGCCTGCGTTCGGTGATCGGGCTCGGCCGCATGCTGGCGCACGAGATCAAGAATCCCCTTGCCGGCATCAGGGGCGCGGCCCAGCTGCTGAAATCCGGCGTCAAGGCCGAGGACGCCTCCCTGGCCCAGCTGATCGTCGACGAGACCGAACGCATCCGTCGGCTGGTCGACAGGATGGAAGCCTTTTCCGACGACGTCGCGCCGGCGCGGCTGCCGGTCAACATCCATCAGGTGCTCGATCGGGTGCGGGCGCTGGCCGCCAACGGCGTCGCCGACGGGCTGGACCTGCGGGAGTCCTTCGACCCCTCGCTGCCGCCGGCGCTCGGCGACGAGGACATGCTGATCCAGGTCTTCCTGAACCTGGTCAAGAACGCCGCCGAGGCCGCCCACGCGCGCGGCGACGGCCGCGGCGAGGTGGTCATCTCGACCGGTTTTCGCCACGGCGTGCGGGTGCGGGAAGCCAAGGGCGAGGGCCTGCGGCCGGCCCCGCTGGAGGTGCGGATCCAGGACAACGGGCCCGGCGTCGCCCCGCGCCTGCGCGAGCATCTGTTCGAGCCGTTTGTCACCTCGAAAAGCTTCGGCGCCGGCCTTGGCCTCGCCCTTGTCTCAAAACTCATCGTCGCCCACGGAGGCCTGATCGATTTCGAGTCAGAGCCCGGCAGAACCGTATTTCGGGTTCTGCTGCCAATCGAAACCCCCTCATCGAGCAGCTAAGGCGGCAAGCATGACGGTCCAACACAAGATCCTCATCGCCGATGATGACGCCTCGATCCGATTGGTGCTCAGCCAGGCCTTTGGCCGCCTGGGCTATCAGGTTCGCGCCACCGGCAACGCCACGACCCTGCTGAAGTGGGTCTCCGAAGGCGAGGGCGACCTGGTCATCACCGACGTGGTGATGCCCGACGAGAACGTCTTCGACGTGCTGCCGCGCATCCGCAAGCAACGGCCGAAGCTGCCGGTGATCGTGATGAGCGCCCAGAACACCCTGCTCACCGCGGTCAACGCCGCCGAGGTCGGCGCCTTCGAATACGTCGCCAAGCCGTTCGACCTGGACGACATGACCGCGGCCGCCAAGCGGGCGCTGTCGCGGCCGGTCGACGCCGAGGCGACCAAGGCCCAGGCCAGGGCCATGCGCGACGAACGCCTGCCGCTGATCGGCCGCTCGGCGCCGATGCAGGAGGTCTATCGCACCATCGCCCGGCTGGTCTCCGCCGACCTGACGGTGCTGATCCTGGGCGAATCCGGCGCGGGCAAGGAGCTGGTGGCGCGGGCCCTGCACGACCTCGGGCCCCGCCGCGACGGCCGCTTCGCGGTGATCAACCTGGCCGCCGTGCCGCGCGAGCGGGTCGAGGCGGAGCTGTTCGGCAAGGGCGAGGGCGATGTCGGCAAGCTGATCGAGGCCGACGGCGGCACCCTGTTCCTCGACGAGATCGGCGACATGCCGCTCGACGCCCAGACCCGGCTGTCACGGGTGATCGACGGCTCGGAAGCGGCGATCAATCCGCGCACCGGCCGGCGTCCGAACGTGCGGGTGATCGCCGCCACCAACCGCGACCTGCGCTCGCTGATCCAGCAGGGGCTGTTCCGCGAGGACCTGTTCTTCCGGCTCAACGTCGCGCGGGTGCGCATCCCGCCGCTGCGCGAGCGGGTCGAGGACATTCCCGACCTGGCGCGCTCCTTCCTGCTGCGCGCCCATCGCGAGGGCCTGTCGGCCAAGGCGATCGACGCCGCGGCGCTGGAGCGGCTGAAGGCCTATGACTGGCCGGGCAATGTGCGCGAGCTGGAGAACCTGATCCGCCGCATCTGCGCCCTCTACGCCGAGGATTTGATCACCGCCCGCATCGTCGAGCGGGAGCTGCAGGACCAGAGCCCGGCGCCGGCGGAAACCAGCGGCCCGATCACCCTGTCCACCCTGGTCGAGCGTCACCTGGCCACCTATTTCGCCGATCAGCCCGACGGAACCCCGCCCGCCGGGCTCTACGACCGCATCCTGCACGAGGTCGAACGGCCGCTGATTCGGCTGACCCTGTCGGCCACCCGCGGCAACCAGGTGCGCGCCGCCGAGATCCTGGGCCTCAACCGCAACACCCTGCGCAAGAAGATCCAGGACCTGGGGATCGAGAAGATCCGGCCGGGGCGGTGAGCGCAGCGCCCCTCGCGCTCAAGCAGCGAAGCGATAGCGCAAAGAGAATGCCGATCACATTTGCGGCCTTCTCGCCACATAGGTGTTGAATTCGAGGCACAGGCGCCTAGGCTGCCGGGCAATGTTGCGCGCCCTTAACCATGAGTCCGCCGAGACGCGGCCCGCGTCCGCTGCGCCGCTCTTCTGGGGCGGGGGGTTGTTCTGGCTGGGCTGGGGCCTGGCGGCGGCCTTGACGGGATTGTCGGTCTACATGGCCTCCTCGGCTCCCGGCTCCGGGCCGATCGGGCCGGTCAACCGCACGGTGCTGATCGTCCTCGGCCTGAACCTGGCCCTCATCCTGTTCCTGTTCGTCTCGACCGGCCGGCGGCTGCTGGGACCGGTGTTCCAGCGCGCGCGCGACGCCGGCGCCCGCCTGCACCTGCGCTTCGTGCTGCTGTTCGCCGCCGTGGCCGTCGTACCCGCGATCGTGGTCGCCATGGTCTACGGGGCCCTGGTCACCCGGGCCGTCGAGAACTGGTTCAGCCACCGCGTCGAGGCCGTGGTCGAGAACTCGGCCAAGGTGGCCAAGGCCTATGTCGAGGACCAGCAGACCTACCTCGCCACCCACATGCAGACCATGGCCGGCGACGTGAACGACGTTGCACCCAACCTGAAGATCGCGCCGATCCGGTTCAGCCAGTTTCTCGAGTCGCAGGCCGTCTATAA
>DATAYM010000047.1:0-39845 GCA_036272595.1 Caulobacteraceae bacterium
TGAACGAGGCCGGCGGCCGCCCGCCGAGCGCCGCGACCTGGCTTGGCCTCTACCACACCTTGCCCGGCCTGATGGAGACCGACCCCTGGACCGGCCAGGCGCTGCCTGACGCCGACTCGCCTAAGAACGCCAACATCGCCAGCATCGCCGGCCAGCTGCGCCGGGGCTTCATCGGCGATCCCTTGACCGGCGAGGGCGGCGCCATCCCCGGCTATGGCCAGGTGCACGCCCTGATCGGCGATCCCTTCTCGATCCGCGCCGCCCACGACGGCATGGACGGGACGCTGTTCTCGGGCGACCCCAGCGCCTTCAACGGCGCCTGGTTCCGGGCTCAGACCCCGGCCGAGCAGGCCGCCGCCCGCGCCGCCGTCGGCAGCGAGATCCAGGACCGCATCGAGAACGGCCAGATCCTGCCCGGCCAGCTCGGCGCGCCGGATGCCCAGGACCGCCTGGCGACGATGTTCGGGCCGGACCAGGCCCGGGCCATCGCCGCCAATGGCGAGGCCGCGATCAACGCGCGGCTGGGGGTGCGAAGAGGCGGCCTGGCGCCAGGGCAAGCCGGCGTCAGCGGCCCATGGCTGGACAATGGCGTCGCGCCCGGTGCGGGCTTCAGCGGCGCGGCCGGCGATGGCGACTTCGGCCAGCTCATGCCCGCCAGCTTCATGACGCCAGCGCCCGGCGCCGCGCCGCGCGCCACCTCGGTGAACATCAGCCCGCCTCCTGAGGGCGCCGGATCGTCCCACCTCGGCTATGGCGTCGGGGACGACCCGAACAAGACCGGCGTCGCAGCCGGCTTAGGGCCGACGGATGAGAAGCATCCTATCCCCACCACGTTGGGCCCAAATAACTACAAGCCGCAGCCGGGCGATGAAGATTTGCTGGCAAGAATGATCTACGCAGAAACAAGTGATATTCCGCAAGATTCAGCCGCCATCGGGTGGTCGATCATGAACAGAACTGGCGATCTTGCCTTTGGCAAGACGCTGACAGACGTCATGAATCAGAAGAATGCATTTGCATTCGTTCCGGGAAGCCGCGCGGGTCCCAAAGGAAGTGGACAGTGGCAAGCGAGCGCCAATCCGGCTGCGCTTACCGATGGCGACGCAGCTTCCTGGGCCGCCGCAAATCAAGCGGCCGCGGGCATATTGAACGGATCCATCCCCGATCCCACAGGAGCCGCGACGGAGTTTTTTTCCTCCAAGGACTACAATGGGAACCCGGCGACGGCGAAACCTGGCTTCCCAGGTAGATTGGAGCGGGGTACAATTGTGCCGTCTCCTTACACGAGTCGCTCAACCCAGGCAGTGCGCAACTATTTCTTCGTGGAACCGAAGAAAAAGTGATAAATATGAAGCCAATGCGAGCATGTCAGATTCTATCGATTGCACTTGTCGGTGTCTCGATGGGCCTTGCGCAGCAAGCCCGTGCCGACAATCAGTCCAATACGATTCGTTTTGACCTCGTTTGTCATGTCCTGGGACGAGTGGTCGCTGATCCTCATCCCGATTTTACGGGCACGGGCGAAGATGTTCGTAGATGGCGCTACGATCTTCGATACTTCGTCGATCTTCAAGCTATGAGATATTGTGACGATGTTGCCTGCGCGCGAAGGGGGACGGCTCGGATCGTATCAGTCAGCCCGGATAAAATTGTCTTTACAAACGCATCGACAGACAAAGAGGTATACTGGAGACGAGACCGCTATTGGGACAGCAAATTAGTTGACGGTGAACTGGTCAGCGTCACCACAGGAAATTGCCGGATCGCGAAATTCTCCGGCTTTCCACCGGTTGTCGTTCGGCCAGCCCGCTGAGCAGAAGAGCGGCTGATCATCGCTCGCGCCGCCGTCACCAGCGAGACCCAGGACCGCATCGAGAACGGCCAGATCCTGCCCGGCCAGCTCGGCCTGATAAACCCCTCATGTCCAAGGACGCGGCGCTTCGACATCGCGGTTCGGAATGATTGCTCGGTGACGCAGATCGGCCCATGCGACGGCTTCGCTTCAGACGCGACAGGTTGATGGCCATTACGCCCTTACTCGCGCGCTGCGTCGTTTCCGTCGGCATCGGTCTAACGGCCGCCCTGCTCGTGTCCGGAGTCCTCGGCGACACAGCGAATGCCGCAAACATGGCGGGACTGAGGGCGCTCCTCGCGCGTCAGGGGTTTGCCTCGGCGCTTGATCGAGGCCCGCACGGCAGCGGCGCCATGTTCAAGAACATGGGCAAGGTTCGTGGCGGCCGCACGACCTATGTCGTCTATTACTATGATCACGAAAATCTGGAAGACCACCACGGCATCCAGGCGCTGGTTATAATCACCGCCGCTGGAAGGTATGTAGGGGAGTACGATAACGACGGCGACCCGCCGACGAAGGTCTCCGGCCACGACATCTGGTTTAAGAATAGTCCTCCGATCCACTTCGGGCCAAACGGCCCGCCGAGAGAGATCGGCGATCGATTTTCTACCGCCGCCGAGGGCATGTGCAGCGGCTGGCATCCCATAAGGTCCAGGTGCGGGGCCCGGAAATAGCCGGCTTGCCTGCGGCGGCGCCAACACCACGGCCGGGACAGCGCGCCTAGCCGGATCTTGGCGCGGGCGCCTGGCTCGCGCCGGTCCAGGCGCGCGCCTGCGCCGAAGGTCAGGCCCGGGATGCCAGCCTTTCCCTGACGGCCCTGCCGGCGGCCGCATGCTTCCCGCCAGACAAGCGGGAGACGCGCACCTTGGCCACCATCACCCCGACGCCGGCGATCCAGTCCGGCTATCAGGCGCCCTACAGCGCCATCATCGTGCAATGGGGGCCGATGCAGAACGGCGACGTCGGCGCGGCGCCGACCATCGACACCACCGCCTATACCGACGTGACCTTCCAGGTGGAGGGGACCTTCGGCGCCCTGGAGCGACATCCAGGCCTTCATCGACGGCGAGGCGGCCAAGGTGAAGGCGGCGCTGCCGTCCTCGGCCGTGCCGGCGTTCGACGCCACGGTCAGCGACATCAAGCAGGGCGCCAGCGACGCCCTGGGCCTGGTCGGCAGCGGCCTCACCGGCGCCGAGCCGGCCCTGGTCGCCGGGGTCGAAACGGCGCTGGACAACGCCCTGGGCGTCGCCACCGGCGGCGAGAGCCTGCCGCTCAATCCGCTGGTCAACGCCGGCATCACCAACCTGGCCAGTCTGGCCACCAGCGCGGTCAGCGCCTGGCTCCTGAAGCAGCAGGCGGCCCTGGCGTCGCCGGTCGCCGCGCCGGCGGCCCAGCCGGTCGCGGCTTCGCAGGCGGCGGGCTGAGCCATGGACGCGGTCGGCGCCCATCCGGTGATCGCCACGCTCTGTGTGCTGACGATCACCGCCATCGGGCTGGTGATGACCGCCGTCGGCCTCGCCCGGCGCGATCCGTTCGGCGACGGCGCCGATCGCCAGGACGACGCGGAGGGACGCTGAGCCATGGCCGGCCTTTTGCTGAAATGGGTCCTTACACCCCTCGTCCTGTTCAGCGCCGGCTTCGCCGCCGGCTGGACGGTGCATGACTGGAAGGATGCGGGTGCCCAGCTGGCCGCGACCCGGCGCGTGGTCGCCGCCGTCCAGGCGCAAGGGGCGATCAACACCCGGGCCGCCGCCGGCGACCAGGCCGCCCAGGACCAGATCCGCACCGTCACCCGAACCCTGATCGAGAAGGTCCCGACCTATGTCACGCCTGCCGCCGATGCTCGCTGCCGCGTTCCTCTTGGCTTCGTGCGCGCACACGACGCCGCCGCCTCCGGCGACCTGTCCGCCCTTTCCGACGCCTCCGGCCGGCCTGATGACGCCCCCTCCGGGGTTGCGCTCTCTGCCGTCGCCGACACCGTGGCCCAAAATTACGGAACCTGCCGGGGCGACGCCCGCCGGCTGAGCGACCTGCAGGCCTGGATCGCCGATCAGCAGCGGGCGAGCCGATGACGGTGACGCCATGACCTTGGGCGAGATGCTGCAGCTCTATGCGCCGCTGGCCGGCCTCCTGGTGCTGGCCTTCCTGATGGGGGTCCAGCACCAGCGGACCTCGCAGCTGGAGCGGCTGACCCAGGAGCTGCGCGCCGCTGACGGCCGCGCCGGCGGCGCCGGCGACAGCGTCATCGACCGCCTGGCGAGGCTGGAGACCAACAGCGAGAACAACACCAAGCAGCTGGAGAAGATCGACCGCCAGATGGAAGGGGTGCAGCGGCAGCTGACGAACCTGATGCGCGGCGGTAAGGTCCGCACAGGCGAAGCGGCCGCGGCTTGAGTGCGATGCCCGCGCCCGGAAGGGGTCTTTACGCAGCCCCCGTGTCCGGTAATTGCCGGCCCGCCGATAGGCAGGCATTTGGCGCCGATGTAGGTGGTGTCGGCCAATGGAACACGGAAGGACCACCATGCAGGCCAGGCTCGGGCTGCCGAACACTGGGGCGCTGAAGGACCTTCGGGTCGTCGAGATGGGCACGCTGATCGCCGGGCCCTTCTGCGGCCAGCTGATGGGCGACATGGGCGCCGAGGTGATCAAGATCGAGCCGCCGGGCGCCGGCGATCCCATGCGGGTGTGGGGCCAGGGTCAGCCGGTCTGGTGGGAGGTGATCGCGCGCAACAAGAAGTCGGTGTCGGTCAACCTGCGCGTCGCGGCCGGCCAGGCGCTGGCGCGGCGGCTGATCGCCAAGGCGGACATCCTGATCGAGAACTTCCGCCCCGGCGCCCTGGAGGGCTGGGGCCTTGGGCCCGAGGCGCTGCGGCGCGAGAACCCCGGCCTGATCGTCGTGCGCATGTCCGGCTACGGCCAGGACGGGCCCTACGCCGAGCGCACCGGCTTCGGCGGCATTGGCGAGGCGATGGGCGGCTGGCGGCACATCGTCGGCGAGCCGGACCGGGCGCCCTCGCGCATGGGCGTTTCCATCGGCGACAGCCTGGCCGCCACCTATGGCTGCCTGGGCGCGCTGGCGGCGCTGCACCACCGAGAAAGGACCGGCCAGGGCCAGATCGTCGATTCCGCACTCTATGAAGCGGTATTGCAGGTGATGGAGGCGCTGGTGCCGGAATACGCCGTGGCCGGCATCGTGCGCGAGCGCTCGGGCTCGATCCTGACCGGCATCGCGCCGTCGAACGTCTATGCCTGCGCCGACGGCGACTACATGATCGGGGCCAACAACGACGCCATCTTCGCGCGGCTGGCCAAGGCCATGGGCCGTCCGGAGCTGGCCGAGGATCCACGCTACAGGACCCACGCGGCGCGCGGCGAGCGCCAGGCCGAACTGGACGAGCTGATCGAGGCCTGGACCCGCGGCCTTTCCATCGACGCGGTCGAGGCGCTGATGCTGGAGCACGCCGTGCCGGCGGGCCGGGTCTATCGCGCGCCGGAGATGCTCGAGGACCCGCATTTCGCCGCGCGCGAGGCCATCGTCGAGGTGGCGCATCCGCGCTGGGCGGGCCTGAAGATGCAGAACGTCTTCCCCAAGCTCTCCGAGACCCCCGGCGCCATCCGCTCGATCGCGCCGCAGAGCGTCGGCCAGGACAACGCCGCCGTCCTCGGCGGCCTGCTCCGCCTGAGCGATGAGGACCTGGCGGCGCTGGCTAAAGACGGGGTGATCTGAAGTCTTGCCGAAGCCCCTTGCCGCAGCCCCCAAACCACTCCCATCCAGCGGCCGGCCTATCCCCGCTCGGCCGGCCTCAGCAGGTAGTCGATGACGCGGTCGGCATCGAAACCCGGCTCGACCACGGCCACGCGGCGCTCGCCCCGCGGGCGCAGTGTCGCCAGCACCTGGGCGCGTTTGGGGCAGAGGGAAAAGCAGCCGGTTTCGACCAGCCGCACCTTGCCCCACGGCGTGGTCTTCAGGGCTCGTTTCAGCGCCTTGCGGCTCTTCTTGCCCGCGGGCCCGAGCCTGCGGGCGCATTTGCGGCAGAGGAGCACCATCTCGGCAAATGGCGGTCGATCGTGTTGCGGCGCTGGGGGCATCCAAGCTTAACGGCGCGGCGGGCATTGGGATGCGTCGGCGGTGGACATCGATCGCCGGACGCTGTTGGTAGACCGCCAGCCGACGGATCGGCGCAAAATAGCGGGAGGAAATAGCTATGCTGGTCAAGGATCGGATCGTCGTGGTCACGGGGGCGGCGAGCGGCATCGGCCGCGCCCTGGCCCAGCGCTTCGCCAAGGAGGGCGCCAGACTGGTGGTCTGTTCCGACCTGAACGGCGAGGGCGCGCGGGCGGTGGCGGCCGAGGTCGGCGGCGTCGCCTTTCAGACCAACGTGGCGCACGAGGCCGACATCCAGAGCCTGATCGAGACGGTGGAGCGAGACCACGGGCCGATCGACCTGTTCTGCTCCAACGCCGGCATCGGCATCGGCGGCGGGGCGGAGGCGCCCAACGAGGGCTGGCAGCGGATCTGGGACATCAATGTGATGGCCCACGTCTGGGCGGCGCGGCACCTGATCCCGCGCATGATCGAGCGCGGCGGCGGCTATCTGCTCAACACTGCCTCGGCCGCCGGGCTCTTGTCGCAGATCGGCTCCGCCCCCTATGCTGTGACCAAGCACGCGGCGGTGGGCCTGGCCGAATGGCTGGCCATCACCCACGGCGACCAGGGCATCAAGGTCTCGGTGCTGGCGCCCCAGGCGGTGCGCACGGCGATGACCGCCGGCAATCCCGACGGCGTCGCCAGCGTCGACGGCATGATCGAGCCCGAGGCGGTGGCCGAGGCCTGCGTGCGCGCCATCGAGGCGGAGGACTTCCTGGTGCTGCCGCATCCGGAGGTGCTGGAATACATGCGCCGCAAGACCGCCGACTATAACCGCTGGATCGGCGGCATGCGGAAACTGAACCGGCGCTATCAAGGGTAGGAGCGGCGCAGTCCCCTCCGGGCGGCGCCCTCGACACATCTCGCTGCGGTCGTCGCGGCAAAGCCCCTTCCCCCTCGCGGGGAAGGGGTTGGGGATGGGGGCGCCGGCGCGAAGCTCACCGATTTCATTGATTTTTATTGAGCGACGAACCGGAGAGACGGCGCTGCACCCCCACCCCTAACCCCTCCCCGCACGGGCAGGGGAATTGTGCAGCAGCCGGGGCAAACCGCCGGGACCGTGAATCGACCTTCTCTGGGAGAGGTCTTTTACGCCGGATCCGCGGTGGCTTCGATGGGGGGCAGTTGCTCGCCGTGGATGGCGGACTCGAAGGTGCGCAGGCGTTTGTAGATCGACTGCAACTCGACGATCGTGGTCCAGGAATTGACCAGGTACTGGAACGAAGAGCGCACCTGGCCGAAGGCGTCGAGGATCTGGTTCAACAGGCCGAGCGTGATCACACCGGCGACGATGCTCGGGGCCAGCACGATATAGGGGAAGATATTGTCGGTCTGCAGATAGAGGATGCGGCCGACGTTGAAGTACATGTAATTGAAATACAGGCGGAAATAGTTCTTCCGCACCGCCGCGAACAGCTCGCGCACGGTGGGCGGCTGGGCGCGGCCGGGGTCGTCCTCGCCATAGACCAGCTCCTTGCGGTAGGCCGCCTCGACCCGCTGGTTGCGGAACTGCAGGCCCGGCAGCCGCACCCCGATCGCGGCCAGGAACAGGGTGCCGAACATCGACCAGAGGATGGCCGCCACCACCAGGGCGTTGGGCACGGTTCCGATCAGCGGCAGCACCTTGATGTTGGCCGACAGCCGCGTCAGCACCGGCAGGAAGGCGATCAGGGTCATGACCGAGTTGATGAAGCTGACCCCCATGTCCTCGGTGGTGTCCGAGAAGCGCATGGTGTCTTCCTGCACCCGCTGGGCGGCGCCCTCGATCAGCCGCAGGCGCGGCCAGTAGCTCATGTAGTAGTCGTTCATCGCCGTGCGCCAACGGAAGATGTAGTGGCTGACGAAGAAGGCGGTCAGCACCCCGACGGTGACGGCGACCACGGCGATGTTGGTGAAGGTGACCAGCTGGCCGTAGAACTGGCCGAGGCTGACCGGCGCGCTGTGGCTGAGCGCGGCCTGCACCAGGTCGTAGAACGGCCCGTACCAGTTGTTGATGGCGACGCTGACCTCGACCTGCAGATAGGTGACGAACAGGATCAGCGCCGAGCCGAGGATCGACCAGCGCTGCCAGGGATGCGGCGAGACGATGCGCCAGAAGCCGGCGAACAGGCCGACGGCGGCGGCGTAGTAGAGATAGAACCACAGGAAGGGCCGCGACCAGAACATCTGCACCCCGACCACCGGCGGTGCGCCGTGCGGCCGCGGCGGCAGGCCGAGATGGGCGCCGAAGGCGCGGCCGCCGCCGTACCAGAGCCCCACGGCCAGGGCGGTCCAGATCGCCGCCGACCAGAAGAAGATGCGGGGGCGCGGGAAGAAGGAGACGAACATCGCGGGCGTTTTTCCGAATCTGGCCCTCGCGGGCGTGGAGTTCCCGACAGGCTATCGAATTGAGGCGGGGTTGAGTGCGTTTTCCGGCGGATTTGCGCGGACGCTCGCGCCGGCGCCCGCCCTCAGACCTCGACCACGGCCTTGCCGACCGGGGCGAGGGCGATGCCCGCCATCTTCAGGTGCTGCCAGGCGAAGGGGATGCCGATGATGGTGATGGCCAGGCCCACGGCCAGCACCACGTGGTGCAGGGCCAGCCACCAGCCGGCGACAAGCAGCCAGACGATGTTCAGCAGCAGGCTGCCGATCCCGGTGTCGCGATCGACGACGACGCGGCCGAACGGCCAATAGGCGAACCCGGACAGGCGGAAGGTCGCCGGGACCCAGGGCAGGCCGATGATGGTGATGGCCAGGACGCATCCGGCCAAGATCCACAAGGTCCCGGCGATCCAGCCGCCGAAGACGAACCACAGCAGGTTCATGAGCAGTCGCATGCGCATCGCTCCGGGCGGGTCGGATCACACACCTATCCCCTACCACCCTGCGCACGCTCGCCAAACCCGGCCGCCCGGCGCATGGTCCGCAAAGCCGTCCCCAGGCCGCCGCAGAGCCCCGGAAGGAAGACCCGCATGCCGCAAACCCGCCCACTCGCCGTGCTCGCCGCAGCGGCTGCTGTGCTGGCCGCCCAGGCCGCCGCCGCCCAGCCGGCGGGGCCGACCGTCATTCCCGTGCAGCTGTTCGAATATCACTTCAGTCCGGACGAGATCGATCTGGTCCACGGCCAGGCCTATGTGCTGCGGGTGACCAATACCGGCTCGAAGGCGCACGATCTCAGCGCCAAGGCGTTCTTCCGGACGGTGAGCGTGGCGCCGGACGATGCGGCCGAGGTCCGGGACGGGGCGGTCGAACTCGCGCCCGGCGAAAGCGCCGACGTGGCCTTCGTCGCCGGCGCGCCGGGACGCTACGAGATGCATTGCACCCATCCCCTGCACAGCATGCTGGGCATGAACGGCAAGATCGTGGTGCGGTGATCGTCCCCTAACCGTCATGGCCGGACTTGTTCGGGCCACGCTGCGCTCCAGCGGGGGATGACCGTCTAGTAACCGGTGCGGTTAGTAATCCCGGCGGATCTGGCCGCGGATTTCGCCGTTGGGGTTGGCGCCGGTTTCGACGTCGAAGTACAGCAAGCCGCTGTTCAGGTCGCGAACCTGCTGCGGGTTCAGCTTGACCGATCCGCTGACCGGCGCGGCCGGGTTGGGCAAGGCCAGGGCGAGGGGGCCGGCGGCGCCCTTGGCGGCGGTGTGGAAGCCCGCGCCGGTCGCCGGGCCGGACAGCCCCGAATAGGTGACGGTGTAGTCGAACTCGCCGGTGTCGGTTTCGAAGACGCCGGTGACCACGCCCCTGGCCGTGCTGGCGTTGGCCGGAACCTCGGCGGCGCCGGTCAGATTGGCCTTGTATTTCTGGACGTCGGCGTGGGCGGCGCCCGCCGCCATCGCCAGGATCGCCGTCGCGGCGATCGCTGCACTGATGCGCATTGCATTCTTCTCCAGGTTCGGGGACTTGGTGGCCACGCGCGATTCCGCACGATTTCCAAGCTCTGCTGTCTTGATGGTCGGTTTCTAAACACTACGTTCGGTCGTGCAATTTCCGTTTTGGACAGTTCGCTTGCGTAGCGCTCAACCGAAGGCTAGGCGGCCGGGATGGCTCGCATGAGCCGCGCCGTCTCCCTGCGCGCCGTCGAGACCTTCGTCGCCGCCGCCCGCGCGCTCAGCCTGACCGAGGCCGCCAAGCGCCTGGGCCTGACCACGTCGGCGGTCAGCCGGCGGGTCTCCGACCTGGAGCTCGACCTGGGCGTCGACCTGTTCCGACGGCGCAACCGGCGCATCGAGCTGACCCCGGCCGGTGCGCGCTACCTGGCCAGCGTCGGCGAGGCGATCGACCGCATCCACGCCGCCTCCGACGAGGTCGGACAGGACCGCGGCTGCAAGGTGGTGCGGCTGTCGGCGGCGCCGGCCGTCGCCTCGTCCTGGCTGATGCCGCGGCTGGCGCGGTTCCGGCGGCTGCGGCCCGACATCGATGTCGAGCTGGAGACCAATGCCGATCTGATGGAGTCTTCGATCGGCGACGTCCACGCCGGCCTGCGCTTCGGCGAGGGCGGCTGGCCGGGCCTGGTCTGCGAGCGGCTGCTCGACGTCGAGGTGGCGCCGGTGTGCGCGCCCGAGCTGGCGCCGGCGTCGCGCGAGGCCACCGCCGAGGCGCTGGACCGCTTCATCATCCTCAACCTGGCGCCGGCGCTCGGGCTCTGGGACGACTGGTTGAGGTCGGTGGGCCTGGCCGGCTACCGACCCCGACGGACCAAGATCTTCGACAATGTGCAGGTGCTGTACGAGGCGGCCGCCGCCGGCATGGGCCTGGCGCTGGGCGGCACCCACCTGGTCGACCCCTACGTCACCGCGGGGCGGCTGATCAGCGCGTTCGACGCCGCGCCGGTGACCGCCAAGAGCGGCTGGTACCTGGTCTATCGGCCGCGCGACCGCGGCTGGCCGCCGCTGCGCGCCCTCAGCCAGGCGTTGTTCGACGAAGCGCCGGCGCCCGCCCTGCACCAGAGCGCCGCCTAGTTTACTTCCGCGGCCGGCGCGGCTATGAGCCGGCCCATGTCGCGGCAATGCAACGCTCGTCCGACCAACGCCAACGCCCGTTCGGGCGGTGGACGCGGGCGCGCGCGAGGTCGTTCGACTTAACGGAACGATCGGAAGAGCCGCCCCGCCAGCAAGGTCGGGGCGCCGCGGTCGCCGGGTCCCGTCCTTTTCGAAAAGGACCGAGACCATGACAGCCAAGCCCCTCATGCCGCCGACGCCGGTGCTTCGGACCGCGCGCCTGGTCCTGCGGCCGATCCGGCCCGACGACGCGCCGACCATCCAGCGCCGCTTCTCCCAGTGGGACGTGGTCAAGCACCTCAGCGGCACGATTCCCTGGCCCTATCCCGCCGACGGCGCGGCGACCAACATGATCGACACCCTGAAGGATCTCGCGGGCGGCGCGAAGGCGATCTGGGCGCTCACCCTGAAGGGCGGCGACGACGAACTGATCGGCCGCATCGACCTCTGGCCCGACGACGGCGAGAGCCGCGAACAGCGCGGCTTCTGGCTCGACCCGGAATTCTGGGGCCGCGGCCTGATGAGCGAGGCGGCCGACCGGGTGACCGAATACGCCTTCGCCGAGCTGGGCTGGCCGTGGCTTTGGCTGCGCAACAGCGAGGCCAACCCGGCCTCGCACCGGATCAAGGAAAAGCAGGGCGCGCGCATCGTCGATCGCGAGCTCAAGCGCTTCGTTTCCGGCGAATCGATGAGCGTGGTCTGGTTGCTGACCCGCGAGGCCTGGATGGCGGCGAGGGAGGGACGGTCATGAGCGCGTCGCCCAAGGTCCGCCGGCCGGACAAGGTGATGGACGATGCCGCCGCGAGGGCGCTCCTGGCGCGCGGCTTCGCCGGCCGGCTGGGCACGGCCGACGCCGCCGGCCAGCCCTATGTGACGCCGCTGCTCTATGTCTGGGACGGGGCGGAGGTCTGGGTGCACAACGCCGCCGCCCGCGGCCACCTGCGCGCCAATGTCGAGGCCAACACCAAAGTCTGTTTCGAGGTCGACGAGCCCGGGCCGGTGTTTTCCTACGGCCGCTTCGAGTGCGACACCGGCATGGCCTATGAGAGCGTCGTGGTCTTCGGCCGCATCCGCGTGGTGAGCGACCGCGCCGCCCGGCAGCGCTTCTGCGAGGCGCTGATGGCCAAGTACCAGCCGTCGGATGCGAGCCGCCCGGCCGGATTCTTCCCGCGCCTGGCCCAGATCGCCGTCTACGCGATCGCGGTCGAGCGCATCACCGGCAAACGCACGCCGCTGCCGGCGCCCGGCGAGCAATGGCCGGCCCTGGACCGCACCGCGACCCCGGATGCGCGGCCGCAGAGCCCTCTGGCGCGGAGAGTCGAGGATGAAAATTGAAGAAATCAATTTTCTTGCCTTGATAAATTAAAAATCCTGATCTAGCTTTTGCGAGACTTAAGGAGGCTCGCATGGCTTCGGAACCCATCGCCCCGCGTGAATGGCAGGAATTGACCCGGCTCACCGGCGGCGCGGCGGTGGTGGTCGAGCGGGTGCGGCTGGCGGGCAAGGATATCGCCATCGAGGGGGCGTTCGAGCTTCCCGAACTGGCGCGGCTGGCCGCCGAGGACCAGGTCTTCGTCGCCGCCTTCGTGCGCAGCCACGGCTCGATCAAGGAGATGGAGCAGGTGTTCGGGGTCAGCTACCCGACCATCAAGGCCAGGCTCAACCGCATCGCCGCCGGCCTGACCTTCGTTGAGACCGATCCGGCGCCGCCGTCCAGCGACGTGCTGGACCGGCTGCAGCGCGGCGAGATCGACGCCCAGGCCGCCATCCGCGAGTTGGAGCAACGGCGATGATCCCGGTCTTCGCCATCGTCCAGATCGCGCCGCGCCGCGGGCGGCGCATCCGTCTGTGGCTGCCGCTGTTCCTGGTCTGGCTGCTGCTGGCGGTGCTGGGCCTGCTGCTTTCGCCACTGATCCTGATCGGCTGCCTGATCGCGCGGCTGAACCCGTTCGCGGTCATCTGGAGCCTGGCCCGCGTCTTCGCCGCGCTGGCCGGGGTCAATATCGAGATCAGCTCGCCGGACGCCAGCGTCCTGGTTCGCGTCGTCTGAAGGAGGCTCAAGACCATGGGTGAAGACCGCAAGCGCATCCTGGACCTGCTGGCCGCCGGCAAGATCAATGTCGACGAGGCCGAGCGGCTGATCGCGGCCCTCGGCGGCGACCGCTCCGGCCCGGCCGCCGACTCGGGGCCCGCCCGCAAGGCGCCGAAATACCTGCGGGTGGTGGTCAATTCCGGCGGCGGCTTCGATCACGGCGCCGCCAAGGTGAACATCCGTATCCCCATGCAGCTGCTGCGCGCCGGCGTGCGGCTCGGCGCGCTGATCCCGGCCCCGGCGCGCGAAGAGGTCAACCGGGCGCTGCGCGAGCAGGGCATCCCCTTCGACCTCAGCCAGATCAAGCCGGACAACCTGGAATCGCTGATCGAACAGCTCGGCGACTTCAATGTCGACGTGGACGGTGGCGACGCCACCGTCCGCGTCTTTTGCGAGTAGGCGCCATGATGTCCCTGATGATCGTCTGCGTCGAACTGGCCGTCGCCGTCGCGCTCGCGGCTATCGAGTGGAGCCGACCCTGCCCCTAGCGGCGCTGGCGGCGCCTTCCCGCGAGGGATCGCCGCCGATCAGCTGCTCGAGGTTCGCCCGCACCGTGTCGTAGCATTCGCACGACTCGGCCAGCATGCGCGGCCGGTCCAGGATGTCGATGCGGCCGCGGCCCTGGCGGATCAGGCCGGCGTTGGCAAGCTCGCCAAGCGCCTCGGTGACCGTCGTGCGCTGCACCCCCAGCATGGTGGCCAGGTATTGCTGGGTCAGCCGCACGTCGTTCTCCGCCGTGCGGTCCTGCGACATCAGAAGCCAGCGGCAGAGCCGCTGGTTCAGCCCGTGCAGGGCGTTGCAGGCCACCGACTGGTGCGCCTGGGCCAGGTTGGCCTGGGCGTGGCGCATCAAAAGCTTGCGCAGCTCGGCGCTGCGGGCCGCCTGGTGGCGCAGGCGCGAGGACGACAGCCGGACGGCGGTGCCGGGGATCTGGGTGAAGGTGCGGTTGACCGCAACGCAGCCGCCCAGGGCGTTCAGCACCCCGACGACGCTCTCATAGCCGACCGTGTCGCTCTCGACCGTGCGCCCGTCGACCATCACCGTGACCACCGACAGCACCGCGGTGTTGGGGAAATAGACCCAGTCGACCGGATAGTCCGGCTCGTACAGCACCTCGCCTGAGGTCAGGGTCACGGCCTGGGCGAACGGTTCGAGCGCGCTCAGATCGGGGGCGCCAAGGGCGCGCAGGACATAGTTCCGCGTCTCCACCAGTCTTCTCTTCATCGGCGCGGTCGAGCGGGTCGACCACTAAGGTTAAACGCACTCAATGCCGAAAAGTCGCGAAGATTAGTGTCGGCTGGCCGACACCCCGTGGCTAAGCTTTCAATATATGAGTGAGGTGCAGGGGCATGGCGGCGGCTTGGTGCATCGGGCCGCCTTGTTTTGGCGTGGAGTCGAGTTGAAGACCTACACCCTCTACATCCATGACGACCGCTATTCTGTGCCTTCGCTCGACGCCGTCACCGTCCGCGATGACCAACGGGCGCTGGAAGTCGGCCGCAACCGGCTGACGGTCTCGCCGCACTATCGCCTGATCGAGGTGTGGGAGGACGACCGGTTCATCGACAAATTCGCGCGGCCTTGACGGAGCCGTCCGGCCGCCAAATCGCCCGTTTCAGATGGGAAACCCCCTGTCGGCGAAATTGGCGTAAGCTGCGGGCCAGTTCGCCGACCGGGGTTTGAAGGAGCAACCGCATGGCTCGATCCATCTGGACGCTGTTGGCCGCGGTCCTGCTGATCGCGCCCGGCGCGGCCTTCGCCCAGGCCGCCGCCCCGGCGGGCCCCGACCAGGTCGTCAACACCGCGCCGGCGGGCCCGGCCGCGCCGCCGAAGACCGCGCCGAACGGCCAGGTCGCCTCGGTCGCCGACGCGGTCTCCGAGGAGGATGTCGAGGACGACGGGCCGGTGCGCGACAACCGCGTGCACGGCGAGATCAGCGTCGGCGCCGGCACCAACGGCTACCGCCAGGTCGGCGGCGTCGCCACCGTCCCGCTCGGCGACACCGGCCAGGCGACGATCGCGGTGGATTCAGAGCAGATGAAGTGGCGCCGCTGAACCAGAGCTGGAGGCGCGCGCCTCTCAGTCCCGCAGCAGCTCGTTCACCGAGGTCTTGGAGCGGGTCTGGGCGTCGACGGTCTTGACGATCACCGCGCAGGCCAGGTTCGGGCCGACGCCGTGCGGGTCGGGCAGGGAGCCCGGCACCACCACCGAATAGGGCGGCACGCGGCCGCGATGCACCTCGCCGGTCTTGCGGTCGACGATCCTGGTCGAGGCGGTCAGGAAGACGCCCATGGACAGCACCGCCCCCTCGCCGACGACGACCCCCTCGGCCACCTCCGAGCGGGCGCCGATGAAGCAGTTGTCCTCGACGATGGTCGGATTGGCCTGCAGCGGCTCGAGCACCCCGCCGATGCCGACGCCGCCGGACAGGTGGCAGTTCTTGCCGATCTGGGCGCAGGAACCGACCGTCGTCCAGGTGTCGACCATGGTCCCTTCATCGACGAAAGCGCCGATATTGACGAACGACGGCATCAGGATGGCGTTGCGGCCGACGAAGGCGCCGCGCCGAACGATGGCGCCGGGCACCGCGCGGAAGCCGGCGTCATCGAACTGGCTGGCCGTCCAGTCGCCGAACTTGCTGTCGATCTTGTCCCACCATGGTCCCATGCCGGGGCCGTGGGTCATGCCGTGGCCGGCGCCCATCAGCGCGTTGGCGTGCAGGCGGAAGGACAGCAGCACCGCCTTCTTCAGCCATTGGCGGGTGACCCACTCGCCGTCGACCTTCTCGGCGACCCGCAGCCGGCCGCTGTCCAGAAGGTCGAGCGCCGCCTCGACGGTTTCGCGCCGGAAGCCGGTGGTGGTCGTGCTGATCTGGTCCCGCGCCTCCCAGTTGGCGTCGATCGCCGCCTCGAGGTCGTTGAGCGTCCATCCGGGCTGGTCGTTCATGCCGTCTCCTTGACCCGCGCCCCGGTCAGGAAGGCGGCGAGGTCGTCCGTGCGGTGCTGCACGAAGGCTGCCTGGCAAGCCGCCGCGTGCGGCCCGACCAGCACGGTGGTCATGCCGATGGCGGCGGCGGGCGCCAAGTTCTTTTCGCTGTCCTCGAAAAACGCGGTCTTCGCCGGATCGACCGCGTGGGCCGCGATCATGCGCGCGAAGGTCGCCGCACTGGGCTTGGGCACATAGTCGGCGGCGGCGATGTGGAAGACCGCCTCGAAGGCGTCGTCCAGGCCCAGCCGCGCCAGCACCCGGTCGGCATGGCGCGCGTCGCCGTTGGTGAAGATCAGCCGGCGCCCGGGCAGCCGCATCAGCGCCGCGTGCAGCTTAGGGTCGGGGACCAGGGCGTCCAGCGAGACATCGTGCACCTCGTCCAGAAAGCGCTCGGGATCGATGCCGTGGTTGGCCATCAGCCCGGCCAGGGTGGTGCCGTGCTCGTGCAGATAGCGCTTCTGCAGCGCCCAGGCCTCATCGCGCGGCAGGTTCAGCTCGCGGGCCACGAACACGGTCATCCGCGCCTCGATCAGGCCCATGAAGCCGCTGCCATAGGGATAGAGGGTGTTGTCGAGGTCGAACAGCCAGACCTCGACGTGGCGCAGGTCCGCGACCGGCGCGGTCATCGCCGGCCGATATGGGCGGCGGCGCGGCGGCGTTCGATCACCTTGGCCTGGGCGGTTCTGGGTCCCGAGGGGTCGTAGATCAGCGTGCCGTGGCCATGCGGGGTGAACAGCTCCATCAGCATGGCGTGCGGCCGGCGCCCATCCAGGATCACCACCCCCTCGACCCGGCCCTCGACGGCGGCGATGGCGGTTTCCAGCTTGGGGATCATGCCGCCCTTGACCACGCCGGTCTCGATCGCCGCGCGCGCCTCGGCCACCGTCATCATCTCGATCAGCCGCCCCTCGGCGTCCAGCACGCCCTTGACGTCGGTCAGCAGCAGCATGCGCTTGGCCTTCAGCGCGCTGGCCAGGGCCCCGGCGACGGTGTCGGCGTTGATGTTGTAGGTCTGGCCCTGGGCCGAGACGCCGATCGGCGCGACCACGGGGATATAGTCCTGGTCGGCATAGATCAGCGCTTCCAGGATTTTCGGGTCGACCCGGCTGGGCTGGCCGACAAAGCCCAGGTCGACCACCTCCTCGATCATCGAATCGGGGTCCTTGCGCGTCCGCGTCGCCTTTTCCACGGTGATCAGCCGGGCGTCCTTGCCGGAAAGGCCGACGCCGCGCACGTCCGCCTCAGCTCCGGCCAGGGTGATCCAGTTGGCGATCTCCTTGTTGATGGCGCCGGACAGCACCATCTCGGCGATCTCCATGGTCTGCTCGTCGGTGACCCTGAGGCCGTCGACGAAGCTGGACTTGACGCCGGCCCGCTCGAGCATGGCGCTGATCTGCGGCCCGCCGCCGTGCACCACCACCGGATGCAGGCCGAGCAGCTTCAAGAGCACCGCGTCGGCGGCGAACTGGCGCGCCACCGCCTCCTCGCCCATGGCGTGGCCGCCGTATTTGATCACCACCGTCTCGCGGTCGTAGATCTGGATGAAGGGCAGCGCCTCGGCGAGGGTCTTGGCGGTGGCCCAGCCGGGTTCTTCGGTCTCGTCGGTCATGGGCGTCCCGGGCGGCGGCTTGAGCGCTGCCCGGATAGAGCAGGCCGGCGGCAATGTCACGCCGGGCAGACCCGCCGAGTCTCCGGCCAGCGTTTCTTTTCGGCGAGGAAGACGGCTCGCGGCCCGGCGGCCCGGCTCGGGAACCGGAACAGTCTTCACCGCTTTAAGCCTTGGGTCTCGAAGACCGGCAAAAGGTCGGCGAGGCGACCATCGGCTCGCCGTTCAACCGGCGCCTCGGATCGGCTGGAGAACGGGATGTCGCGCAGTCTTCTGGAAGGACGGGACGGACGCCTGCTCCTGGTCGGCGTCCTGCTGGCGCTCGCAGCGCTGGCGATCGGCTCCCCCGCCAGGGCGGCGCTGAACTGCGGGTCGATCAACCCGCATGCGCAGGTCTACACAGCCGTCAGGGGCCAGACGCCCGCCCAGGCGGTCGACACCAGCGAGCACGCCCTGCCGTGGTCTTACGATGTGGCGCAGCAATCCGGACAATCGAGCGCCGACAAGAAGATCGAGGCCGATTGCCGCAATGACGGCGGCTCGCTCCTGGTCAACATCGCTTCAAGCGAACAAGGGGGCGGCGACGGCCAGCCCGGCGACCTGGCGCGGGCCGGCTGGGCCCCGACCTGGAGCGCGCGCGTGTCGTTGCCGCCGCACAAGCAGCTGAGCATCGCCGTCGCCTCCAACGTGAACTACCTCAACTGCCAGCTTGTCGCCCCCGGGGTGGCCGCGAACTGGACCATCCCCTACAGCAACACCGTGACCACCACCGGCGGCGTGACCCAATTCACCATCGCTTTGTATTGCACCTCGGGCGGCCTCCACGACATCAGCCAGCAGTCCACCGGCGCCTGGGTCAACGGCGAAGCGATCCTGCTCAGCCTGACCCCGGTCGACGCCCCGCGGTTCTAGACGCAAGCGCGCCTGTCCGGACGCTCGCGGCGATTTCGCTTCAGAGCGGGCTTGGCGCCGTCCCGCCCAGCGCCGCGTCCAGCAGCCGGGCGTAGGCCTGGCCGGCGTGCATGTCGCGCTCCACCACGCCGCCCTGGGGCTGGGCGCGGGGAAAGGACAGCTTGACCACGTTGAGGTCGTCGACGGCGAACCGCTTCACCAGGCCGGCCTCGACCCCGTAGAGCGCGGCGATGGCCTCGGCGCCGATGGCCGGGTCGTCGCGATAGAGCCGGAAGCTGTCCGGCCCGTCGAAGAACAGGTCCACCGTCACCCAGAAGGGCCCGGCGTTCTTTGACCGCACATAGCGGCAGACCTCGGCGAGGCTAGGCATGGGCGGGCGTCTCCACGGGCTCGGCGACGTCCAGCCAGCGCGTGCGCACCAGCTCGAACGGCGTGGCGGTCTCCACGACGTGGTTCAGATGGAACTCGAACACCTGGCCGCGCTCGATCTCGGCCGGCGAGAACGGGAAGGCGTAGCTGGGCAGTTCGGTCCCCTCACGGGCCGGGAAATGGAAGAAGAAGGGGTTGCAGATCTTGGCCGCCTCGGTGGCCATGGCCTGGGTGGGTGCGGTGGCGACGAACAGAAGGCCGATCTCCCGCGGCGGCGGCGCGCCGGCGGCGACCTCGCGGCCGGAAACGGCGTTCCAGCCATAGGGACGGATGGACAGGTCGACGCCGTCGGCCTCCGCGCCCAGGGTGCGGCGCACCCTTTGCCGCAGCGCGTGCAGCATCCGGCCGACGAAACCGTCGACGTCCTCGAGCACTTTCGGATCCTCGATGCCGACCAGCATCATCGTCTGGAACGGCCCGCCGCCGGCCCCCTCCAGCTTCATGGTGTAGGGCCGCGTCTCGAACCGCGAGCCCGTTACGCGCACCATCCTCCCGCTCACTGCCTGGTAACGGGCCTCGGTCACGTCCAGCACCCCGCCGGGCTCGACCAGGCGGAAGGGATCGCTGTTCTCGTACAGCATGTGGGCGGAGACGGTGTAGGGCGTGCAGGCGCTTTCGGGCGCCAGCGGCGCCACCTCGAATCCCTCGGCGTCGACGCTGAAGATCACGCCAGGATGGGTCGGGTGGGTGGTGCAGAGGCCGCCGCACTCGGTGATCTTGGCGGCGTGCCAGGCGGCGGCCGCGTGGGCGCCGCGCATCAGCGGCGTGGCGGCCAGGGCGGCGGTGTCGGTGGTGCGGCCGCCGAGCACGATGTCCGCGCCCTGCTCGAGGGCGGCGATGTAGGGCTCCGGACCCAGCAGGGCGACGATGTGGGCGCAGGCGTCGAGGCTTTCCGCCGCGAGCGGCCCCATGGGGGCCAGCGGCCGCACCGCGCCCGCCGCCGCCTTGGCCTTCAGCACCGCCTTGTCCTGTTCGGAATAGAGCAGGGCGATGCGCGGGCTGTCGCCCTGTTCGTGGGCGATCTCGCGGACGATCTCGGCGGTCCAGTCCAGCGCCATGTCGCAGCCGGAGGTGCCGCAGGAGCCGATCAGCAGCGGAATGCCGGCGCGCCGCCGCGCGTCCATCATCAGCGCCAGGTCTCGCTTGAGCGATTGCCGGCTGTATTTGGAGCGGCCGGTGGCCAGATAGGACGGGCCGCTGTCGGTGGACCCGGCGTCGATGGCGATGGCGTGGGGAGCGAGGCGCAGGCCGATCTCCAGCTCGTCGGCCCGCACCCCCGAGCCCAGGGCCCCGGCCGGAACCAGGACGCGGACGCCGTCATCGCGGAAGGTCTGATCCACGCTCGCCTCGATAGCTGGCCGGCAAAGGCGCCGGCGGCGGCTTCCATCCTAGCAAACCGGATCGTTCGCGCTGAACTTTCCTTGCTCCCCAAACTCTCGACCCGCGCCAGCCGGCCAGCAGGGCCTGGTGCGCGCCCGAGCGCTCAGCGCAGGGCGGCCAGGACGATCTCGGCCTTGAGGTCGGCGAGGCCCAGCTTGGATTCCGACGAGGTGGCGAGCACGCGCGGGAAGGCGGCGGGGCGGCGGGAGACGCCCTTCAGGGTCGCCGCGGTGACCGCCTCGACCTCGGCCGGCTTCAGCTTGTCGGCCTTGGTCAGCACGATCTGGTAGGAGACGGCGGCCAGGTCCAGGGCGTCCAGCGCCTCGGCGTCGGCGCTCTTCAGTCCGTGACGGGCGTCGATCAGCAGATAGACCCTGGCCAGGTTCGGCCGCCCGCGCAGATAGGCGCGGCCGAGGTTCTGGAATTTCGAGGTGGTGGTCTTCGAGGCCCGCGCGAAGCCGTAGCCCGGCAGGTCGACCAGCCGCAGCCGTTCGTCGAGCAGGAAGAAGTTCACCTCGCGGGTGCGGCCAGGCTCGTTGGAGGCGCGCGCCAGCCGGTGACGGGCGACCAGGGCGTTGATCAGCGAGGACTTGCCGACATTGGAGCGGCCGGCGAAGGCCACCTCCGGCAGGTCGGCGGGCGGCAGGCCGTCGATGGCGACCGCGCCCATGACGAAGCGCGCCTCCCGGGCGAACAGCACCCGCGCGGCCTCCAGCGCCTCGGGCGTGAAGACCGCCTCGTCGGTCATCCCGATGGCCGCGGCTTGGGCTTGGCGAAGCGGGTGACCAGGTTGTCGATCGGATTCTCGACCTTGAACCGATGCATGATCACGTACTGCTGCAGGATGGTCAGCAGGTTGCTCCAGGTCCAGTAGATCAGCAGGCCGACCGTCACCTGGGCCAGGGTGAAGGTGAAGATCAGCGGCAGGAACTGCATCATCCGCTGGGTGGTCGGATCGCCCGCCGGCGGGCTCATCGAGGTCGAGAGCCACATGGTGAAGCCATAGATCAGCGGCAGAAGCCCGATGTGCAGCGGGCCGTCCAGATAGCCGCCGATCAGCGGGACCAGGGCCGGATTCCAGTGGATCAGGCCGAACAGGGTCCAGATGGACGAGGGGTCGCGCGCCGACAGGTCGTGGATCCAGCCGAAGAAGGGCGCCTGGCGCATCTCGATGGTGACGGTCAGCACCTTGTAAAGCGAATAGAAGACCGGAATCTGGATCAGCATCGGCAGGCAGCCCATCAGCGGGTTGATCTTCTCCCGCTGATAGAGGGCCATGGTCTCCTGCTGCAGCTTGGTCTGGTCCTCGCCGAACTTCTTTTTCAGCTCCTCGACCATGGGTTGGATCTTCTTCATCTTGCTCATCGACTCGTAGCTCTTGTTGGCAAGCGGGAAGAAGACGCCGCGCACCACCACGGTCAGGGCCAGGATGGCCAGGCCGACGGAGCCGAGCTTGAGGGTGAAGAGCGCCAGAAGGTCGAACAGCGGCTGGGTGAAGAAGAACAGGTGGCCCCAGTCCACCGCCTGGTCGAAGCGGGGAATGTCGGTCGGGTGGGGGGTGACCGGCGACCAGTAGTATTTCGGCGGCGTTCCCGAATATTCGTAGTTGCGCAGCAGCGGCACCACCTTGGCGCCGGCGAACAGGCGCGAATTCTGCGTGATGCTGGCGCCCGGGGCGATGGTCCGATCCGCGCCGGTATAGCTGGCCTCATAGACCTCCGGCCCGCCGCCGGGCGGGGTCACCACCTGGAAGGCGCCGGTGATCGGCTGGGTCTGGTCGGGGATCAGGGCCGACAGCCAGTATTTCTCGGTGATGCCCAGCCAGCCGCCGGTGGAGGCGACGGTGGTCGGCTCGGTCTTCTTCTTCCAGTCGGCGTATTTGTCGAGCACCAGGTTGTGGGCCAGCATGCCGATCGCGCCTTCGTGCACGATATTGCTGTTGGCCAGGGCCTGCGGCTTGCCGACCTGGGCGACTAGGCCCTCGGGCGCCAGCGACACCGGCGCGGTGCCGGCGTTGGTCACCGCGTCGGCGATCGAGAACATGTAGTTCGGATCGACGCTGATGGTGCGGGTGAATTTCAGCCCCGCCCCGTTGTCGTAGGTCAGCACCACCGGCGTGGACGGCGTCAGCACCGCTCCGGCCGGCGCCGTCCAGAGCGTGTGGTCGTCGGGCAGGCCGGGCACATTGGCCCCGGTCCAGCCCATCTCGGCAAACCAGGAATATTGCGCCCCCTCGGGGCGGAACAGCTCGACCAGCGGCGACTTCGGATCGGTGGTCATGTGGTAGCGGCGCAGGTAGAGGTCGTCGATCCGCGCCCCGCGCAAGGCGATCGAGCCGGTCAGGCTTGGCGTCGCCACCGTCACCCTGGGGCTGGCCGCCGCCGCCTGACCCAGCGGCAGGAAGGCTCCCGGCGCGCCCGGGGTCGCGGCGGCCGCCGCGCCGTGCATCTGGGCCTGGGCGGCGGACTGGGCGCGCAACTCGGCCGTACGCCGGGCGCTCTGCGGCCCGTAAACGAAGACCTGGTAGACGATCAGAATGCCGACGGCCAAGGCCGCGAACACGACCCAGTTGCGGAGCTCATCTCTGTCCATTGGAACGGGCTTACCGGGTAGCGGCCGCCGGGCGATCAGCCGCCGGGACCTGGTTGGCGGCGAGGCTTATCAGCGCGCTTTCGACATCGTCAAGCAAACGCAACCAGGGGCGCTTCGCCGTACCCGCCCGGGCGATGAAAACATAGTCGCAGCCGGGCTTGCCATGAAGGGGGGCGAGCCTGGCCGCCGCCTCGCGCAGCCGCCGTTTGGCGCGGTTTCTCGTCACAGCCCCGCCGATCCGCTTCGTCGCGGTGAAGCCGCAGCGGATCTGGCCCAGCCCGTCGGCGCGGTCCAGCGCCTGCACCACCACCGCCCCCCGCGCACACGACGCGCCCCTGGCCGCGGCCAGGAACGAGGGCCGGGTCCTGATGCGTTCGATGGCGGGAAGGCTGGGAGAGGGGCGGTCGGGCAAAGCCAACCTTTCAGGCGCGACGAAGGGACGGCTAGGCCGTCAGCTTCTTGCGGCCCTTGGCGCGCCGACGCGCGACGATCTTCTGGCCGTTCTTCGTCGACATGCGCAGACGATAGCCGTGGCGGCGTTTGCGCACGAGCCTCGATGGCTGATAGGTCCGCTTCACGGGGCGATGACTTCCGATAGGGCTGGCGAAAAAGAGCGCGGTGGATAGGCTAGGGGTGGGCGGAAGTCAACCGCGGAAGGAGGAGCTCGATGCAGGATCGGCGCACCATGCGTAGCCGCGGCCTGCCGCGCCACGTCGGGCCAAGGCCCGATCCGCACGCCCGGCCGATCGTGTTCGCGGTCGCCGCCCTGCTTGCCGGCGCTTCGGCGGCGCCCGCCGCGCCGCAAGCGGCGGGCTGGAACGCGCCGGCCGCTTTCGGCGTGGCGGATCGGGCGGCCATCCTGGTCGTCCACGGTGTGGGCGCCCAGGTCTACGAATGCAAGGCGGACGCCGGCGGCGCGATGCGCTGGACGTTTCGCGAGCCGATCGCCACCCTGGTCCGGGACGGCGCGACGATCGGCCATCACTATGCCGGCCCCACCTGGGAGCTGGTCGACGGCGACAGGGTGCGAGGCCGGCAATCGGCCATGGAACCCGGCGCCACCCCGGATGACGCGCCGTTGCTGAAGCTCGAGGTCGTCGAGCATCGCGGCGACGGCGTCCTCAAGGACGCGAAGCTGGTGTTGCGGCTGAATACTGAGGGCGGCGTCCTCAAAGGCGGATGCGCGAAGGCCGGCGAGTTGCGCGCGGCGCCCTATTCGGCGGACTACGCTTTCCTGCGTTAGCCGGCGTGGCCGCGCGCCCAGCTCAGGAGCGCGGCGATCAGGGCCTCCGGCGCGTCCGGTTCGATCAGGGTCAGGCCAGGCCGGGAGGCCAGGCCGCAGGCGGCGGTGGCGAACACCGGCACGCCGGCGTCCAGGGCGGCCAGCAGCTTGCGCGGCTGCTCCTCGGTCAGGGCCGGCTGGACCACCGCGTCGATATCGGCCCAGCCGGTGAAGGCGCCCGCGCGGACGCCGTCCCAGAAGCCCGCGCCCTCCAGCTCGGCGCCCATGGGCGCGACCTCCAGGTCGAGGGCCAGGGCGGCCGCGCGAACCTCGAAGGCGCCTTTGCGCGCCACGGTCGGGCCTGGGAAGGCGACCTTGCGGATCGGGCGCGGCGCAAAGCTCGTCGCCGCCGCCGTGCGCCAGGGCAGTTGCAGCGCTCGTCCGGCGAACAGGGCGGCGACCTCCGCATGGGCGGTGACGATGCGGGACGCCTGCGCCAGGGCCGTGTCCTCGGCCTCGATCAGCGCCGCCTCGGCCCGGAAGTCGGCCAGGGTCGGCCGGTCCGGATGGCGGGCGAAGGCGGCGTCCAGCCGCCGCTGCAGCACCGAGGCGGGCAGGCGGGTCATCAGCACGGTCACCTCGCGGCCGCCCAGATGGCCGTCCCGCCAGAGGAAGGGCAGGTAGGACTGGGCGACGGTAACGGCGGTGACCTCCGGGGTCAGGCGGCGGGCCAGCGCCGCGGCGATGCGCCGGGCGGCGTCCAGCTCGGCGCGGCGGCGGGCGGCGCCGTTGGCCGCGCCACGCAGGGCCAGGCTGCGGCGCGCGGTCTCGAACCCGGCGCTGAAGCTGCGCGCGAAACCCTCGCCGCTCCAGCCATAGCGCGCGGACGCTTCGCCCAGCGGCCGGCCGAGCAGATCCTCGGGTCCCCGCGCCGAGCGGACATAGGCCTGGAACTCCGGCCATCCCTCATCGACCAGGAAGGCCCGCCGGTCGGCCGATCCCGCGGCGGCCGGGGCGGCATGCCTGAAACAGTCGGTTTCGCCGCAGGCCGCGCAGCTGCGCGCCGCCGGGCCCGGCGCCGCGAACGCCGCATCGACTGGCAGGTCCGGAGCCGCCGGGCCGCCGGGCCGGGCCGACAGCCGCACCGTCAGGCTGTCCCGGTCCAGCCGGGCGGTCAGCCGCAGGTCCCGCGCGCCTGAGAAGCGCAGGTCGACATAGTTCCAGGCCACGGTGGCGTCGCGGCCGAGGGTCGCCGCGGAGCCGGGCACGATGCGCGAATGGGGATGGCGCTCGACAATGCGGCAGCCGGCCTGCAGCGCCGCCTCGTAAAGGGCGTTGGACAGCTGGCAGAGGCCGCCGCCGACCACCGGCATGATGCAGCCCTGCTTCAGCATCCGGCCGCGCACATAGCCGCGGCCGGCATCGGGCGGCCCAACCTGCCGCCAGAAGCTGAGCACCGCGCCGGCGGGGATCAGCACCCCGTCCAGCGCCCGGCAGGCGATGCGCAGGTTCTGCACCTTGCCCAGCTGCAGCCCGTGCTCGCCGGGGGCCGCGTCGGACCACAGCGGGGTGCTGCAATCGGCGATGATTTCGCTGAAACCGGCGGCCGGGACGGCCTTGAGCCGCCTGGGGCCGGCCGCCAGGTCGAGGACGCCGCGGCGGGCGCGGAAGGCCGCGGCCTTGCCGGCGAACACCAGGCTGGAGATCCTGGTCGGCATCGCCGCCACGGGAAGCCTCATCGGGGGCGGGCCGGGCCGGGCCAGGTCCGCAAACGGCTCGTGCATGACGCGAGGTCTCCGCCGCCGCCAGTCTAGCTGGCGCGGAGCGGTTGTCCACGGCGCGACCGTTGGGCGCGGCCGCCAAGCCCCTATATGAGCGCCATGACGCCCTTATCCGTTCTCGACCTGTCGCCGATCATCGAGGGCGGCGACGCCGGCCAGTCGCTGCGCAACAGCCTCGACTTGGCTCGCCATGCCGAGCGCCTCGGGTACAAGCGCTTCTGGCTGGCCGAGCATCATAACATGCCCGGCGTCGCCAGCGCCGCCACGGCGGTGGCCATCGGCTTCGTCGCCAACGGCACCTCGACCATCCGCGTCGGCGCCGGCGGCATCATGCTGCCCAACCATGCGCCGCTGATGGTGGCGGAAGCCTTCGGCACCCTGGCCGCCCTCTATCCGGGCCGCATCGACCTCGGCGTCGGCCGCGCGCCGGGGACGGACCAGCTGACCGCCCATGCGCTGCGGCGCACCCTGCAGGGCGACATCGACGCCTTCCCCAAGGACGTGGTCGAACTGATGGGCTATTTCCGGCCCACCCTTCCGAACCAGGCGGTGCGGGCCGTGCCAGGCGCCGGTCTCGACGTGCCGGTGTGGATCCTCGGCTCCAGCCTGTTCGGCGCCCAGCTCGCCGCCATCCTCGGCCTGCCCTTCGCCTTCGCCTCCCACTTCGCGCCGGCGCAGATGGAGCAGGCCGTCGCCATCTACCGCGAGCGGTTCGAGCCGTCCGAGCAGCTGGCCGCACCGCATGTGATGCTGGGCCTGAACGTGGTCGCCGCCGACACCGACGCCGAGGCCAAGTATCTGCAGACCTCCCAGCAGCAGGCCTTCGTCAACCTGCGCTCAGGCCGCGCCGGCCCCTTGCCGCCGCCGGTCGACAACATCGACGAAGTGCTGGACCCGGCCGCCAGGGCCATGCTGGCCCAGACGCTCAGCGTCGCCGTGGTCGGCTCGCCGGAGACGGTGCGCCGCGGCCTGGCGGCCTTCATCGCCCGCACCGGCGCCGACGAGATCATGGTCACCGCCCAGATCTTCGACCATGCCGCCCGCCTGCGCTCCTTCGAGATCACCATGCAGGCCCACCAGCCCGCCGCCGCCTCAGCCGACGCTTAAGCCCGGAACCTTGGCCAGGTTGGCCTTGGGGATGGCGGCGGTGAAGGCGCCTGACGCCCTGGCCTTGTCGCGGGCCAGCTCCGCCCAGGCGGCGGCGAAGCCGATGGGCGTGGCCGCATCCCGCGGCGCGCGGACCAGGCCGATGCGGCGCCCCGCCGAAAGACTGGTGATCTGGGCCCAGAGGTCGAGATCGTCCTCCGGGGGCTGGTCGACCGGCCTGCCCAGGCTGGCGATAAGGCGTGCGAACCCGGCCAGCTCGACGCTGTCCGTCCTGACCTCGACCGCCGCCGCGCCGGCGGGAAGCGCGCGCAACCCCGCCGCCAGCCCCGCCAGGGCGATGCGCGAGGCGGTGCTGTAGCGCTCGCCCCCGGCGGCCCCCGCGCCGGGCCGCACAAAGGCCCATCCGCCGCATCGATGCGCCGGATCGAACACCGCGCAGAGCCAGAGTTGGATTGGGGTGGTCAAGCGTCGCTCCTTATATCTCCGGCTCTTAGGCGTCATGGCCCGGCTTGTCGCGCCAGCCGCTTTTGATCGGGTGTTCATGGCGGACGGTCTCGGGACGCGCGCGGGTTCCTCCCGCCGCTTTCCGTGCCGGGCCCGGGACGCATGGGTGGCGCCAAGGGAACGGACTCGGGGTCCAGGTGTTGAAAAGCTCGCGCAAAACGGTCGCGACGCCGCGGCTGCGTTTGAGGAGAGCGCTATGAGCAACCCCGACCTGAACGCCTCGCCCAATGTGGTCTCGGCCGAGCGGCATCGCGACAACCGCACCGTCGTCATCGTGGCCGGGATCGTCGCCATCGTGCTGATCGTCGCCGTGGCGCTGCTGATCATCAACAACAACAATGCGGCCACCCAGGCGTCGGCCGACCAGGCCTCGGCCACGGCGGCGGCGCAGCAGTCGGCGCTGGCGGCGCAGCAAGCCAACGCCCAGGCGGCGCTGGCCAGCGCCCAGACCCAGGGCGCCGCGGTGAACGCCCAGACCAACGCCGCCGCCGCCCAGCAGGCGCAGGCCGCCAATGCCGCTGCCCAGAACGCGGCTCAAAATGCGGCTCAGAACGCCGACCGCGCCGCCAGCCACGCGGCCCAGCCCGACGCGGACAACGCCGCGCCCGCCTCGTCCTCCGACTAGCCGGGAGGCCAGCCGCGTTTTTGTAACGCCAGATTTCAACAGCGAGATCAGCGCGTTCACACCAACGGCTAGGATGGACCGGGTTTCCTCGGGACCAGGCGCATGTCCAAATCCATCCTTCCGTTTCTGGCGATCGGCCTGCTGGCGGCGGGCGCCGCGCACGCGCAGTACGGCGGCGGTCCGGGCGGCCCGGGCGGCGGTGGCGGCGGTTACGGCGGCGGCCACCACGGCGGCCGGGGCGGTGGCGGCCAGCCGGGAGGCTCAAGCTCCGGCTCCAACAGCTCGGCGCCGCCCCGATCGCGCCCGATCCCGCCGGACCTGGTCGAGATCGTCGGCGTGGTGCAGGCGATCGACCCCGGCTCCAGCCGCATGACCATCGCCTACGAGCCTGTGGAGGCGCTGAACTGGCCGGCCGGGTCCATGCCGTTCGTCGTCGCCGAGCCGGCGCTGTTCAAGGGCGTCAGCGTCGGCGAAAGGGTCCGCTTCCGGATCGAGAGCCAGCAGATCTACGACCTGAAGCCGTTCTGATCCCCGATCGGGGTTTTCGAAGGACGGCGGACCGCCAGTTCACGGAACGGTCATGTCGGCTGGCGCATTTCAGTCGCCATGAAACATTCGCCGCTCTTCAGAACCACGGCGCTCGCGTCCGTCGCCGTCGCCGTCCTGGTCCTGGGGGCCTGCAACCGGAACGGGGCGGCGAACTCCAGCCAGAACGGCGCCTACGTCGCCGCATCGTCACTGCCGGAGAGCGGCGCGGCGCCGCTGCCGCCCAGCAACGAGTACCAGCGGGTCGCCGACACCCCGCCGCCGCCGATGCCGGTCTACGACCAGCCGCCGATTCCCGGGCCCGGCTATGTCTGGACGCCGGGCTACTGGGACTGGAGCGACAGCGACGAGGACTATTACTGGGTGCCCGGAACCTGGGTCGAGCCACCGAGCCCCGGCCTCTACTGGACCCCGGGCTACTGGCGCTACTACGACGGCCGCTACCTCTACAGTGACGGCTATTGGGGGCCCGACGTCGGCTTCTATGGCGGCGTCGACTACGGTTACGGCTATGAGGGGCGCGGCTATGCCGGCGGCCGCTGGCAGGGCGACCGGTTCTACTACAACAGCCAGGTGAACAACTTCGGCGGCCGCCATCTCGACACGGTCTACAGCCAGGACGTCTCCGCCGCCGCCGACAATCGGGCCAGCTACAACGGCGGACCCGGCGGCCTTCGCGTCGTCCCGGCCCCGGCCGATGTGCAGGCCGCCCAGGCGCGTCATCTCGCCCCCACCCGCAGCCAGACCGAACTGGCGCGGACGGCGAGGGTCGATCCGCAGCTTCGCGCCAGCGTCAATCGCGGCGCCCCGCCGATCGCCGCCACCGCGCGGCCGCAACTGCTGCATGGCGGCCGGGCCGGCGCGGCGGCCGCCGGAGTCACCGCCGCTCGCTCGGCGGGTGAGTACACCCCGCCGCAGCGGCAGGGTCCGCCGCGCTCGCCGCTGGCCGCGCCGGTTTCCGGCCTTGCCGCCGGCGGCCCGCGGCATCAAGCAGGGCCCCAGAATGGGGCTTTTGGCGGACAGCCGCTTGAGCCCGGCCGTACGGCCGAGCGCCACGCGCGCGGGCCGACGCCGTTCGCGCCGGCCCAGCCCAACGCCGCGGCGCCGGTGCGGATCGAGCCGCAGGTTCATCAGCCCCAGCTTCGCGAACCCCAGGTTCGACAACCCCAGATCCGCGAGCCTCAGGTCCGCGAACCCCAGATCCGCGAACCCCAGATCCGCCAACCCCAGATCCGCCAACCCCCGATGCAGGCGCCGCAGATGCGCGCGCCGGCTTTCGCGCGCCCGACGCCGGAGGCCCGTGCGCCACAGGCGATGCGCGCGCCGCCGGCCGCCGCGCCGCCGGTGATGCGCGCGCCGCCGGTGGCGGTTCCGCACGCCGCCGGGCCGCATCCCGCCCCCGCGGGGAAAGGGCCCCAGCCCGACCGTCACTAGAGGCCTGATGCGGCGGGCGGTTGTGCGACCGCGGGCGCCTGAGCGACAATGCCCGCACGCAACCGGCCCATGCCAAGAGGATTTCCATGACCGACGCCGCTCAGAGACCCTCAGGCGGCGCCTCGCCAGAGGCGATCCAGGCGCACTACGACGTCAGCAACCGCTTTTATTCACTGTGGCTGGATCCGGGCCTGACCTATTCCTGCGCTCTATGGGCCGGCGACGACGACACCCTGGAGGCGGCTCAGGCGCGCAAGCTCGACTACATCGCCGAGCCGGCGCTCAGCCGCGGCGCCAGACGGGTGCTCGACATCGGCGCGGGCTGGGGCAGCCTGCTGAACCGGCTCAGCGTCGGCGGGGTCGAGACGCTGGTCGGCCTGACGCTCAGCCAGCAGCAGCTCGATCACGTCAAATCGCTGAACATCCCCGGCGCCGAGGTGCGGCTGGAGAGCTGGCGCGACCACAAGCCCGGCGAGCCCTACGACGCCATCGTCTCGGTCGGCGCCTTCGAGCATTTCGCGGACCTCGACCTGACCGAGCGCCAGCGGCTGGCCATCTATCGGGAGTTCTTCCAGGCCTGCCATTCGTGGCTGAAGCCGGGCGGCTCGCTGACCTTGCAGACCATCGCCTATGGTCCTGTGCCGGCGCCGGCGGGCCGCGAGATCTTCCTGGAGGTCTTCCCGGAGTCCGACCTGCCGCTGCCGTCGGAACTGTTCCGCACCGCCGAGGACCTGTTCGAGGTCAACGAGCTGCGCAACGACCGCGAACACTATATCCGCACCCTGAAGGCCTGGCACCGCAACCTGCGCGCCAGGCGGGCCGAGGCGGTGGCCGAGGTCGGCCACGACAAGGTCGAATTCTTCAAGCGCTACCTGGGCGCCTCGGCGATGATGTTCGCGGCCAGGAACACCCTGCTCCTGCGCCTGAAACTGACCCGGGTCCCCTAAGCCGGCGCCTCGCGTCCCGGCCTGGCGGTCGCCGGAACGGCCGGCTGGAAGCTGATGGTCACCTGCATGCCCGCGCCGGGCGCCGACCTGACCGTCAGGTCGGCATGGGCGTTCTCCACCAGGGAGCGGACGATCAGGGCCGACAGCTTGCCCGGTCTTGGCCAGGACGTCCCATCGGGAAGCCCGACTCCGTCGTCCGCTATGACAATTCGGCATCCGCCCGGATCGATCGAGCTGTGCAGGGTGATGACGCCGCCGCTTCGACCCCTGAACGCATGCTTCAACGCATTCGTCAGCAGCTCATTGACAACGAGGCCGGTCGGCATGGCCACGTCCAGCGCCACCGGCAGGGTGTCGACCTGCAGGTCGAGGTGTATGCCCTCGACGGCATGGGCGTGCATGACGGCGGCGGCGATTTCGCTGAGGTATATGCCGAGGTCGATCACGTCGTCGGAGCTCGACTCGGTGAGCGCGCGGTAAAGGATCCCGAGGGCCTCGACCCGGCCGGCGAGCCGGTCGAAGCCTTCGCTTGTGGTGCGGTCGGTGACCCCTCGCGCCTCGATGCGGATCAAGGCGGTGATCATCTGCAGATTGTTCTTCACGCGGTGCTGCAGTTCACGCAACTGCAGGTCCTTGTCGGTGATCTGTTTTTCCAGCGCGGCGACGACGGCGGCGTCGCGTGAACCGGTCTCGCCGAGGGCGACCAGCCTGAAGACCAGGACGCCGCCTTCGTCCTCGATCAGGTTCGACCACACATCCACGAAGGCGAGGGAGTCGTCGCGGGGCATCGAGAAGGCGCCGACATAGTCCTGGCCGACCGTCACGGCCTCGCCGAAAGCGCGGTCGTCGGAGGCCGCCTTGGCGTCGAACTGGTCCCAGCCCTGCCCGATGATCTCGTCGCTGGTCCGCCCGGCGAGACGGGCGAATTCTTGATTTGCGTAGATGATCCGCTCCGGCCGCCCAAGGGCGGAGATGGCCACAGCGATCGGCATCTGGTCGAGGAATTGTTTGAATCGGCGGTCCCCGAGAGCCCGGGGAATATCTGCCCCTTGGAGAAAGCTCTCGACGTCTTTCGGCGCCTCTTCGGAAGTCATCTGAACTGATCTGGCGCCCGTCTCGGCCGGACGCACCGCCTTTGCTTCGGATCCCCGTCCGCCCTTATGGCAACGATCCAGCCACGGCTTCGGTTCAATTTCCCGGGACGAGCGGTTCGCCGCTCAGGCGGCGTCGCGGGCGCTGGCTTCCAGTCCCGCGTTGAGGGCGGCGAGCAGGCTGGCGGCGGTCACCGGCTTGGAGACGTGGCCGTCGGCGCCGGCGCGGCGGCCGGCTTCCAGGTGCTCCGGCAGGGCGTTGGCGCTGAGCATGACGATCGGCATGGGCGTGCGCCCGCCGGCGCGCTCGGCGGCGCGGATGGTGCGAACCGCCTCCAGCCCGTCCATCACCGGCATCTGCATGTCCATGAACACCATGTCGAAGGCCTGGCGAGCGAGGGCCGCGACCGCTTCGGCGCCGTTCTCGACCATCACCGCCTCGACCCCGAACTGGTCGAGCATCATGCGGATGACGGTGCGGTTGGTGGCGTGGTCGTCGGCGACCAGCACCCGCATCGGCCGGTCCAGGACACCCAGCGCCTGCGTCTCGTCCTCGGGAACGGCGGGGGCCGCGGCGCGCTCGAACGGGGCGGAGAACCGGAAGCGGGATCCCTGGCCGGGTTCGCTCTCGCAGTCGATCTCGCCGTCCATCAAGAGGGCCAGCTGGCGCGAGATGGCCAGGCCGAGGCCGCTGCCGCCGAAGCGCCGGGTGATCGAGCCGTCAGCCTGCTGGAAGCGGGCGAACAACCGCGCCTTGGCCTCGGCGTCGAAGCCGACTCCGGTGTCGATGACCGCGAACTCCAGCCGCCGCCCGTCGTCGGCCGCCGCCTGGATGGTCACCGATCCCGCCGCGGTGAATTTCACCGCATTGCTGACCAGGTTGGTCAGGATCTGCCGCACCCGGGCGGCGTCGCCCAGGAACCAGCCCTCCAGTTCCGGCGCGATCTCCACCTTCAGGCCGAGGCTCTTCTCGTCGGCCCGCAGCCGCGCCAGGCCCGCCACCGCCCGCACCAGGTCGGCGGCGTGGAAGGGCGCGTACTCGATGGCCAGCTGGCCGGCCTCGACCCGCGCCAGGTCAAGCACGTCGGACAAAAGCCGCTCCAGCGACTGGCCGGAATTGCGGATGATCTCGACCATCTCCCGCTCGCGTTTCGGCAGCCTGGCGCCGGCGAGCATCTCGGCCACCCCGACGACGCCGTTCAGCGGCGTGCGGATCTCGTGACTCATATTGGCCAGGAATTCGCTTTTCGACCGGTTGGCCGACTCCGCCCTTAGCTGCGCCGCGCGCAGGCGACGGGCCACGCGCCTTTGCCAGACCAGCACGCCGGCGGCGCAGACGACGAAGAGGGCGAAGACGGCCAGGATCCAGCGCTGCCAGCCGGTGACGGCGCGCTGCAGCGCGATGTCGGTGCGCGAGGTCTCCAGCTGGTTGCGCAGCTGGCTGGTCAGCTGGCGCACGCCGATGTTGAAGCGGCGCGCATCGGCGACCGCGTGGTCCTGGTCGTAGGCGCGCATGGCCGCGAAGGCCTCAGCCGCCTTGCCTTCGGCCATCAGGATTTCGGCCTCGACCTGCGGCTCGCGCTGCAGGCCGGACGCCTCCAGCCGGTGCGAGGCCATCAGGGCCTGCATGCGCCCCCGGTCGGCCTTGGCGGCGGCCAGGTCGCCAAGCCGCGCCTCGGCGATGGCGCGCAGCGGCAGCAGGTTCGGCGCCAGGAACTCCGCCCCGGTCAGCGGCCCGTCGAGGCTGGCGAGGCAGTTCATGACGTCCTTGGGGGCCCGGAAGGCGTCGGCGACCATGGCGCAGAGGTTCTGGTCCCAGACCTTCAGCGGCGCGAGGTCCGATCGCAGGGCCAGCCGGTGGTGGACGGCGGCCAGCTGCTCGGCCAGCGCCCCGTCGCCCTGGTCAACAGCCATGTGGGCCATGTTGTAGACGCCGTCGAAGTCCGGCCGCGGATAGGTGGGATCGGCGAACTCGAAATCGGCGCGCTGGAAAGCCTGGGCGCTGCCGTCGAGGTCGTCCAGCTGCATCAGCGCGATGCCGATGGTCTCCCAGATGTCGGATTCCGCCGCCGCCGCCGCCGGGTCGCGCTCGGGGATCAGCACCTCGGCGTCGGACAACAGCTTCAGCGCCGCGCCGGTCTGGTCTTCCTCGATCAGCAGGGTGGCGTCGGCGGAGGCGGCGTGGATGCGGGCGAACCAGTCCGGCTCGGTCTTGGCCAGGCGCGAGATCTCGGGGTGGACGCTGACGTCGCCCTGGTCGTAGCGGGCCTTGAGGGCGTTGATACGGGCCATGGCGACGTAGCGGGCGTCGCCCATCCGCCGCGCCCGGGCGTCCAGCAGCCTGTTCCAGCGGTTGAAGCGATCGAATTCCGACTGGTTGAGGAAGACCCAGGCCACGTGCTGCAGCTTGGCCAGCGGCGCCTCGCCGGGCTCGCGGGCGGCGGCGTCGCCGAACCGTTCCAGGTCGGCGAAGGTGGATTTCTCAGCCCGGCTCTCGATTTCGCGCGCCAGTTGCGCCGGCCCGATGTCGGGCCGCTCGGCCGCCGGCGCCGCCGTCGCGGTAAAGCCGGCTATCGCCACGGCGGCGATCAGTCCGAACAATGATTTCACGCCCACCCCTCCGAACCCCCTCAAGCTAGGCCATAGTTCTTTCCGAACCCCTTATGACTCAGAGGGTTCGCTGGCCGCCGCGAGGGCTGCGAAGCGCGGCCGGCTTGGCGCCAGCTGGGAGTTCGCGGCGGGGAGCCCCGAGGCGCGGCCGCCGAAGGCCCCGTTCAGACGACGCCGGCCGTCACCCTCGCTGCTTGTATCAGCCGGGCAGGCCGCGGCGGCCGAACCGCGGCGCGGCCGGCGCGGCGCCATAGCTGGGGGCCGGCATGACCGGTCGTGGCGCGGGCGCGGGTTCGGGCGGCGGGGGGGTCCAGGTCGACGGCGGCCGCTGGAGGAGCGGCGGCGCCGGATCTTCGCCCTTGCCCGGCCAGAACAGCAGGCAGCCGGCCATGGCGAGGTTGAACAACACGCCAAACAGGGTGTGTTGTCCGTGGGACAGGCTCAGCGCCGGAACGCCTTTCGCGACCAGCTCGTCGATCACCAGCACGCCGATCCAGCCAGGGACCATCAGGACCGGGTCCCAGCCGATGTCGCGAAAGCGCCGGGCCTGCAGCGAAAAGCTGATCCAGAAAAGCGGCGGGACCAGGATCAATGCGAGCAGCGCAATCGGTCCAAGCGTGGCCAGGCTAGGAGCTCCGCCTGAGGCGCGCAGCTGGGCGCCGACCGTGACGGCGCCGACGATCACCAGGACGATGACCCCGACGAACAGGCCGACATTGCCGAGAAAATATTGCAGGCGGTTGAGCCGCCCGCGGAAACTGAACACGGCCTCAAGCATGGTCGAAACCCCGACGCCCACCACCGACGAGGGTATTGAAGCCGGTCTCGGTTACGAAAAGGTGTGGCGCCGGCGGTTTTCGCGGCGGCGCCCGCGCAAGCCGGCTTGCCTGACGGTGCGTCAGGCCGCCAATCTGCCGCTCATTCAGAGCAATAGATCTCAGGGAGACGAAATTGGGCGCGCTCGACGGCAAGGTCGTACTGGTCACCGGCGCCGGCAACGGCATCGGCAAGGATGTGGCGCTGATCGCCGCGCGCGAGGGCGCGAAGGTGGTGGTCAACGACCTGGGCGGCGGCGAACGCGGCGGCGACGAGGGCTCGGCGGGGCCGGCCGAGGCCGTGGCGAGCGAAATCCGCGCCGCCGGCGGCGAGGCGGTCTCCAATTCCGACAGCGTCACCAACCGCAAGGCGGTCGACGCCATGGTCGAACAGGCGCTGGACACCTTCGGCGGCCTGCACGCGGTGATCAATCCCGCCGGCATCCTGCGCGATACCATGTTCCACAAGATGTCCGACGAGGACTGGGACGTGGTGGTCGATGTGCACCTGCGCGGCTCCTACAATGTCTGCCGCGCCGCCATCCAGCACTTCCGCGACCAGAACGACGGCGCCTTCGTGCTGTTCACCTCGACCTCGGGCCTGATCGGCAATGTCGGCCAGACCAACTACGGCGCGGCCAAGATGGGCATCGCCGGCCTGTCGCGGATCATCGCCCTCGAAGGCGCGTCGAAGAACGTCCGCTCCAACGTCATCGCCCCGGTGGCCTTCACCCGGCTGATCGCCACCATCCCGATCAAGGACGAGGCCGGCGCGGCGCGCATGGAGGCGATGAAGCAGGCCCTGCGCCCCGAACAGCCGGCCCGCCTGGCCGTCGCCCTGGCGGCGTCCAAGGTCACCGGCCAGATCTTCGGCGCGCGCGGCGAAGCGCTGGAGCTCTATTCGCAGCCGCGCCCGGTCGAGACCCTGACCGCCAAGGACGAATGGACCGTCGCCTCCATCCTGAACGAGGCGCTGCCGAAGATGGAAGCCAAGTTCACCGCCCTCGGCCGCGTCAACGCCTGACGCGGCCTTCGGGAGCGTATCGCCGAGGTCCCCGAAGGTCTCGAGAGGGGTTTGACCGCCTCATGGCATGGCTGATAGGGCCGCGCCCGACGAGCGATCCTGGCGGCCGGCTCAACCTTGTCGAGCAACCGCTTGCGGAGCGGCGTCTTTTCCGAAGAAAAACAACGCCGCACCACTCCTGGGGTATTCCAGGGTTTCTCGTTTTGTGCAACAGTCAATGGCCAATCAAAATCAAGGACTATCCCCTAGTCCCCCAAAGTGATTCGGCCGAAGGCCCTGTGTTCGAGCGCGGGGCCTTCACTTTATGCGCTCATAAAGCGCGATTTCCTCTGACAATCCGAGGAAGCGCAAATCTACACTATAGCTTGAATGACAAATACTAGCGCGGGCCGGTCTTTCGACCGGCCCGCGCCTTGGGCGATTGGCCCGTCTCGATCCTAGAAGTTGATCGAGATGGTGGAGCGGCGGTTGAGCGGTTCCTTGACGCCGTCGGGGGTCTGGACGGCGAGGTCGGTCTTGCCCTTCCAATCCACCTTCAGCACCGTCTGGTTGACCCCCTGGCTGACCAGGGCGTCGGCCGTGGCCTTCGCACGCCGCTCGGAGAGCCGCATGTTGTAGGCGAAGCCGCCGCTGGTGTCGGTGTGCCCGACCACCATCACCGAGGTCGGATTGCCCGACTTGGCGTAGTCGGCCGCCTGCTGCACCACGGCCTGGGCTTCCGGCGTCAGCACGTACTGATCGAACGGGAAGTAGACCACGAAGTCCTTGGCCACGGGCGCCGGAGGCGGCGGGGGTGGCGGCGGAGGCGGCGGCGGCGGGGGGGGCGGCGGAGGCGGCGGGGGCGGCGGCGGCGGGGGTGGCGGCGGCGGAGCGCCCCACTGATACCGGTAGCCGATCGCCACCTTGCCTTCGTCGTAGTTGGTCTTGAACTTGTATGAGGCGCTGATGAAGGCCGAGGAATGGCCGTCGTGGCTGTACAGGTCGAGCTGGCCGCCCACCTCGCCGAAGACGCCGCGGAAGTTGTCGTTCACCGCCACCGGCAGGCCCGACGAGATCAGGGTGGTGCGATTGTTGCCGTTGAACTCGTCCCAGGCCCGCCCGTCGATCGCCCCCTTCAGCAGGAAGCTGTCGTTGCTGATCAGCGGCGCCGAGATCCGCCCGCCGAGCGCGCCACGGAAGCTGTCGTCGTTGCCCCAGCGCAGCCGCGTTCCCAGCACGTTGACGTTGCCGATCTGGGTGGTGGCGTAGGCCAGGTCGCCGAGCGGTTCCAGGGTGGCGACGCCGATCGGGATGCGATAGCCCGCCTGCACCTCGCCGCCCCAGGTGTCGACACTCACCGAGCCGCCGCCGCCGAAGCTGTTGACCTTGAGGGTCAGGAAGTCGCCCTTGACCTGGCCGTCGATGAAGAACGGCCCTTGCAGGTAGGTGGCGTAGACGCTCGCCGTGCCGCCCGAATAGTTCTGGTCGGCCACGCCGGTGTGGTTGGCGAAGTCGACCTGCGAGTTCAGATACCCGCCGGCCACGCCGATCAGGCCGACGCCGCCGTCGCCGAAGCGGGTCGCCCCGTCGAGCCCAGCCACGATCCCGTAGGTGTTCTGATGGTAGCTGAGGTTGAAGGTGAAGCCGGCCGGCGGATCGATCCGGTTGGTCCGGTTGGTCCAGTCGCCCACGGCCTTGATCCAGAAGCCCGGGGTGAAGCTGCCCAGCGAGCTTGGCGCCAGCAGCGCCGAGTCGCGCAAATCGGCCTGGCGATCCTGCCACGGGGTGGTCGCGTACCAGATGTCCTGGGCCGCGGTGGCCACGATCGGAGCCTCGAAGGCGCCGGGACCGGGCTGGCTGACCAGGATTTCGTTCTGGCCGGTGTTGTCCAGGGTGTAGAGCCATAGCCCCTTGACCAGGCCGGCGGAGTTCGGCCCGAAGGTCGCATAGCCGGTCGAGCCGGAGTCCAGGGTGAAGGTGGCGTTGTTGGCCGTCGCCCCGCCGGTGTGCACCAGCACGATGCCGCCGGCCGAGGCCGGGATATAGCCAGGCGTCCCGCCAGCGTCGATCACGCGGATGCCGTTGGTCCCGGTGGTGGTGGCGACGCTCAGGGTGTTGGCCGCCGAGGCCGTGCCGGCCAAATTGACCTTGGTGGCGATGACGCCGCCGGCCACGCCGACGAAGTTGGTGGTGGTCCCGACGATCGACTGGGTCCCCGGCGCGCCGGTGCTGAGGTCGATCAGGCCTGAGTTGGTCAGAGTGATCGGCGCGCCAGCGGCGGTGAGGGTCAAGGTCGCCGGGGCGCCGTCGGAGCCGACCCGCAGCACGCCGCCGTTGCTGATGGTGTTGGTGGTGGTGTTCCCGAACGCAAAGGTGGTGTTGCCGGTCGTGTCGATGGCGCCGGTGCCCGAGGTGGTCACCGAGTCGGAGGCCACCGTCGTGTTGCCGGCCGGCGCGCCGTTGCCGAAGGTGTCCGTGCCGCTGGTCCGCCAGACGCCGCCGTTGGTGACGTTCACCGCGGTGTTGGAGACGTTGCCGGGGACCGTCGCGTTGCCGACCGTGCCGTTGCCGATCACGCTGGCGAAGTTGACCGTGCCGATCAGGGTGCCGGCGTCGTTGACCACCACGCTGCCGTAGGTGGCGTTGCCGGGCTCCGGCGCGATCACCAGGCTGGCGGGCGAGGCGGTGGTGGCGTTGCCGACGAAGTTGGCCTCGACCGTGCCGCCGGAGTTGACGTTGATCGTCGTGGTGGTGTTGGCCGTGCGGTTCAGGAACTCGATGGTCGCGGTCGTGACGTTGCCGGCCGTGCCGCCGCCCTGCACCACCCCGCCGTTGACGTTGATGAAGGTCGCGTTGCCGGCGCGGGTGTCGATGGCGGCGTAGTCGCCGACCGAGATGTTGCCGCCGGTGGTGATGTTGGCGCCGCCCGAGGCGTCGGCGAAGACGCCGCCGCCGCCGACCACCTTGATGGCCGTCGAGCCGGTGTTGACCGCCACGTTGTCGGCCGTGGCGTTGCCGCCCAGCGACTGGACCGTAATGCCGGAATTGTCGCCCAGCGTGGTGTTGCCGATCACCGTGATGCCGGCGCCGTTGCCGGCGGCGCCAAGAACGACGGTGGCGTTGCCGCCCGACGCGTCGGCCAGGATGCCGGTCAGTCCGGTCGAGCCGGTGACGTTG
>DATAYM010000048.1:0-76934 GCA_036272595.1 Caulobacteraceae bacterium
CCAGTGGGCGAATGTGGTTCGCTGGGAGATGCGCCCGCGCATGTTCCTGCGCACCACCGAATTCCTCTGGCAGGAGGGCCATACCGCCCATGCCAGCGAAGCCGACGCCATCGAAGAGACCCGCAAGATGCTGGAAGTCTATCGCAGCTTTGCCGAGGACGTGCTGGCCATGCCGGTGATCGCGGGAGAGAAGCCGGAGAATGAACGCTTCCCGGGCGCGGTGAACACCTATTCCATCGAAGCCATGATGCAGGACGGCAAGGCGCTGCAGGCCGGCACCTCGCACTATCTCGGCCAGAACTTCGCGCACGCCCAGAACATCCGCTTCCAGAGCGCCGCGGGCGAGCTGGAGTACTGCCACACCACCAGCTGGGGCGCCTCGACGCGGCTGATGGGCGGCGTGGTGATGACCCACGGCGACGATGATGGCTTGCGCCTGCCGCCCGCCATCGCGCCGCGCCAGGTGGTGATCGTGCCGATCCTGCGCGACAAGCCGGAGGACGAGGCGGTGCTGGCCTATGCCGACGCCCTGGCGATGGAGCTTGGCGAACTGACCGCCTTCCGCGCCCCGGTGCGGGTGCTGGTGGACCGCAAGCCTGGACGGTCGGGCGAGAAGCGCTGGGACTGGGTGCGCCGCGGCGCCCCGCTGATCGTCGAGATCGGCCCGCGCGACGCCGCCGGGGCCCAGGTCACCTTCATGCGCCGCGACCGGCTGTGGGCCGGCGAGAAGGTCGCTTCGATCGGCGAGCCGCGGGCGGACTTCATCGCCGCCGTCTCCGAGCGGCTGGCGGAGATCCAGCAGGGCATGTTCGATGAGGCCAAGGCGCGGCTGGACGCCAATATCCGTACCGACATCGCCAGCTTCGAACAGCTGGCCGCCTGGTTCGGGCCGGGGGCCGAGGACGAGGACGCCAATGTGGCCTTCAAGGGCTGGGCGCGTTGCGCCTGGTCGCGGCCGACCGGCGAGGCGCTGGAGGAGGCGACCCAGCGGCTGAAGTCGCTGCGCCTGACCATCCGCAACGCGCCGATGGTCCAGCCGCGGACCTTCGGGCTTTGCGTCTTCACCGGCGAGCCGGGGGTCGAGGAGGTCCTGATCGGCCGCGCCTACTGAGCCTTCAGCGCGGCGGCGAACACCACGCCGGCGCAGATGGCGGCATAGTGCGCGCCGGCGGCGGTGACCACGAAGCCGTGCCAGATGGCGCGGCGATAGGGCAGGCGGCTGTGGAAGATCAGCGCCCCGGTGGTGTAGATCAGCCCGCCGATGATCAGCAGCGCCAGCGCCACGACCGGCACCCCCTGGATCAATGGCCTGAGCGCGATCAGCGCGACCCAGCCGAACGCGACATAGCCGACGGTCCAGATCCAGTCGGGCAGGCGCGCGGCCAGGAGCTTGCCGGCGACCCCGGCCAGCGCCAGGCCCCAGACCAGCGCGGTCATGCTGATCGCCCAGGCCCCATCCATCCGCTGGGTGGTGAAAGGGGTGTAGGAGCCGGCGATCATCAGGAAGATCGCCGCCTCGTCCAACCGGCGCAGGAACGGCCGCGCCCGGGTCGGCTTGGTCAGGTTATAGGCCGTCGAACAGGCCAGCATGGTGATCAGGCAGAGGGCATAGAGGCCGGTGGCGGCCGCCAGACCAGCGCCGCCGCCGGTCAGGATCGAAAGCACGATCAGCACGACGCCGCCGGCCGCGGCCGCCGCCAGGCCGATCCCATGAACCACGCCGTCGGCGAGCTTCTCGCGGCGGTTGGGATAATGGTCGGCGAACACATCGTGGCTGGACGGCATGGAAATCCCTGGCTGCGAGGCGGCTGGCCGTTTTACGGGGCGGCTGGCATAACGGAAAATCGAATAGCACCCATTGGTTGCCAATATTGTGGCCGGACGAAAAGCGCCGATCGCAAGTCTTACGTCGAATTAAGGGAAGGGACGCGAATTGACCGGCTTCGAAACACTGTCGCCGCTCGCCGAACGCCTGGCGGAACGGCTGAAAGCCTCTGAGCAATCGGTCGCCGTCGCCGAGTCTTCGGCGGGTGGGCTGATCTCGGCGGCGCTGCTGGCGGTTCCCGGCGCCTCGGCCTATTTCCTGGGCGGGGCGGTGGTCTATACCGGCCGGGCGCGGATGCGGCTCTTGGACATTCCGCGTGAGGCGGTCGCCGGCATGCGCTCGGCGAGCGAGCCCTATGCCCTCTTGCTGGCGCGGACCGTGCGCGAGCAGTTCGCCGCCACCTGGGGCCTTTCCGAGACCGGCGCGGCCGGCCCAACCGGCAACGGCTATGGCGATGCCGCCGGTCACAGCTGCATCGCGGTTTCGGGACCGTTCGAGCACGCCATGACCCTGGAGACCGGCGAGGCCGACCGGGTGGTCAACATGCACGCCTTCGCCGGGGCGGCCCTCGAGTTGCTGCTGAAGGCGACCGAGGGCTGAACCCGGCGGTTGCAGATACGGTGAAGCTACGCACGGAAATTTAATCCGCGGTCCCTAAGCCTTGGCTCAAAGCGTCGAGTTTCGCGAGCCTATCGCCATGTCCAGAGGTCAGTTTTCCAGCGAAGAGCGCGCCCGCATGGGCGCGATCGGCGCTCTTGACCTGGAAGCGGCGCGCCCCAGCTTCGAGCGGATCGCCCGGCTGGCCCAGTGCGTCGTCGGCGGGCCCATGGTGCATGTGGGGATCCTGCTGGCCGACAGCCTCTGGCTGGCCGGGGTCAGCGACCAGGTGCTGCCGCAGGTCTTTCGCCGGAAAGCCTTCGCCGAGACCGCGGTGCGGCAGGGCCGGCTGCTCTGGGTGAAGGACGCCTCCAGGGACGAGCGTTTCAGCGCCAATCCCTTCGTCACCGGCCCCACCCATTTCCGTTTCTACGCCGGCGCGCCCATTCGGCTGGCCAGCGGCGCCTGCATCGGCGTGCTCTCCGTCATCGACCGTGCGCCCCGCGCCTATGACGCCGTGCTGGCCGGGCGGCTGGAAGCCTTCGCCGCCCTGGTCGCCGACGACTGCGATCGCCGCCTCGCGCTTGGCGCGATCGCCGCGCGGGAGCTCGAGGCACGCGCCGCGACCGACAACCTGGCGGCGATCATCGAGACGGCGCCGATCGCCCTGGCCATGACCGACCGCGACCTCAACATCCTGCGGGTCAGCGCGCGTTGGCGCAACCGCGCCGCGCGATGGATCGACGCCGACCTGGTCGGCCGCCCGATCTACGACATCACCCCGGCGGCGCAACAGGCCTGGCTGGTCATCCGCGACCGATGTCTCGAAGGCTTGGGCGCCCATATGGATCGGGCGAGGTTCGTCAGCCCCGACGGCGTCGCCCGGTGGGTGAGCTGGGAAATCACGCCCTGGCGCGACGCCAGGGGCGAGGTCGGGGGGCTGCTGGTGATGCTTCATGAGATCACCGAGATGATCGAGGCGCTGGAGCGATCCGAGCGCTCCGAGCACCGGCTGAAGCTGGCCACCGAGATGGCCGAGCTCAACATCTGGGAGATGGATTTCCGCGGCAAGCGCGACCAGGCCGATGGCGTCGCCTCGATCTACGGCCAGCGGGGGCTCGACTTTTCCGATACGGCCGGCCAGATCTGGACCGCCATCCACCCGGCCGATCGTCCGATCGCCGACGCCGCCTGGGCCAGGCACCTGACCGACAGGACGCCGTTCCGGATCGTCCTGCGGCTGATGCAGCCCAACGGACCGCACCTGTGGGTCTCCATCGCCGCCGAGGCGATCACCGCCGCCGACGGCAGCCTTGAGCGCGTTGTCGGCGTCGCCAGGAATGTCGATCGCGAGAAACGCGCCGAACGGGCCATGGCCAACGCGCTCAAGGCCGCCGAAGAGGCCAACCGGGCAAAGAGCGAATTCCTGGCCAATATGAGCCACGAGATCCGCACGCCGCTCAACGGTGTCATGGGCATCGCCGGCGCGCTGGCCAGGACCCGGCTGGAGCCCGAGCAGCGGGAAATGGTCGGGCTGATCGAGAGCTCCGCCGGGGTGCTGGAAAGCCTGCTCGGCGACGTGCTCGACACCGCCCGCATCGAGGCGGGGCGGCTGGAGCTGTCCAACGAGCCCTTCGACCTGGCCGCGTCCCTGCGCATGGTCGCGGCGCTGTTCGAACCCAAGGCGGGCGAGAAGGGCCTGGCCTTCGAGACCTCGATCGCGCCGACGGCCGAGGCGATGGTGTCGGGCGACGCGGTCCGGTTGCGCCAGATCGTCTCCAACCTGTTGTCCAACGCGGTGAAGTTCACCGATGCGGGCAAGGTCGTGCTGCAGGTCGAGGCCACCCGATCGATCGAGACAGTGTCCCTGCGCCTGACCGTGCGCGACAGCGGCATCGGCTTCGACGCCGCGGTCGGGGCCAAGCTGTTCAAGCGCTTCGAGCAGGCCGACGGCTCGATCACCCGGCGGTTTGGCGGCACCGGCCTCGGCCTGGCGATTTCACGCTCCATCGCCGAGGCCATGGGCGGGACGCTGGAGGCGGCCTCGCAGCCGGGCAAGGGCGCGGCCTTCACCCTGACCCTCGAACTTCCGCGCGCCCGCGGCGAAGGCGCCATGCCGCGCGCCGCGACGACGGTGGTGCTGCCCGAGACGCTGCCGGATCAGCCAAGGGTGCTGCTGGCCGAGGACCATCCGACCAACCGCAAGGTGGTCGCTCTGATCCTCGAAGCGGTCGGGGTCGAACTGACCGTGGTCGAAAACGGAAAGGCCGCCGTCGAGGCCGCCCAGGCGAACGATTTCGACGTCATCTTGATGGACATGCAGATGCCGGTCATGGACGGGCTGACCGCCATCCGGCTGATCCGCGGGCGCGAAGCCGCCACCGGGGTCCACCGCACGCCCATCCTGGCGCTGACCGCCAACGCCATGCCGGAACACGCCCGGGCCTCGGCGGACGCCGGCGCCGACGGGCACCTGTCCAAGCCGATCGCGGCCGCGACGCTGGTCGAGGCCATCCGCAGCGCCCTCGAGTCCAGCGCCGAGGCGCCGCCGATCCATGCGGCGGCGCCAATCGCCGCCCCAGTGCGCGCGGCCGCGCCGCGTTAGCCGCGGCGGCGCCGATCGTCACGCGACGGAAACGCGCGGAAATGCTCGTGAAATAGCGGGGCAACACCCGCGCGCCATCCTCAGCGCCATCCTTTCGGAGCACCTGAATGAAACGCCTTACCATCCTTGGCCTCGCCGTCGTCATCGCCGGCTCGGCCGCCGGCGCCAGTCTCGCCCAGGACGCCCCGGCCGGCGGCGGCATGCGCCAGGCCTGCGGAGCCGACGTGGCCAAGCTGTGCCCCGACGCCCAGCCGGGGCCTGGCCGGCGCCAGTGCGTGATGGCGCACAAGGACCAGCTTTCCGACGCCTGTAAAACCGCCATCGCCGCCATGATGGCGCGTCACCAGGCCGGGCAGACCCCGGCCGGGCCAGCCAACTAAAGGCGTCTTCGCCGACAGTCACATGGGATCAGCCGCCATGGCCAAGGACAGCGAGACGCACGGCCACGACCGACGGCGGGAGATTCTCTTCGTCGGAACCTGCGCGGCCGTCTTCCTGATCCTGGCCGCCTGTGCGGTCTATGCGGTGGTCACCTTCGTCATCTGACGGATAATCCGCGGCTGAATACAGAAGGGCGCCTCGGGGTCGGAAACCCCGGGCGCCCTTGGTCCTGTTCCCCAACAGGAAGGTCTGTCGCGTCTGTAATCTCGCGTCCGGACCTTGAAATAGCAGGCTGCTTTTCCAGCGATTTTGTCCGTCGCTCAAGGCGGCGCACTGTCGCACCAGCGCGCACCGCCTTAAGCTTCAGCGACTGAGCGGGGCGGGAGGGGCTTCGGCGTCCGGCGGCGGGAGGCCGGCGGAGGAGAGGATGATCCGCGCCACCGCCCGGTACTGGCCATGGTAGCGATGCCATCCGGGCAGGTGGAAGCGGGCGACCCCTTGCGGGAAGCGGTCGCAGGCCGCGCGCGGATCGTGCTCAGCGCGGATGCAGATGGCGGGGATCGAAGCGAGGGTCAAAAGCGCCGGCGCCAGCGGCTGCGCGCCCGGCAAGGTCAGGTCGATCCAGGAAAGCCCGGTGAACAGCATGTCGGCGCGGTCGGCCGGCGAGATCAGCGCCATCAGCCGCACCCGCGCGCGCGCTTCGGCCGGGAGCCGCTCGACGATCAGCGGCAGCGAATCGGCGCCGAAGGAATAACCCACCAGGATCACCCTCGGCCGGTCCCACGCGGCGGCGTAATGTTCGATGACCGCCGCCAGATCGGCCGCCCCGTCCGGCGGCGAGCGGTGGCTCAGAAAGAAATATCCCAGGCTGTCGACGCCGACCACCGGCTCGCCCGCATCCACAAGGGCGGCGGAAAAGCCGCGGGCGGCCCCCGCCCAGCCGCTGTCGCCGGAATAGAGCACCACGAAGGTGTCGCCGGCGGCTGCGGTTGGAGCCACGATCGGCGGAAAGCGCGCGAGGCGGCCGTCGTCCGGCGCGCTTTGCGCCCGCGCCGCCGCGCCGCCCAGGGCGGCCAGCGCGAATGCCGCGGCCAACAGCGCCACGTGCAGGCGACGGGCGGTCATTGAGCTTCGGAAAGCGCGACCGGCTCGAAATGGGTGAAGGGGCGCTGGGCCTCGGCAAGGCTGGCCAGGGCGGCGAAGTCGGCGATCTGCTCCATCGCGTCCCAGATCTCGGCGATCTCCGCATGGTCGTGGGCGGCGCGGGCCGCCGTCTCCGAGACCCACTCGAAGATCTCCACATAGGTCCCGTCGCCGGCGCGGGCCAGCACCGGTGGCCGGGCGGTGACCAGGCCGAGCCGCCGGAGGGCCGGGACGTGCCGCGCGATCAGCCGCCGCAGCGCCGCGTCCTGACCGGCGTGGGGACGGTAGAGGGCGAAAACGATCTGAGCGGTCATGGCCTGCCTCCGACGGGCCGCGCATCGCCGGACCCTGTCAGCGCCGGAGCCTATCAGCGCCCGACCTACCAGTGAATGGCGCGAACCTCGACGTCGCGGCCGGCCAGCCGGGTCGGTCCGGCCTCGGTCCAGATCTCCAACCTGATCCTGGCGGCGCCCGGCTGGGCGCCCTGATCGGCGCTGACATAGACCACCCCGGCGAAGACGCCGAGCGGATCGGGCCGCAGATGCTTCAGCGGCGTCTCGATCGACTGCCCCTTGACCGCGGCGTCCGGCTCATCGACCGCATAGGCGCCGTAGCGGTCGCCGCGCTCCTGGCGGACGCCTCCCACCAGATGCGCGCCAGCCGGCTCGAGCAGCGTCACCCTGGCGCTCAGTCCGACCCGGGTGCGCGGCGGACGGTACTGGATAAGCACGTCGATCCCGCCGGTCAGCGACCGCGTCGAGGTGACCGCCAAACGATTGCGGTCCTGAGCCCTGTACTGCAGGACCAGCCAGGTCAGGGATGCAAAACCGCAAAGGGAACCCAATAGAAAGACAACCGAGAACATCCGTTGGTCCTTGATGGGCTCGCCAATACCTGGAATGACTGAACTGCCTTGTGGATTCTGTCTCGTGAACAATCGGTTATGTTTTGCTGAACTCTGCATGCGAGCGCGCTCGCGGCCGACATAAGCGAAGGCCGCCGCTCCATGGAGCGGCGGCCTGGCTTCATCGCCGAACGGGCTGAGTTCGACCGCGCGGCGGCGGGTCTATTGCGGCGCGGCGGACGCCGGCGCCGACGACTGGGCCGGCGGATTGACCGGCGTGGCGCTCGACGCGGGCGGCGGCGGCGAAACCGTCACGGGCGCCGCTGGAGCCGGAGCCGCCGCGGCGGGCGCGGGCGCGCTCGGTTGAACCGGCGCCGGCGCGGTAGCCGCGGGCGGCGGCGCCGCGGTGGGCTGCGGCGGGCTGTAGGCGCTGGTGTCCTGGCCGGCGGCCGCGGCGGCGTTGGCGTCGCGGGCCGCCCTTCTGTGGGCCACGGGGGTGAGGGCGGGGCGGCCATGCTCCTGCCTGACGATCCGGTGCACCGGCACGGCCCGATGCGTCGGCGCGGCGGTCACGGGCGACGGCGTCGCGGCGGCGACCTGGGCCGGCTTCGAGGCGACCGGCGCGATCGGAGCCAGGGCCACCGGCGGCAGGGCGCTCTGGGCGGGGGCCGGCCTCGGCGCGGAACCGCTCTTCATGGCCTCATAGGCGACGACGCCGCCGATGGCGACCACAGCCACCGCGACGACGGGCACGGCGATCGTCCACGCCGGACGGCGCCCGCGTCCGGTGCGCTGCATCCGTCGATAGATATCGGCGCCGGCGCCGATCGAACCCGGCTCGGGCGGGGTCTCGTCGGCCGGTCTGTTAAGGTCGCTCGTAGTCATCGATTCCTCCAACGATTGTTATCGGTGTTGGGGAAGGAAACGGTCAGCCATCAGCGATGTTCCGGTTAGCTCCGGCGACTGGGTTGCGGCGCCCCGCCCAGAAACGCGGTAACCTGTTGATTAGGCGCATCTCCCAGCGCGGTCCACCGGCCGACGGCGGCCTCTGACATTGTCGCGAGCCGCCTGGTCCCCCGCGCCCTAGGCCCCTATCGAAGGCTTACGACTCAAGAACCGGTGAGGGCTTCGGCCGCCGAGCCCATGGCAGGCGCCCGGACACATGCGCCCAGAGCGCCTGAAGCTCCCGGGCGGCCAGGCCTTCGGGCTCGGTCTCCAGCGGCGAGAGCCCTTCGGCGAAGGCGGTCTGGTAGACGCCGCGGCTGCGCAGCGCCACCGGCGTCAGCGGCAAGCCATAGCCCAGCAGGAGATCCACCGCCGCACCGACGATGGCCGGCTCGCGCTCGACGCGGCGGCTGGGCGCCTGGTTGAGCACGAAGGTCGCCGGCCGGCCCAGCGGCTTCAGCGCCTCGACGGTCTTGCGGATCGCGTTCAGGTCGATCGCCGTGGGGCGCACCACCACCAGGGTGAGTTGGGCGGCTTTGGCGGCGTCGAGCGAATCCGCGATCGAGGAGGCGCGGGTGTCGATCAGCATCAGGTCAAGGCCGGCCCGTTCAGCGGCGAAGCGCATGGGGTGGATGGCGGCCGCCTTGCCGTAGATCACCGTCGGCTCAGCGGCGCCGCGCGCCCGCGACCAGTTGACGATGCAGCCTTGAGGGTCGGTGTCGACGACGATCGTACGCCGGCCGGCAAGATGCGCCGCCACCGCCAGGTTGGCGACGACGGTCGATTTTCCGGTCCCGCCCTTTTGGGCGACAACCGCGATGATGTTCATCGCACACTGATCCCGACCCCGCCCCCCAGCGCAGACGGCCAAAAGCAAGCCCATAGCCCAGCTTGGTGTCGTGGCTGTGACGACGCGAAACTGAACGGCGGCTAAACGTCGCCGTCCGACTTTTTTCAGCCGGCGTCGTCCAATCTCCGCGACGTGGGATGGGCCAAGACGAGAGGCTTCGAGACCGATGAGCATGCAACGACCGGCCCTGGCTCCGGCGGCGGCGGTGTTCGCCGAGCCGGACTGGCGTGGCGAGCCGGCGGGGCCGGACCTGAACCTCCGGCCGTTGACCAGCCTGGCGGAACAGGAGCGCCGGCTCGGCGACTGGATCCGCGGCGGGGCCTGCTATGGCTGGCTCAACGCCTATCAGGCGCGCCGCGCCGCCTTCGAACTGCAGTCGATCCGCGCCCAGCGCGCCCGCGACCCGCTGGGCGCCGGCTGCCGCCGCGCCATCCAATCCAGGCTGGATCGGCTGGATGGAGTGCTCGAGCAGGCGCGCGCCACGGGCCGGCGCTAGCCGACAGGGCTTGGCAAGACGCGGGACATGGGCTCAGTCTGATCTCCTCGGCGTGTCGGGAGGGGAGTGAGGCTTTTGCGGACTTTTGTGCTCGTGGCCGCGGCCATCGCCACCCTGACCTGCGCGGCCTGCGCCGACGGCGACGGGGCGCTGGTTGCGTCCGCCTCCTCGCATTTCACCCCCGGGGAAACGACCCGCACCGACGCGATCAAGGCCCTGGGGCCGCCCAGCTCGGTCTACGAGGCGGCCAACGGCGAAAAGACCCTGTCCTGGGCGCGCGATGGCGGCCTCTTCAACGCGGGAGAGACGCGGCAGTACGCGATCGTGTTCGGGCCGGACGACAAGATGCTCCGGGTGGCGGCGACGCCCTGAGACGCGGCGAAGCGCGGAGATCCGCCGAGCTGGCTTAGGGCAGCTAGGCTGCGGTCGCCGGCGCGGCGTGTCGTCGCGTGGCCCAGAAAGCGAACAGGGCGGCCATCAGCGCCAGCCCGGCGGCGACGAAAAACGGCGAGCCGGCCATGAAGGTGTCGCCCCTGGCGCCGGCGCTGTGGGCGTAGACCTCGGCGAACACACCCGGACCGACCACCCCGGCGATGGCGGCCAAGCTGGTGACCGCGCCGTTGAAGCGGCCCTGTTCGCTGGGGCCGACCGAGCGGCTGCCGATCGCCGACCAGGCCGGATTGGCCACCGCGCCGAAGCACATCAGCGGCACGGCCCACCAGAAGCCGGCGTCGCTGGTCGCCCAGCCGGCGGCGACCAGGGCGGCGGTCTGCAGCAGCATGCCGCCGACGGCCGTCACCCGCTCGCCGACCCGCCTGACCACGATCGTCACCAGCCCGGCCTGGGCGACGATGACGCCGGCCGCCAGGACCAGGAGGTAGAGGCCGATGTGCAGGCCGGACCATTTGAAGCGATAGGTGGTGTAGACGGCCGCGAAGCTGAACAGCCCCGTGGAGATCACGTACATCAGGAACGACGGCGTCAATATGCCGACCAGCCGCGGATTGGCCCGCAGCAGGCTGGCGATCGCCTCGAACGGATTGAGCTGGCCGAGGCTCAGTCGGGCCCGGCGATCCTTGGGCAGCGATTCCGGCAGGATGAACAGGCCGTAGAGGGTGTTGGCCAGGCTGAGGGCCGCGGCCACCCAGAACGGCGCCCGCACATCGACGAAATCGACCAGGAAGCCGCCGATCGCCGGCCCGATCGCATACCCGAGCGCGAACGCCGCCTGCAGGAACCCGAACCGCGAGGCGCGCTCCTCCTCGGTCGAGACGTCCGCGATATAGGCGTAGGCGGCCGAGGTGCTGCCCGCCGCGCCGCCGGAGATCAGCCGGCCGACGAACAGCCACGGGAAGTTCGGCGCCAGCGCCATGATCAGATAGTCGACGCCAAGCCCGAAATTCGAGGCCAGGATGATCGGTCGGCGCCCGAAGCGGTCCGAAAGCGCGCCCTGGATCGGCGAGGCGACGAACTGCATGCCGGCGAAGGCGATGGCGAGAAAACCGATGATCTCGGCGGTCGAGGCCGCCGCGCCGACGCCCAGCGTCGCGACCAGCTTTGGCAGGGCGGGGAAGATGATCCCGAGCGCCGCGGAATCCAGGACCACGGTGATCAGGATGAAGAGGCCGGCGGTCGGCCGTCGGGCGGCGGTGTCGATCACGGGCGCGTTCACGGGTGCGGCGACATCCCCGCGTTCTGACTCGGGCGTCTCTTGAGTCCCGCTCCCCACCAGGGCCGGTTTAGCCGGAAAATCCCGGCTAGGCCATTGGCCAGCCTCGCGCTTTCACCAAAGCGTGTGCGGTTTCAGGCGAAACGTCGCCACGCGGCCTGCCGGGACACCCCCAGAGCCTTGCCGATATCGGCCCAGCTCACCTCCCGGTTGCGCAGAGTGTCGACATAGTGCTGCACCTGATCGCCGACCCGTTCGAAGGCGGTCTCGGCGCTGGTCAGCAGGCCGAGCAGCCGGTCGGTGGGATAGGTGTCGGGGGTGGCGAACTCCGGCTTGGCCGCGGCCGCATCCCTTTTGGCGTCGGCTTCGGTCTCCGCCCCCAGGATTTTTTGGCAGAGCCCGGTGCATTCGTTGCAGATGAACACCGCCGGGCCGGCGATCAGCTTCGCCACCTCGTGCTGCGACTTGCCGCAGAAGGAGCAGTACATGACGGGCTTCGGTTTGTCGGCGGCGGGTTGGGCTTCGGCCATGACGGCCTCCGTGTGTCAATGATGAGTTGACAGTCAATACCGTATTGACAAACGGGGCGTCAACATCAAATTGACACGCATGGTAGGAGCCGTGCGTGGATCCTGGACGCGCCGGCTAGGGCCGCAGGTTTTTCGGCAGGGCCGCGGCCTGCTCGGGCGTAAGCTGGGTCATCTTGCTGACGATGCAGGGCATGGCGAAGCCGGGGGCCTGGCGCACCTTCAGGTTCCAGTCGACCGCGGTGCAGATGCTGTCGGTGTGGTTGTCGGTGATCAGGGTCGAGGTGGGATCGAGCAGGGCGGGACATGAGCCGGCGATGTCGAGCCGGAAGATGCGATGGCCGCCCGAGACGTTCAGATAGATGGTGTGGTCATCGGCTGCCTTCCAACCGTTCCATTGGTTGACGAAGAAGCAGCTCTGTCCCTGGGCGAGGGCCGGCGCGGCCAACCCCAGGATCGCCGCCGCCAAGGCCCCGGCCATAATCTGTCTGCGCATGTGAAGTCTCTCCTGGCTCTGGCGCGCGCCCGCGCATGCGTGCAGCATCCGCCGCCCAGCCTGTACCCATGATGAACGCCCGCGAGGAGTCCGCCGCCGCGCCTTCCCCGCCGTCCCCGCCGATCGACCTGGCTCATTGACTTGGCCATGGCGGCCGGCCGGGCTATGCCAGCCTGCCGTCTTGCCCAGGAGCCATGCCTTGCGCCTCGCCGTCATCGCTGCTGGAAGCGCCAGCTTTCTGATCATCGGCGCGGCGCCGCCAGCACCGAGCGGCCCGGATCTGTGGAACGGCGCCAAGGCCGGCGCGACCATCGACCAGGTGGCGGCCGTGGCGCCGCAGGCCAAGCCCGCCATCGGCCAGACGCTGGAGGATGGGTCGCAGTCCGGCCTTACCGCGCCGGCCGAGTTGGCGGGGTCGCCGGCCGAGGCGTTCTTCTTCTTTCGCTTCAAGGGGCTGTCGGCGGTGCTGGTCGAAAGCCGGGCGCTGAAATCAGGGCGCGGGCCGGAAAACCTGGCCGAGGCCAGGCGGATCGTCCAGTTGGCGACCAGCCAGTACGGCGCGCCACGCCGCTGCGTCGACCGCGCCCAACTCGCCGCCTTGAACTGCACCTGGACAAGCGGCGGGATCAAGGTCGCGGTCAGCTATCATGACTTTGGCGGCGGCAGCCCGGCCTTGAGCGTCCTCTACAGCCCGGCGCACTGACCGGCCGTTCCGCGGGCGCTTTACATCCCGCGTCCGGTAGCTCAACTACAGGACGCCTGACGCGGAACGGGATCGGGATGACTGCCAGGACCATCGCCGCCGAAGACCTGAGCGCCTCGCTGCTGCTGCGTCGCGGCGCCGGTCTGCGCGTCGGGGCCGAGCGGATCGCGCTGCTCGAGGCCATCGACCGGCACGGCTCGATCGCCGCGGCGGCCAAGGCGGTCGGCCTGAGCTACAAGGGCGCCTGGGATGCCGTGCAGGCGCTGAACAACCTGTTCGACAGGCCCCTGATCGTCGCCCAAGCCGGCGGCGCCAAGGGCGGCCTGGCCAATCTCACGCCACGCGGCGCGGCGGTGGTGCGAACGTTCCGGACGGTCGAGGTCGAGCTGGCGCGCCTGGCCGAGGCGCTGGAGCAGCGGCTGGCCGCGCCGTCGGAGACGCTGAATTCGCTGCTGTGGGGTCTGGGCATGAAGACCAGCGCGCGCAACGCCCTTCGCGGCGTGGTGGAACGGGTCAAGCCAGGGGCGGTCAGCGCCGAGGTGGTGCTGAAGATCGCCGAGGGGGTCGAGATCACCGCCGTCGTCACCCGCGAAAGCGCCGACGAGCTGGGTCTCGAGCCGGGCCGCCAAGCCATCGCGCTGATCAAGTCCAGCTTCGTCATCCTCGCCCGCAGCGACGGCTCGTTGCGCACATCGGCCCGTAACCAGCTGGCTGGCGAGGTGGTGCGGCGCGAGGACGGGGCGGTGAACAGCGAGATCAGCCTGGCCGTGGACGGCGGCAAGACCCTGACCGCGACCATCACGCGCGAGAGCGCCGATTCCCTCGATCTGCGCGTCGGCGCCCCGGTGCTGGCGCTGATCAAGGCCTCGCACGTCCTCCTGGCCGTGGATTAGCCCATGAGGTCGATCGTCCGCCGACTGATCATAGCCGCGGTGCTGTCGATCTGGGGGGCGCTGGCCGCCAGCCCGGCCACCGCCGAAGAGGTCACCGTCGCCGTGGCGGCCAATTTCACCGAGCCGGCCAGGCAGATCGCCGGGGCGTTCGAGAAGGCCACCGGCGACCATGTCACGCTGAGCTTCGGGGCGTCCGGGCAGTTCTATACCCAGATCGCCAACGGCGCGCCGTTCGAGGTCTTCCTGTCCGCCGACGCCGACCGGCCCGCCAAGGCCGAGCAGGCCGGCCTGGCCGTGTCGGGGAGCCGGTTCACCTATGCGGTCGGCAAGCTGGTGTTGTGGAGCCCGACCGCCGGCCTGGTCGACGCCAAGGGCGCGGTGTTGCGCGGCGATCGTTTCGCCAAGCTCTCCATCGCCGATCCTGCCGCGGCGCCCTACGGCGTGGCGGCGATCCAGACGATGAAGACGCTCGGCGTCTACGATCGGGTCCAGCCCAGGATCGTGCAGGGCGCCTCGATCGCCCAGGCGTTCCAGTTCGTGAAGACCGGCAACGCCGAGCTCGGATTCGTCGCCCTGTCGCAGGTGATCAACGAGCCGGGCGGTTCGCGCTGGCTGGTTCCGGAGGCCGATCACGACCCGATCGTGCAACAGGCGGTGCTGCTGAAAACCGCCGGCGATTCAAAGGCGGCGCGCGAATTCCTCGCCTTTCTGAAGAGCGCGCGGGCGGGGGCGATCATCCACCGCTTCGGCTACGCGACGCCCTGACGCCATGGCCGAGGCGCTCTGGCTGTCGCTGAAGCTGGCGGTGCTGACCACCGCGATCCTGCTGGTCGTCGCCACCCCGCTGGCCTGGTGGCTGGCCCGCTCGCGGCGCTGGTGGAAGGAGATCATCGCCGCCGCCGCCAGCCTGCCGATCGTGCTGCCGCCGACGGTGCTCGGCTTCTACCTGCTGATCGCGCTCGGCCCGGCCAGTCCGCTGATCCGGCCGCTGGCCGGCCTTGGCGTGCGCACCCTGGCCTTTTCCTTCACCGGCCTGGTCATCGGCTCGGTCCTCTATTCACTGCCCTTCGCGGTTCAGCCGATCCGCAACGCCTTCGCGGCGATCGGCGACAGCGCGCTGGAATGCGCCGCCACCCTCGGCGCGCGCGGCGTTCAGGTCTTCGCCCGCGTGGCGCTGCCCCTGGCGCGGCCGGGGCTGGTCACCGCCGCGATCCTGGTCTTCGTGCACACCATCGGCGAATTCGGCGTGGTGCTGATGATCGGCGGCGCGATCCCGGGCAAGACCAAGGTCCTGTCGATCGAACTCTTCCAGCTGGTCGAGGATCTTGAGTGGGGCAAGGCGCATCTGCTGGCCGGCGGGATGGTCGCCTTCGCCTTCGCCGTCACCTTGATCATGCTGCTGATCGAACGGCGATTTGGACGGCTGCGGGGGTGATGCCCGCCCGGAAAAAGTCGCCCGGCGCGACCTAGGTCGGGGTGTGCCGCGCCGGGCTGTTATCGGGCGGCAGGGCAGGGAGCCGCCGAGGCGAAACCTAGCTCCCGGGCGCGACAGTACCGCGACAGCTCAGGCGTTTAATCCCTCGGTCGGCCCGTGATGGCGAGGTTCTGGGCGACGTCTGCCGGTCTCCCGACCGAGCCGGACGACGGCGCGCGGCGATGGGGCATTGGCGCGTGCGCCGATATAGGGCAAGTCGGGGTTGTGGCGTGCGGGGATCGGGAGGGGCGGACCTAAGTGGCTGGCGGTGCGACCCAGGGCGCCGGATTGAGCGACGCCGACTTCGCCCGCGCGCACGACGCCCTGCTGCGCCAGAGCGACCTGCAGTTCGTCCTGACCGCCTTTCAGCAGCCCAAGCCGCCGGACTGGCTGAAGCCGCTGCTGGAGCTGCTGGCCAGGCTGTCGCCGGCCTTCTCCTACATCTTCTGGGGCGGGCTGATCGTCGGCGCGCTCGCCATCCTCTATTTCATTCTGCGCGAGTTCGCCGGCCTGCGCCTGCCGCGCTTCCGGCGCCGCGCCAAACCCGCCCCAGCGGTGGACTGGCGGCCGACCGAGGCCCGCGCCCGCACGCTTCTGGAGGAGGCGGACCGGCTGGCCGCCGCGGGCCGCTATGGCGAGGCGGCGCACCTCATCCTGTTCCGCAGCATCGAGGATATCGACGGGCAATGGCCTAACCTGGTCAGGCCGGCCCTGACCAGCCGCGACATCGCCGCCCATCGCGGCCTGCCGGACCGCGCCCGCCAGACCTTCGGCGAGATCGCCTGGGTGGTGGAGCGCAGCGTCTTCGGCGGCGCGGATCTGGCGGCGGACGACTTCGCCTTCTGCCGCCGCGCCTATGAAGCCTTCGCCTTGCCGGGCGCGCTCGCATGACCGCTGCCGCCGCCGCGTCGCCCGGGGATACGCGCGTCTTCAGGCCGGTGACGGTGCTGGTCCTGTTGCTCGCCGGGGTGTTTTCCTTTTCGGCCTATTTCGTGCTCCAGGCCTACGCCCCGGACCTGAAGGGCGGCGATAACGGCGGCGCCCAGGCGCTGTCCCGCTCGGCGGTCGGCTTCGCCGGCCTGGTCAGGCTGCTGCAGGCTGAGAACACGCAGGTGTTGATCAACCGCGAGCCGCCGGCCAAGCGCGATCCCAACTGGGGCCTTTTGGTGCTGACGCCCGAGGAGACCACCAAGCCCTCCGACCTGTTCGACTTCACCACCGCTACCGGCCCGACCCTGATCGTGCTGCCGAAATGGCAGACCCTGCCCGATCCGCTGAATTCCGGCTGGGTCAGAAGCGCCGGCCTGATCGATCCCAAGACCCTCGATGCTTTATTGGCCGGCCGCATCGCCGTGAGCGTCTCGCAGCGAAGCGGCGCGGCGCCCGTGCAGTTGACCGCGGTCGGCGAGCCGGGCCAGCCGCCGGTGGCGACCGGGCCGATCGACCGTCTGCAGACCCTGGCCGCCGAGGGCATGACCACGGTGCTGACCGACCAGACCGGGGCCGCGGTGCTGGTCCGCACCGGCGATTCCCGTCTTTATGTCCTGTCCGATCCCGATCTGCTCAACACCCACGGCCTGAACGACCTCGCCACCGCCAGAGCCGGAACCGACCTGCTGCTGCACCTGCGGCAAGGCGACGGGCCGATCGTGTTCGACGTCACCCTGGACGGGGTCAAGCATTCGCAGAGCCTGCTCAAGCTGGCCTTCGAGCCGCCGTTCCTCGGCGCGACCCTCTGCCTGGTCGGCGCCGCCTTCCTGATGGCGCTGCACGCCGCCAGCCGTTTCGGCGCGCCGGAGCGGGCCGGCCGGGCGCTGGCGCTGGGCAAGCTGGCGCTGGCCGAGAACTCGGCCGGGCTGATCCGCATGGCCAGGCGCGAGCCGCGCATGGCCGGCCGCTATCTCGATCTCAGCCGCGCCGCGGTGGCCAAGGCGCTGGGTGCGGCCAAGCTGAGCGGCGCTGAACTCGACGCCTATCTGGACCGGCTTGGCGAGCGCAGCGGCGCCGGCCGCTTCTCGGCCCTGGCGGCCGAGAGCGCGGCGGTCAGGGATCGCGACAGCCTCACCCGCTTCGCCCAACGCCTCTATCAATGGAGAGTGGAGATGACCCGTGAACGTCGCTGAGGTGAGGGGGCTGGCGGCGAACATCCGCGCCGAGATGGCCAAGGCCGTCGTCGGCCAGACGCAGACCGTCGACCTGATGCTGACCACGCTGTTCGCCGGCGGCCATATCCTGCTCGAAGGCCCGCCCGGCGCCGCCAAGACCTTCCTGGCCCAGTGCTTCGCGCGCACGGTCAACCTGGATTTTGGCCGCATCCAGTTCACCCCCGACCTGATGCCGGGCGACATCCTTGGGGCCAACCTGTTCAACTTCCAGGCCAGCGCCTTCACCCTGGTCAAGGGGCCGATCTTCTGCGAGCTGCTGCTGGCCGACGAGATCAACCGCACCCCGCCGAAGACCCAGGCGGCGCTGCTGGAAGCCATGCAGGAGCGCACCGTCACCCTGGACGGCGAAAGCCATCGGCTCAGCGACCGTTTCACCGTGGTGGCGACGCAGAACCCGATCGAGCAGCAGGGCACCTATCCCTTGCCGGAAGCCCAGCTCGACCGCTTCCTGTTCAAGCAGCTGGTCGGCTATCCCAGCGCCGAGGAAGAGCGCCGCATCGTCGCCAGCCACGGCGCCCGCGCCGGCCAGCCCAGCCTCGACGACTTCGGCGTTCGTCCGGCCGCCGACGCCGGCCAGATCGCCGAGGCGATCAGCGCGGTCTCCCAGGTGCGGCTCACCGACGCGGTGACCGACTATGTGGTGGCCCTGGTGCGGGCGACGCGGGAGACCGGCGACTTTTCCTACGGCGCCTCGCCGCGCGCCGCCGCCATGCTGGCCATCGCCGCCCGCGCCCGCGCCACCCTGGAAGGCCGCGACTATGTCATCCCGGACGACGTCAAGGCCCTGGCCCTGCCGGCCTTGCGTCACCGTGTGATTCTCTCGCCGGCTGCCGAGATCGACGGCCGCAAGGTCGACGAGGCGATCGCCGCCATGATCGAGCGGATCGAGGCGCCGCGGTGAGCAGCCGGGACGCGCCGGCGTGATCTATCCCACGGTCCGCGCCATCGGCCTGGCCGCGGTCGGCACGCCGCTGGCGCTGCTGTTCGGCGTCTTCGCGCCGCACCTGTGGATCCTGGGGCCGGTCTGGCTGGCCATGGTCTTCGCCCTGGTGATGGCCGACGCCCTCCTGGGCGCCGACCGCCAGCGGGCCGAGCTCAGCCTGACTGCGCCGACGGCGCTGACCGCCGGGGTCGAGGCCGAAGCGCTCGTGCAGGCCGCTTTCGCCGGGGCCGCGCCGGCGCGGCTGCAGCTTTCGCTGGAGGCCAATGCGCGCATCGAGGTGCAGCCGGAACGGCAGATCGCCGCGGTCGCCGAGCGCATCGCCCGCGCCCGCTTTCGTCTGCGCCCGATCCGCCGCGGACCCGGCGTGCTCGAGCGCATCTGGGCGCGCTGGCAGGGCCCGCTGGGCCTGGTCTGGAAGCAGAAGGCCGAACCGGTCGCCCGCGCCATGCCGATCACCCTCAACATCCAGGCGGTGAAGGACGAGGCGACGCGGCTCTTCTCCCGCAACGCCTTCTATGGGGCGCGCATCCAGTTCGACCTGGGCTCCGGCTCGGAATTCCACGCGCTGAACGAGTTCCACGCCGGCATGGACCGGCGCACCATCGACTGGAAGCAGTCCGCCCGCCACGGCACGTTGCTGGCCAAGGAGTTCCGTGCCGAGCGCAATCACCCGGTGATCCTGGCCCTGGATACCGGCCGGCTGATGTGCGAGCCGCTGGCTGGCCTGCCGCGCATCGACCATGCCCTGAACGCGGCCCTGCTGCTGGCCTATGTCAGCCTGAAGGCCGGCGACCGGGCAGGCCTGTTCGGCTTCGACGCGCGGCCGAACATCGCCTCTGGTCCGCTGTCCGGCCCCAACGCCTTCGCCCATATCCAGCGTCTTGCCGCCAGCGTCGACTATTCCACCGAGGAGACCAACTTCACCCTCGGCCTCACCCAGTTGCACGGCCAGCTAAGCCGCCGCAGCCTCGTGGTGGTGTTCACCGACTTCGCCGACACCACCAGCGCCGAGCTGATGTTGGAGAATGTCGCGCGCCTGCTCAGAGAGCATTTGGTGATCTTCGTGGTCATGCGCGACGACGAACTGGAGGATCTGGCGCGCCAGGGCCCGGCGAATGCCGACGACGTCTCCCGCGCCGTGGTCGCCGCCGCCCTGCTGCGCGAGCGCGAGCTGGTGGTGACGCGGCTGCGGCGGCTGGGGGTGCAGATCGTCGAGGCGCCCGCCGACCAGATCGGCCCGGCCCTGATCAGCCGCTACCTCGACCTGAAGCGCCGTGATCTATTGTAGGGCGGGATAAGGACATGGCCGAACTTCGTCTGAAGAGCTTTCGCTTCCGCGCCGAACGGGAAGCCGACTGGCTGCGGCTGGAATCGCTCTTGCGCAAGGCCGAGGGCCGCTCGGCCGCGGCCCTGACCGACGAGGAGCTGCTGGCGGTTCCGGTGCTCTATCGCGCCAGCCTGTCGTCGCTGTCGGTGGCGCGGGCGACCTCGCTTGACCGGGCGCTGATCGACTATCTGGAGAGCCTGTGCACGCGGGCCTATTTCTTCGTCTACGGCACGCGCTCCAGCGCGCTGCAACGGATCAGGGCCTTCTTCGCCCATGACTGGCCGGCGGCGGCCAAGGCGGCCTGGCGCGAGACCGCGGTCTGCGCCGCCCTGACCGTGCTGGGCGCGGTGGCGGCCTATGTGCTGGTGATGCACGACCCGGAATGGTTCTATTCCTTTGTGCCGGGAGGGCTGGTCGAGGGGCGCGGGCCGGAGGCGACCACCCAGGCCCTGCGCGCGACCCTGTTCGATTCGAGCCACAATCAGCTGCTGTCGGTGATGGCGACCTTCCTCTTCACCCACAACGCCGAGGTCGCGATCATGGCCTTCGCGCTCGGCTTCGCCTTCTGCGTGCCGTCGGCGCTGCTGATGGTCGCCAACGGCCTTACCCTGGGCGCCTTCCTGGCGGTGTTCATCCAGCACGGGCTGGGCGTGGAGGTCGGCGGATGGCTGATGATCCATGGCGTCACCGAACTCTTCGCCGTCATGCTGGCCGGGGCGGCAGGCATCCGGATCGGCGCGGCCCTGGCCTTTCCGGGCGAGCGCACCCGGCTTGAAGCGGTCGGCCGCGCCGGCCGCAGCGCCGCGGTGCTGATGGCCGGGGTGCTGGTCATGCTGTTCTGCGCCGGCATCCTCGAAGGCGTCGGCCGCCAGCTGATCCAGGTCACCTGGATCCGCTACGCCATCGCCGGCGCTTCCGGACTCATCTGGTTCACCTATCTCTACGCGCCGCGCGCGCCGAAGCCGGTGGTCGCCCGTGGCTAGGGGGCCCGACGCCTGGGCCCCGGCGATCGGCCAGCCGGCGGACAATCGGTTCGAACGCGAACTGGTGACGCCAGAGGGCGTGGACCTGCGCCTGCGCCTGGCCGAGGCCAGCGAACGGGCGGCGGCCTTCCTGCTCGACGCGGCGATCATGGCCGGCATCCTGATCGCGCTGACCCTGCTCGCCATCGGGGCGATGATCGGGGTGGCGTCCACCGGGGCCATCGCCGGCGCCGGGGGCAAGGAAGCCAGCGCCGAGGTCATCCTGGTGATCTGGCTGCTGGGCTTCTTTTTGCTGCGCAACGCCTATTTCATCCTGTTCGAACTGACGCCGAAGGCGGCGACGCCGGGCAAGCGGGCGCTCGGCCTGCGGGTCGCGGCGCGCAACGGCGGACGGCTGACCGCGGACGCCATCTTCGCCCGCAACGCCATGCGCGAGCTCGAGGTCTTCCTGCCGCTCAGCTTCCTGGCGACCCGCGCCAACCAGGTCGACGCCTGGCTCGACCTGCTGGGCATCGTCTGGTGCTCCATCTTCGTCTTCTTCCCGCTGTTCAACCGCGACCGCCTGCGGGTCGGCGACCTGGTCGCCGGCACCTGGGTGGTGAAGAGCCCGCAGCGCAAGCTGATGGCCGACGTGGCCGAGACCGCCTTCGCCAGCAGGGCCGCCTTCGCCGCCCAGGGCGATTTCGACTTCACCCAGGCCCAGGTCGACGCCTATGGCGCCAAGGAGCTGCAGGTGCTGGAGGAGGTGCTGCGCCGCACCGAGGCCGGGACGGTCGCCGCCGTCGCCGAGCGCATCCGCGGCAAGATCGGCTGGACCCGCGGCCCCATCGAGTCGGACTACGCCTTCCTCGACGCCTACTACCTGGCCCTGCGCGCCCGCCTGGAGAGCCGGCTGCTGTTCGGCCGCCGCCGCCGCGACAAGTACGACAAGGTCTAGGCGAGGCTCGGCCGCACCGCCGCGACGTCCGGGTCGTCGGCCAGGTGGCCGAGGTAGCGGTAGTAGGGCGAGTTCGGCCGCGCCGCCGCCAGGGCGCGAAGCTGCGCCGCCTCGATATAGCCCATGCGGTAGGCGACCTCCTCGACGCAGCCGATCTTCAATCCCTGCCGGGCCTCGATGGCGCGGACGAACTCGCTGGCCTGAACCATGGAGTCGTGGGTGCCGGTGTCGAGCCAGGCCAGGCCGCGTCCGAGGCGCTCGACCTTCAGTTCGCCCGCCTCCAGATAGCGCCGGATCAGGTCGGTGATCTCGGTCTCGCCCCTGGCGGAAGGCTTCAGGGCGCGGGCGAACTGGCTGGCCCGGCCGTCGAAGACATAGAGGCCGGTGACCACGACGCTGGACTTCGGGCGCTTCGGCTTCTCGGCGATGCCGATGACGCCTCCCGCCGCGTCGAACTCGATGACGCCGTAGCGTTCCGGATCGCTGACCTGGTAGCCGAAGATGGTCGCGCCGCGCTCCTGGCGCGCCACCGCCTGCAACGACTGGGCGAACATGTGGCCGAAGAAGATGTTGTCGCCGAGCACCATGATGCTGGGCTGGCCGGCGAGGAATTCCTCGCCCAGCACATAGGCTTGCGGCAGGCCGTTCGGCGCGTCCTGCGTGACATAGCCGAGCTTGAGGCCGAGGCTGGAGCCGTCGCCGAGCAGGCGCTGGAAGGCCGGCTGGTCCTCCGGCGTGGTGACCAGCAGGATCTCCCGCACCCCCGCCAGCATCAGCACCGACAGCGGATAGTAGATCATCGGCTTGTCGTAGACCGGCAGCAGCTGTTTGGAGACCGCCAGCGTGAGCGGATGCAGCCGGGTGCCGGCGCCGCCGGCCAGGATGATGCCGCGCCGCATCGTCAGCCGCCCGCCGCCAGCCCCAGCCGCTCTGGGGCGAAGCCGCGCTCGCGAATCCGCCTCCACCAGCCGGGATTGTCTATGTACCAGCGCACGGTGCGCTCCAGCCCTTCGTCGAACCCGGTGCGCGGCGTCCAGCCCAGCTCGCGGCGCAGCTTGCCGGCGTCCAGCGCATAGCGGAAGTCGTGCCCGGGCCGATCGGCGACCTTTCGGATCAGATCGGCGTGCGGACCGGCCTCGCGTGGGCGCAGGGCGTCGAGATGGCCACACAGACGCTCGACCAGGTCGCGGTTGGAGACCTCGGTCTCGCCGCCGATGGCGTAGGTCTCGCCGATCCGGCCCTTGTCCAGCACCAGCAGCAGCGCCTCGGCATGGTCCTCGACGAACAGCCAGTCCCGGACATTGGCGCCGTCGCCATAGAGCGGGATCGGCCGGCCCTCGACGGCGCTGAGGATCACCACCGGGATCAGCTTCTCCGGGAATTGATAGGGCCCATAGTTGTTGCAGGTGTTGGTCAGCAGCACCGGCAGGCCGAAGGTGCGGCCCCAGGCGCGCACCAGGTGGTCGGACGCGGCCTTGCTGGCGGAGTAGGGCGAACTGGGATCGTACGGGCTGGCCTCGCTGAAACGGCCCTCCGCGCCCAGGGCGCCGAACACCTCGTCGGTGGAGACGTGATGGAAGCGGAACCGCGCGCGCGCCTCGCCGGCCAGCCCCTCGCAATAGCGCCGCGCCGCCTCCAGCAGGACGGCGGTCCCGACCACATTGGCCTCGACGAAGGCCATCGGCCCGTCGATCGAGCGGTCGACATGGGTTTCGGCCGCCAGGTGCAGCACCGCCTCCGGCCGGTGGCGGGCGAAGACGGCCGCCATCGCCTCGGCGTTACGGATATCGGCCCGCTCGAAGGCGTAGAGCCGGCTCCCGTCGACGGCGCGAAGATTCTCCGGATTGGCGCTGTAGGCGAGGCGGTCGACATTGACCACGGCCAGCCCCTGGCCGATCGCCGCCCTGACCACTGCCGAGCCGATGAAGCCGGCCCCGCCGGTCACCAGAAGCTTCATGCGCCGCTCTTCCCCTTGCCCCGAAGGCTGAAGGTGGGGGCGGGCGGCTTAAGGCGCGGTTAAGCATAATACTCAAGGCTCAGCTTACCCGGCCAAAGCGTCGCGGCGCTGTCGCCCCGACTCGGCCTAAGGCTTCGGAGCGCGGCTGTGACGAGCTTATGGCTGCCTCTGGAACGACGATGATGCGGACAGCCAGACTTAAGGCGCTTTCGAGCTTTCTGCCCGAAACCGTGCTGTCGAACGAGACGCTTGCGGCGCTCTATCCGGGGTGGACTCCGCAGAAGATCGTCGAGAAGACCGGCGTGCGCGAACGACGCATCGCCGCACCAGGCGAGACCGCGGCCGACCTGGCCTGCGGCGCGGCGCAAAGGCTGTTCGCGGAGACGGGTCTCGATCCCGCCGGTATCGATTTCCTGCTGCTCTGCACCCAGGCGCCGGACTACATCCTGCCCACCACCGCCTGCCTGCTGCAGGAGCGGCTGGGCCTGCGCCAGGATTGCGGCGCGCTGGATTTCAATCTGGGCTGCTCTGGATTCGTCTACGGCCTGGCCCTGGCCAAGGGCCTGATCGAGACCGGGGCGGCGAGCCGGGTTCTGCTGCTGACCGCCGACACCTATTCCCGTTTCATCCATCCCGGCGACAAGAGCGTCCGGACCCTGTTCGGCGATGGCGCGGCGGCGACACTGGTCGAGGCTGTTGAGGCCGACCACGCCATGATCGGCCCGTTCGTCTTCGGCACCGACGGCCGCGGCGGACCCAATTTGATCGTCGCCGCCGGCGCGGCGCGGCGGGAGCGCGACGCCGCAAGCGCGGTGGAGATGATCGACGAGTCCGGCAACGTCCGCAGCCTCGACAACCTCTACATGAACGGCGGCGCCATCGTCAGCTTCACCCTGAAGACGGTGCCCGAGGCGGTGGGAAAGCTGCTGGCGGCGGCCGGCCTGGCGATGGACGACATCGACCTGTTCGTCTTCCACCAGGCGAGCGCCTTCATCCTCGAGCGGTTGCGTCGGAAGATCGGCATCCGGCCCGAGCGGTTCGTCGTCGAACTGGAAAGCTGCGGCAACACCGTGTCGTCCACCATTCCGATCGCCCTGGAACGCCAGGTCGGCCAGCCGTCGGGCGATCGCACGGCCATGCTGGTCGGCTTCGGCGTCGGCTACTCCTGGGCGGCCGCCTGCGTGAGGTTTTGATGTTGAAGAGGTCGCCATGAGCGCATTTCACGAAGGCCTGGCGGAAATCTTCGAGGTCGATCCCGGGCTGATCGGCGCCGACTTCAGCCTGGTGGACAACAACTGGGACTCGCTGGCCATCGTCTCGGTGATCGCCCTGGTGGACGAATGCGAGAACCTGATGCTGGACGGCCCGGCGCTGGCGAAATGCGAGACGGTCGCCGACATCGAGGCGCTGATCGCCAAGGCGCGGGGCGATTGATGGCCGAGGGCGCCACAGAACGGCCGGGCTATTCCGTTCCGCGGGTTGCGCTCCGCGGGGTCGTCACGGCGCTGCCGGCGCGGCGCGTGACCAACGGGCATTTCCAATCCACCTTCAGCGACAGCGACATCAACGACGTGGTCAAGATGATCGGCGTCGAGGCCCGGCACTGGGCCGCCGACGGCCAGACCACGGCCGACCTCTGCCAGGCGGCGGCGAGCCGGCTGCTGGAGCGATTGGGTTGGGATGCCTTGAGCGTCGACGCCCTGATCTTCGTTTCGCAGACGCCCAACCAGCGGCTGCCGGCCACCGCCTGCGAACTGCACGGCGCCCTGGGGCTCGGCCCCGACTGCCAGGCGCTGGACGTCGGGCTCGGCTGTTCGGGCTATGTCTACGGGCTGTGGCTGGCCTCGGCCCTGATTTCCGCCGGTTGTCGCCGCGTGCTGCTGTTGGCCGGCGACACCAGCAGCCGGATGATCGACCCGCGCGATCGCGGAACCGCCCTGCTGTTCGGCGACGCCGGAACCGCCTCGGCGCTCGAAGCCTCGCCGGCGGCCGAACCGATCCATTTCGTGCTGGGAACCGATGGGAGCGGCGCACGCAATCTGATCGTCCAGGGCGGCGGATTCCGCGGCGTCGTAGCGGACGAGCGGCGGCCCGAGGGCTATGATCCCGACCACCTGTTCATGGACGGCGGGGCGGTCTTCTCCTTCACCCTGAAGGCGGTGCCGGCGCTCATTCGCGATACGCTAGCCCGCGCCGGCGCCCAGCCCGATCAACTCGACGCGCTGGTGCTGCATCAGGCCAACCGCTTCATGCTCAACCATATCGCCAAGAAGGCCGGCGTCGGCGCCGAGCGCACGCCGATCAATATCGATCGCTACGGCAATACGAGTTCGGCCTCGATCCCCCTGGTCCTGACCACCGACCTGGCCTCCCGCCTGACGGCCGAGCCGATGCGGCTGCTGATGGCCGGCTTTGGCGTCGGCTACTCCTGGGGCGGCGCCTATATGGCCACCACGCCGCTCGGCTGCGCCGAGACCCTGACCCTATGATCCTGTCGCCCGAGGCCCTCGCGGATCGGACCGTCCTGGTCACCGGCGCATCCTCCGGCCTGGGCGCCGCGACGGCGCTCGCCGCCGCCGCCTGCGGGGCGAAGGTGGTCGCCATGGGCCGCGACCGGGCCCGCCTCGACCAAACGCTCGCGGGCTTGGCCGGGGCCGGCCACAAAGCCGTAGCCGGCGCGTTCGAGGACGTGGAAAAGACCAGCGAGCTTATCGTCGCAGCCGCGGCGGAAGCCGGCGGGATCGATGGCCTGTTTCACGGCGCCGGCTCCGAACTGGTCCTGCCGGTGCGGCTGACCAGGCAGAAGCATATCGACGAGGTGTTCGCCGCCGCTCTCATGGGCTCGCTCGGCATCGGCCGCGCGGCCGGCAAGACCGGGACCATGAACCCGGGCTCCTCGATTGTCTTCCTGAGCTCGGCGTCCGCCTCGCGCGGCCGACCCGGCATGTCGGTCTACTCGGCCGCCAAGTCCGGGGTCGAAGGATTGACCCGCTCCCTGGCCTGCGAACTCGCGCCCAAATCGATCCGGGTGAACGCCATCGCCGGCGGCGGGATCATCACGCCCATGCACGAGAGACTGGCGCGGACCCTGTCGGAAACGGCCCTGGCCGACTACCAGCGCGCCCACCTGCTGGGCTTCGGCGAGCCCGACGACGTGGCCCAGACTGCGGTTTTCCTTCTGTCTCCCGCAGCCAAATGGATCACAGGCGCCGTCTGGGCGGTGGACGGCGGCTACATGGCGAATTGAGGCGAACATGACGGACTATGTGCTGGTCGGCGGCGGCGCTTTCGCCCGCGAAATCCTGGGCTGGTTCAAGCCAGACCTGCCCGCCGGAGACCGGTTCGCCGGCTATCTCGCCGACGCCGATGCGCCGTTGCGCGGGGCTGGCTACGATCTGCCGCAGCTCGGCCCGATCGCCGGCTACAGGCCGGACCCGTCGCAGCGCTTGGTGATGGCGCTGACCGACCCGGCCGGCAAGAAGGCGGTCGCTGAAAAGCTGCTGGCGGCGGGGGGCGAGTTCGCGACTCTGGTTCATCCGCGCGCCTGGGTGACCAGCACCGCCCGCATCGGCAAGGGCGTTGTGATCGCGCTGTTCGCCGACGTCTCGGCCGACGCGACGGTCGGCGATTTCGCCACCGTCAACGGCTATTCCAGCGTCGGCCACGATGCCGTCCTTGGGGATTACGGCACGCTCAGCGGCTATGTCGATCTGACCGGGTACGTGAAGGTCGGCGCGGGCTGCTTTTTCGGCACAGGCGCGCGCGTCCTGCCCAGCGTGACAATCGGCGAAGGCTGCACCATCGGCGCCGGGGCGGTGGTGGTCAGGACCGTTGCCGCCCATTCCACCGTCTACGCCGCGCCGGCGCGGAAGCTCTGACTATCATGACGCCGCTTGAGGAGCAGCTCTCGCGGTCATGGTGGCATCTTGTCGCCCATCGCAGCGAGGTCGCCGACCCGCAGGCGTTCGTGCGGTTGAAATGGGCGCTGGGCGATCTGGTCGTGTTCAATGACGAGGGCCACGTCCTGGCCTTCGATAACCAGTGCCCACACCGGGGCACGCTCCTTTTTCTGGACGACGCCGGCTGCGCACCAGCCCTCTGCCCCTACCATGGCTGGAGCTATCGCGGCGGCCGCGTGCGCATTCCGCTGCGTGAGACGGTGCCAGCGGCCGAGGCCGACAGCGCGCGGCTCAATACTTATCGCACCGCCTGGTGCGGAGACTTCCTGTTCGTCGGCGTGGAGCCCCGGCAGGACCTCGACAGCCAGCTCGGCGATTTGGCCGAGCCCCTGGCGTCGATTTCGCGCGATATCGCCGCGCGCGCCGACTTTAACAGCTTCGACTTCGAATGCGACTGGCGCGTGGCGGTGGAAAACGCCCTGGAGGGCTACCACGTCAATCTGGTCCATCCGGACACACTGGCGCCGCTGGCGCTTCGCAATCACCAGGACAGCTTCAGCCTCCTGAACTCGATCTACCGCGCGGAGATCGGCGAGGGACGCACCGCCAGGGCGCTGGAGCGCCTGGGCAAATACTTCGCCATCCAGGCGGGCTACCCTGGCTATATCAGCTTTTTCGTCTTTCCGTTCGCCATGGTCTCATCGACCTTCGGCTACAGCTACGCCCTGCAGAACTTCTTCCCCTCCGGCCAGCCGCAGCGCACGCATTTTTCCAGCCGCATGCTGGCGGCGGCGACCACAGAGGGGAGCGAAGGGGTGACAGGCCCGTTCCTGGCCTCGGCGGCGGAGGTCAATCGCAGGGTGTTCGACGAGGATCACGCCATCTGCCGGCGGGTCAGCCCCCACTACGCCGCCAACCGTCCCGACCGCATCTTCGCCCAATCCGAAGACCGCGCCCGCCATTTTTGGCGCGCCTTGCGCGAACTCGCCTGACGCCGATCAGCCGAAGCGGCGGCGCTCCCAGATTTCGAACATGCTGCGATAGACCCGCTCGAGGTTCCGCGTCACCGCGACCTCGTCGCGATAGTTGGCCGCGGCGAAACCCGCCCGGGTCCTGTCGCGCAGGGCCTGCAGGCCGGCCGCACTGGCTGAAAGCGCCAGGGCGCGGGCGACATAGTCATCCCAATCGCTGGCGATCAGATCGTCGAGGCCGGCGCCGGTAAGGATCTGCAGGCCGGTGCGGGAATAGAAGGTCGGTCCCGCGAGGGCGAGCACCGGCACACCCCGGCTCAGCGCTTCCAGCGAGGTGGTGCCGCCGGGCACCGGCGAAGGGTCGAGCATGAGGTCGACCTCGCCGAACTCAGCCGCATAGGCCTCGCCGGTGGTGTGGCCGCGGAAATCGATCCGCGACGGGTCCACCCCGTGGGTGACGAAGCGGGAAGATGTCGCCGCGCACAGGATCGGGTCGACGAAATAGCGGTATTTCAGGATCAGCCGCGACGTGGGCTGTCTCTTCAGGATCCGCGCCCAGGCCGCCACCGTCTCATCGGACAGCTTGGCGGGATTGTTGAAGCTGGCGAACGTGGCATAGCCGTTCTTCAGCGCCGGGGCGGGCGTGGCGATCGATTCCTCGTCGGGCCGAAACGGCGCCGAGGTCGGTCCGACCCGCCAGGGGGTCTCGACGAACGCGTCGGCCATCCCCGGTCCCTCCACGCAATCGGCGTGCAGTGCGTAGTCCATGGCCGGCAGGCCGGTGGTCTGCTGATAGTTCAGCCACGCCGCCTGCACAGGGGCCGGCCGGTGAGCGAAGACGCCGAGCCGGCTGCCGGCCGTGTGGCCCCAGCAATCGACCAGGACATCGATCCCGCGGCTTCGAATAAGGTCGGCGGCGCTCGCGTCATCCAGGCCGCCGATCGGATGGACGCCCATCGGCCGGGTCCAGCCGGTCTCGCCCTCAGCGCGGGCCGGGAACAGGAAGATATCGAATGCCTCGCGGTCGTGGCTCTCCATGACCGGCTTGACGAACTGGCGCAGCTGGCTCTGCGCGAAGCTCGGAGCCACATAGCCCAGCCGGAGCCTGCGGCTGGCGCTCGGCGGATTGGCGAAAACCGGCTGGGGCGGCTGCACCGTGTAAAGCGCCGCCCATCGGCTGGCCTCGGCGGCGTGTCGCTCTATGCCGTCCTTTGCGTAAAAGTGCGCGAACAGCAGGAACTGGTGGATGGCGGGCCCGGGATGCAGCTCGGCCGCCGCCCGGAACACCTGAATGGCCTCCTCGGCCCGCCCCTGGTGCTGCAATGAGAGGCCGTAGGACAGGAGGGGTTCCAGTCGCCGCTCGCCGCCTTGCAGCGCCATGCCGTAAGCGACTGATGCCGTCGCCACATAACGCTGGCGGTAGAGCTGGTTCGCCACCTCCAGCGCGGTGTCCGCGGCCTGGGCCATCCGCGCCACATCCGCGCCCATCTGGCGCATCAGCCCGATGGAGTGAAGCAGCCGTGCGTCATCGAGAGCGGCGGCCGCCGCCGCTGCATCGCCGTTGGCGGCGAGCGCGCTCGACAACCAATAGTGCGCCTCGGCTTCCTGAGGCGCCTGGCTTGCGAGGTCTCGCGCGATGGCCAGAGCGGCTGCCGAATCGCCCTCCATCAGCAGGCCCAGAATCGGGTCGAATTGGCGCGCCGGACTGGCGGACCCCGGCGACGCGGCTGCCGCCGTTTCGTCGTGCTCGGTTCTCGCGACCGCGCCAGGACTAGCCATGGGACAGCGCGTTGGCCAGGGCCTTGGCGACGCGCTCGACCTCATCGGCGGTGAGGTCGGCGGCGAAGGGCAGGCCGAGGGTCGAGGCGGCCAGGGTTTCGGTGGTCGCCAGGTCGGCGCGCGGGGCGGCGGCGAAGGCCGGGCTGGCGTGGCAACCGGCGCCCCACCAGCGGCGGGTCTCGATTCCCGCCGCGGTCAGGTGCGCTTCGACCGCGTCGGCCGCGCCATCCGGCAACCGGACGACGCAGACGCTGGAGACCCAGCCCACGCCCCAGCCGTCCTGGAAAGCCACCGCCGGCTGATCGGCCAGGGCGATGCGCAGGCGTTGGGCGGCGAGGCCGTAGCGCAGGCGCGCAGCCGGCCAGCCGTCCAGGCTCGCCAGGCCGACGGCGGCGGCGTATTCGCTGAGCTTGGCGTTGGTGGCGACGCGCCGCGACTCCCGCGAGCCGCGAAAGCCGAAGGTGGTCAGTTCGCGGATCGTGGCGATCAGGCTGTCGTCCTCGGAGACCACGAAGCCGCCTTCGCCGACCCCCAGGGCCTTGGTGGCGTGCAGGCTGACCATGGCCGGCACCGGCGCCTCGGCCAGCGCGTCGAAGGCGGCGGCGGCGTCGAGCAGCACCGGAATGCCGGTGCGCTCGCGGAATCGCGCCCAGGCGGCCAGGTCGGGCACGCGGCCGAAGGCGGCGACCGGCAGGGCGGCGGCGATGCGTCCGGGCGCCTCGCCGAGCGCGGCCTCCAGCCGGGCGGGATCGATCATCCAGGTCTGCGGATCGACATCGACGAACCAGGGAACCAGCCCCGCCTGGATGACCGCATGGGCGGTGGCGACGAAGGTCCAGGCCGGCACGGCGCAAAAGCCGCCGGCTTCCGCGCCCATGGCCTGCAAGGCCAGGGTCAGGGCCAAGGTGCCGTTGGCGGCGGTGGCCACGAAGGCCGGCGGCGCGAACCGGTCAGCCAGCCTCTGCTCGAAGGCGCGGAGCAGCGGCCCGAAATTGGAGTACCAGCGCGCCTCGTCCATCTGCGCCAGATAAGGCGCCAAGACATGGGCTGTCGGCATCGACGGACGCGCCACCACGACCTTGCGAAGGGCGTCGGATGGCGCTGACCGGGCCAGGCGCTGCGCGCTGCGGGCGGACATGGCGGCGGCTTTCCGTTTCGGCGAATCCCAGCCTCGAACGGAGCATGCGTGTGGTTAACAGGTCCTCTAGTCGAACACCGCCGCCAGCGCCTCGGGGCCGATGCCTTCACGGGCCGAGCGCAATTCATAGTAGATGGAGGCGACGCCGGCCGCACCGACCAGGCTGGTGATGGTCCGGTTCACCGGCGAGATGATCAGCCCGCCCACCAGCGGCGCCAATGTCGGGCTGAGGCCATGCAGGAAGCCGACCACGGCGACGTTGGTCAGGCTCTGCAGCACGATCTGGAAGATGTAGGCGGCGATGGCGTAGACGACCAGCAGGCCGAAAATCGGCCAGCGGCGCCCGCGGGTCAGATCGGCGCTGCGTCCGAGCGCGCCGAACACCCCGGTCCGCTCGACCACCTGGGCGGGAACGGCGACGACCCAGGCGGTCAGCATCATCAGTCCGGGAAAGATCAGCAGGATGAAGCCGAAGAAAAGGGCGACGCCTGTCACGATCGCCAGAAGCAGCAGCCAGAACCAGTGCCGCAGGCCCGTCGAGATGCATTCGCCGAAGCTCGCCCGGCGGCCGTTCAGCGAGGTGATCGCGCCATGGACGATCGCCGCCTGCAGCACATAGTTGGCGACCAGGCTGACCAGCCAGGCGATCAGGCCAAGCGCGCCGAGGGCGGGCAGGGCGTTGGTCAGGACGTGGAAGATGTCTTGCGACAGCGGCTGGCCGGGGGCTGAGCCGAGCGAGGAGAGGCCGCTGTGCAGGAAGATCTCCACCATGCCGGTGCTGAACACCGCCGCGGGCAGGCCGGCGAGGACGGCCGCGAGCAGGATGAAGACGCCGAAGTTCCCGGTGATGGTCGTGACGGTGCGTTCGATCACCCGGCCGATATCGAATGTCGAGGTCGGCCCCGGCGCGGTCGCCATGCTTATGCCCCCAAACTACCCGGCCTCCATCAACCACGCCTGCGACGGCGCTGTCCATCAAGCTTGACGGGAGTAGCGTGACGCCTAGTGGGCGAGGGTGGCGGCGGCGGATTCCAGGGCCAGCCTGGCCAGGCCCTGGGCGCGGGCGACGATCTCGTCCATCGGCAGTTCGCGCAGGCCGCGTGGGCGAGGCAGGCTGATCTGGACGGTGGCGCCCTCGGCGGTAAGCACCGACACGCCGACAATGGTCGGGCTGACGGTCACGGACGGCGGCAAGGTCATGGGCTCGGGCATGGTTTCGATCCGTCCCTACGGGTTAACCTTCTCGCCCCACCCTTGCGACTCTCATGCGCGCGGCGACGGCGCGTGTCGACGCAAGCTTTCGTGACAATCCTGACGGTCGTTAACGAACCTCGGCCGGCCCGGACAGGCCGGGCCCTGGCGCCGCTTTCGGGCAGGCGCGGGAAGGACTAGGCTGGCGCCGGAGCGGGTTGAAAGGGACGGCCTTGGACGCGCTGATCCTGTCGCGGCTGCAGTTCGTCTGGGTGATCGCCTGGCACATCCTGTTGCCGGCCTTCACGGTGGGCCTGGCTTCCTATATCGCCTTCATGGAAGGGCTCGGGCTGTTCACCGGCCGAGAGGTTTATCTCCGCATTTCAAGGTACTGGACCCGGATTTTCTCGGTCTCCTTCGGCATGGGCGTGGTCTCGGGCATCATCATGCCCTTCCAGTTCGGGACCAATTGGAGCCGGTTTTCCGACGCCACCGCCAACATCATTTCGCCGCTGCTGGCCTACGAGGGGCTGATGGCCTTTTTCCTCGAGGCGGCGTTCCTCGGCGTCCTGCTGTTCGGCCGCGATCGGGTGCCGCGTTGGGTGCATTTCCTGGCCGCCTCGATGGTGGCGCTGGGTACGCTGTTCTCGTCCTTCTGGATCCTGGCCGCCAACAGCTGGATGCAGACCCCGGCCGGCTACACCCTGGTCGGCGGGCGGTTCTATCCGACCGACTGGACGGCCATCGTCTTCAGCCCGTCCTTCCCCTATCGCCTCGCCCACACGGTCTGCGGCTTCTACGTCACCACCGCCTTCGTCGTCCTCGGCGCCGCCGCGGGCCTGGTGCGGCGGCGGCAGAGCGAGGCCGACGGGCGGGTGATGATCTCGACGACGCTCTGGCTGCTGCTGGCGCTCGTGCCGCTGCAGATGCTGCTGGGCGACGCCCACGGGCTGAACACGCGCCAATACCAGCCGGCCAAGCTGGCGGCGATCGAGGCGCGCTGGGAGACCGGCAGCCGCGTCCCGCTTACCCTGTTCGCCATTCCCGACCAGAAGGCCGCCGCCAACCATTTCGCCATCGAGGTCCCGGTGCTGGGCAGCCTGATCCTGACCCACGATCCGAACGGGACGGTGAGGGGCCTGAAGGAATGGCCGGCGGATCAGTGGCCGACGGTGATCCTTCCCTTCTTCGCCTTTCGCATCATGGTCGGCCTTGGCCTGGTCATGCTGGCCGTGACGCTGACCGGCGCGGTGCTGCGTTTCGGCGGCCGGCTCTGGCGCAGCGACCTCTTCCTGCGCGCCTGTCAGTGGACCGCGCCGATCGGCTTCCTCGCCGTCCTGGCCGGGTGGACGACGACCGAGACCGGCCGCCAGCCCTGGACCGTCTACGGCCTGCTGCGCACGGCCGACTCGGTGACGCCGTCGCTGAGCGCGACGAACGTCGCCATCTCGTTCGCCGGTTACGCCGCGGTCTATCTGCTGATCTTCCCGGCCGGGTTTTTGATCATGCGCCGGCTGATCCGCACCGGGACCGGTCCGGCGGCGCCGCAAGGGTCGGTCGAAAGCGGCCGGCCCAGCCTGCCGGTGGATGCGCTGCCCGGGCTGGAGCCGGAGGGCCGAGCCCCGTGACCGCGCCCCTGGACCTTGTGCCGATCTGGACCCTCATCCTCGGGCTCGGGGTCTTCTTCTACGTCCTGCTCGACGGCTTCGACCTCGGCGTCGGCATGCTGTTCGGCCTCGCCCCCGACACGACGTCGCGCAACCTGATCATGAATTCGATCGCGCCGATCTGGGACGGCAACGAGACCTGGCTGGTGCTGGGCGGGGTGGGCCTGTTCGCCGCCTTTCCGCTGGCCTTTTCCATCATCATTCCAGCGGTCTACTTCCCGATCCTGATCATGCTCCTGGCCCTGGTCTTTCGCGGCGTCGCCTTCGAGTTCCGCTTCCGCGACGCCGAGCACAAGGGTCTCTGGGACCACGGCTTCACCTACGGCTCGACGGTGGCGACCTTCGCCCAAGGCGTCGTGCTGGGCGCGTTCATCCAGGGCTTCAAGGTCGACGGCCGCCATTTCGCCGGCGGCGTCTTCGACTGGTTCACGCCGTTCTCGCTGCTTTGCGGCGTGGCCCTGGTGTTCGGCTACGGCCTGTTGGGCTGCGGCTGGCTGATCTTGAAGACCGAGGGCGATGTTCAGGCCCGCGCGCGCCGCCAAGGCCGCGTCTGCCTGCTCGCCGTCATGGCCGGGATCGCCGCGGTCAGCCTGTGGACCCCGTTGCTGGATCCGGACATCGCACGGCGCTGGTTCTCCTGGCCGAACATCGCCTGGCTGTCGCCGGTGCCGATCACGGCGGGTCTGCTCGGCCTCTATGAATGGCGGGCGCTGAAGAGCGGCGACGACGCCGGCCCTTTCGCCGGCGCGATCGGATTGTTCCTGATTTCCTACCTGGGCATCGCGATCAGCCTCTGGCCGATGATCGTGCCGCACCACTACACGCTGTGGCAGGCGGCGTCCTCCGAGAGCACCCAGGCCTTCCTGCTGGTCGGCACCCTGTTCCTGCTGCCGATCATCCTGGTCTACACCGGCTGGTCCTATTGGGTGTTTCGGGGCAAGGTTCGCGGCGACATGGGTTACCACTGAAGGCTTGCCGTCATGACCAGGATCAACAGCGCCGACCGGGCGCTTCGCGAACGCGCCGAGGCGGTCATTCCCGGCGGCATGTACGGCCACCAGGCCGTCGGCCTCCTGCCGGACGACTATCCGCAGTTCTTCTCGAAGGGCGAGGGCGCGCGGCTCTGGGACGCCGACGGCCGCGAGCTGCTCGACTTCATGTGCGCCTATGGCCCCAACCTGTTCGGCTACGGCCATCCGGGCATCAACGCCGCCTTCGTTCGCCAGATGGAGATCGGCGACACCCTGACCGGCCCGACCGCCCTGATGGTCGAGCTGGCCGAGGCCTTCACCGGCATGGTCAGCCACGCCGACTGGGCGATGTTCTGCAAGAACGGCACCGACGCCACCTCGATGGCCATGGTCACCGCCCGCGCCCACACCCGGCGCAAGACCCTCGTCCTGGCCAAGGGCGCCTATCACGGCGCCGCGCCCTGGTGCACGCCCCGCCGCATCGGGGTCACGCCCGAGGACAAGGCCAACCAGATCTTCTGCGACTACAATGACGTCGCCAGCCTGGAGGCCGCCGTGGCGGCGGCCGGCGACGACCTCGCGGCCATCTTCGCCGCGCCGCTGAAGCACGACACCTTCATCGACCAGGTGCTGCCCGATCCGCTCTACGCCGCCCGCGCCCGGGCCCTGGCCGACGAGCACGGCGCGCTTCTGGTGGTGGACGACGTCCGAGCCGGCCTGCGCATCGCCCGCGACTGCAGCTGGTCGGCGGTGGGGGTCGACCCCGACCTCTCCACCTGGGGCAAATGCTTCGCCAACGGCCACGCCATCTCCGCGCTACTTGGGAACAACAAGGCGCGCACGGCCGCGAGCAAGATCTTCGTCACCGGCTCCTTCTGGTACCAGGCCGCGCCGATGGCCGCGGCGCTGAAGACGCTGCGGCTGGTGCGCGAGAGCGACTATCTGGAGCGGATCGACGGCCTCGGAAACCGTCTGCGCGACGGCCTGGCGGAACGCGCCCAGGCGGCCGGCTTCGGCCTGCGCCAGAGCGGCCCGGTGACCATGCCGCTGTTCCTGTTCGACGACGATCCGGATCTGCGCAAGGGCTATTGCTGGTCCAGCGCCATGCTGGAGCGCGGGGTCTACGTCCACCCGTTCCACAACATGTTCCTCTGCGCCGCCATGACCGAGGCCGACATCGACCAGGCCCTGGACGCCGCCGAGGGCGCCTTCAAGGTGCTGCAAGCCGCCGCCCCGACGCTCGCCCCCGTGGAAAAACTCGCCTTCCTGCTGGCCTAGAAGATGAGCTTTCCGGACTATTCCGAGCATGATGGCCTTGGCCTGGCCGAGCTGGTGCGCCGGCGCGAGGTCAGCGCCGCCGAACTGGTCGAGGCGGCCATCGAGCGGATCGAGCGGCATAATCCGGCGATCAACGCGGTGGTGCACAAGGCCTATGACGAGGCCAGGGCCGCCGCCGCGGGGTCGCTGCCCGAGGGGCCGTTCACCGGCGTGCCCTTCCTGGTCAAGGACCTTCTGATCACCGTCGCCGGCTGGCCGCGCACATCGGGCAGCCGCTTCGCCAAGGGGGTGGTGGACGCCGAGGACTCCGGGCTGATGCGCCGCTATCGCGCCAGCGGCGTCATCCCGCTCGGCAAGACCAACCTGCCGGAGTTCGGCATCACCGGCACCACCGAGCCGGCCCTGTTCGGCGCCTGCCGCAACCCCTGGAGCCTCGATCATTCCACCGGCGGCTCCTCCGGCGGCTCGGCGGCGGCGGTGGCCGCCGGCATCGTGCCGATGGCGCACGGCGGCGACGGGCGCGGCTCGATCCGCATCCCGGCCGCCTGCTGCGCGCTGGTCGGCCTGAAGGTGACCCGCGACCGCAACCCGCACCTGCCGGACGGCTACGATTTCGCCCAGGGCTATGTGGTCGAGCACGTGCTGACCCGTACGGTGCGCGACTGCGCCGCGATGCTCGACGTCACCGGCCTGCCCGAACCGGCCTCGCCCTATGCGCCGCCGGCCAAGGCGCGGCCCTACATGGAGGAGATCGCGCGCGGCCCCGGGCGCCTGCGCATCGCCTGGTCGTCCGAGACCGCCAACGGCCGGCCGATCAACCCGGAGGTCCAGGCCGCCCTGGAGGAGACCGCCGCCCTCCTGGAGGCGCTGGGCCACGAAGTGGTCCCGCGCGGGCTGGGCGTCGACCAGCGCGGCCTCTACGCGGCCCAGAACGCCTGGTCGGGAGCCAATTTCGCCGCCGGCATGAAGCGGTTGATCGAGCAGGTCGGCCGCGAGCCGGAGGCGGACGAGCTGGAGCCGCTGACCTGGGCCTCGCTGAAGTCGGGCCGCCGCGCCACGGGCGAACAGGTGATGTGGGAGCAGCAGGAGCTGCGCATGCTGGCGCGCGGGGTGCTGGCCCTGTTCGAGGAGTTCGACGTCTATCTGACGCCGGTGATGGGAACGCCGCCGCCGCCGATCGGCTATATCGACCCGGTGACCGTGCCGCCGCGCGACTTCGGCCGCAAGAACGGCGAGCTCTTCCCGTTCCCGGCGCCGTTCAACATGACGGGCCAGCCGTCGATCTCGCTGCCGCTGGCCTGGTCCAGCGCCGGCCTGCCCATCGGCATGATGTTCTCGGCCCGCTACGCCGACGAGGCGACCCTTTTCCGCCTCGCCGCCCAGCTGGAAAAGGAACGCCCCTGGAAGGATCGCCGCCCGCCGATCTGGAACTAGGGCCGGCGCTCGATAAGGTCGGCCTGCGGATTCGCCAGGCGCCGCATCATGACGTCGAGGGACGGCCATGGCGGACCCTTGCGCAGGATGCTGATGAGGGCCTGGCCCACGCGTCGCCCGTTCGGGAACTGGTCGCCCGCATCCCAGCGCCATGCCGCGACCATCGCCAGGACGAGGAGCCGGCACTGGCCGAGCAGGTCCCGGTCGACGTCCGGATAGTGCTCGATCACCTCTTCGGGCGCGTGGGCGAGGTCGAATTCGATCGGCCCAAGGCAACAGGTCTCGAGGTCGATGAACAGCGGCCCAGTCTTCGTGTTGAGCAGGTTGCCCGGGTGCGGCTCGCCGTGCAGCACTTGTTCCGCGGCTCCGCGGTCGGCGATCGTTCGCCTTACGCTTCTCAGCATGTCGCCAAGAAGCTGGCGATCCGCGTCGGCGAGCGCCGGCGTCTGGTCGCGGCTCGCTATGAGTTGCTCAGCCTCCGCGATCCGATCCGTGAAGTGCGGCGTTCTGACGTCGAGCTTCCGCATGCCGGCATGCAGCCGCGCGAGCGCGTTCGCGTAGTCGGCCGGCGCGACGTCCGGAGGCGTCACGGACGCGTAGTAGGTCCACAGCGTGACCACAAAGCCGTCACGCTCGCAGGGGCGGGGATCAGTGCGAGGTTCAAGAGCCGCCACAGGACTCCCGGTCTCGGCCAGTCGTTGGGCGAGCTCGATTTCGAACAGCGCCACCTGCTGCGCTAGAGGGGCGACCCGGGCAAGGACGTCACAGGGCAGCAGGCGCACGGCAAGCTTGTTCGAGTTCTGGAGAACGACCGCGTCGTCGACCGTCAGGCCAAGCGCCGATGCGATCGACATGGCCGCAGCCACCGCACGCTGAACGTCAGATGGCTGCAAGGAAGGCTCCGACCGGCTCAGGAGCGGGTTATCTAGAGGACTAGGGCCGGCCGGTCCTCTCCAAAAGTTCCTGCAGGTCGCTCTTCCAGGCCACCGCCCAGGTATGAGTGCCGTGGCCGTGGGTGTCAGGGCCGATGGGAAGCAGGATGAAGCGGCCGTGTTTCAGTCTCGGCGCCTCGCGCTCGGCGATGCCCAGCTCCGGCGGATTGATGAAGTCGTCGGCGGAGTTGATCCACATCACCGACGCCTCGATCGCCTCCAGATTGGCCGAGGGATCGTAGTCGCGCGAGGAGTCCACCTGGTAGATGGTGTCGTTGGCGTCGTCGCGCTCGGCCGGATCGGGGGAGTCCAGCGCGCTGTCCATGACGCGCTTCAGATAGGCGTCGACCTCGTCCGGCGTCGCCAGGGTCTTCTGTTGCTGTTGCGGGGCGCTGCCGGCGATGGCCAGGACATCCTCGGCGCCGCGCAGGCCCTCGCGCGGCTCGCTGGCATATTCGCCGCCGGCCCAGGCCGGGTCGTGCTCGATGACGTCGATGACCATCCGCCGCCACAGCCGGTTGCGGCCGACGATCCGCACCGGCAGGCAGGCCAGCGGCATCAGCGCGTCCATGCCTTGTGGATAGGTCTCGCCCCACATGAAGGCGTGCATGCAGCCCATGGAGGTGCCCATGATCAGCCTGAGGCGCGTGACGCCCAGGCTGGCGACGACCGCGTGCTCGGCCTCGACCATGTCGGCATAGTCGTAGCGCGGAAAATGCATGCGCATCCCGTCGCTGGGCTTGGACGATTTCCCATGCCCGATGTCGTCCGGCAGGATGATGAAATAGCGTTTGGCGTCCAGAAGCTGGCCGGGCCCGAACAACTCGCCGGCGAACTGCGGCCTGAGGAACTGATACCCCGACCCGCCGGTGCCGTGCAGGATCAGCACCGCATTGGTGATCCGCCCCGAGGCGTCCCGCGCCGGCGTCCCCAAGGTCATGTAGTGGATGCGCAGCCGCGGCAGGCTCTCGCCGGACCGGAAGTGGAAGTCGGGGATGACCAGCTCGCCCTGGCGGGGTTCGCCATAGGCGGGCGGTGGGGCCGTGGGCGGGACCGGCGCGGGCGCCTGCGCCATGGCCGCCTGGGCCGCGCCCAGACCCAGCGCCAATCCCATCCCCGCGGCCCAGCGGCGCCCAAAGTCTCTCCAAGCCATGTCCTGCCCCCCTAAAGCCCGCCGCCATGATGGTTCATGAAGCTGGCGGCGAACATAGGCTCTGTCGCCGGGCCATTGGGTCTCCGACCGACGGCTAGCCGCCGCCGTCATCTCCGCCGCCGCCGCCGTCATCTCCTCCGCCGCCGCCGCCGTCGTCCCCGCCGCCTCCGCCGCCGCCGCCGTCGTCACCGCCGCCGCTGTTGTCCTGCTGCATATCCTGCTGCTGCTCTTCGGGCGGAGCGCTCTGCTCAGGTTCCGGCTCGGGAGCGGCCTGCTCCTCGGCGGCGGCCGGCTCCTGCGGAGCGGCCCCTTCCTGCGGAGCCGCCTCTTCCTGAGGAGCCGCCTCGGGCTCGGCTACAGGTTCAGCAGGCGCGGCCTCCGGCTCAGCCGGCTCCGCCGCGGGTTCGGGCGGCGCCGCTTCCGGCTCCGCCGCCGGTTCGGCGGGCGCCGCCTCCGGCTCGCCGGGCGCCGCTTCAGGCTCGGCCGCTGGCTCGGCTGGGGCCTGTTCCGGTTCGGCCGCCGGTTCGGTGGACGCATCGCTCGGGACGGGCGCTTCGCCGGTCTGGTCTTCGGCTGGCGTGGTGTCTTCGGTCGTGGGTTGCGCGATGTCGCAGCCTTGGGCGCAGGCGGCATCGGCCGTGCCGTTGTTGTCGAGCTGCTGCTGCAGATCGGCGTTGGCCTTTTCGGCGGCGTCCGCCCGCTGGGATTCGCGGACGGCGATGTCCGCCAGATCCCCGTTCAGCGTCTCGGCCTGGTCGAGGCGGCCGTTGGCGTAGGCGGCGTCCTGCTGGGCCTGGACCTTGTCGAAGTCGGCCTTGTCGGCGCGCTCGGCCTGGTAGGCGGCGTTGGCGTCGGCGGCCTCCGAGCGGGTGGGGGTCGAACGGATCGGCTGGCCGCGGTTATTCCGCAACTGAAAGCCGCGGTAGTTCGGCGGCGCGACCGCGATGCTCCGGCCGGTCCGGGGCGCAACGTGGACATAGGTTGAGGGCACCGCGTACCGGTACGGCGCGAAAGTGGGCGTGATCGCCAGCACCGGCGGCCCCGGCTGCGTCCACTGGGGCTGCGTGTAGCGCTGCCAACCGCCGTAGACGACCTGGGGAACCACGGCGCCGAATGGATGGCGGTCGTCGACGAACACCGCGTTCGGCGCGAACTGCGGAACGATGGCCACCACCGCGGTCAGCACGTTCAGGCCGAGGATCGCGCCGCTGCGGCCATCGACCATCAACAGCACCTTGTTGCCGCTGGGGCCGGTGGCGGTCACCGCATAGGCCGGGCCTTTGCGGTACATCTCCTGGATTCTGAACCCCTGGCGCGCCAGCCGGCCCGCTATGGCCGCCGGCGACATCACCTGGTTCGCCGGAACGGTCGGCGCGGGCAGGTTGAGCTGGAGCGATATCACCGGCGCCGCCTGGGCGGCGAATGCGCTTGCGGCCGCCGCCATCGAAACAACGAGGGTCAGCCTGAGTCGCCTCATGACTTTATTTCCCGACTGTAAGATTAATATCGCCCACTTCTATCCATCAGCCTAGCCTGGATAACTGACCAGCGCCACTGTATAAACGCGCGTTTCAAGCGGGCGGCTGGCCTTGACGGCCCTCTCTATGCGGTCTTCAGGGTCGCCGCGGCGTCGGTCCAGGCGCTCCATGGCGGTGTCGGCAGCCGCCGCGCCAGCGCGATTACCACTTACGGCTGAATCTGTGTCGCGTCATACCGATCCCGTTGAGCTCTCGGCGGCGTTGGACGGCCATGGCGGCCGGGAAGGCGCCGAGGCCTTCCCAGCGCCGGCGCGCATTAGCTATTGCCGGGTCATCTCCGCCCGCACCTGCGCCTTCACCTCGCCGCGCGGGGCCGATCCCGGCGTCTCGAACACCACCTTGTGGATGACGCCCGGATAGGCGAACGGGGCCGTATAGTCGTGGGTCACCGGCGAGAGGCTGCGGCCGAAATCCATGCCGGTGGACGAGATGATGAACAGCAGCCGCGGCAGGCGCGCCGTGGCCACGACCTGGCCGTCGACGGAAAGGCTGACGTCGCCGCCGCCGTCCTCCAGCCGGACCACGTTCAGGCCGATCTCGTGCGCGCCGGGCGTCAGGGCCGTGGTCGCCTCGGCGCGGGTGTGGCGATGGAAGTCGTTATAATCCATGACCAGGCGCCCGTTCTTCACATAGAGCACGAAGCCGCTGTTGAGGCTGCCGCGCGCCACCAGGGCGCCGTCGCCCGGCCCATCGGGATGGGCGATCTCAAGGGTCGTCGACCAGCCTCGGGCCGCCGAGGGGCAGGCGTCGGAGACGATGTGCGACAGCGGCGGATAGTAGACGAAGCGGTTGCGCGAGGCGGGCAGGCCGGGCCGCATCGAGGCGCGGAAAAGGGCGAAGGCCGGCCGGTCGTCCAGCGGCAATACCCCGTGCCGGTCCGCCTCGGCCCACCAGAGGTCGATCATCGCCTTCAGCCGCTCCGGCTCGCGCTCGGCCAGGTCTTCGTATTCCGAGAAGTCGTCGCCCAGGTGGTAGAGCTCCCAGCGGTCCTCGTCGAACGGCTTGCCGGCGGCGTGGTGGGTGACGGCCTTCCAGCCGTCCTTCCAGATGCCGCGGTGGCCAAGCATCTCGAAATACTGCGGCCCGCGTTCCAGCGGCGCCCTGGCGTCGGCAATGGCGGGTTTCAGGCTGATCCCATGCACCGGCATCTGCGGCACGCCGGCCACCACCTGGGGCGGGGCGATGCCGAGTAGATCCAGGATGGTGGGGGCGACGTCGATGACGTGGCAGAACTGGCCGCGGGTCTCGCCGGCGGCGATCCGGCCCGCCGGCCAGTGGACGATCAGCGGATCGCGCACGCCGCCGCCGTGGGTGTTCTGCTTGTACCATTTCAGCGGCGTATTGCCGGCCTGGGCCCAGCCCCATGGGATGTTGCAATGGCTGTTGGGTCCGCCGATGTCGTCCAGCCGTTCGACCGCCTCGTCGATGTTCTCGCGGATGCCGTTGAACCACTTCATCTCGTCGAGCACGCCGGTGGCGCCGCCCTCCTGGCTGGCGCCGTTGTCGGACATGACCATGAAGACGGTGTTGTCCCACTGGCCGACCGACTTCAGGAAGGCGACCAGGCGGCCGATCTGCTCGTCGGTGTGCTCCAGCATGGCGGCGAAGGCCTCCTGCAGGCGGCAGGCGAATTTCTGTTCGTTTTCGGTGAGTTCCGTCCACGGCTTGACGCCAGGATTGCGCGGCGCGAGCCGGGTCTCCGGCGGGATGACGCCCAGCGCCTTCTGCCGCTCGAACCACTGCTCGCGGACCACGTCCCAGCCGGCGTCGAACTTGCCGCGCCACTTGTCCAGGTAGCGCCGCGGCGCCTGGTGCGGCGAGTGCATGGCTCCGAACGCCAGGTAGAGGAAGAAGGGCCGCTCGGGCACCAGCGAGGTCAGGTCGCGGACCATGCCGGCGGACCGGTCGACGATGTCCTCGGAGACGTGGTAGCCGTCCTCGGGACTGGCGGGCGCATCGACGAAATGGTTGTCGCTGGTCAGCTCGGGGAAGAACTGGTCGGTCTCCCCCTGCAGGAAACCGTAGTAGCGGTCGAAGCCCTTCTGTAGCGGCCAGTTGGTGAAGGGGCCGGCGGCGGTGCACTCCGACATCGGCGCCAGGTGCCATTTGCCGGCGGCGAAGGTGGCGTAGCCGTTTTCGCGCAGGACCTCGGCGATGGTCGCCGCCGAGCGGGGGATGGCCCCGCGCATGTTCGGAAAGCCGGTGTCGAAGTTGGAGATCGCCCGCATGCCGACGGCGTGGTGGTTGCGGCCGGTGAGCAGGCAGGCGCGGGTCGGCGAGCACAGGGCGGTGGTGTGGAAGCCGGTGAACTTCAGCCCGCCGGCCGCCAGGGCGTCGATGTTCGGCGTCTTCATGCTCGAGCCGTAGCAGCCGAAATGGGAAAAGCCGGTGTCGTCCAGCACCACCAGCACCACGTTCGGCGAGCCGGCCTTGAACCTGGCCGCCGGCCACCAGGGCTTGGAGTCCTCGATAGTGCGTCCCACGACGCCTTGGAAGTCTTCGCCGGAGGGGGTTCTGCTCATGGCGTGGGTCCTTCGTCTGTGGACGGGATTGCAGGGTCGGGCGCGGTCAGGCCGGCGGTTCCATAGGCGGCCAGCTGTTCGATCAGGGCACCGGTGGCCGCGCGGGTGCGCGAGACCGCCGGGGTGTCGCGCACCCAGCGGGCCATGGCGAAGACGACGCTGTCGGTCAGCCATTTCAGCCTGAGGGCCAGCAGGGCGTCGGGAAGGCCGGGCACGGCGGCCGCCAGCAGCCGGCGGGTGCGGCGAAGCCCGGTCAGCTTCTCGTCCTCGACCGCCTGCTCGCCGAGCAGCCGCGGGTGATAGGTCACCTGCGCCAGGATGCTCAGGTAGTCCGCGCCCCAGGCCTCCTCGACGTCGACCAGGCCGAGCGGGGCGATGGTGGCGCGGACGATGTCCAGCGCCGCGGCTCCGGCGGGCAAGGCGTCCAGCATCTCCTCGCGGCGGTTATTGATCGGCCCGAGCCGCCGGTTCAGCACCGTGGTCAGCACTCCGCCGCGCGAGCCGAAATGGTAGTGCAGGGCCGAGCGGTTGCGCTGGCCGGAGGCGGCGACGATCTGGGTGAGGGCGACGTTCTCGATGCCGCGCTCGGCGAACAGGCGCTCGGCCACGTTCAGCAGCTCATCGACTGTCGCGCCCGCGGCGCCTTCAGGTCTGGTGTTTCCAACGGCGCTCATGCTGGGCGCTCCCCTTAATACGACGTATTATTTCGCGGCCCCGGCGGGGTCAAGCCGCACTCCGTGCTAAGCTGACGGTCCCCCATGAGCGACCACATCCAACGCCTCAGACGCGACCTTGCCGACGGCGTCGCCGATCCGGTCTGGCCGCCGGGCTTCAGCGTCCGGGCCTTCGCGCCCGACGATGCGGCCGCGGTGCATCGGCTGATGCGGATCGCTTACGCCAGGGGCGGCGGCGGGGTGGGCGCCTTCGAGGACTGGTGGCCGGGCCTGCGCGACGATGCGGAGTTCGACCCCGACCTGTGCTTCCTGGCCGTCGACGGGAGCGGGCGGATCGTCGGCGCGGCCCAGTGCTGGACCTCCGCCTTCATCAAGGACCTGGTGGTGCATCCGGATGCGCGCCAGCGCGGGCTCGGCGAGGCGCTGCTGCTGACGGCGTTCGCGGCTTTCCGACGGCGCGGCGCGGCCCAAGTGGATCTGAAGGTCGAGCTGGACAATCCGACCGGCGCCGTGCGGCTCTATCGGCGGCTCGGCATGGTCGACGTTGCGATCGATGGCTGAGATGGCCAGGCGCATCGTCCTGCTCGGCTGCGCCGGCTCGGGGAAGACCACCCTGGCGCGGCGGCTCGGCGAGCAATCCGGCGCGCCGGTGATCTGTCTCGACGCCATCTGGCGGTCGGAATGGGGTCCCGACGACGTCCAGCATTTCCGGGCTCTGATGACCAAGGCCCATGCCGGCCGGGCCTGGATCAGCGACGGTAACTTCGCCCTGGCGACCTTCGATATCCGCCTGCCGCGGGCCGACCTGATCGTCTGGCTCGACCGGCCAAGGCTGCATTGCGCCTGGCGGGCGGTGGGACGGGTGTTCCGGCCCAGCGAAGCGCATCGCCCGCGTGACCTGATCAAGGTGCTGCGCTTCATCTGGGGGTTCGAGGCCATCAACCGGCCCCGCATCGAGGCGGCGCGGCTCCAGCACGGCGCGACAGTTCCGGTCATCCACCTGCGCGGCGACCGGGACGTCCGGGCCTTCCTGCTCGCCTATGGCTGATTCCGTTGACCGGGATGGGTCTCGGTTGTACGAATTCCTGGGTCGGCGACGGCCGGCGATGAGGAAACTGCGATGAAGAAAAGCGTTCGCGAACGTTTGGCCGGCAAGCCCTTGATCGGCCTCGACACCCGCGCTCCGCGACTTCCCGCCGCCATGGTGGGCGCGCCGACGGTCAAAACCCCCCGCTGAGCGCAACGCTTGCCGCGGGCGGCTGAGCCGCCGGAACTCGCGCGGCGACTCTCGATGTCCGCCACGCCTGCGGCTGGCTTTGGCTTTGCGCCCGACCCACAACGAGCGGCGGCGTTGGACCAGGCCGTCCGCGCCGGTCTGGCGGATAGCCTGCACAGCGTTTTCGACACCCTTGGCCCGGCGCCCCGCCGCGACGGCATGATCGCGGCGCTGTTGCAGCGCATCCGGGCAGGGCCGGTCGCGCCGTCCTTGTTCGGGTGCTATTTCGAGTTGGTCCTCGCCCTGTTCGACGCCCGCGACGCCGAGGCGGCGGCGCTGGTCGAGGAACTGCTGCGGCCCGCGAACCGCGCGTCCGACAGCTTGCGGATCGTGACGCTCGAGGATCGGGACCTGGGTCCGGGCCAGTCCCGGCGCTATCAGAGGCTGTTGCGCGCCGATGTCGGCGGCGACATCCAGCCGCTGAGCCCGGAGCGCCGCGCCGACGCCGCCGCTCGCCTGGACCTGGCTCTCGACCTGCTGCGCCTGGCCGCGCCGGACCTGTGGGCGGAACTCAGCGGGCTGGTGCGCGAGATCGTCCTGGCTCGGCCGGAAGAAGGCCCCCGCGGGTTCACCTTCGGCGGCGCCTCGAGCTTCGCGCTCTGGGGCGCGCTTGTCCTGAACGCCGCCAGCTTCGGCGAACGGCTGGACATCGCGGTTTCACTTGCCCACGAGGCGGCCCACACGCTCCTGTTCGGTTTGGCGCTTGGCGGCAGCCTGACGCAGAACGATCCCGCCGAACGGTATCCCTCGCCGCTGCGGCAGGACCCGCGGCCGATGGAGGCCGTCGCGCACGCCACCTTCGTGACGGCGCGGATGATCTATGCGCTTGAGGCTCTGATCGCCGCCGGCGTGCTGAGCGACGGCGAGGCGATGCGCGCGCGCGAGCAGTTGGCGGCGAATGAGCGGGCGTGCGATGCGGGGTTCAGGACCGTCGCCTCGGGCGCTCGCTTCACCCCCGCCGGCGCTTCGACCTTCGAGGGTCTGCGCCGGTACATGGAGGGCCGGCGGGCCCCCCGCGTCCCGTGATCGCGGCGGCTATCTTCGAGTGGGCGCGAAGGACGCCGGAGCGGACGGCGGTCGAATTGAACGACCACGCGCTCTCCTATCGGGCATTCGCCGAGGCGATCGCCCGGGCGCGGGGCTGCTTTCGCGAGCACGGCGTGGAGGGCGGCGGCGTCGCCGCGATCGCGGTCGCCAACCTCCGCGACAGCTGGGTGCTGATCGCGGCGTTGAGAAGCCTCGGCGTGACGGTCGCCGCCATCAGCGACTTCGGTGTCCTCGCCGGCCTGAACACGCCGGACCTGCGATGGATGGTCGCCAGTCGGGCGGAAAAGCCGCCGGGACTTGAGGAAACCTCCGCCGCCCTCGGGCTCGAGCTGGTTTGGGCCAGGCTGGCCGCCCCTCTCGGCCTTGACGCCACGGCCTATCGGCCTGGCGGACACATACTCCTGACCTCCGGCACCACCGGCGCGTACAAGAAGGTGCTGATGGACGTGGCGTTCGAGGCCGAGTTCCTGCGCCGGCGCCAAGCCGTCATCCCGGTGAACCAGGACACGGTGGCCAACCTGTTCGCTTTCGGTCCCTGGACCGGGCTCGGCTATCGAGCGCCGATGGGCGTCTGGCTTGAGGGCGGCGCGGTGGCGTTCAGCCAGGAACGGCCTCCGCACCTGGCGCTGCGCCGCCCCGGCCTTTCCAGTTCGCCGGTCCTGCCCGGCATGCTGACCGAAATCCTGGCTCAGCCCGAGGGCGCCTTTCCGCGTAGCGAGACGATGGACCTGCGCATCGGCGGCGGCACGGTCACCTGGGCGCAGATCGAGGCGGCAAAGGCGCGAATCACGCCCAGGGTGTTCAACGGCCTGGCCTCGACGGAGAGTCATCAGATCGCCATGACGCCGGTGAAGACCCGGGATGACCATCGCTGGCACATCCTGGAGCCGACCACGGTCGTCGAACTCGTCGACGACCTCGACCAGCCGGTCGCCGTCGGGCGGATCGGCCGCATCCGGGTCGGCACGGAAGGCGGCCCCAGCAGCTACCTGTACGACGAGGAAGCCACCAGGGCCTTCTTCAAGGACGGTTTCTTCTACACTGGCGACCTGGCGGTCATGCGCCAGGACGGCCGCATCGCGCTGCAGGGCCGCGTCACCGAGGTGATCAACTTCAAGGGGCAGAAGGTATCGCCGGCCCCCACCGAGGAGCGGCTGCGCGAGGCCCTGGGCGTTGCAGGGGTCTGCCTGCTCTCGCTGCAGGACGAGCAGGCCGAGGAACAGCTGCATCTGGTGATCGAAGCCCCGGCGGCGCTCGACACCGCGATCCTCGCCGCGGTGCTGCGCGCCGAGTTGTGGGGATTTCCCGGGGTGCACGTCCACTATCTGCCGGCCCTGCCGCGCAACGCCATGGGCAAGGTCCTGCGCCAGGCGCTGACCACCCGGCTTGCCGCGGCGCGATAGGCTTCAGGGCTTCAAGTCGTCCGTCACCACCAGGCTGTGCTGCACGATGGTCTCGACGGGCTCGTAAGCAGCCTTGGCCTTGACCGGATAGGTGAAGATCACCCGGGCCAGGCCGTTGTCACGGTCGTGATAGGCGGCGACCGTGACCATGCCGGCTTCCTCGAAGCTCATCTGCAGGTCGCCATTGGCGCGGATGGTGTCGACCTCGGTGCGTCCCTCGCGGTCGGCGCTGACCTTTTCGACGAAGGCGTCGAAATCGTCCGAGCTCATCGGCGCGTCGACGGCGATGACCAGGACCGCCTTGCCGTCGGCGCTGGTGAAGCGCTGCTCGGGGCCGACGCGGCTGGATTTCGTCAGGATGGCGGCGGGATAGCCGGCCCTCCAGCCGTGGGCGGCGTCGCCCAGCGGCGTCCAGCCGGCCGCCTTGCGCGCCGCCTCGGCGTCGGCGTGCAGCTCGGCGATGTCGGCGGTGAAGATCAGCCCGGTGGCGAGGCGGCCCCTGTCCTGCTGCCAGCTGGCCAGGGCCTCGCGCTGGGAGCTCGACGGCGGATCGTCTCCCGGCGGCGATCCGGACGAGACGCTCTGGTGGTTCCAGAGCAGCAGGTCGTCCATCCGCGCCTCGGTGAGCGCGTCCGGCGCGGCCAGTTCGCCAAGGCCGGCGACCTGGCCGTTGAACGGCCGCACGCTGGCGGCGCCCTCTTGGAGGGTCTTGTCGTCCGGGTCCTTCACCGTGAAATGGGCGCCGACCGGGCCGGCCGCATCGCCGAAATCGCCGGTCAGGATGAACTTGGCGTCGTCCAGGTCGGCGGTGAGCACGCAGCGGTGCTCGACGCAGGTTCCCTCGACCTCGCCCGACGAGGCCGGGGCCGCGGTCGAGGCCAGCCAGCCGTCGATACTGGTCTGGAAGTCGCTGTCGCCGGGCTTGACGTCGGCGTCGATGACGAAGGCCCTGGGCGCCGGATCTTTGGCCGCCGGCGCCTCGCCCGACAGCCGCAGGGTCCTGGGGCCTTGCGTCTGCGCCAGTGCGCCGGCGGCGCCAAGGCTCAGCGCCAGGCCGAAAACGGCCGCCAATCCAGCCTTCATGGTCGACGCCCCGCTGCCTCAAGGCGGAGGATGGCCGGCTTTCGTCGCCTAGCCAAGCGGTCAGGCGCGCAGGTCCAGTCGCTCCAGGCCGCGGAAGAAGGGCAGGGTGCGCCAGACCGGCGGTTCATCGGGATTGGCGAAGGCCAGGTTCGGGAAGCGTTCGAACAGCATCGGCAGCGCCACCTGCGCCTCCAGCCGGGCCAGCGGCGCGCCGATGCAGATATGCGCGCCGCCGCCGAAGGCGACGTGCGGCCTATGTTTGCGGCTGACATTGAAACGGTGCGGATCTTCGAACACCTCGGGATCGCGATTGGCGGCGCGCAGGGAGAAGGTCATCGATTGCGACGTCTTCACCGGGCAGCCGCCGACCTCGATGTCGGCCGAGGCGATACGACCGGTGATGTCCACCGGCGGCTCGTAGCGGAGGATCTCCTCGACCACGGCGTTGATGATCTCCGGATCGGCGCGCAGCTTGGCCAGCTCGACCGGGTTCAGCAGCAGAAGCCGCACGCCGTTGCCGATCAGGTCGGTGGTGGTCAGGTTGCCGCCGATGAGCAGGGCGGTGAGGTTGATCTGCACCTCGATGTCGCTCAGCGGCGCGCCCTCGGCCTGCAGCCGCGCCATGTCCGAAATCAGGTCGTCGCGCGGGTCCGCGCGCCGCGCGGCGATGGTCTCGGTGAAGTAGGCGTTAAGCGCCTCGCTGGCCTTTTCCATGCGCGCGGTCTGCTCGTCGTTGCGGAACGGGTTGAGGCCCTGGATCACCCCTTCCGACCATTCACGGAAGTCGGCCAGCCGGTCGCGGTCGACGCCGAGGATCGAGGCGATGGCATCGACGGGCACGGGGACGCAGAAGGCGCTCATCAGGTCGAAGGGCCGGCCGGCGTCGATGGCGTCCAGCGCCTCGCCGACGATGCGCTCGACCTCGGGGCGAAACCTGGCCACGCGGGCATAGAGCGCCTGGGCCAGGGGCTGGCGGATGCGCTCGTGGTCGGGGTTGTCCAGCATCAGGATGCTGGTCGACTCGCCGCGGTTGGTCTCGTCCTCGAGGTTGTCGACGAAGCGCCGCGACATCAGCGCCGCCTCTTCGGCGCGGATCGGGTCGCGCCACAGGCTGCGGTCGGACACCAACGGGCGCACGTCGTTGTAACGGGTCAGGATGAAACTGCCCGAAGTCTCGTCGCGATGCACCGGGCAGCGGGCGCGCAGGTCGTCCAGCACCGCGTGCGGGTCGTCGCGATAGTCGGGATTGAGCGGGGTAAGCTGGAAAATGCCCGGCAACGGGTCGGTGGTCATGGGCTACGGTCCCGGCGCTTTGACGAGCGGCGATGCTACGCATGATGCGCCGAAGATCGCAACCTGAACGCTGTTAAGTTTCCGTCATCCCCTCCAGGCCCGGGCTAGGGACGCGACGCTCTGGAAGCGTGCCGCGGGGTCGGACCTGCACGCCCGCGTCATCGCTTTGTGCTGGGCGTCGTCGCCGCGAAAGCCGGCGCGACCGAGACCGCCGTCGCCGAGCAGCACCGCCATCGCCCGGCCGAGGTTGAAGACGGTGGTGCGCTGGTCGATCCGCGCGCCCAGTTCGAACTCTTCCGGCGCCATGAACCGGGTCGAACCGAACATCCGGCCCATTTCGTTGGTGAACGGACCAACATGATAGCTGTCGAGGTCGATTACCCGGATCGTGCGCCGGGCGAAGTCGTACATCAGCGAGCCATCATAGAAGTCGCACGCGACCCAGCCGGCCCCGCAAAGCGCGACGTGCAGGTCGAGGATGGTGTCGATCGCGGCGCTGATCTCGTCCGGCGGCAGGCTGCGGAAGCGCTGGAAGGCGCTGGCGGGGTCGCCTCGCTGCGCTTCCGGTGTTCGAATGAGCTCGCCCTCAACCCAGTCGTAGACCAGCATCGGGCCCCATGCGGACTGGACGACGCCTTTGAATGGGGCGAGGGCGCGGTGGCTGACCGACTCCGCGAGATGGCGCGCATTCGCCAGCAGGGCGACGCGCTCGCGGTGCGGCAGGAACGGCGCCGGATAGGCCGGATCGCCCGCCGTCTTCACGAACCAGCGGCGTCCGTCCGTCTCGATCCCGAAGGAGACGTTGCCGGAATCCTGCGTGCGGGCATCGAAGGCGGCGAAGATCGCGCCGACTTGGCTCAGATAGTCGAGCGGTGCGAGGTCGGTGCGTTGGTCAAAGGGCCAGCCGTCCACGTTCGTCCCCGCCATTCCATTCTGTTCCGCCTATCCCCGCGCACGCGGGCGCCCAGACTTTTTAACGCCAAGAACGCCAAGATCGCCAAGGCGGCCTCAGGGTGTGTCGACGCCCCGGACTCATTCTTGGCGTCCTTGGCGAGCTTGGCGGTGATCGCTACCTACGCCTGGGTCCCCGCGTGCGCGGGATGAACGGTTTGGAGAGCCTAGGCCGTCTGCTCGACGCTCAATTGCAGTTCCTCGATCATCTGCTTGCGGATCAGATACTTCTGCACCTTGCCGGTCACCGTCATCGGGAAGGCGTCGACGAAGCGGATGTGGCGGGGGATCTTGTAGTGGGCGATCTGCCCGCGGCAGAAGGCGGTCACTTCCTCGGCGTCGGCGGCCTCGCCGGGCTTCAGCCGGATCCAGGCGCACAGCTCCTCGCCGTACTTGGCGTCGGGCACCCCGACCACGGTGACGTCCTCGATCTTCGGATGCCGGTAGAGATATTCCTCCACTTCGCGCGGATAGACGTTCTCGCCGCCGCGGATGATCATGTCCTTGATGCGACCGACGATGTTGCCGTAGCCGGCTTCGTCGATGGTGGCGAGGTCGCCGGAATGCATCCAGCCGTCGACGTCGATCGACTCCGCCGTGCGCTCGGGGTCGTCCCAATAGCCCAGCATCACCGAATAGCCGCGGGTGCAGAATTCGCCGGTGACGCCGCGCGGGACGATCTCGCCGTGCTCGTCGACGATCTTGCATTCCAGGTGCGGCTGCACCCGGCCGACAGTGGAGACCCGCCGCTCGATCGGGTCGTCCAGGCCGGTCTGGAAGCTGACCGGGCTGGTCTCGGTCATGCCGTAGGCGATGGTGACGTCCTTCATATGCAGGCGCTCGATCACGTGCTTCATCACCTCGACCGGGCAGGGGGAGCCGGCCATGCAGCCGGTGCGTAAGGAGGTCAGGTCGAAGCGGTCGAACTCGGGATGGCTCAGCGCGGCGATGAACATGGTCGGCACGCCGAACAGGCCCGTACAACGCTCGGCCTCGACGGTCTGCAGCACCGCCAGCGGATCGAAGGCCTCGGAGGGATAGACCATCGCCGCGCCGTGGGTGATGCAGCTCAGATTGCCCATCACCATGCCGAAGCAGTGGTACAGCGGCACCGGCAGGCAGATGCGGTCGCCTTCGCGCAAGCCGATGGCGAAGCCGAGGAAGTAGCCGTTGTTGAGGATGTTGCGGTGGGACAGCGTCGCCCCCTTGGGCAGGCCGGTGGTGCCGCTGGTGAACTGGATGTTGACGGCGTCGTTGTTGCGCAGGGTAGGCGCGAGCGCCTTCAGCGCCGCCCTGTGCTCCGCTCCGCCGAGGCCGGCGATCTCGTCGAACTCGAACCAGCCGGGGCGGGGTTCGCCGCCGATCTTGATGAGGGCGCGCAGCTGGGGCAGGGCGGCGGCGTCCAGTTGGCCGGGCGCCTGGCCGGCGATCTCCGGCGCCAGGGCCTCGACCATCTCGGCGTAGTTGCTGGTCTTGAACCGGCAGGCGGCGACCAGGGCCTTCACCCCGACCTTGTTCAGCGTGTATTCGAGCTCGGAGGCGCGATAGGCCGGGTTGATCGTGACCAGGATCAGGCCGGCCTTGGCGGCGGCGAACTGGGTCAGCACCCATTCGGCGTTGTTCGGCGACCAGATGCCGATGCGCTCGCCCTGGGCCAGGCCCAGCGCCAAGAGGCCCGCCGCCACCGCGTCGGCCCTGGCGGCCAACTCGGCGAAAGTCCAGCGGATGTCCTGCGCCACCGAGACCACCGCCTCGCGCTCGCCCCAGCGCCGCGCCGCCTCGTCGAGCGCCGCGCCGATGGTTTCTTCCCGCAAGGCCGGCTGCTCGGCGCCGCGCACGTAACTCAGTTCAGCATCCATCGCCCGCCTTCCTTTTCGTTTCGCTCCCGCCGCCCGGCCGTTCGCCTGGCCCGGCCCCGCGCCCGCTTGTTACGACGCAAGATGCCTGCAAAGAAGACCCGCTGAAAGGCGACCCGTCCGATGACCAGGAAGCCCGAGACCGACGAGGAGATGGCCGCCATCCGGGTCAGCGGCGTGGTGACGCCCTCGAACGCCGCGATCCATCTGGCCGACTACGACCCGACCTGGCCGCTGATCTACGACATCGAGGCGGCGAAGATCCGCGCCGGCCTCGGCGATGGGGCGATCGTGCTGGAGCACGTCGGCTCCACCTCGATCCCCGGTCTTTGCGCCAAGCCGCTGATCGACATCCTGCTGGCGGTCGCCGATTCAGCCGACGAGGACGCTTACGTCCCCACGCTCACCGCCCAGGGCTACCGCCTGCACCTGCGCGAGCCGGACTGGGAGCAGCACCGGGTGATGAAGGGCGACTTCCCGCCGGTCAATCTGCACGTCTTCACGGCCGGTTCGGTCGAGATCACCCGCATGCTGGCCTTCCGCGACCGCTGCCGCGCCGATCCCGAAGAGCGGCGCCTCTACGAGGCCGCCAAGCGCGAACTCGCCGCCCGCACCTGGCGTCACGTCCAGCACTACGCCAACGCCAAGAGCGAGGTGGTGGAAGCCATCGTCGCCCGGGCGCTGGCGGAGCGAGGCGGCGGCTAAGTCCTTGCGGAACTCAGTCCTCGAACAGGTTCCGCAGGACCAACAGCGTTGCGGAGAGGGTCGCGCCGTTCATCGCGCCGAGCCGGCGCAAGAGACGGGTTTTGTCCAGCGTCCGTATCTGGTCGAGCAGGACGAGACCGTCCTTGCCCTGGAACCTTAGCGGGGTACGGAACGGCGCCGCTCGCGCGCCTGTGGTCATCGGCGCCACGACGACGGTTCGCAGATGATCGTTCATCTCGGCCGGAGATATGACCACGCAGGGTCGTGTTTTCTGGATTTCGCTCCCCTGCGTAGGATCAAGGGTCGCAAGCCAGATCTCGCCCCTCTTCACCAGGAGAGCGCCTGATCGTCCTCGTTTGCGAACTCAGGCCATACCAGCCCGTCCTCGCCTGCCTCCGCGATGGCTCGGCTGGCTTCAGCCCAGCCTTCGCGCGGACCGGCCTTTATGGCTTGGATGACGATACGATCGTTCTCGACCGCCATGTCGACATCGCCTCCGGCTTGAGCGCCGATTTGAGTCAGCAACGGCTTCGGGATGATAACACCCGAGGAATTGCCCATTTTTCGCAAGGCGATACGCATCAACGGTCAGCCTGCTAAGCCAAGCGGGGAAGCGTGTCAACTAAATTGACACGCGCGTTGGCCTTCAGGGCTTCATCGAAGCGGCGATGAACTTCATCACCCCTTCGCCGTAGGGCGGCCTGAGCGCCTTCATCGGGCCGAGGTCCTTCTTCAGCTGGCGGTAGATCGATTTGCGGTGGCTGAATTCGCGGAAACCGTCGACGCCGTGATAGCTGCCCATGCCGGAGGGGCCGACGCCGCCGAAGGGCAGCTCTTCCTGGGCGACGTGGAAGATCACGTCGTTGACCGTCACCCCACCGGACGTGGTGCTGCTCAGCACCTGCGCCTCTTCCGCCGCGTCGTCGCCGAAATAGTAGAGGCCCAACGGCCGCTCGTGGGCGTTGACGTAGGCGATGGCCTCGCCGACCGAAGCATAGGTTTTCACCGGCAGGACAGGCCCGAAGATCTCCTCCTGCATCACCGCCATGTCGTCGGTGGGGTTGAGGATCAGCGTCGGCGGGATCTTGCGGTGCTGCTGCTGGCTGAAGTCCTCGCCGGCCGGGTTGATCTCGACCACCTGGGCGCCCTTGGCGCGGGCGTCGTCGATATAGCCGCGGATGCGCTCATAGTGCCGGTCGGCGATCACCGCGGTGTAGTCGGGATTGTCCTTGATGGTCGGGAACATGGCCTCGACCGAGGCGGTGGCGGCGCTGACGAACTGGGAAAGCTTGTCCTCCGGCGCCAGCACATAGTCGGGCGCGAGGCAGATCTGGCCGGCGTTCAGGGTCTTGCCGGCCATCACCCGCGCCGCCGCGGTGGCGTAGTCGGCCGAACGGCCGAGGATCACCGGGCTCTTGCCGCCCAGCTCCAGGGTGACCGGCACGAGGTTCTGCGCCGCGGCCTTCATCACCTGGCGGGCGATGGAGGTCGCGCCGGTGAAGATCAGATGGTCGAACGGCAGCTCCGAAAAGGCCTGGCCAACCTGGGGCCCGCCGGGGAAGACGGCGATCTCGTCCTCGGAGAACAGCTCGGCGAACATCCTGGCCATCAGGTCCGAGGTCGCCGGCGTGAACTCCGATGGCTTGATCATCGCCCGGTTGCCGGCCGCCAGCACCCCGGCCAGCGGCGCGAAGGTCAGGTTCACCGGGAAGTTCCACGGACTGATGATGCCGACAACGCCCTTGGGCTGGAACTGCACCTCGGCCCTGGCGCCCAGGAAGCCGAGCAGGGCAGGGGTGGTCTTGCGCCTTTCCGGCCGCATCCAGGCCTTCACATTGGCCCTGGCGTGCTTCAGCGGCCCCACCGAGCCGGCCACGTCGGTGATGCCGCTGACGGCGGCGGCGCGATTGCCGAAATCGTCGTTCAGGGCTTTGACGATCTGCGCCTCGTGGCCGATCAGGAGCTTGATGCAGCGGTCGAGCCGGTCGATCCGCTGCTCAAGGCTCGGCGCGCCCTCGGCGATATTGGCCGCCTTCTGCCGCGCCAGAACGGCCTGCATCTTCCGGCCCTGTTCGCCTGCGTCGCTCATGGTCGCACCCCAAGCTGTATTCGCCTTCCCCTGAGTACGCTAAGCAGCGCCTCGGCGCCATCCAAGCCGGGATGACGCTCGATCCCCGACCGCCCTCGAAAGACATCATGGAACTCATCCTCATCCGCCATGGCCTGCCCGAACGCCGCAGCGACACCGCCGATCCGCCGCTGACGGCCGAGGGCCGCGACCAGGCGGAGCGGGCGGCGAGGCTGCTGGCGCGGGAGCGGATCGACGCGGTCTTCTCCAGTCCGATGGTGCGGGCGGTGGAGACCGCCGCCCCGTTCGCAGCGCTCAGCGGCCACGACATCCAGATCCGCGACGGCATCGTCGAGTTCGACCGCGGCACCGGCGCCTACGTTCCGATGGAGGAGCTGAAGCGCGACGACTACGAGGCGTGGAAGGCCTTCGTGGCGGGCGGTTACCAGGTCGATCTCGGCGCCTTCCAGCGCAACGTCGTCGACACCCTGGAGGACATCGTCAGGACCCACGCCTCCAGGCGGGTCGCGGTGTTCTGCCACGGCGGGGTGATCAATGTCTGGACCGCCCATGTGCTGACCATGCCGCCGCGGCTGTTCTTCGAGCCGGTCTACGCCAGCATCCACCGCTACCTCTGCGCCGGCAGCGGCGAGCGCAACCTGATCAGCCTGAACGAACGCTGCCACCTGCGGGATTAGACGCCGGCTTCAGAAGTCCAGCACGATCTTGCCGAAGTGCTCGCCGGCGCGCATGGCGCGGAAGGCGGCCTGGGCGTCCTCGAGCGGGAAGCGCTTGTCGATCACCGGCTTGAGGCCATTGGCCTGGATGGCGCGGACCATGGCCTCGAACTGCTCGCGGCTGCCGACGCTGATGCCTTGGACGCGGACGTTGGCGGCGAAGATCGAGGCGACGTTCAGGTCCTTCACCGCGCCGGCGAGGATGCCGATGACGGCGACGTGGCCGCCGACCCGGACGGCCTGGATCGACTGCTGGAAGGTGCCGGCGCCGCCGACCTCGATCACGTGGTCGACGCCGCGCCCGCCGGTCAGCCGCCGGGCCGCGCGGGCCCAATCCGGATCGGTCCGGTAGTTGATCGTATGGTCGGCGCCGAGCGCGCGGGCCCGCTCCAGCTTCTCGTCCGACGACGAGGTGATGATCACCGTCGCCCCGGCCAGCTTGGCGAACTGCAGGGCGAAGATGGAGACCCCGCCGGTGCCGAGGGCCAGCACCACCTCGCCGGGCTTGACCCCGCCCTCGACCATCAGCGCCCGCCAGGCGGTGAGCCCGGCGCAGGGCAGGCAGGCGGCTTCCTCGTCGCTGAGCGCGTCGGGGATCTTGGAGACGCCGTTCTGGTTCAGCACAACCTGATCGCGGGCGACGCCGTCGAGGGCGCCGCCGAGCGCGCCGGCCAGCGACTGGGCGGTCGGCGCGCCGGCCAGCCAGTCCTGGAAGAACAGCGGCGCGACCCGGTCGCCGAGCGCCACCCGCGTCACGCCGGGCCCGACGGCCGAGATCACGCCGCAGCCGTCCGAAAGCGGCACCAGCGGCAGGCGCGGCTTGATCATCGCCGATTCCACCGTCGCCAGGTCGCGATAGTTGAGCGAGGCGGCTTTCATGGTCACCGCGACCTGGCCGGGCCCGGGTTCAACAGCCGGCCGGTCGACGACGCTCAGGTGATCGATTCCCGCGTCTCCATCCAGTACGAGCGCGCGCATGGTGCCTCCGTGGCCTGTTCGGTTTGCCAACGAAGCCAACTGACGCAAGGGCGGTCCAGAGAAAATGAGCAAGCCCTCGCATCCAACAACTTGGAAAGCGCGAGCGCCGGCGCCCCCATCCCCAACCCCTTCCCCGCGAGGGGGAAGGGGCTTTTGCGTGTGGCGGTCAGGTGGGGGTGTATCCGCTGCGGGGACCGAGGGGTCGAGCTGGGCGCCGAGCGCGATCGTTCCGGCGCCTCGGTGCGAACACCCCCAACCCCGCCCTTCCCCCGTCGAGGGGGAAGGGGGAAGATGGGCGATCATTTTAAGGGACAGGAGACTCTGAGTTGGCGTCCGCGCTCCGCAAACATCCGCTCAACACCGACTTCCGCTGGGAGGATAGCGCCGGCCCGTTTCGCCGGGTGACGCCGGCGCAGCGGGAGGCGTTCGACCGGCTGGGCTTCGTCAAGATCGAGAACGCCTTCACCGCCGACGAGATCGCCGCCGTCACCGCCGCCATCGACCCGCTGGAGGTGGTCGCGGAGGAGAAGCTGCGCCGGGCCGGCGGCACCATCTCCATCTCGACGGCCGACGAGATCACCTTCACCACGCACATGGTCAAGGTCTCGCCGGTGCTGCGCGAATTCGCCGCCCATCCGTTCATCAGGGACGTCTGCCACGACCTGCTGGGCGACGCCGTGCGGCTCTACTGGGACCAGTCGGTCTACAAGAAGACCGCGCAGATGCGCGAATTCCCCTGGCACCAGGACAACGGCTACACCTTCATCGAACCGCAGCAGTACCTGACCTTCTGGCTGCCGCTGGTGGACGTGGACGAGGAGAACGGCTGCCCGTGGATCGCGCCCGGCCTGCACCGGGGCGGCACGCTGAACCATTGGGTCACCGAAATCGGGCTGAAGTGCCTGGACGAAGCGCCCGACGCGGTCGCGGTCCCGGCCAGGGCGGGGGACGCCATCGTCTTCTCGTCGCTGGCGCCGCACCGGACGGGTCCGAACCTGAAGACCGGCACGGTGCGCAAGGCCTACATCCTGCAGTATTGCCACGAGGGCTCGGTCGCCACCTATCGCGACGGCCGCACCGCCGTGCAGGACGACCCCGAGCGACAGTTCACCATCCTGCGGCCTGGCGACTGACGTCGGCCGGTTTTGGGCTTGGCTTCCCCAACGACCCCTGGCGGATCGTGGGCGAAATTTGGCGAGGAGACTAAGGGTGGCGACGATTTCAGCCGAGGAGCGCGGGGCTCTGCGCGACTCCGTCCGCCGGCTCCTGGGCGACCTCGGCGCCGAGGCGGACGTGCGCCGGACCATGGAGACCGACGCCGGCTATGACGCCGAACTGTGGCGCAAGCTGGCTGAGATGGGTGTCGCCGGCCTGGTGGTCGAGGAAGAATACGGCGGCGCCGGCGCGGGGCCCTTGGAGCTGGAGCTGGTCATGGAGGAGGCGGGCGCGGCCTTGCTCTGCTCGCCGCTGCTGGCCAGCGGCGTGCTGGCGGCCGAGCTGTTGCGCGCCCTGGGGGACGAGGCGGCCAAGGCGCGGCTGCTGCCCGGCGTCGCGGCCGGGACCAGCATCGCCACCGTGGCGCTGACCGGCGATACGGGCTCCTGGACCCCGGAAGGCGTCGCGGTGACCGCCAGCCAGCAGGACGGAAGCTGGCGGCTGGACGGCGAGGCCTCCTACGTCATCCATGGCCAGAACGCCGATATATTGTTGGTCATCGCCAACGGCGGGGCCCAGGCGTTCGAGGTCGATCCGAAGGCCGCCGGCGTGACCATCGAGGCGCTGCCGACCTTCGACCATACCCTGCGCCTGGCGCGGGTCGCCCTCGCGGGCGCGCCCGGCCAGCTGATCCATGCCACGGAGCCGGTGTGGGCCGCAGTGCAACAGGCCCTGGACCTCGCCCTCGTGGCATTGGCCGGCGAGCAGGCCGGCGGCGCGCGGCGCTGCCTGGACTTCACCGTCGACTACGCCAAGTCGCGCATCCAGTTCGGCCGCGCCATCGGCAGCTTCCAGGCCATCAAGCACATGGCCTCGGACCTGCTGCTGGAGTCGGAATCGGCCATCTCCGCCGCCCGCAACGCCGCCCGCGCCCTGGCCGAGGGCGCGCCGGACGCCGACGCCGCCATCAGCCTGGCCGCCTTCGCGTGCGCCGAGGCGTTCAGCCAGACCACCGCGACCTCGATCCAGATGCATGGCGGCATCGCCTTCACCTGGGCCCATCCGGCGCACCTCTACCTGCGGCGCGCGCGGGCCGACGCCCAACTGTTCGGCGCGCCCGCCTATCATCGCGAACGCTACCTCCAGCAGCTGGGAGGCTGACCATGGACGACGCCGCAACCCCTGCCGCCGCTTCCGACGACCAGCTTCGCGAGGAGGTCGCCGCCTGGCTGAAGGCCAATTGGGACCCCTCGATGCGCGACAATCGGCACGCCTGGGTGACCAAGGTGGTCGAGGCCCGCTGGGCCGCGCCGCGCTGGCCGGTCGAGTGGTACGGGCGGGGACTCTCGAACGAGCAGGGCCGCATCGTCGAGCGCGAGTTCGCGCGCGTCGGCGCTCCGGGGACCGGCCAGGACCGCACCCAGCTCTACGCCAACACCCTGCTGGCGCGCGGGACGCCGGCGCTGAAGGAAAAGCTGATCGGCCCGATCCTCAAGGGCGAGATCACCATGTGCCTGCTCTATTCCGAACCGGGCGCCGGCTCCGACCTGGCCGGCATCCGCACCCGGGCCGAGCGGGTCGGCGACCACTATGTGGTCAACGGCCAGAAGGTCTGGACCTCGACGGCGGCCACCGCCGACTACGGCATGCTGATCGCCCGCACCAACTGGGACGTCCCCAAGCACCAGGGCATCAGCTTCTTCTTCCTGCCGATGAAGCAGGCGGGCGTCGACGTGCGGCCGCTGCGCCAGATCACCAACGAGAGCCACTTCAACGAGGTCTTCCTGACCGACGCCATCGCGCCGGTGGAGAACCTGCTCGGCGAGCTGGGCCAGGGCTGGAGCGTGCTGCAGACGGCGCTGGCCTATGAGCGCTCGGTGATGGGCGAGGGCGCGCGCGGCCCGCGCAGCGGCGTCGCCGAAGCCTCGGGCGAGGAGCCGCTGATCGCCCTGGCCCGGGAGGCCGGCGTGCTGGCCAACCCCCTGCTGCGCCAGGATATCGCCCGGGTGATCGCCTACAAGAGGCTGAACGCCCTGAACACCGCGCGCGCCAAGGCCGACTTGGCGCAGGGCACCTCATCGCCGGTGATGAGCCTGGGCAAGCTCGCCATGTCGCGCATCCTGCACGAGGAGGCGAGGCTGCGCACCGCCATCCTGGGCGCGGCCAGCCTGCTGGAGGGCCCCGATCACCCGCGCGCCGAGGACGCCAACTTTCTGACCTTGAACGCCTATTTCACCTCGATCGGCGGCGGCACCGACCAGATCCAGCGCAACATCATCGGCGAACGGGTGCTGGGCCTGCCGAAGGAGCCGGAGGTCGACCGCGACGTGCCGTTCCGCGAAGTGCGCGGCGGTTAGGAGGATAGGCCGCCGGCGCGGTAGTCCAGGATCGGCATGCGCGTGGCCAATAGCGCGATCAGCTCGGCGTAGTCGCTCCCCCGCAGGACGCAGGTCGCGTCGCGCAGATGGCGCTCGAAGTGGCTGGCCTCACGGGTGTTTCCGCCGTGCGCGACATGGACGTAAAGCAAGGAGGCATCGAACCCCAGCAGCGGGCTGGTTCTGGCGAGGAAGCCGACGGCGTGGATGTCCTCCTCGCGATCGAGGGCGGGATAGACCGGAGCGAACGCCCGCCAGACGGCGATCGAGCCCTCCCAGGAGCGACTCGCCGAGATCGCGGCCAATTCCCGGTCCGGCCACCAGATCAGCATCCGCCGCAGCAGCGCCGCCGAGGCCGACGATCGGCTCAGAAGCGTGGCGGCGGCCGAGATGCGGAGCGGGTCGTAGAGATCGTCGTCGTCCCACTGGACCAGGATCTCGCCGCGCGCACGCCCTAGCGCCATGTTGCGCATCTCGCCAAGCGCAAGGTCCCGGCCGGCGGCGTGGACGCTGGCGTTGGCGACGCCGCTTGCCTCCACCAGGCGCTGGACCGCGTCCAGGCGATCGCCATAGGTGACGATGACAAGCTCGCGGTTCTCGTAGAGTTGCCGGCGATAACACTCCAAGGCGCAGCCAATCGAAAAGCGCTCGCCCGTCGTGACCATGAGGCAGGAAACCAGGGGCTCGCCGACCTCCGAGGGGGCGCCATCCTCGAAGTCGCTCTCCTTGGGATTGAACAGGCGGCGCTTGTGAAACGGATGGCGGGCGTCCGGCGTGTGGAGGGTCCAGTCGTAGCTGACCCGCGAATCGGCCGGGCTCACTCCGACCCGACGAAACGTGTCGATCAGAGCCATGGCGGGCGCCCGCCGGCCTCGGCGCGCGCCGCATCGGCCTCGTACTCCAGGACAGGCATCCGCGCTGAAAGCAGGTGGATCAACTCCACGTAGTCCTCGTCCTGAATCACGCATTCGGCCTTTTCGAACATCTCCTCGAAATGCCGCGTGTCCCAGGTGTTTCCGGCATGCACGGTATAAACGTAGAGCAGCGGAAAATCGTAGGTCGCGATCGGACGGGTCCTGGCGAGCGCTGAAACGGGCGGGGTGTCTTCGCCCTTGGCCAGGCTCGGGTAGGCGGGCGCGTATTCCCGCAGGACCGTGATCGTGCCTTCCCACAGCCGCCGCTTGGAGATCGCCGCAATGCGCCTGCGCGGCCACCAGATCAGGACGCGTGCGAGCAGGGCGGCGGCGGCGCGCGACTGGCTCAGCAGCGCGACCGCCGCGGTGATCCGCAAGGGGTCGTAGAGATCGTCATCGTCCCAATGCATGAGCATCTCGCCCCGGGAGCGGGCGATCGACACGTTGCGGCAGTCGCCGAGCGTCATCTCCGGGCCGACACAGTGGATGGCGACATTGGCCGCGCCGCTGTCCGCCACGAAGTCGGAGACGGCTTGCAGGCCATCGGGCTGGGTCACGACCACCAGTTCGCGGTTTTCGTAGGCCTGGCGCCTGTAACACTCGAGCGAATGTCGGATCACGGCGCGCCTGCCGGTGGTGACCATCAGACAGGAGACGCGAGGGTTGGCGCGGTCGGGAGCCGTCGGGCCGCCGCCTTCGAACGGGGAATGGTCGCTCGGCGCCAGGAGGCTGAAGTCCAGCCGCAGGTCGCTGCCGGAGATCGGGACGGCGGCGGCGGCGCCCAGCGTGTCGATCAAGGCCATCGGTGCTCCTTCCGCGGCGGCAATGCCGAACTCCGCAGGCTCGCCGGCTCAGGCGCCATGGACGAGAGCCAGGACGCCGGAGGCGATGAACTGGACGCCGACGCAGATCAGGATAAAGCCGGAAAGCCGGGTCATGGCGTCGATTCCGCCAGGTCCGAGCCGGGCGTCCAGCGCCTTGGCGCTGCGCAGGAAAAGCCATTCGACGATGCAGACCAGGGCCATGGCCGCGACGGTCACGGCATAGGCGACGATCTCCTCGCGCCAGGCTCCAAGGCCGCGGATTTCGGTGGAGATGCCGACGACCACCGCGATGGTGCCCGGCCCGGTGATGCTGGGCATGGCCAGCGGGAAGAAGGCCGGGTTCTGCGCCGAAGCGCCGCTCTGGGTGGCGCGGTGCGCATCGCCCTTGTCGTACATCAGCCCATAGCCCAGCAGCACCACCACCAGGCCGCCGGCGATGCGCAGCGCGCCGTAGGAGATGCCGAAGAACTCGAGCACGAAGCCGCCGGCGAACAGGCTGACGACCAGGATGCAGCCGCTGTAGAGGCAGGCCCGGGCCGCCAGGTTGAGCTTGGCCTTGGGCTCCATGTCCTTGGAAAGCGCGATGTAGGTCGGCATGGTCGACGGCGGGTTGATCACCGAGATCAGGCTGACGAAGCCGCCAAGGCCGAAATTGGCGGCCAGCCCCAGGGGATCGCCGGGGAGGGTCAAACCAGCCTGCCGAGCAGCCGTCCGCTGGCCGCGACACCGAGCAGGGCGAGGGCCAGCATCGCGAAGGCGACCGGCAGGCTGGCGAGGTGCGCCACCAGGCCGATCGCCGCCGGCCCTATCAGGATGCCGGCATAGCCGAGGGTGGTGACGGCGGGCACGGCGATGCTCTCCGGCATGGCGGTCTGGCGGCCGGCGCTGCTGAACAGCACCGGCACGATGTTGGAGCAGCCGACGCCGACCAGGGCGTAGCCGGCCACCGCCACCGGCCAGGATGGGACGAGAGTCGCGACGGCGAACCCCGTTGCGGCGCAAAGGCCGCCGAACAGGATGACATTGCCGCCGCCGAACCGGTGCACGATGCGGTCGCCGGTCAGCCGCCCGAGGGTCATGGTCACGGCGAAGGCGGCATAGCCGAGGCCCGCCGCCGAGGTCGCCATGCCGCGGACCGAGGAGAGGAAGACCGCGCTCCAGTCCAGCACCGAGCCTTCGGTGAGGAAGAGGGTGAAGCAGACCGCGCCGATGAGCCAGACCACGCCGCGCGGAAGGGCGAAGGAGGGTCCGCCGGTGTGGCCGCCATAGGTCAGCAGGTGCGGCGCCGCGACGGCGAGGGCGGCGAGGCCCGCGGCGCCGGCCAGCAGCATCGTCGCCAGCGGCGCGGCGTCGGCGGCGAGCAGGCCGGTGGCGCCGAGCGCGCCGAGGATGCCGCCGAGACTGTAGAAGCCGTGGAAGCCGGACATCAGCGGCCGCCGGCTCTCACGCTCGACGATGATGGCCTGGATGTTCACCGCGACGTCGGTCGCCCCGATGCCGGCGCCGAAGACCGCCAGGCCGGCGATCATCAGCGGCAGGCTGGACGCCCAGGCCAGCACCGGCATCGCCAGGCAGAAGGCCAGCACCGCCGTGACGATGACCCGCCGGCAGCCCAGCCGTCCGGCCACCGCCCCGGCGGCGGGCATGGCGATGATCGAGCCGACGCCGAGGCTGAGCAGCAAAAGCCCAAGCACGCCGTCGTCGATGCCCAGTCGCGCCTTGGCGAACGGCACCAGCGGCGCCCAGGCCCCGGACTCGAAGCCGACCACCAGGAAGATCAGGCGGGTTGAGACGCCTTGGCGCGCGACTAGGGCGCTCGCGCGCGGGGTGACTTGCATCGCTCCGTCTTAGACGACTTCAGTCGACTCCGGCCAGCGCCGCCTCGGCGATCGACTTGGCGGTCGGATAATCGGCCTTGCCGTTTGCGGCGCGGATGGAGCCGGACGCCACCACGATCCGCTTGGGCGTCTTGTAGCCGGCCAGCGAGCGGCGGACGTGGGCGCGCAGCGCCTCCTCATCGAGGCGGTGGCCTTCGGACAGCCGCACCACGCCGGTCACCGCCTGGCCCCACTTCTCGTCCGGCAGGCCGACCACCAGGGCGTCCTCGATCGACGGATGGGTCTTCAGCGCCTCCTCGACCTCCTCGGGGAAGACCTTCTCGCCGGCGGTGTTGATGCAGGCGCTGCCGCGGCCGAGCAGGGTCAGGGTGCCGTCGGTCTCGACGATGCACCAGTCGCCGGGGATGGAGTAGCGCACGCCGCCGATGGTGCGGAAGGTGCGGGCGGTCTTCTCCTCGTCCTTGTAGTAGCCGACCGGATTGGGCGGGCCGATGGCCACCATGCCCGGGACGCCCGAGCCCGGCTCGACCGGATTGTCGTTCTCGTCGAACACCTTGCAGCGCTCGCCGAGCACGAACTTGGCGGTCTGGACCTCGCCGCCCTTGGCCATCATCGACATGCCCATGCCGAGCGCCTCCGACGACGAGAAGCCGTCGGAGAGCACGGCGCCGGGCATGTGCTCGAGCAGGCCCTGCTTGACCTCCAGGCTCCACATGACGCCTGAGGAGACGATCACCGCGATGCTGGAGACGTCGTATTTGCCAGGCGCGGCGTTCAGCGCGTTGAGGATCGGCTTGGCGAAGCTGTCGCCGACGATCACCAGGGTCTGCGGCCTGTGCCGGTCGATGGCGACCAGCAGCTCCTCGGCGTCGAAGGCGCCGCTTTCCAGCAGGATCACGCAGCCGCCGGCCATCATGGTCCCCATGGAGGTCAAGAGGCCTGTGCCGTGCATCAGCGGCGGCGCCGGCAGGATGCGGCCGCCGGGCCCGGCGTTGCGGACCTGCTCGGTCAGCTCGGCCGGGGTCGCCGGAACCGGGATGCCCATGCGCCGCTGCTGGGCGGTGGTGATCTCGCGCAGGTCCTCGTGCGCCCACATCACGCCCTTGGGCATGCCGGTGGTGCCGCCGGTATAGATGAAGAACTGGTCCTGGCCGGAGCGCTGGATGTCCAGCGGCCCGCCGTTGCCCTCGGCGGCCAGGTCCTCGAACCGTTCGGCGAAGGCGGCCACCTGGCCGTCCGGGCTGACCTCGATCCAGGTCCGCACATTCGGCAGGCGCGGGCGAATCTCGGTCACCGCGTCGCGGAACTCCGACGCATAGACCACCGCCTGGGCGTCGGCGTTGTCGAAAATGTACCAGACCTCTTCGGGCGTGTAGCGATAGTTGACGTTGACGTGGGTCAGCCGCGCCTTCCAGCCGGCGGCCAGGGCCATCAAGTATTCCGGGCGGTTGCGCATGTAGATGGCGATCTTGTCGCCGGGCTTGGCGCCGCGGGCGATCAGCGCCCGGGCCATGCTGTTCGACGCCCGGTCGGCCTCGCCCCAATTGATCACCCGCTCGCCCTGGATGAAGGCCGGCGCCTCGGGCGGCACGGCCAGGGCCACGGCGTCGAGAATGTCTCCGAAATTACGAACCATCTTGCTCTCACGTTCCTCCCACGGCCGCCCTCAAACGGAGCGGCGCTTTGCGGCATAAGTCCAACATGATGGCGGCGGGTTCAAGACATTGCGCGGCTTGACCTTGCGGGCGCCGCCAGCTGGGTTCCCGCCTCCGCGGGAATGAGCGATCAAAAAGCCGCTGCTGGTTTTCATCGGGTCGGCTGCCTATCGTGGCCGGAACGAAGGTCGAGAGGATCAGCGCGTTGGATTTCACGGACACCATCGACGCCGTCACCTTTCCCGGCCGGCGATGCACAGACGAGGCCGGCCGCGCTTTCGGGTCTTGCGGCAAGCAGATCGGAGGAACCAGGTGATGAACGTCTTCTTCGGGGGTCTGGCGACCGAGACCAATTCGTTTTCCTCCATCCCGACCTCCGAGGCCGCCTTCGCGCTCGGCCAGCGGCGCGGCGAGGCGGTGTTCAGCGACCGCGGCATGTATGGCGAGATGGCCCGGCGGCTGCGCGAGCTGGCCGAGGCCGAAGGCGGCCGGGTGTCGCCGGGCCTGTTCGCCTTCGCCCAGCCTGGCGCGCCCACCGTGCAGGCGGTCTATGAGCGGCTGCGCGACGCCCTGCTGGACGATCTTCGCGCCGCCGCCCCGGTCGACGTGGTCATCCTCTTCCTGCACGGGGCGATGATTTCGCAGGCGACCTGGGACTGCGAGGGCGAGATCCTCGGCCTGGTGCGCCAGATCGTCGGTCCGAAGACGCCGATCGGCGTGGTGCTGGACCCGCACGCCCACCTGACCGAGGCGATGGTGGCCGAGGCCACGGTGCTCTGCTTCCAGAAGGAATATCCGCATACCGACGGGATGGAGCGGATGGAGGACGCCTGGCGCATCTGCCTCGGCGTCGCCAAGGGCGAATGCGCGCCGGTCGCCGCCGTGCACGACTGCAGGATGGTCTCGTTCTGGCCCACCCAGGGCGAGCCGATGCGCGGCTTCGTCGACCGCATGTCGGCGCTGGAAGGGCAGGGCGGCATCCTGTCGATTTCATTCGTACACGGATTTCCCTGGGGCGACACGCCGGTGACCGGGGCCAAGATGCTGGTCTATGCCGACGCCGATGCGGACGCGGCCGCGGCCATGGCGGTGTCCCTCGGCCAGGAGATCTGGGACCTGCGTCACGAGACGATGATCCGGGAGGTCACACTGGACGCCGCGCTCGACCGGGTGGCGGCGACCAATGCCGGGCCCCTGGTGGTCGCCGACATCGCCGACAACGCCGGCGGCGGCGCGCCGGCCGACTCCACCTTCCTGCTGCGCGCCGTGCTCGACCGCGGCCTGACCGACGTGGGGTTCGCCATCCTCTACGACCCGCAGGCGGTGGCCTTCTGCCACGAGGTCGGCGTCGGCGCGGAGATCGACCTGCGCATCGGCGGCAAGCTCGGCCCGTCCTCCGGCGATCCGCTCGACGTGCGCGCCACGGTGCGGGGCCTGGCGCGCAAGGCGACCCAGGCGGGGCTCTCCGGCCTGGTCGGCCTTGGCGACGCCGCCTGGATCGAGGTGGCCGGCGTCCACGTCATCCTGGGCTCGGCGCGGGTGCAATGCTTCCATCCGACCGCCTTCACCGGGCTCGGTCTCGACCCGACCACCCTGAAGGCGCTGGTGGTCAAGTCCACCAACCACTTCCGCGCCGGCTTCGACCCGATCGCCGCCGACGTCATCTATGTCGACACCCCCGGCGCCATCCGCTCCGACTTCGCCAACATCCCCTACCAGCGCTTCAAATCGCCCTACTGGCCGAAGGTCGAGGCGCCCTGAACCCGGGAACGCCTACGCTTGTTCATTCGCGTTGAGCCGCGCCGAGCCGTCTAAGTCTTACCTGTCCACAGGTTAGTGATCTGCGATCGCGCGGGCGCGGCCGCCGCCCGGCCTGGCCGGTGCGGCGCTGGAGATTGTCCAGGGAAAAGGATGGCTAGCGTCGTTGGTTGTTGTGGTGGTGGTGGTGGTGGTTGGCGCCAGCCATCCTTGTCTCTGGACAATCCGTATGGGTGTGTTGCTCCGGACTCTCGAGCGCGAGGGCGTCGAGCCCGATGAACGCCGTGTGCAGCGCCTGATGGTTGCCCCGTTCGGCGGTCATGACCGCGCCGCCCGACTTCAACCGCACCGCATGGCCAGCCATCAGAACCCCAACCGGCGCCGCCGAACCGCGCGCTGCAGACGCGCTGTCCGAACGGATCGATCGACCGGGGCTGTGACGGCTGAACATGCGAGAGAGTAAAGCACGCGGGGGAGGAGCGTCAGGGATTTCCTGAACGGACGCCCGGCTCGGGCGGATGCGCGCCAGAAGTCACGGGAGGCTATGGAGGCAGAGGGGTCTCAACTCTCGATGCATGGTCCGAATTATCCGGCAGAGAATCCTCCCGAGCCATAGCGTCTGGCGCAACTATCTTGTGCACGGGATGCGGCTGGCGCTCGCTGAGGGGTTCGCACATCTTCAGCGGCGCGCTTCAGAGCGAAAGAATCTCATGAGTCCATCGGACGACCTCCCCACGATCCTCCTTGTTGGCGCGTCGCGCGGCCTCGGCCTCGCCATGGCCGCCGAGTTTCTGAACAGGGGGTGGAAGGTCGTCGGGACAGTACAAGCAAGCGGTAGAACCGCATTGCACGATCTGGCGGATGAACATCAGGGCCGTATCGAGATCGAGTCCCTCGACGTTACGGACCCGAATCAGGTCACGGCGCTGCGTGACCGTCTCCGCGGTCGCAGCTTCGACGTCCTGTTTCACAACGCGGGCATCGCGACCGACAACCCGCGGGAGGTGGTCGGGCATGTCGCGACGGAGGTGTTCGTTCGCGTATTCCTCACCAATGCGCTGAGCCCGATGCGGGTCATAGAGGCCTATCAGGACCTTGTTCCAGCGGACGGGCTCATCGGCGTCATGTCGTGGGGAATGGGCAGCGTCAGCAACAACGAGCGGGGCGGCGCCGAAGTTTATCGCGGCAGCAAGGCCGCTCTAAACCAGTTCATGCGCTGCTACGCCGCGCGACATGCTGGAGAGCCGCGCGCGCTGGTGCTGATGGCTCCTGGCTGGATCCGCACCGAATTGGGCGGCCCGGACGCGCCGTTTGGTATCGAGGAAGCCATTCCGAAAGTCGTGGACGTATTGCTCTCGCAGCGGGGCAAACCCGGTCTGCAATTTCTCGACCGTGAGGGAGACGCCGTTCCGTGGTGAATGATTCGATTGGTTTTCGGCTGCCGTTACCGGCAAGCCGGTAGAGGACGTCGCTTGTGTGAATTGGGACACCCCTGAGCACCACTGGAAGCGCCCCGCGTTTCCTCACTAGATCGCTCGCGGGTGTCTGGCGCTCGGCATCAGTCCGGCAGCCCAGGCGAACTTTAGGCCCCCCTAACATTCGGAGCTAGCAGGATGAGACTGCAAGGCGCTCGCACCGTCATCATTGGAGGGGGCGGAGGCATAGGAGCGGCGATCGCCCGCAGGATCGGCGGACTTGGCGCGCAGGTGATTGTCGCCGACGTCGATCTCGCCAGCGCCGAAACCGTGGCGCATGAGATCCGGTCGAACGGCAGCCGGGCTCGCGCCGTGGCGGCGGACATCGCCGTTGGCCGTGACTTGGACGCCCTCGTCGTCGAGGCGAACGATTGGCTGAGCGGTCGGGTCGACCTCCTCATCAACCATGCCGGGGTCGCCATCGGCGGTCACTGGGAGGCGATACCGGACGAGGAATGGGACCGCGTGCTCCACACGAACGTGACGGGCTTTGCCGCATCCACCCGGCGCTTCCTGCCCCTGATGGGGGGCGACAACGAGAGCTGGATCGTCAATACATCCTCAAACCTGGGACTATTCCACGACCAGCCGTTGGCGGGACCCTACATCGCCTCCAAGAGCGCCATCATCGGCATGAGCCGCGCCTTGGCGGCGGCGCTCTCCGAGCGGAACATCGGGGTCTCCGTCTTATGCCCGGGGCTGACGGCCACGACCTTCTTCGCATCCGCAAGGCGCTATGGGGTCGACGGGCAACCGCCTCAGGGCCCTGCGCAGGCGATGCCGCATGCACTGTCGCCTGAGGATGTGGCGCTCGCCCTGATCAAAGGGCTCGAAGCCCGCAAGTTCCTGATCAGCCTTGCGCCAGGGACACGAACCCGTCTCCTGCAGATGGCTGAAGCGGAACTCGCCCCGCGATCTGATCGCCTTGTGGGCCCCTTTTAGTTGAACGCCGCTATCCGCGGATCGTCACGGCCACCGCCACCGCAGTCAGGACGACCGCGCCTGGCAGATGGACCAATGCACGATGACGGATCAACGTGATCATGGCAGCTGTCAGGATCACGATGCTAGCGATAGCGCCTGCCCGGGCAGTCGCTGGGATCAGCAGCAGCGATCCCGCGATGGCCTCAAGCCCGCCCGTCACCCGATGAAATCCGGCCGGATAGCCCCAACGCTCGAAGGAGTTGCGGACCGATCTAGGGCCGACGAAGTTGACCGCACCGGCCCCGATCATCACGGCGCCGAGGACGAGCGTAAGCCCGACCGCGAGAAAATTGCTTCCCGGCATAGCTTCATTCTCATTTGCTGATTGTTGGGAGCCGCCGCGTCATCACCGCTGGCCAAGCGGCGCCACGGCGCCGATCTGGGTGAAAATGTCGAGGGTGTTGAGTTCGTCCCAGTGCTCGACGAAACGTCCGTCCTCGACCCGCCAGATATCGATCGAGCGCATGGCGAAGGCGTTGCCTGTCGCGGGATATCCGAGGAAGTTGCCTGTATGCGTCCCGTCGTAGAGGTAGCGGCCCACTAAGCGCGAGCCATCCGCCGACACGAAGACGTCTTCCGCAGACACCTTCAGGTCGGGTACGCCGGCGAAGATCGCGTCGAAGGTCTTCTTGACGCCTTCGGGACCTGGTTCGGCAAAGGCGTTGTGGTTCACGTAGCTGGGCGCGACGATCTCCTCGAAACGCGACACGTCGTGACCCGACACGATCTCGGCGAAAAGGTAGCCGAGCTCGACAGGATCGATTGACATTGGGGTTTAAATCGAGACTAGTCGGTCTCGCTTATCCTCCATACCGAGACTGATCAGTCTCGTCAAGGCGGCCCTCCGATGACCACCGCTGCCACGCCGCGCCCGGGACGCGTTCTAGACCCCGCCAAGCGCGCCGCGATTCTCGAAGGCGCGCGCGCCGTGTTCTTGCGAGACGGGTTCGCGCAAGGCTCGATGGATGCGGTCGCAGCCGAAGCCGGCGTGGGCAAGCAGACCATCTATCGCCACTTCCGGTCGAAGGAAGCGCTGGTCGAAGCGCTGGTCGAGGCGATGTGCGAGCCGGAGGTCGTCCGACCGCAAACAAGGTCGCTGCCGGCAGGAGAGCGGCTTCGCGAGCTGCTACTGGCGTTCGCGGCCGGCGTTGCCAGTCCGGACAGCATCCGCCTCTACCGTGCTATCGTCGCCGAGGCCGATCGGATGCCGGGCTTGGGGCGCCTGTTCTGGAAGGCCGGACCGCGTCAGGTCCGAGCTGCAATCGCACAGCTATGGGCCGAAGAGCACGATGCGGCAACGGCGCCTGTCGTCGCCGAGCAGCTCGTTCAGCTCGCGCTAGGCGACGCGTATCAGGAGTTGGTCCTGGGGACCGGTTCGCCTGCGGCCCAGACCTTCGAACGTCAGGTCGATGCGGCGCTCGCACTCCTCGAAGTGACGTCGCGCCCCGCGAAATCCACGAGGTCGCCGGACGCGTGAAGCTCGACGGTGAGGTTTTCCACACCGGCGTCACGTTCAAGCTGAAGACTAAGGAGGCGATCTGAGCAACTGGTCTGCTCCGGAACGTCCTGTCCGGAACCGGACCTTCCGAACGACCGAGAAGAGTCAGACTAGGCCGGGGGTGGTGGCGTGTGCCAACCTGTTTGGCCGCTGCATGGCCGTTCGCGAGGCAGCGAAGAGCTGCTGACAGTTTGTCAGCGGCTCCGACGTCCAAGCGCGAAGGGGAGGGTCATAATCAGTTGTGATGGAGAGCGGCGTTGAGCCCGGCCCAGGAGGTGTTGCGCGGAACGCATTCGAGAGCGCCCGTCTGTGAATTGCGGCGAAAAAGCAGGTTGGCGGCGCCAGAGAGCGTCAGAGCTTTGACCACTCTGCGGTCGGGGAAGGTCACGCGAGAACCGGCCGTCACATAACAGCCAGCCTCGATGACGCAGTTATCACCCAGCGATATGCCGGTCCCCGAGTTCGCCCCGAGCAAACAACGTTCGCCAATGGATACGACTTCGCGCCCACCACCTGAAAGCGTGCCCATGATCGACGCGCCACCGCCGATGTCGGTCTGATCGCCTACGACGACACCGGCGCTTATTCGCCCCTCGACCATGGATGCCCCGAGCGTGCCCGCGTTGAAGTTGCAGAAGCCCTCGTGCATCACGGTGGTTCCGGCCGCGAGGTGTGCGCCCAGGCGTACACGGTTGACGTCAGCTATTCTGACGCCTGCTGGCACCACGTAGTCCGTCATGCGCGGGATCTTGTCGATGCAGTAGACCTCGAACGCGGTGCGGGTCGAAATCGCGGTCGCGCGCGCGCCATCGACCTGGTCGACGGGCATGACGCCGAGGGACGTCCAAGCGACATTCGAAAGCAGTTCGAAGAGGCCATCGAGGTTTGCGCCATGCGGCCGTATCAGCCGGCGGCTCAGAAGATGCAGGCGAAGGTACACATCGCGGGCGTCAACGGGTGGTTGCTCAAGGCGAGCCGCCACCTTGATCGGAACGACGTCGACGCGCCGGAATTCGTCACGACCCGAAATATCGGCGAACTGGCGGCCAAGCTCGCTGACAATCTCCGCGCTAGAGATTGCCGCAATCTCAGTGGACTGCACATCCGGGCAGAGGGCTGTCTGCGGGTACCAGCCATCCAGTATCGCGCCGTCGTCGGCGAGGGTGGCAAATCCAATTCCGATCGCGCCCTGGCTGCTCACCGATGCGTCACCCTTTGCTTGCAGTTCGAGACTACCGTCGCCTAGACAGCCCCGCCAGATGTTGTGACGACCGTGACAACACAGCGTCCGACTTCGAGCCTTCTCGGACCTTCCGGGCGTCCCCTTGTGAGCCCCGGGGCCGCCAACGTCCGGTTTGCGGCAGGGAGCCGGCGGCCGCTTTCGACCCTTTGCGGACCTTCCGGACGCGGCTTAAGGTTCAGGTCAGGGGGCCGCATGAACGTAGACCTACTTAACCTGGTGCCCGGCGGGCCAGAGCTCCTGGCTTGGTTCGGCTACGCGCCACGCTTCCACGACGCGGAAGTGCTTGGGGTGATACTGGATCGCGAAGGAGCAACATGCGCCATAAAGGTCCACGGCTTCGAGATGACCAACGACGTTGATGCTCGTGGTTGCTTTGTTCTGACGAAGCATGTCGTTGTGACATTTGTCCTCGGAGAGCTCACTGAGATCGAGCTTGATGGCTTCAATTTTCAGAATGCGGTCATGGGGATAAGCATCGAGCGTGGCTCCGATGCGCAATTTCGCATGGAGATCGATCCCGCATATGGCCTAGGCGGCGTCGTTGAAGGCCGCTCGCTTGAGATCGCGATCGCCCCGGGCACGCCACCGGGAAGCCAATATGCAAAACAGGCCGATTAACCGCTTTCCACCCGTCTGAGACTTTGGGAAGGTCAGCTTCCAGGTAGCTGCCAGCCGTTCTTCCGGCGTAACATCACCGGATGAAGCTCGTCGGCATCGTCACAGTCCTAGCCCTCTCGTGCGCCTCGCTGCCCGCGCACGCACTTTGCATCTACAACGGGGTGAACAACGCTAAGACGACGATCGCAGAAGAGTTCAAGGATTCGATCTGGGTCATAAGAGGGAAGGTCCTCGCCGCCAGCGATCACGTTTCAGACGATGATGAATCATGGACGCTGTACCGGATCGAGGTCTTGCATGCTTACAAAGGTCATCCGCCAAAGACCTTGCCATTTTTCACATTCAGGGACAGCGGTGGCTTCTATATGGACCGGCCGTGGGCCCGACTTCCTGCCGGCCACGACGTGGGGGGCGACTACCTACTGTTCCTGAACCCGCTACCGATCCGCAACGACTTCCCGCCGCAAGCCAGGGATGCGTCGTTCGTGAACTATAGCTGTGGCGTATCTGGACCGTGGCCTAGCGTTTCCTTATCAGATCGGAACCTACTGTCGGCTCTTGAGCAGGGGCGTTAAGGCAGACTTCCACCCATCGCGGAGCTTCCGGAGGGCTGCTTGTGAGCTTTGGGCGCCGTCCGATTTGCCGCAGGAAGCCAGCGCCCGCTTTCGACCCATTGCGGACTCTTCGGCGCACCGCTGATGATCACCGCGGCTCGCTCGCCGTCTCCGCGGCGAAGTCCGCCCGCCATGCGTCCAACGAAGAGTCGTCCGTCGAAGGTTCCAGGGCGCTGCGAGCAACCATCTCATCCATGAAGTCGCGGAACCGACCGGCATGCGTCCGCCGCATCCGCTTCCACGCCAAACGAACGCCTGGCACCTTGAGCACGCCGCGGACGCCGGCGGTCCAAGTCGCAAAGGCGTTCTCGTCTAGCAGGCCTGCTTCGTGCTGATAGAAACCGTCTTCGGCATGCTGGAAGCGGCCACGGCAAAGAGAAAAGAACTGCCTGAGTTCCGTTTGGGTGATCTCATGAGGGCTCCACGCCCCGCGGGCCCAGACTTCGGACAGGCCGGGGTCGGCCTGCGCCAGGTGGATGTCGACGCTGCGCGAAATGTGACTATGGCGGATCGAAGCTTGCTGATTGCGCTCAGCTTGCCGGACCTGTGCGGTGACTTGGCGAACCTGGAAATAGAGGAACACCAAAGAGACCAATACTGCGAGGCCGCTGATGAAGCTGCCGAGCGATGCGAGATCTGAGAGTGACATTGGCGCCCCCGTTCATTTCGGGGCCAGTCTAGCACGTCAAACTGGAGGTCCGCTTTCCCCCCGAGCAGCCGTTCCCGACGTCCGCTTCCAGGCGGGACTGCTGAAGGTCGGCTTTCCAGCCCGCAGCCAACTACGGCTCCCGACCCATAGGAGACCGTGAGCGGGAGCGATAGTCTCCGTCAGCCGATCGGAGACGCAAGTGCGGCCATTTCTGTTACGGACGTTCGAGCTTGGCGGCGAGCAAATCCCCTGCTCGTTTGAGAGACCGGTTGCTGACGGCAATGACTATCGTTGCGACTATCAGATTGTCTTCCCCAAGCGGCAGCAGCGAGGCCACGCTTACGGCGTTGATGAACTCCAAGCCCTGCTCCTCGCGATGCAACGCGCGCACGTAGACCTGCTGAGCGCTCCAGAACGGCGAGAATGTATGCTGCTATGGCTTGATCACGAGGACCTGGGATTGCCGCTGCCAAACAACCTTGAGGCTTCCGATTTTCCCAGCGGCGAATAGACCTGCGCCCGACCACAGGTCTCTGGGGCATCAGATTGGGGTCCGACGTGCCCATGTTCGGGATATTGCGGGCGGCGGCTAAGTCGGCCGGGCGTCGGGGTCGAGTTCTGGGAACTTCATGGCCATTGGCCGAATGAAGCTCTCGTTCAGGAGCTTAAGAACCGCTCCCAACCGTCCGGCGAGCCATTCTCGCTCTTCCCCATCAGGCAAGTCGCTGATTGCCGCGTCAATCGTACCTAGACCGGCGTCAAGCGATATGGCTGCTTCGACGAACCTCCGGGCGTGTTCCCTATCCATGCGCGTATTTCCCCATTCACTATCGTCCTCACTCGCTCGCAAGCCGGATGTTATGCTCCCGAGGTGAACGGCCGCTTTCGACCGATTTCGTTGAAAAAGGCCGGTTGAAGCAATGACTCCCGCCTGATTCACTCGTCGTGGCGACGGGAGACGCAGGCATGATGGGTGAGCGGACGGTGCTGCAGGAGCCGCTGTTCTTCGGCTTCAGCCTGGAGCGCCATG
>DATAYM010000049.1:0-27331 GCA_036272595.1 Caulobacteraceae bacterium
CGCTCCAGCAGCGACAGGGCCGTGATCATCCCCAGCCCACTGGTTCTGTTCGCGCCCATCGACGAGAGCGCGACGACCCGCGGCGCCGGCGCTTTGGTGAGCGCCTCGACATAGTTCGCGATGACGCTCTTGGCTTCCTTGAAATCCGGCGAGGGGGCCCAGACGGTCGGCAACATGACAAAGGCGCCGTCGACACCCTCGAGCGCCCGCTCGATGGCGGCCGCATCGTTCCAGTCGCCGTCGACCAGTTCGACGCCCTGGTCCGTCCAGCTTGCCGCCTTCGCGCGGTCGCGGACCAGCGCGCGTACCTTCTTGCGTTGCGCCAACAAATGCCTTGCCGTCGCGCCGCCAACTTTTCCCGTAATTCCCATCACTAAAAACATGTGTTTTCTCCTGGCCCCATGAGGTCTATATTTGGGGGCAGGTCTCACATAAAGACCACCTTCCTGCGTCGCAAGGAGGCAGTTTTTCGTTACCAGGAGAGACCAGGGGAACCCGTATGAGCACCGCATTGAGTGCGATCGAGCGATTCAGCCGATATCAATCGGACGACGCCCAGTCCGTAGAACCCGTACACTGCCCGGTGCGCGACGTGCTCGACCGCATCGGCGACAAATGGAGCATACTCATGATCATGACCCTCGCGGCGCGACCGCAGCGCTTCAGCGAGCTTCACCGCGCAATCCGCGACATCTCCAAGCGCATGCTCACCCAGACCCTGCGCGATCTGGAGCGCGACGGACTGATCACCCGCCATGTCTTTCCAACCAAGCCGCCGAGCGTCGAATATCGTCTGGCCCCGCTAGGCCAATCCCTGCTGGAGCCGATGGCGAACCTCATCGATTGGGCCGACCGTCGCTATTCCGACATCCATGCCGCGCGCGCCTGCTTTGACGGCGCAACCGTGGTATAGGTTTGTGACCTGACCTATATGAGTAACCACCCTGGAGAGCCGCAAGGAGGCGCAAAATTGGCTGAGAGGCACACGCAGGTGACTGCCATCGTCCACGACCCGCAGAGCTCCGACTGTCGCGCGGTCAGTCAGGTGCTGGCCCGGGTCGGCGACAAGTGGAGCGTGCTGATCGTCAGCCTGCTGGGGAATGGCCCGCGCCGCTTCAACGAGATCAAGCGCATGGTCGGCGGCATTTCCCAGCGCATGCTGACCCTGACCCTGCGCGGCCTGGAGCGCGACGGGCTGGTGACGCGTACGGTCTACCCCACCGTGCCGCCGCGGGTGGACTACGAGCTGACCGATCTCGGCCGCTCTTTGTGGATTCCGGTCGAGGCGCTGGGCAAATGGGCGCGCGAGCAGCAGCCGCAGATCCAGGCCGCGCAACGGCGCTTCGACCAGCGTTCCAGCGAAGCCGGCGCCGCCTGAGGCGCTGCTCGCCATGCGCGCCTTCGCCAACCTGTTGGACCGGCTGTCCTTCACCCGCTCGCGCAACGCCAAGCTGGTGCTGGTGCGCGACTACCTGGCCGAGGCTCCGGACCCGGAGCGCGGCTGGGCGCTGGCGGCGCTGACCGGCGACCTGAGCTTCGACGCGGCCAAACCCAGCTTCATCCGCAAGGCGGTCGAGGCGCGGATGGACCCGGAGCTGTTCCGCTGGAGCCACGACTATGTCGGCGACCTGGCCGAGACCGTCGCCCTGGTCTGGCCGGCCAGGCCGGGCGCCAACCGCGAGCCGGACCTCTCCGAAGTGGTCGACGCCCTGCGCACCGCCTCGCGCCGCGAGGTGCAGCAGCTGATCGAGGGCTGGCTGGACGCCCTGGACCCCGACGGTCGCTGGGCGTTGCTCAAGCTGCTGACCGGCGGCCTGCGCGTCGGGGTCTCGGCGCGGCTGGCCAAGCAGGCGGCCGCCGACATGGGCGATGTGGCCGTGGCCGACGTCGAGGAGGTCTGGCATGGCCTTTCCCCGCCTTACGACGACCTGTTCGCCTGGCTGGAGGGCAAGAGCGAACGGCCCAGCGCCGACGCCCACGGCCGCTTCCGCCCGGTGATGCTGGCCCAGGCCATCGACGAAGCCAGCGACTTCGCCAAGCTGGACCCGGCCGACTACGCCGCCGAGTGGAAGTGGGACGGCATCCGCGTCCAGGCGGTGAACGAGGCCGGCGTGCGCCGGCTCTACAGCCGCACCGGCGACGACATTTCAGGCGCCTTTCCCGACGTGCTGGAGGCCTTGGACTTCGAGGGCGCCATCGACGGCGAACTTCTGGTGCTGCGCGACGGCCGGGTGGCGCCGTTCGGCGACCTGCAGCAAAGGCTGAACCGCAAGCTGGTGGAATCCGCCATCGTCGCCGCCCAGCCGGCCGGCGTCCGCGCCTATGACCTCCTGGCCGAGGGCGGCGTCGATGTGCGCCACCTGCCCTTCGCCGAACGGCGCAAGCGCCTGGAGGCCTTCGTCGGCGCGCTGCAGCAGCCGCGCATCGACCTTTCGCCGCTGCAGCCCTTCGACAGCTGGGAGGCGCTGGCCGCCCTGCGCGCCGACCCGCCGGCCGGCGACCCCCAGGCCGCCGAGGGAGTCATGCTGAAGCGCTGGGATTCCATCTACGAGGCCGGGCGGCCGAAGGGTCCCTGGTTCAAGTGGAAGCGCGATCCCTACCTGGTCGACGCGGTGCTGATGTACGCCCAGCGCGGCCACGGCAAGCGCTCCAGCTTCTATTCCGACTACACCTTCGGGGTCTGGAACGACGGCGCCCTGACCCCGGTCGGCAAGGCCTATTTCGGCTTCACCGACGAGGAGCTGAAAGAGATCGACAAGTTCGTCCGCGACAACACCATCGACCGGTTCGGGCCGGTGCGCTCGGTGAAGGCCAATCGCGAATTCGGCCTGGTGCTGGAGGTCGCCTTCGAGGGCCTGCAGCGCTCGCCGCGGCACAAGTCCGGCGTCGCCATGCGCTTTCCCCGTATCAGCCGCATCCGCTGGGACAAGCCGGCCGGCGAGGCGGACGAGCTTTCCACCCTGGAGCGGATGCTGGCCGCCATCGAGGCCGGACGCCCACCCTCGCGCGAGTGACGGCCCGCGAACGATGTTGCAGCCGAATCCCGGCCCTTTGCGCTAAGAAAAGCGCGTGCCGATCCCGACCCTGCTCCTGACCGCCCTGACCGACGCGCCGCCGCAGCCGCTGGGCACGGTGCGCGCCGGCGTGCATGCGCTGGTGGACGGCGGGGCGGACAACTGGCGAATGTTCTTCGAGGCGATCGGCCAGCTGGCGGTCAGCCTGGTGATGGCGGCGGTGATCCTCGCCGTGACGCTCTGGCTGTCCGGGTGGGCGGCGCGGCTGGTGCGCCGCGCCCTCGGCCGGCTGCAGCGCAACGGAACGCCCGACGCCACCCTGCAGGGCTTCATGGCCTCGCTGGTGCGCTGGATCGTCATCATCGTCGGGCTGATGGCGGTGCTGCAGCAGCTGGGGGTGCAGACCACCTCGATCCTGGCGGTGCTGGGCGCGGCCTCGATCGCCATCGGCCTGGCGCTGCAGGGAGCGCTGTCCAACGTCGCGGCCGGGGTGATGATCCTGATCCTGCGCCCCTACCGGGTCGGCGACACCGTCGAGGTGAACGGCAAGATCGGCACGGTCAAACGGCTGGACCTGTTCATGACCATGCTGTCCGACCCGGACAACCTCGACATCTTCATGCCGAACGGCAAGGTGTTCGGCGACACCATCATCAACTATTCCAGCCCCGACAACCGGCGCATGGAGCTGCATTTCAGCGTCGACTACGACCACGACTTCAATCGCGCCAAGACCCTGCTGCTGGACTGCGCCAGTGCCGATCCGCGCATCCTGAAGAGCCCCGCGCCCTGGTGCCAGGTGACCGCCCTGACCGACAGCGCCGTCACCGTCACCCTGCGCGCCTGGGCCAGGCTGGACGTCTATTGGGACGCCCGTTTCGACCTGGTCCAGCGCGGCGAGGAGGCGCTGCAGGCGGAGGGGCTGAACCATCCCTATCCGCACCAGGCGGCGGTGGAAAAGGCCCCCAAAACCCCAGGCGGGCCAAGGTCCGCGCCGCAACCGCCGGCGCCGCCGCCGGGCGAAAAACGCGCCGATGCGAGCCAGGCGCCGTCGCAGGACGGAACCTAACCCCGCTTCAGGCGATGAATGATCGCTGAACGATGGTTTGCGGGCGGGGTTCAGGCGGCGCAGTCTAGCCTGCGGCCATCGACCCTGAGGGGGCCGTGGAACACTACGGGAGAGACTCGATGCGCAACAGTTTGAAGACAACGCTTCTGGTTACGGGGCTGGCCGCCGCGCTTGGCGGCGCGTCCGCCGTATCGGCCGCCACGCCCTTGCAGGTGGCCAATGACCAGGTCGCGCCGGCGCGCCTGGATAACGCCGTGAGCTATGCCGGCGAGGCTGGCCAGTTCGAAAAGACCCAATGGTTCTACGGCGGCCGGAACTACTGCTGGTATCCCGGCGGCTGGCATGGTCCCGGCTACTACTGGTGCGGCTATGCCTGGCGCCGCGGCTTCGGCTGGGGCGGCCCGATCGGCTGGCGCGGCTGGGGCGGCGGTGGCTGGCATGGTGGCGGCGGCTGGCACGACCGCGGCGGCTGGCGCGGCGGCGGCGGGCACGGCGGCGGCTGGGGCGGTCATGGCGGCCACGGCGGCGGCTGGGGCGGCGGTCACGGCGGCGGCCATCACCACTAGGACACTCCGCGTCCCTTCTCCGCTTGCGGGAGAAGGTAGCGCCGAAGGGGCCGGATGAGGGGTCGCGCTGACCTCTCATCCGCCTCTTGGGGGATCCTCGGCGGCGCCGTGCGACCCCTCATCCGTCAGCTGCGCTGACACTTTCTCCCGCAAGGGGAGAAGGATTTCTCAAGCCTGCAACGGGTTCCAGGCCGGCTTGGCGGCGGCGTTGGCCGGTCCCTTCCCGGCCCCGCCGCCACGGCGGCGATTGCGGTGGGGTTGGCCCTGGCCGCCGCCGTTCGGACGATGGCCGTGCGGCTTGGCCGAGCGATGCTGGCCGTTCTGCGAACGCGGCTTGGCCTGTGGCAGGGACTGTTCCGCCGACGGGCCCGAGGTGGTCGCCGCGGTGATCGCGCCGAGCTGCTTGTCGTTGCGGCGGTCGAACGCGGCGATGGTCTGGCGGGTCAGCTTCTGGATGTCTTTCAGCAGCCCGCGTTCGTCATCGGCGCAGAAGCTGATGGCGATGCCCGCCGCGCCGGCGCGGGCGGTGCGGCCGATGCGGTGGACATAGGCCTCGGGCACCTGCGGCAGCTCGTACTGGATGACATGGCTGACCCCGTCGACGTCGATGCCGCGGGCGGCGATGTCGGTGGCGATCAGCGCCCGCACCTGGCCGGACTTGAACGCCGCCAGGGCCCGCTCGCGCTGCGGCTGGGTCTTGTCGCCGTGGATGGCGGCGGCGGTGACGTCCGACTGTTCCAGATATTTGGCGACCCGGTCGGCGCCGCGCTTGGTGCGGGTGAAGACCAGGGCGCGGGTGATCGACGGGTCGTCGAACAGCTCGGCCAACAGGGCGCGCTTGCGCGGGCTCTCGATGAACAGCAGGCTCTGCTGCACCTTCTCGACCGTGGTGGCCGCGGGCGCGACGCGCACCTCGACCGGATCGACCAGCAGCTCGCCGGCCAGCTTGCCGATCTCGGAGGGCATGGTGGCGGAGAAGAACAGGTTCTGCCGGTGCCGGCTCATCTTGGAGACGATGCGGCGGATCGGCTGCAGGAAGCCGAGGTCGAGCATCTGGTCGGCCTCGTCCAGCACCAGGATCTCGGTGGCGGACAGGTCGGCGTGGCGCTCGGCGATGTGGTCGATCAGGCGGCCGGGCGTGGCCACCAGCACGTCGACGCCGCCGAGCAGCGCCTTGATCTGCGGGCCGTATTTGGCGCCGCCGAACACCACCGCGACGCTCATGCCCATATGGGCGCCATAGGCGCGGAAGCTTTCGGCGATCTGGGTGGCCAGTTCGCGGGTGGGCGACAGCACCAGGCAGCGGGCGCCTTTGCGCGGCGCGGGTTTGCGGTCCTCGGCGAGCCGGTGAAGGATGGGCAGGGCGAAGGCCGCGGTCTTGCCGGTGCCGGTCTGGGCGATGCCCAGAAGGTCGCGGCCGAGCATGACGCTCGGGATCGCCTTGGCCTGGATCGGCGTCGGCGTCACATAGCCCTCGGCGGCCAGCGCTTTCAGGAGCGGCTTGGCGAGGCCAAGGTCGGTGAATTGAGTCACTTGGATTTAGTCTTTCATATGCGGCGAACGCGCAGGCCGCATCATGCGGCCCACGGGCTGGCGCGGGTGGCAAACGCCCCGCGTGACCTGGGCGATCGAAATGGAAGCTTCGGAGGCGCTCGACAGGCTGGAACCGATAGAAGGTCCCCTCACGCGGCTGGAGCACCGGATATCACGCCGCGGTTGTTGGCCGCGGCGAGCGCGCCTCACATCGGCGCTTAAAAGGTTAAAGTCAAGCCCGCGAAGGGATTTAGACTTCGGAGTCGCCGTGCATTTCCCAGACCAGCTTGCCGTCGGGCCGGTAGAGCTCGGCGCAGTCGCACTCCGACAGGCGGTCGGGATAGCTCTCCTTCAGCCGCTTGATCGCCGCCTCGTCGTCCCCGGCGTCGACCGGGAGTTCGCCAAGGTTGGTCCGCTCAGACGCCCGGCCGTGCTTGGTGTCGAACAGCTTGAGAAGATAGTTGGCCATGGCCCAATGATAGGGAGCGCGGCGGCGCAGGCAATGGCCAAGGCCGCTCAAATCACCGCACGCCCGAGGGCGTTCACGGCGCATTTGATGGCCGGCTGTTGTCGGCCGGGGGCATAGTCGTTCGTCCTTTAGGAAATTCCGGAGCCGGGCCATGCTCTACGCCATCCTTTGCTACAACGACGAAAGCGCCGCCTGGTCCTGGTCGAAGGACGAGGAGGACGCCTGCATGGCGCGGCTGGCCGTGGTGCAGGAGAAGCTGGCCACGCAGGGCAAGCTCGGGCCGGTGGCGCGGCTGATGCCGACCACCGCGGCGACCACCCTGCGCAAGGACCGCGAGCCGCCGCTGGTCATCGACGGGCCGTTCGCCGAGACCAAGGAGCAGCTGCTAGGCTTCTACGTGGTCGATTGCGCCTCGCTGGACGAGGCGCTGGACGTCGCCCGCGACCTCGCCAAGGCCAATCCCGGCGGCGCCTACGAGATCCGCCCGCTGGCGGTGTTCCGGCCAGGGGACGTGGCGGGGTGAGCGACCTCGCCTGGATCGATGCGGCGCTGACCTCGGCGCGTCCCCAGGCCGTCGGCGCCCTGCTGCGCTATTTCCGCGACCTGGACACGGCCGAGGAGGCGTTCCAGAACGCCTGCCTGCGCGCCCTGAAGGCCTGGCCGCAGAACGGCCCGCCGCGCGACGCCGCCGCCTGGCTGATCATGGTCGGTCGCAACACCGGCATCGATGCGGCCCGGCGCGCGAAGAAGCAGGCGCCGCTGCCGCCCGAGGCGTTGATCTCCGACCTTGGCGACGTCGAGGACGCGGTGGTCGAGCGGCTGGACGGCGCCCACTATCGCGACGACATCCTCAGGCTGCTGTTCATCTGCTGCCATCCGGACCTGCCGCCGGCGCAGCAGGTCGCTGTCGCCTTGCGCATCGTTTCCGGCCTCAGCGTCCAGCAGATCGCCCGCGCCTTCGTGGTCGGCGAAAGCGCCATGGAGCAGCGCATCACCCGCGCCAAGGCCCGTATCGCCGGCGCTGGCGTGCCGTTCGAGGCGCCCGGCCCGGTGGAGCGCGTCGAGCGGCTCTCCAGCGTCGCCAGGATGGTCTATCTGATCTTCAACGAGGGCTACTCGGCCAATGCCGGCGAGGCGCGGGCCCGCAGCCCCCTGTGCGGAGAGGCGATCCGGCTGGCGCGGCTGCTGTTGAAGCTGTACCCGGCCGAGCCGGAGATCATGGGCCTGGTCGCCCTGATGCTGCTGCAGCATGCCCGCGCCGCCGCCCGGCTCGACGCGGGCGGCGAGATCGTCCTGCTCGACGACCAGGATCGCGCGCTGTGGGATCGCGAGCTGATCGCCGAGGGCCTGGCGCTGATCGACAAGGCCATGCGTCATGCGCGGCCCGGCCCCTACCAGGTGCAGGCGGCGATCGCCGCCCTGCACGACCGCGCCGAGCGGCCCGAGGACACCGACTGGCCGCAGATCGACCGGCTCTACGCCCACCTGGAGGTGATGCAGCCTTCGCCGATCATCACCCTCAACCGCGCCGTGGCGGTGGACAAGGTGCGCGGACCCGAGGCGGCCCTGGCCATGGTCGAGCCGCTGGCCGAGCGCCTCTCCGGCTATTTCTATTTCCATGGCGTCCGCGGCGCGCTGCTGCTCGAACTCGGCCGCACCGAGGACGCGCGCATCGCCTTCAACCGCGCCATCGCCCTGGCCAACACCCCCGCCGAAGCCGCCCACATCCGCCTGCAGCTCGATCGACTGATGGCTGGCGCGAGCGGCCCCTAAGTCCCGTCATCCCCCGCTGGAGCCGCGCAGCGGCGGAATGCGGGGGACCCATAGACACTGACCTTTAGATGGTGATCATGGGTGGCCCGAACAAGTCGGGCCATGACGGTAAAAAAAGCGCTGCCGACAGCTCGGCGTTTGTACTTATTCCGCCACCTTCGCCGCGCCCAGTTCGGCCAGCACTTCATCGGTGTGGCGGCCGAGGGGGGGCGGGTCGCGGCGGATGCCGACCGGGGTCCTGGCGAAGCGCAGGCCGGGCTTCATGGCGCGGTAGGGCCCCTCGCCTTCCAGCTGGCGCTCCTCGAACAGGGTCTGGCTGAGCTGCGGGTCGTCGAAGATCTCCTCGGTGGTGTTGGCGCGCATGGCCGGGATGGCGTTGGCGGCGCAGAGCTGCATCCATTCGTCGGTGGTGTGGGAAAGCGCCGCCTCGTCCATCATGGCGTAGTATTCCGCCACCCGGGCCGCGCCGCGCGGCTTCGACGTGAACCGCTCGCTCTCATAGGCGCCCGGCAGACCGCCAAGGGCCATGAACCGCGCCGACTGCTCGGCGTTGGCCGGCATCACCGACAGATAGCCGTCCTTGGTGCGGTGCGGGCGCCGGTGCGGGGTGATGGTGGTGGTGTGGCCGAAGTGGCCGGTGGGCGGCACATAGGTCTCGCCATAGAGGTGCTCGGCCATGATGAAGCCGGTGAACACCTCCAGCATCGGCACGGCGACGTACTGGCCCTCGCCGGTGCGCTCCTTGTGGCGGATGGCGGCCAGCATGGCGATGACCGCGAACAGGCCCGAGGTCTTGTCGGCGATGATGGTCGGCAGCGGCCGGAACGGCACGTCCGGCTCGACCAGGCGGTTCAGGCCGCAGGCGCCGCTGGCCGACTGGATCAGGTCGTCGAAGGCCTGGCGGCCGGCGTAGGGACCCGCCGGGTCGTAGCCCATGGCCTCGACATAGACGATGTCCGGCTTGATGGCCGCGACCGCCTCGTAGGCGAAGCCCAGCCGCGCCATGGCTTCGGGCCGCATGTTGTGGATGAAGACGTCGGCGGTCGCCACCAGCCGGCGCAGCGCCTCGCGGCCGGGCTCGGTCTTCAGGTCCAGCACCACCGAGCGCTTGTTGCGGTTCAGCGCCACATAGACTGGACCCATGGTCGGCGAGTTGGGCGCCTTGCCGGACGTGCGCTGGCGGTCGCCCGAAGGCTCCTCGATCTTGATCACGTCGGCGCCCAGGTCGCCCATGGTCTGGGTGGCGTAGGGGCCGAGCACGTACTGGGTCAGGTCGACGATCCGCACGCCGGCCAGCGGCCCGGTCGGCTTCGGGCCCTGGTCCTGGGCGCTGTGGTCGGGGGTGGTGCTCATCGCCGCCGCGTCTCCTTTGGAACTCGTCGTCGGCATGATCGGTAGGCGACGACGGCCCCGCGGTCCAGCGTCGGCGTTGGGGGAACAGCCACGCTTGCGGCGCGTTGGTTGCCCCACGGTCCTGGCGACCCAACAGCAACGGAGACTTCACATGCGGCGATTGATCATGGCGGGCTGCGCCCTGCTGGTTCTCGGCGGCGCGACGGCCGCGCAGGCGGACCAGAAGGGCACGATCGGCGGCGCGGCGGGCGGCGCGGTCGCCGGCGCCGTGGTCGGCGGTCCGGTCGGCGCGGTGGTCGGCGGCGTCGGCGGCGCGGTGATCGGCAACCACCTGACCCGCCATCACCACCACTGGTATCGCCGCTACCATCGCTGAGGCGCCCGGCGCAGTGGATGCACCGGTCCGGCGATCGCGCTTGCGGTCGCCGGCGCCAGCTTCTAAGCACGCCTCGTGCTCGACAACCTGAAAGCCAAGAACCGCGCCTGGGCGCAGCGCAAGGTCGCGGTCGATCCCGGCTTTTTCGAGCGGCTGGCGGCGCAGCAGGCGCCGGAATATCTATGGATCGGCTGCTCGGACAGCCGGGTGCCGGCCAACGAGATCGTCGATCTGGATCCCGGCGAGCTGTTCGTCCACCGCAACGTCGCCAACCTCGCCCCGCCGCAGGACGCCAACTATCTGTCAGTGCTGCAGTTCGCCGTCGACGTGCTGAAGGTCAAGCACGTCATGGTGGTCGGCCACTATGGCTGCGGCGGCGTGCGCGCGGCGGTGGACGGCCAGCGGCGCGGCCTGGTCGACCACTGGCTGCACCCGATCCGCGAGGTCGCCTACGAGCACCGCCACGAACTGGCGGCCGTTCCGGACGAGGACGAGCGGCTGAACCGGCTGTGCGAACTCAACGTCATGCGCCAGGTGCGCAACGTCGCCTCCGACGTGTTCGTGCAGGACGCCTGGGCGCGCGGCCAGGATATATCCGTGCACGGATGGGTCTATTCCCTGGGCAGCGGCCTGGTCAACGACCTGGACGTGACGGTCAGCAACCTGAAGGACCTGGAACGGCTGGACTCTTAAAAACCGCTCCCAAAGGGAGAGGTTTCTCTAACGCTCGGCGTCCACCGCGCGCCATTCGTGGGTCATTTCGTCGAGCCTGGCCTTCAGGTCGACCGGCAGCGGGCCCTTTTCCGCCGCGGCCAGGCTGTCGGTCAGCTGATCGGGGCGGCTGGCGCCGACGATCGGGGCGGTGATCGCCGGATTGGACAGCACCCAGCACAGGGCCATGGTGGTCATGCTCATGCCGGCCTCGTTGGAGAGGCCGCGCAGGGCGTCGACGCTGTCGAACTCGCGCTCGTGCCAATAGCGCTCCTGGTAGCGCGCCCCGGCGTTGCCGAGCGTGAAGCGCGAGCCTTCCGGCGGCGCGGCGCCGCGTTCGTGTTTGCCGGTCAGCATGCCGCCGGCCAGCGGATTGTAGGGGATCACCGCGATCCCCTCCTCTTCGCAGAGCGGCAGCAGGTCGCGCTCGAAGGTGCGGAACAGCAGGTTGTAGCGCGGCTGCACGGAATCGATCCGCGCATAGCGGTTGATCTCGCTGCGCCCGACGGCGCGGGCGATGCGGAACGCCGGCCAGTTGGAGACGCCGATATAGCGCGCCTTGCCGGCCTTGACGACCAGGTCCAGGGCTTCCAGCGCCTCGTCGATCGGCGTCGACGGGTCGACCCCGTGCAGCTGGTAGAGGTCGACATAGTCGGTGCCCAGCCGCTTCAGCGAGGCGTCGATGGCGTCCAGGATGTGCTTGCGCGACATGCCCTGGTCCCAGGGCTTGGGGCCGGTCTGGCCGAAGCATTTGGTGGCCACCACATAGTTCTGCCGCTTGCCCTTCAGCCAGCCGCCGACGATCTCCTCGGTGCGTCCGACGCTCGCCCGGCCGCCGCCCAGCGGGTAGACGTCGGCCGTGTCGAGGAAGTCGATGCCGCCCTCGGCGGCCCTGTCCATGATCGAATGGCTGAGCGCCTCGTCGCACTGCAGCCCGAAGGTCATGGTGCCGAGGCAAAGCCGGGAGACGCGCAGGCCCGTGCGGCCGAATTTGATGTGTTGCATGGCCTAAACCTAGGCACGCCGCCGGCGAAAGGCCAGCCCCGCCGCCGCCGCGCCCGGACCCTGCGTCACCTATTGCGTTGACAGGGTCCGGCGCGGAATCCCACAATTGCCGCATCAACGATTTTGAACCGAGCGGCGCTTTAAGCCGCCGCGCATTTTTCTGGGAGTGAATTTGATGGCCGATTTTGGCGCCGCCGAACTTGAGACCTTCCGCAACGAAGCCCGTGAATGGCTGGCGGAGAATTTCCCGCCCTCGCTGGCGAAGAGTCAGCCCGAGCTGACCGAGGCCAATATGGGCCTGCCGCCGTCCGAGGACATGAAGCTCTGGACCAAGCGGATCGGCGAAAAGGGCTGGGGCACCCCGACCTGGCCGAAGGCCTATGGCGGCGGCGGACTTTCCCAGGCCGAGGCGCGCGTGCTGGCCGAGGAGATGGCCCGCATCGGCGCCCGCAACCCGATCCAGGGCATGGGCCCGGGCATGTTCGGCCACACCCTGCTCGAATACGGCAACGAAGAGCAGAAGCTGAAGCACTTCCCGCCGATCTGCCGCGGCGAGCTGCGCTGGTGCCAGGGCTTCTCCGAGCCGGGCTCCGGGTCCGACCTCGCATCGCTGACCACCAAGGCCGAGGACAAGGGCGACCACTTCCTGGTCAACGGCCAGAAGATCTGGACCTCCGGCGCCCAGTTCGCCGACTGGTGCTTCTGTCTGGTGCGCACCGACACCACCAAGAAGCACGAAGGCATCAGCTTCCTCCTGATCGACATGCATTCGCCCGGCGTCGAGGCGCGGCCGATCAAGATGATCTCCGGCGCCTCCGGCCAGTGCGAGACCTTCTTCACCGATGTGAAGGTGCCGAAGGAGAACCTGGTCGGGCCGCTGAACGGCGGCTGGCCGATCGCCAAGCGCCTGCTGCAGCACGAGCGCAACGGCATGGGCAACCGGCTGGGAGCCCAGAACGGCGAGCGCCAGACGGTGGGCGTGCAGGACCTGGCCAAGACCTACATCGGCGTCGATGAGACCGGCCGCCTGGCCGACGCCGACCTGCGCTCGCGCCTGATCGCCCACAAGATGGAGGAACAGGCCCTGCGCCTGACCGTGCGCCGCGCCGCCGCCGAGACCCGCGGCAACGCCGGGCCGAACGCCACCACCTCGATCATGAAGAACGTCAGCATGAAGACCATGCAGGACCGTTCCGAGCTGACCGTCGAGATCCTGGGCGCCAACGGCCTGGGCTGGGAAGGCGACGGCTTCGACCCCGACGAACTGGCCGCGGTGCGCGGCTGGCTGGCCGGCAAGGCGGGATCGATCTACGGCGGCTCGCAGGAGATCCAGAACAACATCATCACCAAGCGGATCCTGAACCTGCCCGAAATGACCGGCGCGGTGAACTGAACCATGACCGACACGATGACGCCGACAACAACCGCCGATCTGGCGGACCTCGAACAACGCCTGATCAAGGCCTCCGAGGTCGGCATGACCCCGGCGGTCTGGGCCAAGGTCAAGCCCGACGCGATCTCGGTCTACGACACCCACGGGACGCGGACCTTCAGCCAGCTGAACGCCAACGCCAACCGCGTCGTGCGCCTGTTGCGCGACCATGGCCTGAAGCCTGGCGATCCGGTGGCCCTGCTGTGCAGCAACCGCGCCGAGTTCCTCGAGGTGCTGCAGGGGACCCTGCGCGGCGGCTATCGCATCACCCCGGTCAACTGGCACCTGACCGCCGACGAGGTCGCCTATGTGGTCAACGACTGCCAGGCCAAGGCGCTGTTCGCCGAGGTGCGCTACGAGGCCGGGCTGAAGGCCTCGGCCGATGCGCCCAACCTGGTGCTGAAGGTGGCCATCGGCGGCGACGCCGACGGCTTCCTGCGCTACCAGGACGAACTGGACGCCCGCGACGGGTCCGACATTGCCGACCCCACGCTCGGCAACGCCATGCTCTACACCTCCGGCACCACCGGCCGGCCGAAGGGCGTCTACCGCAAGGCGCTGAACGCCATCCCGTTCACCCTGGGCGGCGCGCGCGGCTACCGGCACGACGAGGACGTCCAGCTCTGCGCCGGACCGGCCTATCACGCCGCGCCGCTTGGCATCGATATCCGCGTGCCGATGAGCCAGGGCGTGCCGGTGGTGTTCATGGACGGCCGCTGGGATTCCGAGGCGGTGCTGGCCACCATCGAGAAATACCGCATCACCCACGGCCATATGGTCGCGATCATGTTCCAGCGGCTGCTCTCCTTGCCGCCGGAGGTGAAGGCCAGGTACGACCTCTCCTCGTTGCGCGCCATCATCCACGGCGCCGCCCCCTGCCCGCCGGACGTCAAGCGGGCGATGATCGAATGGCTGGGGCCGATCCTCAGCGAATACTATGCCGGGTCGGAGGGCGGCGGCGGCTTCACCATCAGTTCCGAGGAATGGCTGAAGAAGCCCGGCAGCGTCGGCAGGCTGACCAGCCCGGACGGCACCCGGGTGCTGGACGACGAAGGCGCCCCGGTCGAGCCCGGCCAGCCCGGCCTGCTCTATTTCAAGGTCGCGGCGGCCAACCCGTTCGAATATTTCAACGACCCGGAAAAGACCGCCGCCAGCCATCGCGACGGCTATTTCACCCTCGGCGACGTCGGCTATTTCGACGAGGACGGCTACCTCTTCCTCACCGGCCGCACCGCCGAATGCATCATCTCCGGCGGGGTGAACATCTATCCGCAGGAGATCGACAACGAGCTGATCAAGCATCCCGCGGTCGAGGACAGCTGCGCCATCGGCGTGCCCAACGCCGAATGGGGCGAAGAGGTGAAGGTGGTGCTGATGCTGAAGCCCGGCTTCGAACCGAGCGAGGCGCTGACCGCCGACATCATGACGTTCGCCCGCGAGCGGCTGGCCGGGTTCAAGGTGCCGCGCTCGATCGACTATGTCGACGACCTGCCGCGCTCCCCCGCCGGCAAGATCCAGCGCAAGAAGGTCCGCGAACCCTTCTGGGCCGGGCGGAAGGTGCAGATCTAGCGAACGCGCCGCTCAACCGTCATCGTGTGGCCAGCTTGCCGCGGACCGGGACTCACGCCTTCGTCGGGAAATGCCAGACCGGTTCAAGCTGATCGCCGCCGTCTACCTGCTGTTCCGGCGCGGCGACGAGATCCTTCTGCTGCTGCGCGCCAACACCGGCTACGAGGACGGCAATTACGGCCTGGTCTCCGGGCATGTGGATGGTGAAGAACCGCTGGCCGAGGCGGCCGCGCGCGAGGCGCGGGAGGAGGCCGGCGTCGAGATCGATCCGGCCGACCTCGCCTTGCGCACCGTCATGCACCGACGCCAGGACGACGAACGCATCGAGTTCTTCTTCGAGCCCACGCGCTGGCGCGGCGAGATTCGCAACATGGAGCCGGGCAAGTGCGCGGCGCTGACCTGGTTCCCGATCGATGGCCTGCCGGGCAACACCATCCCTTACGTGCGCGAGGCCATCGAACGGAGCCGCGAAGGCGTCAACTACTGCGAATTCTGGAAGCCAGGCTGAAGCGCCAGGTCCCCCTCATCCGAGACACAGACTTGAGGAGGCCGACGAGACCGCTGGCCCTGGCGTCGCCGCCGGCGCCGGTGATGGGAGTCGGCGGCCCGCTCGCGCTCGGACAGGCCCAGGACGCCGCCACAAGGCCAAACCCACCCGGGCTCATGCGAACACCCAGAGCAGGCTGGGCCCGAAGGCGGCGAGGACGGCGGCGGCGGCCAGACTGGTCGCGGCCAGTGAAGCGAGAGCGATCAGGGAGCGGTCCATGCGGCCACACTAGCCCCGCGCGCGACCCGATTCTGTCAGCAGCGTGTCAGGACACCGAGACCGCCGCGAACTCGATGGACCGGGCCGCGCGATACTGTTCCAGCGCGTCCGGCGAAGCGGCCGGATCGACCAGGGCCACATAGCTGTCCGGACGCATCAGATAGAGGCAATTGCGGGTCAGGCCCGCCGCGCCATGCTCGTCGCGCCAGTCGAACACATGCAGCGCAAGGCTGTTGTCGGCGCACCAGCGCACCAAGTCCTCGCTGGCCGCTCCGTAGACGTGCGCCTGCCAGACCGGATCGGCGAGCGGGGCGAAATTGTCTTCGCCTTCGACCGAAACCCAGGGCAGGCGATCGCCGCCGTGAACGGCCCCGGCCTTGCCGGCGCTGAGCGGGCCGTCGCGATAGTTCAGCGTGATCTGGCTGACCATGCGGAACATGAACTCCCGCGCCGCCTCGATCTGCACGACCCCGGAGATCACGGCGGGCGCGATGCGGGTGCGGATCACGTCGGCGACCGGCCCCTCGGCGGTGGCGATGTTGAACGCCCGGTCGGTGGTGGCCACCAGCCGCCGGGCGAAGCCGATCCGCTCGGCCTCATAGCTGTCCAGCAGGCTGTCGGGCGCGCGGCCCTGGCTCACCGCCGCCAGTTTCCAGGCCAGGTTGATGGCGTCGCCGATGCCGGTGTTCATGCCCTGGCCGCCGGCGGGGCTGTGGATGTGCGCGGCGTCGCCGGCCAGGAAGGCGCGGCCGTCTCGGAAGTGGTCGGTCACCCGGTGGTGGACGTGATAGGTCGAAAACCAGTTCACCTTGCGCACCTCGATCTTGAGGTTCTGGATGGCGCGGTCGCTGACGTCCTCGAATTTGAGGCCTTCGGCATGCGCGGCGCGCTCGTCGCGCACCGTGCCGATCAGCCGCGCGTGGCCCTCGCCGGCCAACGGGAAGACGGCCAGGAAGTCGGCCTCGTCCAGATCGATGTTCAGCTCTCCATTGACCGGCGGGCCTCCCGCCTCGACGTCGGCGACGTAGAACAGCTGCCGGTAGGCCCCGCCGGGAAAGCCGGAACCCATTGTTTCGCGCACCAGCGAGTGGGCGCCGTCGCAGCCGGCGAGATAAGCCGCCTCGCAGGCCTGCTCGACGCCGTCGGGGCCGCGCAGCCGGGCGACGACGCGGTCGCCGGCGTCCTCGAACGCGACCAGTTCGGTGCGCCGCTCGACCTGCACCCCGAAGCGCTCCAGCCGCTCGATCAACAACCGTTCGTGCTGGTCCTGCGGGAAGATGTGCAGGAACGGATAGGGGGTCAGGCCGAGCCCGACATTCTCGAACGACAGGTGCGCGGCCTGCCTGCCCTTGACCCAGAGATTGACCGCCGGGGTCTTGTGGCCGCGCCGGACCACCGTGTCGGCCAGATCGAGCTGCCGGTAAAGCTCCAGGGTCCGCGCCTGGACCGCCAGGGCCCGCGAGGTGGTCCCCGGCTCGGCGGTCTTGTCGACGATGCGCGGCTTGACGCCCAGCCTGGCCAGCCATAGGGCCAGCACCAGCCCCGTGGGGCCGGCGCCGGCGATCAGGACATCGGTGCGGGTCATCTTGCATCTCCCAAAAGCATGCCGTGGAGCACCGCCCTGGCGTGTTGCTCGGCCAGGGTGGGCAGGTCCGGGGGATCGCCGCCGACCTCGCCGAACACCTCGCGATAGAGCGCCGCCATCACCAGCGGCCCGGCCAGCGAGAAGGCATAGAGGCGCGGATCGCCGGCCGCGACCTCGCCGCGGGCCTGGGCGCGGGCGATGACGCCGGTCATCATCCCGATCATCACCGCGACCACGTCGTCGTGCCAGATGCGCGCCAGGTCGGGGAAGTTGCGCGACTCCCCGGCCACCGTCTTGACCACCCCGCCCAGCCGGCGCGATGCGAGCACCTGCGCCACGCGGGCCAGGATCATCGGCGCGAGCTGGGCGAAGGGGCCGTCGAACGCCTCGGCCGCGGCTCTGATGCCGTCCAGGTTCGGCGCCGCCGCCGCGTGCACCGCGGCGCGGAACAGGTCTTCCTTGGTCTCGAAATAGAGGTAGAGCGCGCCCTTGGAGACGCCGGCGCGGCGGGCGATCTCGTCCAGCCTGGCGGCGGCGAAGCCCTTCTCGGCGAACACGTCCAGCGCCGCCTCGATGATCTCGGCCGGCCGCGCGGTCTTGCGCCTGCGCCATCTGGGAGCGCCGTCCGGCATGGCGTCGCCTTAATAACTTACCAGTCAGTTATTAATATGAGCGATGAAATCGGTCAACGGGCCGTATCCATCCTCGCGAACGCGGGGAGGCATTTTGTTTGAGGCTATGCGATCTGCCGCCCCCGTCAGGCGATCACCGCCAAGCTCGCCAAGGACGCCAAGGGGCAGCGCTGACCTCTACTCTTCTTGGCGGGCTTGGCGTCCTTGGCGGTAAAAACCTTTGGTCCCCGCGTTCGCGGGGATGAGCGGAATTTGAGGGGTTGCGCGCGCCCAACGCTAGAATCCCAGCGCCATTCCCTCGGCGCGGGGATCGGAACCGCCGGCGAGGACGCCGGTGGCGGGGTCGCGGGCGATGATCTGGGCCGCACCGCCGGCGCCCCAGCTTCCCATCGGCCGCAGGCGATGGCCGAGCGCCTCCAGGCTGGCGCGGGTCTCGGGCGCTTCCCGCATCTCCACCTCCAGCCGGAACGGGTTGGGCCGATGTTCCGGATCGGTGCCCGGCCACAGGCTCCAGCGCGGCTGCTCGGTCGCCGCCTGCACGTCGAGGCCGGAGTCGATCAGCGCGACCAGCATCTGCAGGTTCCACTGCGGCTGGCCGTCGCCGCCGGGGGTGCCACCGACCATGATCGGCGCCCCGCCCGCATCCTGCATCGACCAGCAATTCAGGGTGTGCATGGTCTTCTTGCCCGGCGCGAACAGGTTCGGATGGCCCTCTTCCAGCGAAAAACCGCGGCCGACCCGGTTGTTCAGGATCACCCCGGTGTCGCCGGCGATGATCCCGCTGCCGAAGGCGCTGGAGACCGACTGGATCAGCGAGACCATCAGTCCGTCGCCGTCGACGACGCAGAGATAGGTGGTGTCGCCGCCGGCCAGGGCCCCGGCGAGCGCCTCGTCCGCCGAACGGTCGGCCTTGATCTCGGCGAAGCGCCGCGCCGCCCAGGGCTTTGAGAGCAGCACGTCCAACGGCGTCGTCCCGAAAGCCGGGTCGCGCGCGTAGCCAAGGCGGTCGGCATAGGCGAGCTTGGCCGCCTCGACCAGCGTGTGGATGGCCCCCGCGTCGCCGGCGGCCAGGCCCTCGGACGGCGCGTTCTCGGCGATGTTCAGCGCTTCCAGCAGGATCATGCCCTGGGACGGCAGGCCGGTCTGGTGGATGACGTAGCCGCGATAGGTCGTGGCGATGGTCGGCTCCAGCACCGTGGCGTGGCCGGCCAGGTCCTCGGCCAACAGCGCGCCGCCCAGGCCCTGGACGAAGCTGGCCATCCGGCCGGCGAGATCGCCGCGATAGAAGACCTCCGGCCCCTCGGCGGCGATGATCTTCAGGGTGCGGGCAAGATCGGTCTGGCGCAGCACCTCGCCGGCCTCGGGCGCGCGGCCGCCGGGCATGAGCACGGCCGCCGTCGCCGGAAAGCGCCCGATCAGCGCCTCGAACGCCGAGATCGCCGCCGCGCCCAGGACCGTCAGCGGGAAGCCGTGCTCGGCATGGCCGATGGCCGGGGTCGCCAGGGTGGCGAAATCCTGCGTCCCGAACCGCTGCAAAAGCGCGCCATAGGCATGCACCATGCCTGGAACGCCGATGGAGAGCGGCCCGTTCAGCGGCATCCTGGTCCCCGAGCCCGCCGCGCGCATCTGCTCGATGCTGGCGGCGCGGGGCGCGACGCCGCTGCCCAGCACGGCCACCGGCGCCCGACCAGGCGGCTGGACGATGGCGAAGAGGTCGCCGCCGAGGCCGCACATCTCCGGCATCACCACCGAGGCGGTCAGGCCGGCGGCCACCGCCGCGTCCACCGCGTTGCCGCCGGCCTTCAGCACCTGAAGCCCGGTCTCGGCGGTCAGCGGATGGGCGGCGGCGATCATGCCGTTGCGCGCGAAGGCCGGCCCGATCCGCCGTCTTTGCCAGCCGGGTCGCGCGCGGCTGGAAAAACCGATCACGGATGCGGGCCCAGCATGGCGCAGCTATGATCCTGCAGCTCTTCACCGGCGGCCTTGTCGAACGGCAGCTGGCCGGCGCGGGCGAGCAGGATGAAGCCCGGCCGACCGCCAGGGAAGGTCTCGCCGATCGCCACCATGGTCTCCAGGCCCATGTCGGCGCGGGCGGCCGCATCGCCTTCGGCGAGCAGCTTGAACGGGTCACGCGTCCCGAAATCCGCCCCCATCAGCCGGCGGACGCGATAGTGGTGGCCGCTCAGCGGGGCGTCCAGGTCGGACCAGTGCTCGCCGATCCTGGACTGGTTGTCGGCGAGGATCCGCTGCACGTCCGGCCGCACGCAATCGAGATGGATATGCAGCTGGTTCTGGGTGCGCCCGTACTGCGAGTTGATCGCCAGCGCGACGTCCTCGCGGCGCACCGGCCGGCCGCCGGTGCGCTTCTCGAACAGCGGCAGGGCGTCCCAGGCCGCCTCCCAGTAGTTGGGGGAGCCGGGCGCGAGCAGCTGCGGACTCTCGATGCCGGTGACGCGGTCGGTGGGGATGAGTAAGAGCTGGGTGTCGCCGCGGATGTCCTTCAGCACCGCATAGCCGCCGGCCAGATCGACCTTGCTGCAGGGCGCCGGCGCGCCGCTGACCTTCATGTCGGGAACGCAGAGATCGTGCACCACATGCCAGAGGGCGTTGGGATCGGCGGCCCTCGCCCGCGAGGCGGCGATCCAGGTCAGGCCGGCCAGGGCGACGATCGCCAGCCGCAAGGAATTCGATCGAAGAAAAGACGTTGTCCGTCGCATCGCTCACCCTGTCGTCCGCCGCCTCAGCTTGCCATCGCCGCGAGGGTCAGGACAGCCGATCGGGTCCAGAAAATGGCAAAAGCACGGGCGCTCGTGAAAATTCACATCTTCGTCTCTCAGGCGTCCCCTAATGAACCGCCTCGGCGCCGTGGAAGACGAAAAAGGCGCCGGCGGCGATCAGGGCGAAGCCGAGGCCCTGGGTCAGGCTGATCTTCTGGCCGAGATAGAAGGCTGAAAAGACCGCGAACACCGACAGGGTGACCACCTCCTGGATCGCCTTCAGCTCGGCCGCCGAATAGACGCCGCTGCCCCAGCGATTGGCCGGCACGGCCAGGCAATATTCGAAAAAGGCGATCCCCCAGCTGATCACGATCACCAGCAGCAGCGGCCGATCCTTGAACTTGAGGTGCCCATACCAGGCGAAGGTCATGAAGACGTTCGAGCAGATCAGCAGGCCGATCGGCAGGAGGCGGGCAAGGACGGGGGACATCGGGCGGGCTCACTGGTCTGCTGACACACGAACGCGCCCGCCGCCGGCCAGCCCCTCAAAGTCGGAGGCCGGGCGGCGACGGGCGACGCTTGAAAAAAGACCCGCCGTTGCGGCGGGGTCAATCAGAACGGCGTCCAGGCCCCATGCAGATAGTAGCCATGATCATCGGGACGATCGTCGCGCCAATGCCAGTGACCGTGCATGTGCGCATCCCGCCAGGCATCGTCGTGGAACACCACGCCGAGGGTGGCGGGGTAGGTGGTGTAGTGGGTGGAGACGTGCCAGCATTCGCCGAAGCGATTGCAGGCCACGTCGGCCGAGGCCACGGTGGCGCTGGCGGCGAGAACGCCGCCGGCGACCGACGCGATCAGGGCGCCCTTGACGAGCGCGGACTTCAATTTCGTCACGTTTATCTCCCTTTGGTGCCCCGACCGGGGTGAAAACACCTCAATTCGGGCCTCGTTCCCGCATATTTCGCCGCGAAAGGCTGCGGTCGGTCCGGTTGACGGGCGCCGGGCGAAGCGGCCTAAAGGCGGTCCGGCTTCCAGGGAGAGCCTTTGCATGACCGGCCTGACCAAGACCCGGGCGGCCTCGTTCGGCGCGGCCGCCGACGCTTACGAACGGGCCCGGCCGTCCTATCCGGAAGCCGCCATCGACTGGATCCTGCCGAAGGGCGCGCACCGGGTGCTCGACCTGGGCGCCGGCACAGGCAAGCTCAGCCGCCTCCTCCGCGCGCGCGGCCTGGAGGTGGTGGCGGTCGAGCCGTCCGACGGCATGCGCGCCCAGTTCAGCCGCGGCCTGCCGGACGTGCCGGTGCTGGCCGGCTCGGCGGAAACCATCCCGCTGGACGACGCCAGCGTCGATGCTGTGGTGGTCGGCCAAGCCTGGCACTGGTTCGATCCCGCCCGCGCGGTTGGCGAGGCGGCGCGGGTGTTGAAGCCCGGCGGGGCGCTGGGGCTGATCTGGAATATCCGCGACCTGCGCGACCCCTGGATGAACGGCTTCAGCCGCCTGGAGCCCGAGCATGACAATTCCGAGGCGGAGAGCGAAAACCCGCGCGTCGGCCCGCCGTTCGGGCCGGTGGAGCGGTTCGACCTCGAATGGCGGCAATCGACGACGCCCGCGGCGCTGATCGAGCTGCTGGCCTCGCGTTCCTATGTGATCGTGCTGTCGGAGCCGCAACGCGCGGCCCTGTTCGCCAAGGTCCGCCGCTTTCTGGAAACCGATCCCGCCACCGCCGGCAAGGCGGAGATCAGCGTTCCCTACGTGACACGCTGCTCACGCGCTTGCGTGCGCTGAATCCCGGCGGCTTCGGCGCGGACGGCTTGGGCGCCGGTTCGGGGGCCAAGCGCGCGCGCACCTTGTCCAGCTCCGGCGGTTCGGCGCGGAAGTCGCCGGCCATGCCCAGCCGAGCGTTGCAGGCGGGGCAGCGCACGGAATCGCCGTCGGCCAATTCGCCGAGCACCTGGAACGGCTTGCCGCACGGCTTGCATTTCCAGGTCATCGTCCTCGGCGCCGGCGGGGCCGCGGCCGGGACGGCCGGCGCGCCGGGGACGGCGATCGGCGTCGACGGCGGGAACTTCAGGTGCAGGATGGGACGCCGGGGCTTTTCGGTCATGACTTGGCACGCGGGCTTGCGAAAACAGCTGGTCCTGGGGTCGGGCGACAGCCCTCTGTCATTGGTCGGAGAGGAAGGAAAGGGGGAAAAGATTAATTCGGCGCCCCTCAGGCCGGACTGCCGAAAAGCGGATCACTGATGCTGGGCCGGCCGTCCTCGCCGTGCCCGGCGATCCGGCGCTCGAAGCTCGGCTCCAGCGGGCTGGTCACCGAGAAATCGTACCAGTGGCCGCTGGCGCGGACATCCCAGGCGTCGATGACCGTCGCGCCCGGCGCCAGGCGAAATCGCCGCGCCGGCGCGGCGGCATAGGCGTTCGGCGTCACCTGGAGGACCGCCGGCGCCGCGTCGCCGTTGGACAGCACGATGTTCAGCCGCCCGCGCGCCGGGTCGAACCGGCCGAGCGCTTCGATGCGGACAGGGCTGGCCGCCTGCCCGCCAAACCCGCGCAGGAACCCGTTCGGGCCGTGCAGCGTGAACCGGTAATCGCCCGCGTCCAGCGCAATGCGGTCCTCCAGGCTCTTGGCGGCCTCGACCGTATAGAACCTCGGCTCGCCGCCGCCGGCCGCATAGAGGATGAAACCCGCCCCCGCCGCGCCGGTGTTGCGGATGGCCAGGGTCAGGCCGTCCGGCTCCACACGCGCGCCGACCTCGAACGCGTAGGGCAGCGCCCGCGCCGGTCGCTGGCCCGGCTCCTGGCGCGGCAGCGGCCGGGCGCCCACGGGTGCCTGGGGCCAGGGCAGCTTGCCGGCCAGCTCCGCGTCCGGGACCGCCTGCAGTTTCGAGGCGTCCGGCAGCGGCCGGATGCGGCGGCGGTCTGGCGCGGCGAAATCGAAGGCGCTGGTCAGGTCGCCGCTGACCGTGCGGCGCCAGGGGCTGATGTTCGGCTCGCGCACGCCGAACCGCGCCTCGATGAACCGGATCAACGAGGTGTGGTCGAACGCCTGCGAATTGACATAGCCGCCCTTGGTCCAGGGCGAGACCGCCAGCATCGGCACCCGCGGGCCGAAGCCCACCGGCTCGCCGTGATAGACCTCGCCGGTCGCCTCCACCGTGCTCTTGCCCAGCGCCGGCCCGGCGGCGGGGATGATCGGCGGCACGTGGTCGAAGAAGCCGTCGTTTTCGTCATAGGTCAGGAAGAAGGCGGTCTTCGCCCAGACCTCGGGGTTGGCGGCCAGGGCCGCGAGCAGCCGGGCGGTGAGGTATTCGCCCCTGGCCGGGCTGGCCTGCGGGTGTTCGCAAAGCCTATAGGGCGCGACGATCCAGGAGACCTGCGGCAGCCGGCCCGAGGCCACGTCGGCGGCGAACTCGGCGACCAGGTGTTCGCCTTCTGACGTCGCGGTGTTATGCGCGTTCGAGCCCGCCGCCCAGGCGCGGCCGCGCTGGTAGAGCACCGAGTCCGGCCCGATGCCGCGGAACCGGCTGAAATAGGCCAGGCCGTTGTCGCCGTAATTGTCCCACTCCTGGTAGACGCGCCAGGATACGCCCGCCGCCTGCAGCCGTTCGGCGTAGGTGGTCCAGGCGACGCCGGGGAAGGCCTGGGCGTCGTTCCTCGGGTCGGCGGTGTCGTTGGTCTCCTCCGGGGGATTTTCCACGACGATGCGGCTGTCGTCGCCGGCTGAAAGGCCGCTGGTGCCGCTGAACAGGAAGAGCCGGTTCGGATTGGTCGGGCCGAAGATCGAGCAGTGATAGCCGTCGCAGATGGTGAAGGCGTCGGCGAGCGCGTGGTAGAACGGGATGTCCGCGCGGTTGAAATGGCCCATGGTCAGCGGGCCCTTGACGGAGATCCAGGCGTCGTAGTGCTTCCACCGGGCGTGGCTGGCCTTCCAGCTGTGGTCGAGGCTGTAGAGGGTCTGGGCGCGGCTGGCGTCGGACTCCAGGTGGAACGGGCTGACCACCGCCTCGGCGTCCTTGGTCGGCTGGCGCCAGACCGGCTGGCCGCCCGGCAGGGTGATGGCGCGCGGGTCGCCATAGCCGCGCACGCCGCGCAGGGTCCCGAAATAGTGGTCGAAGGAGCGGTTCTCCTGCATCAGGACGACGATGTGCTCGACATCCTGGATGGTCCCGCTGACCCGGTTGGCCGGCAACGCGAGCGCCCGGGCGATCGCCGGCGGCAGGCCGCTGGCGCCCGCCGCGGCGCCGGCCGCCAGCTTGAGGAAATCGCGCCGGCCGCCCGCCGCACCGGTCATGGTCTTCATCCCCGCAAAGCCGCCCACGGCCGGACCATAGCCTGAAATCCATGACAGGCCCGACCGCCGCGGCCGTCTTCAAATTGTAGCCTGACGGACCGATGCTGCGGTCCTGTCCTCGTGTACCCAGTGAAAGTCGCGCCATGTCCGGAATCGTCCGCCGCCGCCTGATCCAGACCGCCGCCGCGGCGACCGCGCTCTCCGGCGCCGCGCCCGGCCTCGCCAGGGCGGCGAGCGTCGGCGCGCCCTCGAAGCTCAGCGACATCGACCACTTCATCATCCTGATGAAGGAGAACCGCTCCTTCGACCACTATTTCGGCTCCTTGTGCGGCGTGCGCGGCTTCGACGACCCGACGGCGCGGCGCCCCGACGGCGGCTCCATCTTCCGCCAGCCCGACCCCGGCCATGCCGACGGCTTCGTCATGCCCTTCCGCATGAACACCCACCAGACCAGCGCCCAGCGGGTGGAGAACCTCAGCCACGCCTTCACCACCCAGCACGCTTCCTGGAACGGCGGGGCGATGGACAACTGGGCGCCGGCCCACCGCATCTCGGACGGCGATCGCGGGCCGATGACCATGGGCTTCCTGGCCCGCGAGGACATCCCCTACTACTATGCCCTGGCCGACGCCTTCACGCTGTGCGACGGCTATTTTTGCTCCGTGTTCGGACCGACCCATCCGAACCGCTATTTCCTGATGACCGCCACCAACGATCCGGACGGCGTGGCCGGCGGCCCGGCGATCAACAATTCCGGCAAGGCCTATTCCTGGGAGACCTATCCCGAGCGGCTGGAAAAGGCCGGGATCAGCTGGCGCGTCTATCACGACTTCGACGACTACGAATGCAACATCCTGAAGTTCTTCACCCAGTACCAGCACCTGTCGCCCACCTCGGCCCTGTACCAGAACGCCTTGGTGGACCGGCCCTTCTACCAGCTGCTCGCCGACCTGCGCTCCGGCGACATCCCGCAGGTGACCTGGATCGTGCCGCCGTCGGACGTCAGCGAGCATCCGGACTATCTGCCCGCCGCCGGCGAGGACCACACCAGCCAGGTGCTGGCGGCGCTGTGGTCCAACCCGAAGCTCTGGGCCAAGACCGCCGTCATCATCAACTATGACGAAAACGACGGCCTGTTCGACCACGTGGCGCCGCCCACCCCGCCGCCGGGGACGCCCGGCGAGTTCGTGCAAGGACTGCCGGTCGGCCTCGGCTTTCGGGTGCCCTGTTTCGTCGTCTCGCCGTTCAGCCGCGGCGGCTATGTCTGCGGCGATACGTTCGACCACACCTCGACCCTGCGCCTGCTGGAGACCCGGTTCGGAGTCGAGGTCCCCAATCTCAGCGCCTGGCGGCGCCGGACCACCGGCGACCTGACCACCGCCTTCGGCTTCGGCTCGCCGCCGCGCTACGACATCCCGCGGATGCCGGAGACTGAGCAGGCCCTGCGCCTGGCGCAGCTCCGGGTGGTGACGCTGCCGCCGCCCACCGTGCCTGCCGAACAGCGCCTGCCGCGCCAGGAGCCCGGCTCGCGCCCCCGTCGCGGCGGCGTCCAGTCGGCGTAAGGCCGTCCCGCCCGGTGGAACCGGGCCCGGCGCTTGCGGATTTCTATCCAGGGCTCAAGGAGCAGGCTCTGGATGGATGACCCTTCCGATGTACGCGGCCCAAGCCGCAGGCTCCTGCTGGGAGCGACGGCGGGGCTGGCCGCCGCGCCGGTGATCGCCAAGGCGTCATCGGCGGCCGCGCAGGACGAGGCGGCCAGCGGCCAGGTCGGCATGGTGCTGAACGTCAATGGCCGCGAGTACCGCCGCACGATGGACGTGCGCACGGCGTTGCTCGACGCCCTGCGCGAGCACCTGCAGCTGACCGGCTCGAAAAAGGGCTGCGACCAGGGCCAATGCGGCGCCTGCACCGTGCATATCGACGGGCGTCGGGTGCTGTCCTGCCTGACGCTGGCGGTCGCCGCCCAGGGCGCCAGGATCACCACCATCGAGGGCCTGGCGGCGGCGGACGGGAGCCTGCACCCCATGCAGCAGGCCTTCATCGACCACGACGGCTTCCAGTGCGGCTACTGCACGCCGGGACAGATCATGTCGGCGGTGGCCTGCATCGAGGAGGGCCACGCCGGCACGGACGCCGAGATCCGCGAATACATGAGCGGCAACCTCTGCCGCTGCGCCGCCTATCCGCGCATCGTGGAGGCGGTGAAGCAGGGCCGCGACAGGATGGAGCGCGCCTGATGCGGCCGTTCGCCTACGACCGCGCCGCCGATACGGCGGAGGCCGCGCGCCTCGGCCGCGACACCGGCCAGGGCCAGACCGTCGCCCATACCCAGTTCCTGGCCGGCGGCACCACGCTGATCGACCTGATGAAGCTCGACGTCCTGCGGCCCGAGCAGGTGGTCGACATCAATCCCCTGGAGAGCCGCCATGGCGCGATCGAGGCGGGGCCGGAGGGCCTGAGGCTCGGG
>DATAYM010000050.1:0-9757 GCA_036272595.1 Caulobacteraceae bacterium
GCTTCGAGATCGACCCGGCCCGCAAGGAGAAGCTGCTGAAGGGTCTCGACTCGATCGGCGAGACGCTCCAGCACAAGCTCGACATCGATGCCTACGAGAGCCGCCGCGCGCTCGCGCAGCCGTGGCTGGAGCGCGCCTGAGGCCCAGCTTCGGGGTATCCGAGCGCCGCCTCATCGCCTACGAGGTCGCCTCCCGACGCGAACCCTAACCCGCCAACTCCAGAAGGGGCGCCGATGCCCAAGCTGCTCCTCCTGCCCGGCGACGGGATCGGCCCCGAGATCGTCGCCGAGGTGAAGCGCGTCGCCGAGCGGATCACCAACAACCTGACGGTGGACGAGCGCGCGTTCGGCGGCGCCAGCCTGGATGAGCACGGCGTGCCCCTCACCGACGAGACGCTGGAAACGGCCAAGGCCTCGGACGCGGTGCTGATGGGCGCGGTCGGCGGCGCGGTCGGCGCCTCGCCCTGGGAGAAGGTCCCGCGCCACCTGCGGCCCGAGGCCGGCCTCCTGGCGCTGCGCAAGGGCATGGAGGTGTTCGCCAACCTGCGGCCCGCCATCTGCTACGGCCCGCTCGCCGACGCCTCGACGCTGAAGCGCGACGTGGTCGAGGGGCTCGACCTGATGATCGTCCGCGAGCTGACCGGCGGGGTCTATTTCGGCCAGCCGCGCGGCGTCGAGGACTTGCCGGACGGCCAGAAGCGCGCGGTCGACACCCAGGTCTACACCACCCACGAGATCGAGCGGGTGTCGCGGGTCGCCTTCGAGCTGGCGCGCGGGCGCCGCAACAAGGTGACCTCGGCCGAGAAGGCCAACGTGATGGAGACCGGCGCGTTCTGGCGCGAGGTGGTCACCGCCCTGCACGCCCGCGAATATCCGGACGTCACGCTGGAGCACATGCTGGCCGACAACGCCGCCATGCAGCTGGTGAAGAACCCGCGCCAGTTCGACGTGCTGGTCACCGACAACCTGTTCGGCGACGTGCTCTCCGACGAGGCGGCCATGCTCACCGGCGGGCTTGGGCTGCTGCCGTCGGCGGCGATCGGCGATCCCGGCAGGCCCGGCCTCTATGAGCCGATCCACGGCTCGGCGCCGGACATCGCCGGCAAGGGCTGGGCCAATCCGCTGGCCGCCATCCTGTCGTTCGAGATGGCGCTGCGCTGGTCGCTGGACCGCCCGGACCTGGCCGACCGGCTGGCCGGCGCGGTCAAGGCGGCGCTGGACGCCGGCGCCCGCACCCGCGACATCGGCGGGACCCTGTCGACCCACGAAATGGGCGACGCGGTGCTGGCGCGGCTCTAGGCGCTAGAGCAGCTCTTCCGGCGGGCCCATCATGTGGATGCCGGCGTCGACGTGGACCACTTCGCCGGTGGCCGAGCGGCCGAGGTCGGAAGCCAGCCACAGCACCGTGCCGGCGACGCTCTCGGTCGCCGTGTGCTCCTTCAGCGCGCTCAGGGCGGCGCTCTTCGAGTGCATCTGCCGGCCGCCCTGGATGCCGGCCAGCGACAGGGAGCGGAAGGCGCCGGCGGAGACCGCGTTCACCCGGATCTTCTGCGGCCCCAGGTCCCGCGCCACATAGCGCACCGCCGATTCCAGCGCCGCCTTGGCCACACCCATCATGTTGTAGTTGGGCATGGGCCGCTCGGCGCCCAGATAGGTCATGGTGACGATGGAGCCGCCGTTCGGCATCAGCCTGGCCGCGCGCCGGGCCGCATCGACGAAGCTGTAGACCGAGACGTCCATGGCGAAATGGAAGCCGTCGCGGGTGGTGTTCTCGACGAACGAGCCCTTCAGCTGGTCGCGGTTGGCCATGGCGATGGCGTGGACCATGAAATCCAGCTGGCCGAGGGACCTCTCGACCTCGGCGAAGGCGGCGTCCATGGAGGCGTCGTCGGTGACGTCGCAGATCACCGGCAGGGCGCCGAGTTCCTGCGCCAGCGGTTTGGCGCGGCGCTCGTTCATCTCGATATAGGTCAGCGCCTGCTCGGCGCCCTGGGCGGCCATCTGCGCGGCGATGACGTAGGCGATGGAGTGGCTGTCGGCGAGGCCCATGACCAGGCCCTTCTTGCCCTTCATCAGGTCGCCCTTGGGCAGATCGAATGCGTCGGCCAAAGCTTTGAGCCTCCCGTTTTGACTGTTGGTTCTGCCTAGCAGGCGCATCGCGGAGACGCAAAAACCCGCGCTAGTCGTCGAGGCGGCTCATCACCAGCGTGCCGTTGGTGCCGCCGAAGCCGAAGCCGTTGGACATCACCGTCTCCAGCGCCACGTCCTTGCGCTGGCGCAGGATCGGCAGGTCGGCGAAGGCCGGGTCGATGGTCTCGATATGGGCGCTTTCGCAGGCGAAGCCGCCCTGCATCATCAAAAGGCAATAGATCGCCTCCTGCGCGCCGGCGGCTCCGAGACTATGGCCGGTCAGCGACTTGGTCGACGAGATCAGCGGCGCCGCCTCGCCGAACACCTCGCGCACCGCCTCCATTTCCCGCAGGTCGCCGACCTCGGTCGAGGTGCCGTGCGGGTTCAGATAGTCGATCCGCCGGCCGCCGGCCGCCTGCATGGCCGCGCGCATGCAGCGCACCGCCCCCTCGCCGGAGGGCGCCACCATGTCGTAGCCGTCGGAATTGGCCGCATAGCCGGTGATCTCGGCATAGATGCGCGCGCCCCTGGCCTTGGCGTGCTCGAGTTCCTCCACCACCACCACCCCGGCGCCGCCGGCGATGACGAAGCCGTCGCGGTCCTTGTCGTAGGCGCGGCTGGCGACGGCCGGCCGGTTGTTATAGTGCGTCGACATGGCGCCCATGGCGTCGAACAGGTCCGACAGGGTCCAGTCCAGCTCCTCGCAGCCGCCGGCGAAGACGATGTCCTGCTTGCCGAACTGGATCTGCTCGGCCGCCGCGCCGATGCAATGGGTCGAGGTCGCGCAGGCCGAGGAGATCGAATAGTTGATCCCCTTGACCCTGAACCAGGTCGCCAGCGTTCCCGACGGGCCGGAGCTCATCGCCTTGGGCACGGCGAAGGGGCCGATGCGCTTGGGGCCTTTTTCGCGGGTGGTGCTGGCCGCTTCGACGATGGCGCGGGTCGAGGTCCCGCCGGAGCCGACGATCAGGCCGGTGCGCTCATTGGAGATTTCCGGCTCCTCGAGCCCGGCGTCGGCGATCGCCTGCTCCAGCGCCAGATGCGCATAGGCCGTGCCCGGGGCCAGGAAACGGGCGGCGCGCCGGTCGATCAGCGCCTCCCAGTCGATCACCGAGGGGGCGTGCACCTGGCAGCGGAAACCCAGTTCGGTGTATTCCGGCGCGGCGACGACGCCCGAGCGCGCCTCGCGCAGCGACGCGGTGACCTCATCGGCGCTGTTGCCGATGGGGCAAATGATCCCCAGTCCCGTAATGACTACCCGGCGCATCTTCGTTTCCCGGTCAGCTCAGGTCCTTGGCGTCGAACAGGCCGACGCGAAGATCGCGCGCTTCGTAGATGGGTTGCCCGTCGGCCTCCATCACCCCGTCGCCAACGCCCATGACCAGCTTGCGGATGATGACCCGCTTCATGTCGATCTTGTAGGTGACGCGCTTGATCTTCGGCGCCACCTGGCCGGTGAACTTCACCTCGCCGACGCCCAGCGCCCGGCCGCGGCCGGGGCCGCCGGCCCAGGCCAGAAAGAAGCCGACCAGCTGCCACATGGCGTCCAGCCCCAGGCAGCCGGGCATCACCGGGTCGCCGAGGAAGTGGCATTGGAAGAACCACTGCGCCGGGTCGATATCCAGCTCGGCGCGCATGTAGCCCTTGCCGTGATCGCCGCCCGCGGCGGTGATCTCGGTGATGCGGTCGAACATCAGCATCGGCGGATTGGGCAGCTGCGCGTTGCCGGGACCGAACAGGTCGCCGCGGGCGCAGGCCAGCAGCTCTTCCTTGTCGAACTGCGACTTTGTCGTCCAGGCCGTCATGAGATATCCGCCTCGCGCGGCCCGAACGGCCGAACCGAGGCCCTAAGGGTTAGCACGCCGGCCTTGGCCGCCTCAACGACATTGCGGCGCATCCTTGGCGCCCCAGACGTCGGCCGCGTCGATCCAGCCGGACGTCGTCCCCACATGCACCTTGCACCAGCCCTTGGCGCAGCGGTCGACCGCGGCCAGGGCGCGCGAGGCCAGATAGGCGGTGACCGCCCCGTCCGGACGCGGCCGATCGCGGATCGTCGCCGGGCCGGCCCGAGTCCGCATCACCGTGCGGTGGCCGTCGGTGGTGCGCTCGTGCACCCAGGAGAGCGAGCCGTCCGGGTCGCAGATCCGCCGCCATTCGTTGTTCTCGGCCACCACCTGCACCGGCAGGCCGCGCACGTGGTAGACCCACAGCAGCCGGTGGTCGTCGCCGGGACCGGAGCGGGCGTTCACCTGGTTGAACTTCAGCGACACGTAGCGCGGCACCGGCAGGCCCGACGGCGTCGGCCGGTCCTCGTCGGCGCTTAGGCCCTGGCCGGCCTGCATCGCCACCAGCAGACCAAGGCCGGCGCCGATCACCGAGGCCCTTCCGCGCAAAAATCGCCCAGCCAAACTCATCCTCGCCCTGGCCTCGAACCCCTGGCCGTCCGCGCCTTGGCCCCGCTTGGCCCGTTTGCTACAAGCCGCCCGAAGCGTGCGCGCGCAAGCGCGCCACGCGCCCGCGAACCCCAGCATCCAATTCGAACCTCAACCATGACCGACCGCAAGCCGAAAGTCGTCGTCACGCGCAAGCTGCCTCCACCGGTCGAGGCGCGGATGGGCGAGCTGTTCGACGCGGTCCTGAACGCGGACGACCGGCCGATGGACGCGGCGGCCCTGGCGGCGGCCGCCGCCGACACCGACGTGCTGGTCCCCACCATCACCGACCACATCGACAAGGCGCTGATCGACGCGGCAGGTCCGCGCCTGCGCATGATCGCCAATTTCGGCGCCGGGGTCGATCATATCGACGTCGAGGCCGCCCACGCGCGCGGCATCGCGGTGACCAATACGCCCGGCGTCCTCACCGAGGACACCGCCGACATGACCATGGCCCTGATCATGGCGGTGATGCGGCGGCTGGTCGAGGGCGCCAACATCGCCCAGGCCGGGGAGTTCGCCGGCTGGTCGCCGACCTGGATGCTCGGCAAGCGCCTGCGCGGCGCCAGCCTGGGCATCGTCGGCATGGGCCGCATCGGCCAGGCCCTGGCCCGCCGCGCCAGGGCGTTCGGCCTGAAGATCAACTACCACAACCGAAAACCGGCCGGCCGGCTGATCGAGGAGGAACTGGGCGCGACCTATTGGGACAGTCTCGACCAGATGCTGGCCCACATGGACATCGTCTCGCTCAACTGCCCGCACACGCCGGCCACCTACCACCTGCTGTCGGCGCGCCGGCTGAAGCTGCTCCGACCGCACGCCATCGTCGTCAACACCGCCAGGGGCGAGGTGATCGACGAGGCCTCCATGGCCAACATGCTGCAGGCGGGCGAACTCGGCGGCGCCGGCCTGGACGTCTTCGAGCACGAGCCGACCATCAACCCGCACCTGCTCAAGCTGCCCAATGTCGTGCTGTTGCCTCATATGAGCTCGGCCACGGTCGAGGCCCGCATCGAGATGGGCGAAAAGGTGATGATCAACATCCGCACCTTCCTGGACGGGCACAAACCGCCGGACCGGGTGATCCCGTCGATGCTGTAGGGCGGTCCGGGCCCGAAAATCGTCCGTACCCTTGCCAAGGCCGGGGTCGGTCTGGTCAATGGCCCGACCTTTAGGGCGGTTTTGATTTGCAGATGACTCCAGAAGCCAAGGCCCGTCTGGCCGCCCGCTTCTTTCCGGCGATCCGTTACGCCTTTAAGGTCCGCGCCGACTATGCCGCGAGCGGCCGCGTCGACTGGCGGCTGCTGGCCGGGATCTTCGTCGTCTTCGTCGCCGTCTGGGCGACCTATGCGGGGATTTCCGATGGGCCTGTGGCTATCCACCAGGACATGTCCGAGGCCTATGTCTGGGGGCGCGAGTTCCAGCTGGGCTATAACCAGCATCCGCCGTTCTGGGCCTGGATCGCCGGGGCCTGGTTTGCGGTCATGCCCAGGACGACCTGGTCGTTCGACCTGCTGGCGGTGCTGAACGCAGCGGTCGGACTGCTTGGCAGTTGGTTCCTGGTCGGCGATTTCAGCAAGGGCGCCCGGCGCATCGCGGCCACGGCGCTGCTGTTGCTGACGCCCTTCTATGTGTTCCTCGGCCTGAAATATAACGCCAATTCGATCTTCCTGTCGCTCTGGCCCTGGACGCTGCACTTCTTCATGCGCTCGATCGACGGGCGCAGGCTGGGCGATGCGGTGTGGTTCGGCGTCCTGATAGCCGCGGCCATGCTGTCGAAATACTACGCGGTCATCCTCGGTATGACCTGCCTGGTGGCCGCCGTCCTGCATCCGGATCGGCGCCGCTACTTCACCTCGCCCGCCCCCTATGTCTCGCTGGTCGTCGCACTGGCGCTGTTCTCGCCGCACGTCTGGTGGCTGTTCCAGAACGATTTCCGCTCGGTTCACTACGCCACCGGCCTCAGCGCCAGCCACCACATCTCCCGGTCCGACTGGGTCGACCCGGCGCGCTACGCCCTCGGCACGGCGGCGGCCTGCATCGGCTACCAGGCGGTCGTTCTCGGCCTGATCCTGGCCGTCAGCCGCACCGGACCGCGCGCCTGGATCGCCGCCGCCCGCGCGCGCTGGACCGACCCGCGCTTTCGCGTCCTGGCGGCCCTGGCCGCCGCGCCGCTGGCGTTCACGGTGCTGTTCGGCCTCGTCTTGCATCTGAAGATCTCGTCGAACATGACCATCGGCGTCTTCAGCCTGGCGCCGCTGCTGGCGATCGAGCTTTCCGGACTGCGCGACGACGCGCGGCTGGCGCGGCGCGGCGTGCAGTTCGCGCTCGCCCTGTCGCTGCTGGCGCTGGTCGGTTCGCCGCTGGTCGCCTATGCGATGATGCGCTTCGACGCCAAGGACCCGCGCCTGGCCCTGCCGCAGATGGAGCTGGCGCGGGCGGCGACGCAGACCTGGCGCCAGCGCACCGGCCTGCCGCTGACCTATGTGGCCGGCGAGAACCTGTTGCCCGGCGCGATCGCCTTCTACAGCCCCGACCGGCCGCACAGCTTCGTCAGGTTCGACTACGGCCAGGCCCCCTGGGTGACGCCGGCCGCCCTGGCGCGCGATGGCCTGCTCGCGGTGTGCCTGACCACCGACACCAAATGCCTGGCCGCCGCGCCGCGATTTTCCACGCCGCAGACGGTCCAGGTCCCGCTGACCCTGGCCCACCGCTTCTGGGGCCTGACCCGGCCGCCGCAAAGCTTCATCCTGTTCCTGACCCCGCCGGCCGGCCGGACGATCATGCCGGCGGGTTGAGGCCGACGGTCGGCCGGCCGCAGTCCGGGCAGGCCGGGTCGGCGCCGACGCGGACGGTGCGGGTCTCGGCGGAGAGGGCGTCGTAGATCAGCAGCCGGCCGGCGAGGCTTTCCCCGGCATGCGTGATCAGCTTGATCGCCTCCAGCGCCATCATCGCGCCGATGACCCCGGCCAGGGCGCCGATGACGCCGACGGTGGCGCAGGTCTCGGCCTCGGGCGGGATCTCCGGCACCAGGCAGCGGTAGCAGGGCTTGCCGGCGAAGACCCCGACCTGGCCGGTCCAGCGGCCGATGGCGCCGGAGACCAGCGGCTTTCGCTCGGCCAGGCAGGCGGCGTTGACCGCGAACCGGGTGGCGAAGTCGTCGGTGCCGTCGAGCACCAGGTCGAACGGGCGCACGATCGGGGCGGCGTTGTCCGCGGCCAGCCGCGCGCCGATCGGCTCGATGGCGACATGCGGGTTCAGGGCCGCCAGCCGCGCGGCGGCCGCCTCGACCTTGGCGCGGCCGACATCGGCGCCGGCGTAGAGGATCTGCCGCTGCAGGTTGGAGAGCGCCACGGTGTCCGGATCGGCCAGGCCGATGCGCCCGACCCCCGCCGCCGCCAGATAGAGGGCCGCCGGCGCGCCCAGGCCGCCGGCGCCGACGATCAGCACGCGCGCGGCCTTCAGCGCCTGCTGGCCGGCGCCGCCGATCTCGCGCAGCACCAGGTGGCGGGCATAGCGGTCGACCTCCTCGTCGCTGAAGCTCATTCGTCTTGACCCGCGACCTCGCGCCCGCCACATGCGCCCCATGACCGATAACACTTTTCCCGACTGGCACGGGACGACAATCCTGGCCGTGCGCAAGGGCGGCCAGACGGTGATCGCCGGCGATGGCCAGGTCACTCAGGGGTCGACCGTGGTGAAGGGCAATGCGCGCAAGGTGCGCACCCTGGCCGACGGCCGGGTGCTGGCGGGCTTCGCCGGGGCCACCGCCGACGCCTTCACCCTTCTGGAGAGGCTGGAGGCCAAGCTGGAGCAGTATCCCGAGCAGCTGTCCAGGGCCTGCGTCGACCTGGCCAAGGACTGGCGCACCGACCGTTACCTGCGCCGGCTGGAGGCCATGCTGATCGTCGCCGACAAGACCAACCTCTATACCGTCACCGGAGCCGGCGACGTGCTGGAGCCGGAACACGATGCGGCGGCGATCGGCTCCGGCGGCCAGTTCGCCCTCGCCGCGGCCCGGGCGCTGATGGCCTTCGACCTCTCGGCCGAGGAGATCGCCCGCCGCGCCATGGCCATCGCCGCCGAGATCTGCGTCTACACCAACACGGCCTTGGTGGTTGAGACCCTCTAACGCCCAAAGGCTTGCATGACCGAGTTTTCCCCCCGCGAGATCGTCTCCGAGCTCGACCGTTTCATCGTCGGCCATGTGGAGGCCAAGCGCGCCGTCGCCGTCGCCCTGCGCAACCGTTGGCGGCGGCAGCACGCGCCGGAAGCCATTCGCGACGAGATCACGCCGAAGAACATCCTGATGATCGGCCCCACCGGCGTCGGCAAGACCGAGATCGCCCGCCGCCTGGCGCGGCTGGCCCAGGCGCCGTTCCTGAAGGTCGAGGCCACCAAGTTCACCGAGGTCGGCTATGTCGGCCGCGACGTCGACCAGATCATGCGCGACCTGGTGGAGCAGGCCCTGGCCATGGTGCGCGAAAAGCGCCGCGGCGCCGTGCGCGCCCGCGCCGAGGCGGCGGCCGAGGAGCGCATCCTGGACGCCCTGGTCGGCCCGGGCTCCGGCCCGGCGACCCGCGACAGCTTCCGCAAGAAGCTGCGCGCCAGCGAACTGGACGACAAGGAGGTCGAGCTGACCCTGGCCGACACCGGCTCGCCGCTGGCGGGCCTGGACATCCCCGGCCAGCCGGGCGCCTCGGTGGGGGTGCTGAACCTCTCCGACATGATGTCCAAGGCGTTCGGCGGCCGCACCAAGACCCACAAGACCACGGTCGCCGGCGCCTATGCGCCGCTGATCGCCGAGGAGAGCGACAAGCTGCTCGATCAGGAGGCCCTGACCCAGGAAGCCCTCGCCCTGGCCGAGACCAGCGGCATCGTCTTCATCGACGAGCTGGACAAGGTGGCTTCGCGCTCTGAACGATCCGGCGCCGACGTCTCGCGCGAGGGGGTGCAGCGCGACCTGCTGCCGCTGATCGAGGGCACGACCGTCTCCACCAAGTACGGGCCGGTGAAGAGCGACCATGTGCTGTTCATCGCCTCGGGCGCCTTCCATGTCGCCAAGCCCTCCGACCTGCTGCCCGAGCTGCAGGGCCGGCTGCCGATCCGGGTCGAACTCAAGCCGCTGACCCGCGACGACTTCCGCCGCATCCTGACCGAGCCGGAGGCCAACCTGATCCGGCAGAACCAGGC
>DATAYM010000051.1:0-26775 GCA_036272595.1 Caulobacteraceae bacterium
CCAACAAACGACCCGGCAAAGTCGCCCTCACCGCCGTCATGCGAAAAATGCTCATCACCCTCAACGCCATCGCCCGCGACCAGCAGCCCTGGATCCACGCCAACGCTTGACCTTCAACACGGAAGGTCCCCCGCATTCCGCTGCGCTCCAGCGGGGGATGACGGTTTTTTGTTGCGTGGACGCTGCTCTAGACCGCCAGCGCCGCGGCCAGGATCATGCTGACGCCGAGCCGGGCGGCGGCGAGCAGCACGGCGGCGGCGACGTCGCCCTCGTGCATGCGTTGCGGCAGGCCGACCAGGGCGAAGTCCAGCAGGGTGAAGATCAGCAGGGCGACGACCGAGACCGCGACGCCCCAGAGCTCGATCTCGAGCAGCGACGCGGCGGCCGCGAACGCCGCCGCCAGTGGCATGGCCAGGCCCAGCACCACGCTGGCCAGCGAGACGGCCGCCGCGGGGTTGCCCTCGCGAATCCGCCGCACCTCCTGGTTCGGCGACAGGAGGGCGTAGGCGCCGGAGCCGATCGCCAGCAGCAGCAGGTTCACGCCCGCGTGCAGCAGCATCAAGGGAAAGCCCGAGGCGAAGCCCTGGACTTCAGGCGACATCGACGCTCGTGACGGTTGGGACGCTCGTGGCGGTGGGGACGCTCGCGGTCTTGCGGCGGTCGCTGGCGCGCGCCTTCAGGCTCTCGGTGCGCAGCTGGCCGCAGGCCGCCAGGATGTCGCGGCCGCGCGGCGTGCGGATCGGCGAGGCGTAGCCGGCCTTGTTCAAGATCGCCGCGAAAGTCTCGATGGTCGCCCAGTCCGAGCACTCATAGGCGGTTCCCGGCCAGGGATTGAACGGGATCAGGTTGATCTTGGCCGGAATGCCGGCCAGCAGCCGCACCAGCGCCCGCGCCTCGGCCGGGCTGTCGTTGACGCCTTTCAGCATCACATATTCGAAGGTGACGCGGCGGGCGTTGGACAGGCCCGGATAGGCGCGGATCGCCGCCATCAGTTCGGCCAGCGGATAGCGCTTGTTGAGCGGCACCAGTTCGTCGCGCAGCGCGTCGTTGGTGGCGTGCAGCGAGATGGCCAGCATGGCCTGGGTGCGCGTCCCCAGCGCCCCGATCTCCGGCACGACCCCGGCGGTGGAGACGGTGATGCGCCGCCGCGAGATGCCCAGGCCCTCGTTGTCGGAGACGATGTCGACGGCCTCGGCGACGTTCTCCAGGTTGTACAGCGGCTCGCCCATGCCCATGAAGACGATGTTGGAGAGCCGCCGGTCGGCGCGGTCCGACGGCCATTCGCCCAGGTCGTCGCGGGCGATCTGCACCTGGGCGACGATCTCCGCCGCGCTCAGGTTGCGCACCAGGGCCTGGGTGCCGGTGTGGCAGAAGCGGCAGTTCAGGGTGCAGCCGACCTGGCTGGAGACGCAGAGCGCGCCGGCGCGGCCGACGTCGGGGATGTAGACGCACTCGGCCTCGACGCCGGGCGCGAAGCGGATCAGCCATTTGCGCGTGCCGTCGGCGCTGACCTGGCGGGCGGCGATCTCCGGCCGCGCCAGGTCGAAGGCCTCGGCCAGCCGCGCGCGGGTCGCCTTGTCGATATTGGTCATGGCGTCGAAGTCGGTGACGCCGTTGTTGTGGATCCAGCGCCAGATCTGCCCGGCCCGCATCCGCGCCTTGTCCACCGGCGCGGCCTCGGCGCGCACCAGCGCCTCGGCCAGCCCCTTTCGGGTCAGGCCGGACAGGCTCGCGCGGACCGGGACCTGGCCCGCGTCGGCGCGTGAGAGATCCAATCGGACGCCCACGTCGTATGGTCCTTGGTGAATACGGCCGTGCTCATAGCAGATCGGAAGTTTGCGCCCAAATCAGGTCCTGAGCGCCAGCAAAGCCCCCTATCCTCCACCGTAGGGGGAGGGGGACCGCCTGAAAGGCGGTGGAGGGGGTGCGACGCCGCCAGAGCCCATTTCAAGCAAGGCCCGAGGTCGGCCTTCAAGCGCCGGGGCGCGGCGGGCCCCCTCCACCATGCTTCGCATGGTCCCCCTCCCCCAATGGGGAGGATAAGGGGCCATTCCCGCCTTTGCCCGCGTCGTCCCTTGCGCTAGCGTCTTTTCGAACAAGCGTTTCGAAAAGGGAGCGACGCCGATGAAGGCGCTGTTGAGCAAGGCCGTTGGCGGACCGGACACGCTGGTGCTCGAGGACATGCCGAGCCCGACGCCCCGGGCCAACCAGGCGGTGATCCAGGTCAAGGCCTGCGGGGTCAACTATCCCGACGTGCTGATTATCGAGGACAACTACCAGTTCAAGCCGGCCAGGCCGTTCGCGCCCGGCGGCGAGGTGTCCGGGGTGGTCAAGGCCATCGGGGATGCGGTGACCAATGTGAAGGTCGGCGACCGGGTGCTCGGCAACACCGGCTGGGGCGGCATGGCGCAGGAGCTGGCCCTGGAGGCCTCGCGCCTGGTGCCGATCCCCGACTCCATGCCGTTCGACGAGGCGGCCGCCTTCATCATGACCTACGGCACCTCCTACCACGCGCTGAAGGACCGCGGGCATATGAAGCCCGGCGAGACCCTGCTGGTGCTGGGCGCGGCCGGCGGCGTCGGCCTGGCCGCTGTCGAACTCGGCAAGGCCAGGGGCGCGCGGGTGATCGCGGCGGCCTCGTCCGACGAGAAGGTGGCCCTGGCCAAGCAGCACGGCGCCGACGAGGGCGTGGTCTATCCGCAGGGGCCGTTCGACAAGGAGGGCCAGCGGGCGCTCTCCAACCTGTTCAAGGACGCGCTCGGCCCGGCCGGCGCCGACCTGGTCTATGACGGGGTCGGCGGCGACTATGCCGAGGCGGCGCTGCGCTCCATGGCCTGGGAGGGCCGCTTCCTGGTGGTCGGCTTCCCGGCCGGCATCCCGCGCATCCCGCTCAATCTGCCGCTGCTCAAGGGCTGCGACATCGTCGGAGTCTTCTGGGGCACGGCGGTCAGCCGCGACCCGGCCGGCCACCAGCGCAACGTCAAGGAGCTGTTCGACCTCTACGCCAAGGGCAAGATCAAGCCCTTCGTCTCCGAACGCTTTCCGCTCGCCCGCGCCGGCGAAGCCATCAGCCACCTCGCCAGCCGCAAGGCCATGGGCAAGGTGGTGGTGACCATGGACTGACCATGGCCGGACAGCTTCAGGACAAGGTGGCGCTGATCACCGGCGGCTGCTCGGGCATCGGCCTCGGCGCCGTCGAGCTGTTCGTCGCCGAGGGCGCCAGGGTGGTGGTCGGCGACGTGCAGGACGAGAAGGGGGCGATGCTCGAACAGCGCTTCCCGGGCCGGGTGCGCTACAGCCATTGCGACGTCACCGAGGAGGCCGACATCGCCAGCGCGACGGCCGCGGCCGGCGAGGCGTTCGGCGGCCTCGACATCCTGTTCAACAACGCCGGCTCCGGCGGAGCCGGTTCGGGCATAACGGACATGACCGTCGAGGCCTGGGACGGGACCATGAACCTCCTGCTCCGCTCGGTGATGCTGGGCATGAAGCACGCCGTGCCGCCGATGCAGGCGCGCGGCGGCGGCTCGATCATCAACACCGCCTCCATCGCCGGGCTGGAGGCCGGGTGGGGGCCCGTCGCCTATTCGACCGCCAAGGGCGCGGTGATCCATCTGAGCCGGGTGGCCGCCGCCCAGCTGGCCGGCGACGGCATCCGGGTCAACGCCATCTGCCCCGGCCTGATCGCCACCTCGATCTTCGGCGCCTCCATCGGGCTGCCGCGCGCGGTGGCCGACCAGATGGCCGCGCGGGTGGCCGAGAACGCCGCCAGGTTCCAGCCGATCGCCAAGGCCGGCATGCCCGAGGACATCGCCCGCGCCTGCCTCTATCTGGCCTCGGACGCCTCCGCCTTCGTCACCGGGACCCACCTGGTGGTCGACGGCGGCATCACCACCGGCGACCGCCATGCCTGGGACGCCGAAACCGCCTCGCCGCTGCTGCAGCTGATGGGGTTCGACGCCGAGCAGATCCAGGCGATGATGGCCCAGCGCGCCGCCGCGGCGGCGCCCGGCTAGGCGATCCGGGCAGCCTCGGGCAGCGGGTCGCTGACCACCTTGAACCCGGCCAGCCAGGCGGTTCCGAAGGTGTTGGCGATCGGCACGTCGGTGGCGTCGCGGCCCCGCGCCATCAGCACCCGGCCGATGCGGCGCATGTTGTTGCGGGGGTCGAAGGCGTACCAGCGCCCGCCCAGATAGGCCTCGAACCAGGCGCTGAAATCCATCGGCAGGAAAGGCGGCACGTCGATGTCGGCCATGTAGCCGGTGCAATAGCGCGCCGGGATGTTCATGCAGCGGCAGAAGGCCACCGCCAGATGGGCGTAGTCGCGGCAGACCCCGACCCGCTCCTCGTAGGCCTCGTAGGCGCTGCGGGTCGGGCGGGCCCGCTGGTAGTCGAACCTTATATGGTCGTGGACGAAGTCGCAGATCGCCTGCACCCGCGCCCAGCCGGGCGGCGCGCCGCCAAACAGCGACCAGGCCAGGTCGCTCAGCCGATCGGTCTCGCAATAGCGGCTGCCGAGCAGGAACTGCAGCGTCTGGTCGGGAAGGTGTTCGACCGCGATCTGCGCCGCGCCGAGCGCGATCTGGTCGGGCTCGCCGGAGTCCCGGATGACGAAATCGGTCGACAATACGATGCGTCCGGCCGGCGCCAGCACCCGCATGCAGTTGTTGCCGAAACCGTCCAGGTAGTGATGCACGTCGACGATGGGATCGGTGCGCAGCCCGTCGAACGTCTCCAGATCGCCACGCCGGGACGGGTGCACGCTGAGCATCAGCAGCATGGGCGTCGGCGCCGGGCAGTCGTAGGTGATCTCGAACCCGGTGTGGATGCGCATGTCCTGATCTCTCCCCGCGGCTGCCGGCCCGCCACGGCAACGGTTCTGCGCGCCGAGGGTTGCCGCGCGCCGCCGCTTTCGGCCCGCACATCCGCCTCGACCTGCCTTCCGAGGTCTTCGGCGGCCCTGCCTGCCCAGCTTTCGTGCAACGGCGGCCCGGATCGGGTCGGCGAAAGCGGCGGCGTGTGTTCCAGCCGCACATTGCGGTATCGGTAGCCGGTCGGACGGCGGATCGAAAGGACCGGCATTGAACAAGCGTTGCGCCGACTCGTCCGCCTCGTCGAATGCGCTGCTGGGTCCGGGCGATCCTTCGCCGGCGATCGTCGTCAATCCAGGCGGCCCCGCGCCCTTTCTGCTGCTCGGCGACCATGCCGGCCGACGGGTTCCGCAACGCCTCGGCGACCTTGGCCTGCCGCCGGAAGCCTTCGAGCGGCATATCGCCTGGGATATCGGGGTGGCGGGCGTGGGCGAGCGGCTGGCCGCGGCCCTGGACGCGCCCTTCATCCGGCAGGCCTATTCGCGGCTGGTGATCGATTGCAACCGCGTCCCGGGCGCCGAGGACTCGGTTCCCGAAATCAGCGACGGCCAATCCATTCCCGGCAACCTGCATTTGAATCCGGCCGACCGCGCCGCCCGCCGCGACGAGATCTATGCGCCCTACCAGGCGGCGATTTCGGCGGCGCTGGACCAGCGCGACGGCCGACCGACCCTTCTGGTCTCGCTGCACAGCTTCACGCCGGTGTTCCAGGGCTTTGCGCGGCCCTGGCGGTTCGGCGTCCTGCACCGGAACGACTCAGGGCTCTCCCGCCGCGCCCTGGCCTGGTTGCGGGCGGCGTTCGGCGAGGCGGCCGGCGACAACCAGCCCTACGCCATGGACGGGATCGACAACACCATCCCGCTGCACGCCGACGCCCGCGGTCTCGACTATCTGGAGCTGGAGATGCGCCAGGACCTGGTCGCCGACGCCGCCGGCCAGGACGAGGTGGCCGCCGTGGTCGCCCGGCTGCTGCGCGCGGCCGGCTCCGGCTAGACGCCGAGCAGGCTGCCGGTCAGGACCCAGGAATTCACCAGGTGCTGGATGGTCTCCAGGATCAGCAGCACGATGATCGGGCTGATGTCGAGGCCGCCGATCGACGGAATGATCCGCCGCACCGGCGCCATGACCGGATTGGTGATGGCGTAGAGCGCCCTGTCCACCTGGGCCACCAGCGGGCTGCGTGGGTTGAGCACGTTGAAGGCGGTCAGCCAGCTCATGATCACCATGGCGATAATCACCCAGATGTAGAGGTCGATCAGGGTGTTGAAGAGCCAGAGCAGCGTCGGGATCATCCGTGGGCAAGCCTTTTTCGAACCATGCGGCATCTAGCGCCGCCGCACCAAGCTGAGCAAGGCGAACCGCCTCGCTCATCCCATAACGCGCGAGACGCCGTGGCGAGCCCAACCGCCCGCGCGCGCCTTGACAGCCTGGGCAGGCGGCCCTTATGTGCCGCGCTCCCAAAAGGGGCCGTAGCTCAGTTGGTAGAGCGCCTCGTTCGCAATGAGGAGGTCAGCGGTTCGATTCCGCTCGGCTCCACCAGGACACTTTGAAGGGCAACCCTGGCGAGCCGCCGGTCTTGCGCTGTCGCCCGAATGCAGGGCCGCCGCGAGCCGCGCGTGCGTTCAGGAAATCCCTGACCGCCCTCCGCGCCGTGCTTAACTCTCCCCATGCCCGCCCGTCACAGCCCCGGTCGATCGATCCGTTCGGACAGCGCGTCTGCAGCGCGCGGTTCGGCGGCGCCGGTTGGGGGGCTCTGATGGCTGGCGAGGTGTGGCAGGCGCGGGCGGGCGATCCGGTGCGGTTGAAGTCGGGCGGCGTGGTCATGACCGCCGAACGGGTCAACCACCAGGCCGAGCATCCCGTCGCGCGCTGCGTCTGGCTCGACGCGCGCCAGGCGCTGCATCGGGAGGTCATCGGGCTCGACGCCCTCGAGCTCGCGATTGCGGAGGACTCTGCCAGCACCTGAGTGTCCAGAGGCAAGGATGGCCGGCGGCGACAACCACCACCACCACCACCACCACCACCACCACAACGACAAACGACGCTAGCCATCCTTTCCCCTGGACAATCGCCAGCGCCGCCCAGCCGGGCAGCCGGTCGCGGCCGCGACCGCGAACAATAAAGTTTCATTTGAAACCAGTTTGACCCGGGCCTAGGCTGGCCTCCGTGAAGGAGGAACGCCATGGCCGCGAAAACCTGGATTCCCGTGCGCGGCGCTCAGGGGCGCCATTCGCGCCAGGCCCACGCCGACCTGCCGGAGGGGACCTATGAGCGGGAGGTCTCCAAGGAGGGCTTCTTCGGGCCCGCCGCCTTCTTCTACCACCCGCGGCCGCCGACCGGCTGGAGCGGGTTCGAGGGGCCCTTGCGGCCGCGCGCCTTCGACCTCAATGGGCTGAACGAGACCCATCCCAGCCCCTGGGACGCGCCGGTGGTGTTGAGCAACGCCGCCTGCGAGATGCGCTTCTGGAAGCTCGCCGAGCCCATGCCGGCCCTGGCCCGCGACGCCGACGGCGACCTGCTGGTCTTCGTCCACCAGGGCGAGGGCGAGCTGTTCTGCGACTATGGACGCCTGGTCTATGGCCCCGGCGACTATCTCTACCTGCCGCGCGGGACCATGTGGCGGCTGGCGCCGGCCAGCCCGACCGCGGCCCTGACCATCGAGGCGACCAATTCCCATTTCGGCCTGCCGGAAAAGGGCATGCTCGGCCCGCACGCGGTGTTTGATCCGGCCATGCTGGAAACCCCGGCCATGGACGAGGCCTTCCGCGCCCACCAGGCCCTGGCCGGCGAGGTCCGGGTCGAGATCAAGAAGCGCGGCCAGGTCTCGGCGGCGACCTTCCCCTATAATCCGCTCGACGCGGTGGGCTGGCACGGCGACCTGGCGCCGGTGCGGCTCAACGTCCGCGACATCCGCCCGGTGGTCAGCGCCCGCTACCACCTGCCGCCGTCGGTCCACACCACCTTCGTCGCCGACCGGTTCGTGGTCTGCACCTTCGCGCCGCGGCCGTTCGAGACCGATCCCGGCGCGATCAAGGTGCCGTTCTTCCACAACAACGACGACTTCGACGAGGTGATCTTCTACCACGCCGGCGACTTCTTCAGCCGCGACCATATCGAGGCCGGCATGATGACCCTGCATCCCTCCGGCTTCACCCACGGCCCGCACCCCAAGGCGCTGTCGCGGATGTTCGTGCAGCCGAAGCCGCAGACCGACGAATATGCGGTGATGGTCGACGCGCGCGACCCGCTGGACGTCGGCGCCGGCGCGGCCTCGGTCGAGAACACCGCCTATGTCGACAGCTGGAAGGCCGCCGCCGAGCCGGCCGCCAGATGAACCCGGACGGGCCGGGCCTGACGCTGGACGACTATCTGCCCTATCGGCTGTCGGTGGCGGCCAACGCGGTCTCCGACCTGATCGCCGGCGCCTATCGCGCCCGGTTCGGCCTGAGCATCCCGCAATGGCGGCTGGTGGCCGTGCTCGGCGAGGACGGCCCCTCGACCCAGCAGGCGCTCTCGACCCGCACCCGGATGGACAAGGTCACCGTCAGCCGCGCGGCGGCGGCGCTGACCGAGCGGAAGCTGGTTTCGCGCACCCCGAACGAGACCGACGGCCGCTCGCACCGGATCGGCCTGACCCCGGCCGGCCAGGCGCTCTATGCCGACGTCGCGCCGTCCGCCCTGGCCTACGAGGCGCGGCTGCTCGAGGGTTTGGCGCCCGCCGAGCAGCGCGCCGCCCACGCCCTGCTTCGCCGCCTCGAACTGGCCGCCGCCGCCCTGACCGCACCGCCGGCCGCCTAGGAACGATTCGAACCACGAAAAACACGAACATTGGCGGCGAAACCGCGCGAGAGGGTTGGACGCTCCCGAGGCAGTCGAGCTTCAGGTTCGTGTTTTTCGTGGTTCAATCTCAAAGGCGCTTCCGCGCCGTGGCGGCCGGGGGCCATAGTGCGGGCGGGGAGGGTCGGACAGACATGCGCAGCTTTTTCTTCAACCTCGCCTACTGGACCTTGTCGGTCTTCTACGTGCTGGTCGCCGCCCTGGCCTCGTTTGCCGCCGGCGCCGGCGTGGTGCAGGCGATCGTGCGCTTCTATTGCCGCCGCATGCTCTGGGCCATGCACTGGATCGCCGGCATCAAGGTCGACCTCAAAGGCCGCGAACGGCTTCCCGAGGGCGCCTTCATCATCGCCGCCAAGCACCATTCCTGGGGCGACGGCTATGTGATGTTCGGCCATGTCGAGCGGGTCGCCTTCGTCACCGGCGACCACCTGGAGCACATCCCGCTGCTGCGCGGCGTCCTGCGCAAGCTGGGGGCCATCGTGGTCGACAGCTGCGGCGGGCCGGAGTCGCGCCGCGCCCTGGCCGAAAGCGCCGCCGCCGCCCACCGCGACGGCAAGCGTATCCTGATCTATCCGGAGGGCCACCTGGCCAGGGCCGGCGAGCGGTTCCGCTACCGCACCGGGGTCTTCCACATGTACCGCGATTTCGACATGCCGGTGGTGCCGGTGGCGACCAACCTCGGGCTGTTCTGGCCGCAGCAGGACTTCCGCAAGAACCCGGGGACGGCGACGGTGGAGTTCCTCGAGCCCATCCCGACCGGTCTCGCCCGGCAGGAGTTCATGGCCAGGCTGGAGACGGCGATCGAGACCCGCACCGGCGAGCTGATCGCCCAGGCCACCGGCCAGCCGGTCAAGCCGTCGGTGCTGATGCCGACGCCCGGCGAGGCGCCGGCCATGGCGGCCGAGATCGCATGAGCCTCGTTCCGCTGCCGCCGCAGCCGGCCGGCGTCGGCTGGCCGACCAGGGCCTGGCCGACCGGCGAGCTGGCCAAGGCCGTCGCCGGACCGGTCCAGGCGATGGTCGACTACGCCTTCGGCCCCGAATCGGCGCCCGACCTCGGCGAGACCCACGCCCTGGCGATCGTCCAGGGCGGCCGGCTGGTGCTGGAGCGCTATGCCGACGGCCATGGGCCGGAACAGACCAACCCCTCCTGGTCGAAGGCCAAGAGCATCACCCAGGCCCTCGTCGGCATCGCGGTCGGCGATGGCCGGTTGGACGTCGCCGCGCCCGCCGACGTCCCCGAATGGGCCGGCGCCGGCGATCCGCGGGGTCAGATCACCCCCGACCTGTTGCTGCGCATGTCCAGCGGACTCGCCTTCGTCGAGGACTACGAGCCCGACCATCCCTCCGACGTGATCGCCATGCTGTTCGGCGAGGGCAAGGATGACGTCGCCCACTATGCGGCGGCCAAGCCCCTGGCCCATGCGCCGGGCGCCTTCTGGTATTATTCGAGCGGGACCAGCAACATCGTCAGCCGCTGCCTGTCGCGCGCGGTGGACGCCTTCGGGGCCGATCTCGAGGCCTTCATGCGGCGGCGGCTTTTCGAGCCGCTGGGCATGGCCAGCGCCCAGCCGAAGTTCGACGCGGCGGGGACCTTCATCGGCTCCTCCTACTGTTTCTGCACCGCCCGCGACTTCGCCCGCTTCGGGCTGCTCTATCTGCGCGACGGCGTCTGGGAGGGCCGGCGGATCCTGCCGCCGGGCTGGGTCGACTACGCCCGCACCCCGACCTGGCAGCAGCCGACCGAGGACGGGCCCTACGGCGCCCACTGGTGGCTGGGCGTCGGCGGGCCCGGCTCCTTCTCCGCCAACGGCTACGCCGGCCAGTACACCATCGTGGTCCCGGACCTCGACATGGTGGTGGTGCGCAACGGCGACACGCCGCTCGACCGCCGGCAGGCCATCAGGGCCTGGATGGGCGAGCTGGTCGACCGGTTTCGGTAGTCCGGTTCAGACTTCTCGATCTTCCTCTGGGAGATGTCCTGAAAGTATGGGTCCGGACGCCGGCGCTTGGCCGGCGCCCGGACCCCGCATCGGGGTGGGGCTTAGCCGATGCGATGGCTGATGCGGTTTTCCTGGTTGTTCAGCCGCATCCGTTCGACGCGGGTCAGGCGCCCGCCGTCGTGGCGCGCGAACCGGCGCTCTTCCATGCGGACGCGATGGTCCGCGACATGCAGCCGGCGCGCCTGAAGCGGCGTGATCTCGTGCATGCGCCGCTCGTCGCGGATGCGCAGGTTCTGGCGTTCGAGGCGGGTGTTCACCTCGACCCGGCCGGGGTGGTGGATCTGCCAGGACGTGGCGGCCGAGGCGCCGGAAGCGGCGCCGCCGATGGCGAACACCAGGCTGGCCGCGGCGATCAGGGTCTTGATCTTGCTGTTCATGATGATGCTGGTCCTTTGAACCTTAGGGTCCGGGCGGACCACACCGTGTGGTCTCTCGAACTCAGGCGCGATACTGACCAGGGGCCGCTGAATTGGCGCTGAACCCGATTGCTCAGCTTCGGTTCATCTTCGTGACCGGCCCGAAGCGTCCGGCGTAAAGCCGGCGTCAACGCGATCGGGCGATGATGCGGCCATGCTCAGCCGCCGTCGCCTGCTCGCCGTTTTCGTGCTCCCCGCGCTCATCGCGCCCGCCGCGGCGCTGGCCCAGGGGGCCGGCGAGAAGAAGAAGGGCGGCGGGATCACCTACATCCAGTTCCCGACCCTGACCGCCACCATCTTCCGCGGCGACGGCCACCGCGGCGTGCTGACGGTGGAGGTGGGCGTCGACGTGCCGAACAGCGCCCTGCGCGCGCGGACCAACCTGTCGATGCCGCGGCTGCGCGCCGCCTATGTCGAGCTCTTGCAGTCCTACGTCTATTCGCTCGGTCCCGGCGCGCCGCCCGACCCGGACTATCTGTCGGTGGCCCTGCAGCGCCAGACCGACCGGGTGCTCGGCCAGCCCGGGGCGCACCTCCTGCTGGGGGCCATGCTGGTCAACTAGCCTGGCGGCGGCTTGGCGGCGGCGTCCATGACCCTGGCCAGTTCCACGTCGTTGGCGGTCACCCCGCCGGCGTCGTGGGTGGTCAGCAGCACCTCGACCCTGTTGTAGACGTTCGACCATTCCGGATGGTGGTCGAGCTTCGACGCCGACAGCGCCACCCGCGTCATGAAGGCGAAGGCCGTGTCGAAGTCGGCGAATTTGAAGCTCTTGGTGATCGCCTCGCGCCCGTCGGCCGCGGCCCAGCCGGGCAGTTGCCCGAGCGCCGCCGCCACCTCGATCTTCGCCGGTCTCGCCATGGTCAGAACCTCAGTCCCGTCGCTTTCGCCAGCGCCTCGAGGGCCTGAGCCTCGGTCTCCACCTTGATGGCGACCATGCCCAGCTGGGCGGCCGGCTTGCAGTTGATCCCCAGGTCGTCGAGATAGACGCAATTCCCGGGCTCTACGGCCAACAACTCGCACATCATCGAATAGATGCGTGGGTCGGGCTTGCGCACGCCGACCTTGGAGCTTTCGATCACCGCGTCGAACATCTCCATGATGCCGCCGACCCGGGACGCGCCCTCGGCGCTGGCGGCCATGCCGGGGCCGCGCCCGGCGCTGGCCATGTTGTTGGTGATGCAGCCGACCTTGAAATGGGCCTTGCAGGTGCGCAGCGCCTCGACCATGCGCGGGCGCACGTCGCCGGAGAGCAGCGGCAGGACGTCGGCGCCGCGCACCTCGTGACCGAGCGCCGCGGCCTCCTCGGCGAACTTCTCATCGAAGCCGGCGGCGTTGATCTCGGCGCGTTCGAACAGCGCCCAGGCGTTCTCGTGCGGGTTGGTGGCGTTGATGCCGCGGATCAGGTCCCTGGGCAGGCCGCGCCTGGCCTCGTAGCGGTTGAACGCTTCGAACGGCGAGGTGGTGAAGACGCCGCCGAAATCCCAGATCACCGCCTCGACCGCCAAGACCCGTCCTCCCGACGCATTCAGATCGCCGCGAGGCTTAGTCAGGCGCATCCGACCGCGCAAGGGCCGCCGCGGCGCCCGACAGTTCTCTTGCTGGTAGAATCCGGGTTCGCGAAGCGGGCGAAGCGTTAATATGGCGTTAAGACCCATTTCGGCGAGGCTTGAACCCCATGCGCGTTTCGATTCTTTCCGCCTGCTGCGCGGCCCTGCTGGCGCCGGCGCTTCCAGCCCTGGCCAACGGCGGCTGGTCGAGCCTCCAGGATCCCGGCCTCGTCGCCGGCGCGCACGACTGTCCGCTCGCCCGGCCGTCGCATCAGTCCGCCTATCGCGGGCCGCGCGTCGCCGGGCATCACCGGCCGCATGCCGGCGGCTGCCCGGTGGTCGCCCGCGGCGAGCCCGGGCTCTATCCCTATGAACGGGTCTACACCCCCAACGGCCGCGACATGTCGCGGCCGGATCAGGCCTTCGCCTGGCGGCGCGATCGCCGGGCCTGGGCCGACGGCGACTGGAGCGGCCGGCCGGCGATGCCGGGCGCCATGGGTTGCCGCGACGCCAACGGGCCGGACGCCTACCGCGACGGCGACGGCGGCCATCGCGCCGCGCCGGACGGCGGCATGCGCTGCCACGACGCCGGCCTGTGGCGCGACCGTGGCTACGCCGCCCAGTCGCGGGTGCAATACGGCTACAGCCGCGAGATGGACTCCGGCTGGTCGTCGTCGGAACAGCAGCAAGGCGGCTGGGGCGAGCGGCGCCGCTGGGCGGAGGCGAGCGTTTCGATGACCGACCGCTACGGCTATCTGACCTGGCCGGGCAAGACCCACTTCATGCACGGCCAGCCGATCGGCTATGGCCCCGACTTCGGCCCACAGGCGCCGCCGGAAGAGTCCTGGCAAGTCCACCCCTGAGGACGCGAGATGGCTTCGGATCCGGTGCAACCGGCCTTGAGTCCTCGCGTTTCTTCGAAAGCGCGGGCCGCGGCTCTTCGGACGGTCCGCGAATCCCGATGGAGACCGACCATGGCTTTGGCTTCGATGCGTTTGGGGCTGGCGGCCCTGCTGGCGGTGGGCGGCGCGAGCCTCGCCCACGCGCAATCGCCCGATGATCAATATAACCAGCCCTACAATCAATACCAGTACGATCGACCCCAGTATAACCAACCCCAGTATAATCAGTCGCCCTACGACCAGGCGCAGCAGAACTACGAGCAGCAGCAGGAACAGTACCAGGAGCAGCAGCGGGATCAGCAGGACGCTCAGGACAACTACCGCGCCGCCCAGTCCCACTACCAGGATCAGCAGGACGCCTACGCAGGTCAACGCTACGCCTATGACCGCGCCCGAGCCCGCTACATGCGCGATCGCGCCGCCTATGACGACGAATACGGCGTGGGTTCCTTCGAGCGCTATTACCGCTACCACCCCGACGCCTATGACGAACGTTATGGCCCGGGCGCCTTTGAGCGCGACTTCGGCCACCCGCCGTCCTACTAGGCCGATCGGATCGGCGGACGCCTAGTCGGCCATGAAGCGGTAGCCGACCCCCGGCTCGGTGACCACGTAGCGGGGGTTGGCCGGGTCGGCCTCCAGCTTCTGGCGCAGGTGTCCGACGAAGACGCGCAGATATTGCACGTCCTCGACATTGGCCGGGCCCCAGACGGCGGTGAGCAGCTGGCGGTGGGTCAGCACCTTGCCGCCGCCGGCGGCCAGGTGGGCCAAAAGATCGTATTCGCGCGGGGACAGCCGCACCGGCTCGCCGCCGCGGCTGATCAGCCGCTTGACCAGGTCGATCTCGATATCGCCGGCGTGGATCAGCGCCGGCGCGCCGGCGCGGTTCAGCGCATGGCGCATGGCGACGCGCAGCCGCGCCAGCAGTTCGCCGACATGGAACGGCTTTTCCACATAGTCGTCGGCGCCCAGGTCCAGGGCCTCGATCTTCTCCATCTCCATGTCGCGGGCCGACAGGATGATGATCGGCCCCTCATAGAAGGCGCGCGCCCGGATCAGCGCCTGCGTGCCGTCCAGGTCGGGCAGGCCCAGGTCCAGCACCACCGCGTCGGGCGGCCGGTTGGCGATGGCGGCCAGGCCGTCGGCGGCGGTGTCCGCCCGCACCGGCTCGTAGCCGGCCGCTTCCAGCGCCGGGCCGAGGAAACGGTGGATCTGCGGCTCGTCGTCGATGACCAGGATGCGGGGTTTGTGCGCGGACATGGCGATCAGACCGGGGGCGTCACAGCAGAAGCCGGTGGGTGGGCGTCGCCTTGGGCAGGCTGATCAGGATGCGCGTGCCGCGGCCGGCGACCAGCGGGCTGGCGGCGGCGATCCGGCCGCCCATGGCCTCGACGAAGCCCTTGGCGATGGACAGGCCAAGCCCGGCGCCCTTGTTGCGGTCGCCGCGCGGGGTGCGGTCCGACGGCTCTTCCAGGCGGCGGAACTTCTCGAAGATGCGCTCGATGTCGCTTTGCGGGATGCCGGGACCTTCGTCCTCTATGGAGATCACCACGTTGCCGCGGTCCTCATAGGCCGCCACGTCGATCGCCGAGCCGTCGGGACTGTAGGCAATGGCGTTCTCCAGGATGTTGACGATGGCCTGTTCGAGCAGGCCGGGATCGGTCTCCACCGCGCTCAGCTCGTGGGGGAAGTCGCGCGTCAGCTTGCGGGACTCCAGCCGGCGGCTGACCCGGCCGACGGCGGCGGCCAGCACGTCGCGGACGTCGGTCCATTCCGAGCGGGTCTTCAGCGCCCCGCCTTCCAGCCGGGTCATGTCGAGCAGGTCGCCGACATAGCGGTTCAGCCGCTCGGCCTCTTCGCGGATGCTGATCAGCAGGTCGCCGCGCACCTCGGGCTTCAGGGTCTTGCCATAGTCGATCAGCGTGGTGGCCGAGCCCATGACCGTGGCCAGCGGCGTGCGCAGGTCGTGGCTTATGGAGTTGAGCAGGGCCGCGCGCAACTTGTCGGAACGGCGCAGCGCCTCGTTCTCGACCGTCGCCGCCGCCAGTTCGGCCCGCTCCAGCGCCACCGCGCCCTGGTCCAGCATGGCCGAGACCAGCCGCTCCTCGTCGGCGCCGGCGGTGTCGCCGACCTCCACCCCGGCGACCCCGGCGCGGCCCCGCACGCCGACCAGCGGCCGGAAGGTCCAGCCGACCTGGGGCAGGGTGCCGGTGCCGGCCCCGGCCGGCTCGCCCTTCTCCCAGGCCCAGCGCGCGGCGGCGAGCGCGCCGGTGGTCAGCAGCACGGTGGTCGGCGCGCCGGCCGCCTGCACCAGGTCCTCGCCCTTGGGCAGCAGCACCACGGCGCGGCCGCCGGCGGCCGCCGAGGCCTGTTCGGCCAGCGCCTGGGCGGTCTCATCCTGGGTCGAGGCGGCGGACAGCCGGCGGCTGGCGGCCAGCAGCGCGGTGACCGCCGAGGCGCGCTGGGCGGACAGCTGCGCCTGGTCGCGCACCCGGCCGGACAGCCAGCCGGTGGCCCCGGCCACGGCGATGAAGATCGCGAAGGTGAAGACGTCGGTGGCGTGGCCGATCACCAGCGTGAAGCGCGGCTCGAGGAAGAGGTAGTTGTAGGTGACGATGGCCAGGCCCGCCGCGGCCAGCGCCGGCCTGAGGCCATAGGCCAGGCCCGCGCCCAGCACGCTGGCCAGGAAGATCATCGCCAGGTCCGCGCCGGTCGAATAGGCGTCGAGGACGAAGGCGGCGCCGTTGGCGAGCGCCACCAGCACCAGCGCCGCCGCATAGCCGCGCCACCAGTGCGGCCGCCGCCTTGGCGCGGTCTCGACCGGGGCGGTGCGCTCCTCCGGGGCCCCGGCGGTGACGAAGTGCAGGGCCGCGCCGCCCGAGCGCCGCAGCAGGGCGTTGGCCAGCGAACGGCCGGTCAGGATGCGCCAGCGGCTGTCGCGCGACTTGCCGACGACGATCTGGGTGACGTTGTTGCGCCCGGCGAAGGCCAGCACCGCGTCCGGCAGGTCGTCGCCGGTCAGCACCACGCTGGCCCCGCCGAGCTGTTCGGCCAGTTTCAGCGCCTCGGCGACCCGTCGCGCCGCCTGCGGGTCGCGGTTGGGCCGGTTCGGCCGCTCCACATTGGCGACGGTCCAGGGCGCGTTCATCAGGTCGGCCAGCCGCCGGCCGGCCCGCACCAGGGCGCTCGACATGCCGTCGCCGGCGATCAGCACCAGGATGCGTTCGCCCGCCGCCCAGGGCCCCTCGATGCCCTGGCGGCGCATGGCGTCGACCATCTGGTCGTCCACCGTCTGGGCGGCGCGGCGCAGCGCCATCTCGCGCAGGGCGGTCAGGTTCTCCGGCTTGAAGAAGTTGGTGGCCGCCACCCGCGCGGTCTCGGGCACGTAGACCTTGCCCGCGTTCAGCCGCTCGCGCAGCTCGTCGGGGGTGATGTCGACCACCTCGATCTCGTTGGCGGCCGACAGCGCGGAGTCCGGCACCGTTTCGCGCACCCTGACGCCGGTGATCTTCCAGACCACGTCGACCAGGCTCTCCAGGTGCTGGACGTTCAGGGTGGTCCAGACGTCGATGCCGGCCTCGAGCAGCTCCTCGACGTCCTGCCAGCGCTTGGGGTGGCGCGAGCCCGGCGCGTTGGTGTGGGCGTATTCGTCGACCAGCAGCAGCTTGGGCCGGCGGGCCAGGGCGCCGTCGAGGTCGAACTCCATCAGCTGACGGCCGCGGTATTCGATCGGCTGGCGCGGCAGCACTTCCAGGCCGGCGATCATCGCCTCGGTGTCCTTGCGGCCGTGGGTCTCGACGACGCCCACCACCACGTCGACGCCTTCCTTTTCGCGGCGCTTGCCGGCGGTGAGCATCTCGTAGGTCTTGCCGACGCCGGGCGCCATGCCGAGATAGACCCGAAGGCGTCCGCGCCCCTGCCGCTTGGCTTCGGCTAGCAGCGCGTCCGGATCAGGTCGGTTTGGCGCATCCTGGTTCATCAAGCCTTAGGTTGGGCCACGGGATAGCGCGCGTCGAGAGCGCGATTGACCGCGAGCACGTTCACCCGCGGGTCGCCGAGGAAACCCAGCGTCGGCTGGGCGGTGTTGGCGTCGATCACGGCCAGGACTTCGGAGACGCTCGCACCCCGGCGGGCGGCGATGCGGGCGGCCTGCAGCTGGGCGTTCGCCGGCGAGATGTCGGGATCCAGGCCGCTGCCCGAGGTGGTCAGGGCGTCGGCGGGAACCACCGTGGCGGTGGGATTGTCCTTGCGATAGGTCGCCGCGTCGGTGGTCATCCGGGACGCGAGTTTCGGATCCATCGGCCCGAGGTTGGAGCCGCCGGAACTGGTGGGGTCATAGCCGGCGCCGGCGGCGGACGGGCGCGGATGCAGATACTCGGGCCTGGCGAAGCCCTGGGCCAGCAGGGACGAGCCGATCACCTTGCCCCTCGCGTCGCTCACCAGGCTGCCGCCGGCCTGGGCGGGAAAGGCGACGCCGGCGATGCCGGTCATGGCCAGAGGATAGGCGAGGCCGGTCAGCAGGGTGAACAGCACCATCATCACGACGGCGGGTCTGACATAGGAGAGCATGGGAGGAGTTCCTTTCTCGACCGGGCTTCAGGCGAGGTTGATCGCGTGGATCAGAAGGTCGATCACCTTGATGCCGATGAACGGCGCCACGACGCCGCCGGCGCCGTAGATCATCAGGTTGCGGCTCAGCAGCCGCGCCGCGCCGATCGCCTGGTAGCGGACCCCGCGCAGGGCCAGCGGGATCAGCGCCACGATGATCAGGGCGTTGAAGATCACCGCCGACAGGATGGCGCTGTGCGGATTGGAGAGCCGCATGATGTTGATGGCGCCCAGGGCCGGCAGGGCGACCACGAACATCGCCGGAATGATGGCGAAATACTTGGCCACGTCGTTGGCGATGGAGAAGGTGGTCAGGGCGCCGCGGGTGATCAGCATCTGTTTGCCCACCTCGACGATCTCGATCAGCTTGGTCGGGTCGCTGTCCAGATCGACCATGTTGCCGGCCTCGCGCGCTGCCTGGGTGCCGGTCTGCATGGCCACGCCGACATCGGCCTGGGCCAGGGCCGGGGCGTCGTTGGAGCCGTCGCCGCACATGGCCACCAGCCGGCCCTTGGCCTGCTCCTCGCGGATCAGCCGCAGCTTGTCCTCCGGCGTCGCCTCCGCCAGGAAGTCGTCGACCCCGGCCTCCGAGGCGATGGTGGCGGCGGTGATCGGGTTGTCGCCGGTGATCATCACCGTGCGCAGGCCCATGCGGCGAAGATCGGCGAACCGCTCCTTCACCCCCGGCTTGACGATGTCCTTCAGGTGGATGACCCCCATCAGCTTGCCGTTCTCGCTCACCGCCAGCGGCGTGCCGCCGGAGCGGGCGATGCGGTCGACGGCGGTGGAGACCTCGGCCGGAACGTCCTTCGGCTCCAGGCCGGCCGCCTTGTAGACCGCGTCGACCGCCCCCTTGCGCCAGCTCATTCCCGCCGCGTCCAGCCCGGACATCCGGGTGGTGGCGCTGAAGGCCACGGCCGTCGAGTTCGCCGGCATCTCCTCGACCACGCCGTGCTTTTCGCGGCCGAGCTCGAGGATCGAACGGCCTTCCGGCGTCTCGTCGGCCAGCGAGGCCATCAGCGCCGCCATCATGGCCCGCTCCGGCGTCACGCCGGGCGCCGGGATCACCTCGGTGGCCATGCGGTTGCCGAAGGTGATGGTGCCGGTCTTGTCCAGCAGCAGGGTGTCGCAGTCGCCGGCGGCCTCGACCGCGCGGCCCGAGGTCGCCAGCACATTGACCTTCAAGAGCCGGTCCATGCCGGCGATGCCGACCGCCGAGAGCAGGCCGCCGATGGTGGTCGGGATCAGGCAGACGAAGAGCGCGCCGAGGACGATGGGGTCCAGGTTGACGCCCGAGTATCTGCCGAAGCCCACCAGCGTCACCACCGCGACCACGAACACCAGGGTCAGGCCGGCCAGCAGCACCGCCAGCGCCACCTCGTTCGGCGTTTTGCGCCGGTTGGCGCCCTCGACCATGGCGATCATCCGGTCGAGGAAACTGTCGCCCTCGCCCGCCGTCACCCTGATCTTGAGCCAGTCGGAGACCACCGTCGTGCCGCCGGTCACCGCCGAGCGGTCGCCGCCGCTCTCGCGGATCACCGGCGCGGATTCGCCGGTGATCGCCGACTCGTTGACCGAGGCGACGCCCTCGACGATCTCGCCGTCGGCGGGGATGACGTCGCCGGCCTCCACCAGCACCACGTCGCCGACGGTCAGCTTGTGAGAGGCGGTGGAAACCACCGTGCCGGCCGGGATGTCGGTGATCAGCTTGGCCATGGTGGTGACGCGGGCGGCGCGCAGCGAGTCGGCGGCGGCCTTGCCGCGGCCTTCCGCCACGCTCTCGGCGAAGTTGGCGAACAGCACCGTGGCCCAGAGCCAGAGGGCGATCTGGATGGCGAAGCCGGGCGAGGCGTGGTGGAGCAACGCGTCGATCACCGAGATCGTGGCGAGCGCCGCCACCACCTCGGTGGCCAGGATCACCGGGTTGCCGGCAAGTTTGCGCGGGTCGAGCTTGATGAGCGAGTCCAGCGCGGCGCGCTGCAGGATGGCGCTCTGGGAACCCGAGGCTGAGACGGCGGAAGCCATGTTGAATCACCGTTCCTTATGTCGTTCTGTTGGCCGGCGTTTGGGTCAGTGGCCCGCGGTGAGCGCGAGCATCTGGAAGTGCTCGACGATCGGACCGAGCGCCTGGGCGGGGAAGTATTCGAGGCCGGCGACGATCAGGATCACGCCGATCAGCAGCCCGACGAACAGGGCGCCGTGGGTCGGCAGGGTGCCGGCGGTCGGCTCGAGCCTGGGCTTGCCGACCAGGCTGCCGGCGATCGCCAGCGCCGGCAGCGAATAGCCGAACCGGCCCAGCCACATGGCGATGCCCATGGTGACGTTCCAATAGGTGTTGGCGCCCAGCCCCGCGAAGGCCGAACCGTTGTTCCCGGTCGCCGAGGAGTAGGCGTAGAGGACCTCGGTGAGGCCGTGCGGACCCGAGGCGGACACCGTCTTCATGGCGATCGGCAGCACGATGGCGACGCCGGCGAAGCCGAGGATCGAGAAGGCCAGGCAAAGCAGGCCCAGCATGGCGTATTTGACTTCGCGGGTTTCGATCTTCTTGCCGAGATACTCCGGCGTTCGCCCGACCATCAGGCCGGCCACGAAGACCGCGACCACGGCCAGGATGATCATGCCGTAGTGGCCGGAGCCGACGCCGCCCGGCAGCATCTCGCCCAGCTGGATCATGAACATCGGGATCGCGCCGCCCAGCGGCGTGAAGCTCTCGTGCAGGCCGTTCACAGCGCCGTCGGAGGCGCCGGTGGTCATGGCGGCGAAGACGGCCGTGCCGGCGGCGCCGAAGCGGACCTCCTTGCCCTCCATGTTGGGCGCGGCGACCGCGTGGGCGGCGACCAGGGCCGGGGTCGGCTGGGATTCGGCGACATAGATGCCGATCGCGGCGGCCGAGACCATGATCGCCATGACGATGGCCAGCGCGCGGGCCTCCTTGGGCCGGCCGATCACCCGGCCGAAGGCGACGATGCAGGCGTAGGCCAGCATGTTCATGATCACCATCTCGATCAGGTTGGTGATCGGGTTGGGGTTCTCGAACGGGTGCGCCGAATTGGCGTTGAACAGGCCGCCGCCGTTGGTGCCGATCTGCTTGATGGCTTCCTGGCTGGCGACGGGCGCCAGCGTGATGGTCTGCGACGCGCCCTCGACGGTATGGGCGCTCACATTGGCCGCCAGCGACTGAGGCTCGCCGAGGGCCACGAAAACCAGGCCGACGACGATCGCGAGCGGCAGCAGGATGTAGAGGGTGATGCGGACGATGTCGGCCCAGAAGTTGCCGATGGTCGTGCCGCGGTTGGCGGCGAAGGCGCGCGACAGGGCGGCCGCGACGGCGATGCCGGCGGCGGCGGAGGCGAAGTTCTGCACCGTCAGGCCGGCCATCTGGGTGAAGTTGCTGGCGGCGCTCTCGCCGGCGTAGAACTGCCAGTTGGTGTTGGTGACGAAGCTGATCGCCGTGTTGAAGGACAGGTCCGGCGCCATGCCGGCGATATGCTGCGGATTGAACGGCAGCACGCCCTGCAGCCGCAGGATCCCATAGAGGAAGACGAAGGCGGCCGCGCTGAAGGCCAGGAAGGCCAGGGTATAGCCCAGCGCTGTCTGGCCCTTGGTCTTGTCGACGCCCGAGAGGGCGTAGAAGACCCCCTCGACCGGCCGCATCACCGGACTGAGCCAGGTCGGCTCGTCCTGCCAGACCCGCGCCATGTAGATGCCGAGCGGCCAGCCGAGGCCGATCGAAAGGCCGATCGTCACCGCGATCTCGACCCATCCTTGAACGTTCATGGAATTAGCCCGCCTTAGAAGTCTTCGGGGCGCAGCAGGGCTGCGAACATGTAGATCGTCACGGCGACCGTGGCGATGATGTAGATGCCGGCGACGATCATGGTCAGATCCGCTTCAGCACGGCGGCGTAGAGCGCGAACAGGCCGAAGATCGCTACGCCGGCGACGATGTAGACGAGGTCCATGAGATTGGCTCCAGTTCTGGAGCCACGGATATAGCGTGCGCCGCCATCAAGCTTCGGCGCCCAAGGCTGAGCCTTGGCATAAAGGAAGGATAAAGATCGCCGTTTCCGGTTGATCAGCGCGACGCGCCGGGTCAGCACATCGGCATGACGCTTTCACCGTTCGATCTCGCCGCGGTGTTCCTCAGTCTCAGCGCCCTGATCGGCTGGCTGAATCTGAGGCTGTTTCGCCTGCCGCCCGGCGTGGCGATGCTGCTGGTCGGGCTGGTGACCACCCTGACCCTCGTCGGGGTCGACCGCGCCGCCCCGGCGCTCGGGATCGGCCGGGCCATGCGCCAGATCGTCCAGCAGGTGGATTTCTCGGCCGCGGTGCTGAGGTTCATGCTGGCCTATCTGCTGTTCGCCGGCGCCATGCATGTCGACTTCGAGGCGCTGAAGCGGCGCGGCTGGACGGCGGCGGTGCTGGCGACGCTCGGGGTGGTCATTTCGGCGGCCGTGATCGGCGCCGGCTTCTGGCTGGCGGCGCGCTGGGTTGGGGTTTCGCTGTCCTTCGCCTGGGCCCTGGTGTTCGGCGTGCTGATCAGCCCGACCGATCCGGTCGGCGTGCTGACCGCCCTGAAGCGCACCAGCCTGGTCGCCGACATTCGCGCCCTGATCGAGGGGGAGGCGCTGTTCAACGACGGCGTCGGGGTGGCGCTGTTCGGCGCCGCCCTGGCCTTCGCGATCGGCGGCCGCGCCGTCACGCCCCTGCCGATCGTCGCCCAGGTGCTGCTGCAGGCGGGCGGCGGCGGCGCCCTGGGCTTTCTCGCCGGCTACCTCGCCATCCAGGCGATGCGCTCCATCGACGACTATGGGGTCGAGGTCGGGATCACGCTGGCGCTGGCGACCGGCGTCTATGCGCTCGCCCAGGCCCTGGGCCTTTCCGGACCCATCGGCGTGGTCGTCGCCGGCCTGATGCTCGGCCGGCACACCGGCCACGAGGCGATGAGCGAACAGACCCGCCGCTACACCCGCGCCTTCTGGACCATCGTCGACGAGAACCTGAACGGCGTGCTGTTCCTGCTGGTGGGGCTGGAGGTCTTCGCGCTCAAGTTCGACCTGATGGCCGATATCCTGGCGCTGGCGGCGGTGGCGCTGATCTTCATCGGCCGATGGGCCTCGATGGCCGGGCCGGGCGTCCTGTTGTCGGTCATCGATCCGGAGATCAAGCCGGGCCTTGTGGCCGTGCTCACCTGGGCCGGGGTGCGCGGCGGCCTTTCCGTCGCCATGGCGCTGTCGCTGCCGCCGTCGCGCGAGCGTTCGATCATCCTGGCGGCGACCTATGTGGTGGTGGTGTTCTCGGTCATCGTCCAAAGCCTGACGCTGGAGCGCCTGATCGTCCGGCTGGGCTACGGCAGGGCCCTGGCCGGGGGCGACGCCGCCGCGGAGGCCGAGTCCCCGGCCGGGCGAACCGTGCTATGTTCCGGGCCCGCCTCGGAGGCCTGAGCGCCATGAATCCGATCACCGCCTTCCTCGTCGCCATCCTTTTGGTCGCCGGCCTGCTGGCCGGCCGCCTCGTGCATCCGGCGCTGGTCGCGCCCTTCGTGCTGCTGGCCGCCATCGTGGCCCTGTCGTTGAAGATGGCCAATGTCTGGCAGCGGTTCGTGGTGCTGCGCGCCGGCAACTTCCACGGCGTCAAGGGGCCGGGCCTGTTCTTCATCTTCCCGATCCTCGACAACATCGCCCAGGTGATCGACCAGCGCATCCAGACCACGGCCTTCAACGCCGAGCAGGCGCTGACCAAGGACACCGTGCCGGTCAATGTCGACGCCATCATCTTCTGGCGCGTGCACGATGCGCAGAAGGCGGCGCTGGAGATCACCGACTTCCGCCAGGCCATCGACCGGGTGGCCCAGACCTCGCTGCGCGAGATGATCGGCGCCTCCATGCTTTCGGCCCTGCTGGCCGAGCGCAAGACCGCCGACGCCCAGCTGCGCGACGAGATCGCCCTGAAGACCGCCCACTGGGGCGTGACGGTGACCTCGGTCGAGATCCGCGACGTCGCCATTCCCGTCGCGCTGCAGGACGCCATGTCCCGCCAGGCCCAGGCCGAGCGGGAAAAGCAGGCGCGGGTGATCCTGGGCTCGGCCGAGGCCGAGGTCGCCGCCCGCTTCGTCGAGGCGGCGCAGACCTATGGCGACCATCCCATGGCCTTCCAGCTGCGCGCCATGAACATCATCTACGAGACCACCAAGGAGCGCGGCGCGACCATCCTGATCCCCACCGCCATGGTCGATTCCATGAACCCGACGACGGCGCTGACCCTGGCGCTGGCCAACAGGACGCCGCCGGGGGCGACACCGCCCGCGACGCCGGCGCCCCCGCGACAGCCGCCGAAAACTTGACGCCGCCGGCGATTTTTCCGTCGACGGAGAGGCCGCTTCCAAGCGTATAAGGTCCGCCCGTCACCTCGCCCGCGGCGCAACGCCCGCTTGTAACTCCATTGTCGTAGAGTGCGTCCGCCTCCCATGCCGGTCACCTCCAATCGCCGCGCCCAGGCCGCGGCCCATCTCGAAAGCGGGCTGAAGGCGCTTGCGGCGGGCTCGATCCCGGCGGCGCGCGCCAGCCTGCAGGCGGCGGTGGCGCTGGAGCCGTCGTGGGCCGAGCCGCGCTATCAACTGGCCCGGGTCCATCACGCGGCCGGCGATCCCGCGCTGGCGGAACAGACCCTGCGCGCGGCGCGAGAGGCCGATCCCCGGCACGCCGCCTCCACCCACATGCTGGGCACCGTGCTCTGCGACCGCGAAGCCTTCGTCGAGGCCCTGCCGCTGCTGCGCGAGGCCGCCGCCCTCGAGCCGGATCAGGCCGAGTTCCAGCGCGACCTGGGCGTGCTGCAGCTCTTCATCGGCGACATCGCCGCGGCGCGGGCCAATCTGCACCGCGCCCTTGAACTCGACCCCCACGTCAAGGACATCCTGCCCACCCTGGTCCGCATGACCCGGATGGATTCCGGGGCCGAGGACGCCGAGCGGCTGTTCGACCTGACCAGGACGCTGGCCGGCCGCATGGAGGAACTGCCGCGCGGCGAACAGGTCCGGGTCAACTACGCGCTCGGAAAGGCGCTGGAGGATCGCGGCGACTACGACGCCGCCTTCGCCGCCTTCGCCAAGGCCAACGCCATGCACCGCCAGGCGGTCGCCTATGACGGCCAGGCGTTCGAGGCCCGGTTCCAGGCCATCGCCGACGCCTTCAACCCGGCGCTGTTCGAGCGCCTGAAGCGCGAAGGCGTCGGCGCCCAGAGCGACCGGCCCATCTTCATCGTCGGCATGCCGCGTTCGGGCACCACCCTGGTCGAACAGATCATCAGCGCCCATCCCGACGTGAACGGCGCCGGCGAGATCGACCTGCTGCACCGCCTGGTCATCGAGTCCAACGGGCCGGGCGGATCGAAATTCCCCGCCTGGGTTCCGACCATGAACGGCGCCGACCTGCAAACCATCGGCCAGGCCATCCTCGACGCCCTGCCGCCGGGTCTTCCCGGCCAGTCCCGCCAGACCATCAAGCGGCTGGAAAACTTCCAGTATCTCGGCCTGATCCACCTGTGCCTGCCGAACGCGACCATCATCAACTGCCGGCGCGACCCGCGCGACAGCGGCTTTTCCGCCTTCGCCATGCTGTTCCTGGAGGAGCAGGGCTTCACCTACGACCTGGCCGAGCTCGGCCACCATTGGCGCATCTACGACCGGATGATGGCGCACTGGATGTCGGTCCTGCCGCCGGGGCGGGTGCTGGAGGCGCCTTACGAAGGCGTGGTCGCCGACCTGGAGGGCTGGACGCACCGGCTTTTGGAGCACTGCAAGCTCGACTGGGACGACGCCTGCCTGCGCTACTACGAATCCAAGCGGCTGGTGCGCTCGGCCAGCTTCGCCCAGGTGCGCGAGCCGATCTACACCAGCTCGCTGGACCGCTGGAGGCCGTTCGAGCGGCATCTGCGGCCCATGTTCGAGGCCATGGGCGAGCCCTGGGCCAGCGGCGATGTCGAGTGGGATGGAACGCGGGCGCGGCGCCGCGAGAGCCCCGCCCGCGCGGCCGGGACCTGAAGACGGACTGACGGCGCATACCGGCGCCGGACCGGAACGGCCGTTCAGGCCTTGGTCTTGATCACGTCGCCGGCCAGATAGCTGTCCGACTCGCGCAGCTTCAGAAGCTGCTCGCGCGGAAGCTGCTGCACCACTTGGCCCGTGCGCCAGTCGATCGTCTTGTAGACGAAGCAACCGGCGGCCTGGTCGTCCTCGATGACCAGCCGAAGATCGGCTGGAGCGGGGCCGGAGGCCTGCGCCGCGGCGGCGGGAGCCGGTTGCGGCGCGGGATCGGGAACGCCTGTCGGCGTCGCTCCGTGGGTCGGGTCGGCGGCGGTGTTGGTGATCTGGGTCATGCCACTTCCCAGCGCGGAAAGACGGCGGGCTGGATCAGCCCGCCGCCTCACGCGTCAGTCTTACCGGAAGAGACTCAGGAGCACCGAGCTCGACTGGTTGGCGATCGACAGCGCCTGGATGCCAAGCTGCTGCTTGGTCTGCAGGGCGGTCAATTGAGCGCTTTCCTTGCCGAGGTTGGCGTTGACCAGGTTACCGATGCCGGTGTCCAGGGTGTCCTGC
>DATAYM010000052.1:0-21775 GCA_036272595.1 Caulobacteraceae bacterium
CCAACAAACGACCCGGCAAAGTCGCCCTCACCGCCGTCATGCGAAAAATGCTCATCACCCTCAACGCCATCGCCCGCGACCAGCAGCCCTGGATCCACGCCAACGCTTGACCTTCAACACGGAAGGTCCCCCGCATTCCGCCTTCGGCTCCAGCGGGGGATGACGGTCAAGTTTGGGGCGCCGTCAGCCGGCGCTTCGCTCAAAGGCCGCGTTGAACGCCTTCACCGCGGCGGCCGGGCCGTCGGGGTGGGCCCAGACGCCGGCGCAGACGGCGAGGAAGTCGGCGCCGGCTTCGATCAGCGGGGCGCAGTTGGCCGCCGTGATGCCGCCGATGGCGACGCAGGGGATCTGCATGATCGCCTGCCAGTCGGTGAGCAGCTCCAGCTCGGGCCTGGCCGTGGTCGCCTTGGTGGCGGTGTCGAAGAAGGCCCCGAAGGCGACATAGTCGGCGCCGGCTTCGGCCGCTTCCATGGCCAGATGGCGGCTGGCGTGGCAGGTGACGCCGACCATCCGCCCCGGGCCGACGGCGGCGCGGGCCTCGGCATAGGTCGCGTCGTCCTGGCCGATGTGGACGCCGTCGCAGCCGAGGCGGGCGGCGAGGTCCGGCCGGTCGTTCATGATCACCGCGACGCCCCGGCCCTGGGCGATCGGCGCCAGGGCCTCGCAGGCGCGGGCGATCGCCTCGTCCGGCGCGCTCTTCAGCCGGACCTGCAGGGCGGCGACGTCGCCGGCGTCCAACGCGCCCTTCAGCGTCTCGGCGAAGGCGCCGAGGTCATCGAGGGCGGGCGGGGTGATCAGGTAGAGGCGGCAGGCGGCCATGCGGGCTGGGTTCAGGCGGCGCGCTCGAGCGCGCCTTCCCATTGGCCGAGGGCGGCCAGGCTGTTCATGCGGGCGCGGTGGGCGAAGGCGCGCTGGGCGGCCGGCACGTTCTCCGGCTTGCCGGCCCAGGCGGCCTGGGCGGCGTGCTGCAGCGCCCGGCCATAGGAGAAGGTGAGCCGCCAGGGCAGGCCGCCGATGCGGTTCATGGCGTTCAGCCGCGCGGTGGCCTCCTCATCGCTCATGCCGCCGGAGAGGAAGGCGATGCCGGGCACGGCGGCCGGCACGCAGGCCTTGTAGAGCGCGACCGAGCGGTGGGCGACCTCATCGACGGAGGCCTGGACCCGGCAGTCGAGACCAGAGACCACCATGTTGGGCTTCAGGATCATGCCCTCCAGCGCCACCCGCTGCTCGTAGAGCGCATCGAACACCGTCTCCAGGGTCCAGCGCGTGACCCGCTCGCAGGTCTCGATGTCGTGGTCGCCGTCCATCAGCACTTCAGGCTCGACGATCGGGGTCAGGCCCTGCTCCTGGCAGGTGGCGGCATAGCGGGCCAGCATCATGGCGTTGGCGCGGATGGCGCCCCAGCTCGGCAGGTCCTTGGCGACGTCGATGGGGATCGCCGCCCGCCATTTGGAGAAGCGGGCGCCGTGCCGATAGGCCTTGGCCAGGCGATCGGGCAGGCCGTCCAGGCCCTCGGTCAGGGTCTCGCCCGGAAAGCCGGCCATCGGCTTGGCGCCCTCGTCGATCTTGATCCCCGGCACGGCCCCGGCGGCCTCGATCAGCTTGACCAGCGGCGTGCCGTCGGCGGCGTCCTGGTAGAGGGTCTCGGTGTAGAGGATGACGGCGGAGATGTACCTCATCGCCTCGGCGTCGCGGAACAGGAACTCGCGATAGTCGCGCCGGTGCTCTTCGGTGTTCTCGACCCCGATGGCGTCGAAGCGCTTTTCGATGGTGCCGGTGGATTCGTCGGCGGCCAGAAAGCCCTTGCCAGGCTCGAGCATCCTCATGGCGGTGGCGTGCAGGGCTGCGAGGTCCATGGTCTGTTGTCCCTCTCTTCAGGCGACCGGTTCGAGCATCCTTGCGAATGTCGGCGAAAGCGCCCCCGTTGCATAGCGCCTGGCCATCGCCGACGTCGGCAGGACCTTAAGCTGGGAAGCCCGGCCCGCGGTTCCAAATTCCTCGAATCTTTGTTGGCAGAGGCCCTGCATCGCCTCCATCGCGGGCTTCAGGTACTTGCGCGGATCGAACTCGGCGGGGTTCTGCCTCAGCACGCGGCGGATCTGGCCGGTCATGGCCATGCGGTTGTCGGTGTCGATGTTGATCTTGCGCACGCCGTTGCGGATGCCGCGCTGAATCTCCTCCACCGGTACGCCCCAGGTCTGGGGCATCTCGCCGCCATGGGCGTTGATGACGTCCTGCAGCTCCTGCGGCACCGACGAGGAGCCGTGCATGACCAGGTGGGTGTTGGGCAGCCGCTGGTGGATCTCCTCGATCACCGACATGGCCAGCACCGCGCCGTCGGGCTTGCGGCTGAACTTGTAGGCCCCGTGGGAGGTGCCCATGGCGATGGCCAGGGCGTCGACCTCGGTGCGGCGCACGAAGTCCACCGCCTGGTCGGGGTCGGTGAGCAGCTGGTCGTGGCTCAGCACCCCCTCGGCGCCGTGGCCGTCCTCCTTCTCGCCCATGCCGCTTTCCAGCGAGCCGAGCACGCCGAGCTCGCCCTCGACCGAGACCCCGGCCCAGTGGGCCATTTCCACCACCTTGCGGGTTATGGCGACATTGTAGTCGTAGCTTGCCGGGGTCTTGCCGTCGGCCATCAGCGAGCCGTCCATCATCACCGAGGTGAAGCCGTGCTGCATGGCGGTGGCGCAGGTGGCCTCGCAGTCGCCGTGGTCCTGGTGCATGCAGACGGGAATGTGCGGATAGATCTCCACCAGGGCGTCGATCATCCGCGCCAGCATGATGTCGTGGGCGTAGGCGCGGGCGCCGCGGCTGGCCTGGATGATCACCGGCGCGTCGACCGCGTCGGCGGCGGCCATGATCGCCAGCCCCTGTTCCATGTTGTTGATGTTGAACGCCGGCACCCCGTAGCCATGCTCGGCGGCGTGATCCAGAAGCTGCCTCAGCGTGATCCGCGCCAAATCGATCTCCCCCGTATTGTTGTGGTTCAGGTTTCCAGCGCCGCCACCCCCGGCAGCGTCTTGCCTTCCATCCATTCAAGAAACGCGCCGCCGGCCGAGGAGACATAGGTGAAGTCGCCGCGGACGCCGGCCGCGTTCAGCGCCGACACCGTATCACCGCCGCCGGCCACCGCCACCAGCTTGCCGGCCTTGGCGCGCTCGGCCGCGTGACGCGCAGCCGCCACCGTGCCCCTGTCGAACGGCGGCGCCTCGAACACCCCGAGCGGGCCGTTCCAGACCAGGGTCTCGGACGCATCCATGGCGTGGGTGAGCCGCGCCACCGTCTGCGGCCCGGCGTCGAGGATGCGCTCGTGCTCGTCCAGTTCGCCAAGGCCGCGCACCCGCGCGGCCGCCCCCGGCTGGGCGTTCTCGCCGACCACGATGTCGATCGGCAGCAGAAGTTCGCAGTGGTTGCGGCCGGCGGCGCGGACGATGCCGCGCGCCTCGTCGGCCAGGTCCTTCTCGCAATAGGAGGCGCCGACCTCCCAGCCCTGGGCGTAGAGGAAGGTGTTGGCCATGCCGCCGCCGATGGCCAGCCGGTCCAGCTTGCCGATCAGATGGTTGAGCAGCTCGATCTTGGTCGAGACCTTGGAGCCGCCGACGATGCCCAGCACCGGCCGCCTGGGATGGCCGAGGGCGCTGTCGAGGGCGGCGAGTTCGCGGCGCATGTCCTCGCCGGCGTAGGACGGCAGCAGGTGGGCGACGGCCTCGATCGAGGCATGGGCCCGGTGCGAGGCGGAAAAGGCGTCGTTGACATAGAGGTCGCCGAGGGCCGCCAGCTTCCTGGCGAAGCCCTGGTCGTTGGCCTCCTCGCCGGCGTGGTAGCGCAGGTTCTCCAGGAGCAGCACGCCGCCGGCCTTCAGATAGCCTTCCGCCCGCTCGGCCGGCTCGCCGATGCAGTCGTCGGCGAAAGCCACCTCGACGCCCAGCAGCGCCGACAGCGGCTCGACCACCGGCTTCAGGCTCATCGAGGGCACGCGCTTGCCCTTCGGCCGGTCGAAATGGCTGATCAGCACCACCTTGGCCCCGGCCTCGCGCAGCAGGGCGATGGTCGGGATCGACATGCGCAGGCGCGTGTCGTCGCTGATCCTGCCGTCCTGCATCGGGACGTTGAAATCGACCCGAACCAGGGCGCGCTTGCCCCGCAGATCGACCTGATCGAGGGTGCGGAAACCCACGGGCGCCCTAGCCCAGCCTGCCCATGGCCAGGGCGACGTCGGCCATGCGGGTCGAGAAGCCCCACTCGTTGTCGTACCAGGCCAGCACCCGGCCCAGCGTTCCGTCGACCACCTGGGTCTGCGGCAGGGCGACCGTGGCCGAGGCGGCGACATGGTTGAGGTCGACAGAGACCAGCGGGTCGCTGGTGACGGCGAGCACGCCGCGCAGGGGCGCCTCGCCGGCCGCCTTCTCGAAGGCCGCGTTGATCTCGTCCTTGGTCACCGGCCGGCCGGCCGTGAACACCAGGTCGATCATGGAGACATTGGCGGTCGGCACGCGCACCGACGAGCCGTCCAGCTTGCCGACCAGTTCGGGGATGACCAGGCCGAGGGCCTTGGCCGCCCCGGTCGAGGTCGGGATCATCGACATGGACGCGGCGCGGGCGCGGTACAGGTCCTTGTGCAGGGTGTCCTGGGTCGGCTGGTCGCTGGTGTAGGAATGCACGGTGGTCATGTAGCCGCGCTCAAGGCCGAAATTGTCCAGCAGCACCTTGGCGGTCGGGGCCAGGCAGTTGGTGGTGCACGAGCCGTTGGAGACCACCAGGTCGTCGGCGGTCAGGGTTTCGTGGTTGACCCCGAAGACCACGGTGCGGTCGGCGCTGTCGCACGGCGCGGAGACCAGCACCCGCCGCGCGCCGGCGGCCAGGTGCGCCTTGGCCTTGTCGCGGCTGGTGAACAGGCCGGTGCACTCCAGGGCGATGTCGACGCCGAGCTCCCGGTGCGGCAGCTCGGCCGGATCGCGGATGGCGGTGACCTTGATCCTGCCGAGCCCGACGTCGATGGAGTCGCCGTCGACCTCGACGATGCCCGGAAAACGGCCGTGCACGCTGTCGTAGCGCAGCAGGTGGGCGTTGGTCTCGATCGGGCCGAGGTCGTTGATCGCCACCACCTCGATATCGCGGCGGGCGAACTCGACGATGGAGCGCAGGACCAGCCGGCCGATGCGGCCGAAGCCGTTGATGGCGACGCGGACGGTCATCGGCGGAATCTCCGTGGTTTCAAGCTAGGCGGGGCGGTTTTGCGGCTGAGGGACGGCAAGTCAACCCCGGGACGACCGCGAACGCTCCCGCCAGCGGGCCGACTTCACCAAAACGTCGCATGGCGGCGGGCGGTTCGGCCGTCCTATTGCCGCAGCTTGGCCTTCGCCTCGGCGGCGACCGCTTCGGGCGTAATGCCGAATTCGCGATAGAGCCGGTCGGCCGGGGCGCTGGCGCCGAATCCGGTCATGCCGACAAAGGCGCCGTCCTCGCCGATGAACCGCTCCCAGCCCTGGCGCACGCCGGCCTCGACCGCCATCCGCACCGGCGAGGCGCCGATGGTCTCGATGCGGTAGCTGGCGTCCTGGGCCTCGAACAGCTCCCAGCAGGGGGTGGAGACCACCCGGGTCCCGACGCCGGCGGCCTGCAGCGCCTCGCGGGCGGCGACGGCGACGGCGACCTCGGTCCCGGAGGCGAAGATGGTCACCTGGGCCTCGCCCTCGGCCGGATGCAGCTCATAAGCGCCGCGGGCGGAGAGGTTGCGGTCGGCGGCCTCGAGCCGCACCGCCGGGGTCTTCTGCCGCGACAGGGCCATCAGCGACGGGGTCTCGCGCTGCTCCAGCGCCGCCTGCCAGCACTCGGCGGTCTCGATGCCGTCGGCCGGGCGGAAGACCAGCAGATTGGGCATGGCGCGCAGGGCGGCCAGGTGTTCGACCGGCTGGTGGGTCGGGCCGTCCTCACCGACGCCGATGGAATCGTGGGTCATCACGTGGATCACCCTTATGCCCATCAGCGCCCCGAGGCGGATGGCGGCGCGGCTGTAGTCGGCGAAGCAGAGGAAGGTGCCGGAATAGGGGATGACGCCGCCGTGCAGCGCCATGCCGTTCATGGCCGCCGCCATGCCGTGCTCGCGGACGCCGTAATGCACGTAGCGGCCGGCATAGTCGGGCTGGTCGAACATCGCCATGCCCTTGACGATGGTGTTGTTGGAGCCGGTCAGGTCGGCCGAGCCGCCGACCATGTCGGGAATGGCCGGGATCAGCGCCTCCAGCGCCGCGCCGGACCAGTTCCGCGTGCCGTTGGCGCCAGGCTCGGCCGCCAGTTTTTCGATGTGGGCGGCGAGGCCGACGAAGGCGTCCTTCGGCAGCTCGCCGCGGACGGCGCGCTCGAACTCAGGCGCGGCCGGATCGGCCTTCAGCCGCGCCTCCCACGCCTTGCGCGGCCGGGCGCCGCGGCGGCCGGCGGCCTTCCAGGGCCTGGCGATCTCCTCGGGGATGACGAAGGCGGGCCACGGCCAGCCCATGGCGATGCGCGCCTCGGCGATCTCCTTGTCGAACAGCGAATAGCCGTGGCCGTGCGGGTCGCCCTCCTTCGGCCCGGCGCCTTTGTCGATCAGGGTCTTGCAGGCGATCATGGTCGGACGGTTCTGCCGGGTCGCCCAGGCCAGGGCGCGGCGGATCTGGCCGACGTCGTGGCCGTCGATCGACTTCACCAGCCAGCCGGCGGCCTTGAAGCGGGCGACCTGGTCGCCGGTCTCGGAGATAGTCGCCGCGCCGTCGATGGTGACGTCGTTGTTGTCGAACAGCACCGTCAGCTTGGCCAGTTTCAGCCGGCCGGCCAGGTGGATGGCCTCGTGGCTGACCCCCTCCATCAGGCAGCCGTCGCCGGCGATCACCCAGGTGCGGTGGTCGACCAGCTTGTCGCCGAAGCGCGCGGCCATATGCCGCTCGGCCATGGCCATGCCGACCGCCGTGGCGATGCCCTGGCCGAGCGGGCCGGTGGTGGTCTCGACGCCGGGGGTGTGGCCGTATTCCGGGTGGCCGGGGGTCTTCGAGCCCCATTGGCGGAAGTTTTCGATCTCGGCCATGGTCATGGCCTTGAAGCCGGTCAGATGCAGCAGGCTGTAGAGCAGCATCGAGCCATGGCCGGCCGAGAGCACGAAGCGGTCGCGGTCGGGCCAGAGCGGCTGGGAGGCGTCGTATTTGAGGAACCTGGTCCACAGCACCGTCGCCACATCGGCCATGCCCAGCGGCATGCCCTGGTGGCCGGACCTGGCCTTGTTCACCGCGTCCATGGTCAGTACACGGATGGCGTCGGCCATGGATTTCGGCGAGGCGGACATGCGCGGGTTCCCGATTCGGCTTGAACTTTCAGGCGATTTCGGCGGCTTTGCACTCAGGCGCCTCCAGGGTCAAGCAAGGCCAAGCTTTCGGTGCGCCGCGCCTGGGGTCTATAGTCGCGCCAGCGGTGCGACGGAGGGGTGAGTCGCCATGACGGACGAGACGCAGAACCCTATCGGCTTCGAAGAGGCGGCGCGGCGGCTTGACCACGCGCTGTCGCGGCTGGAGGTGCGGATGAGCGCCCTGGTCGGCGAGGCGCAGTCGGCCAACGGCGGCCTGTTCGACCAGGACCGCGCCCAGCTGGCCGCCGAACTGGACGCCTCCCGCGCCCGCGAGCGTGAACTGGAGGCGGCCGGCCAGGCTGCGTCCCAGGCGCTCCGCCACGCCATCGCCGGCGTTCGCGCCGCGCTCGGAGACTGACCCCATGGCCCAGGTGACCATCCAGGTGAACGACCGGCCCTATGTCGTCGGTTGCGAGGACGGCCAGGAACAGCACCTGATCGAGCTGGCGCAGCATTTCGACCGGCACGTCCGCCAGGTCGGCCAGGAGGTCGGCCAGCTGGGCGAGTCGCGGCTGTTCCTGATGGGCGCGCTGCTGCTGGCCGACGAACTGGCCGACGCCCGCGCCCGGCTGGCCCAGGCCCAGGGCGAGGCGGTGCGCGCCCAGGCCGAGGTCCAGCGGCTGGAGACCCGCGCCGCCACCGTCCTCGACGCCGCCGCCCGCAAGGTCGAAGCCCTGGCGACCCTCGCCGGTTAACGCTCGATGGCGTAGCCGGCTTCGCGCCAGGCCTTCAGGCCGCCGTCGAGGGCGGCGGCGTGGGTGTAACCCAGCTCGCGCAGGGTGGCCGCGGCCAGGGTCGAGAGCTTGCCGAACTCGCAGCAGGTGACGATGCGCACGGTGGGATCGGGCAGTTCGGCGTCGACCCGCAGCTCCAGCTGGCCGCGCGGCAGGTGGCGGGCGCCGGGGACGCGGCCGGCTTCGAAGGCCTCCTTCTCGCGCAGGTCGAGCACCACCAGGTCGGCGCTGTTGGCGCCGATGCGGCTGTTCAGCTCGGCCATGGACATGAACGGCGTGCGCGCGGCGGCCTCGGCCAGCAGCTGGGCGACGGTCTTGCCGCCGTTCATGTTGGTGCGCAGCGCCTCGGTTAGGTGGGTCGGCGCGGCCAGGTCCAGCGCCTGCATCATGGCCACGAACTCGCCGCGGCCGGTCTTCTGCAGGCGCGGGTTCCCGGCGATCTCGGCCCCGATGGTCGAATGGGAGCGGCCCTTATAGTCGTGGGCCGGATAGACCAGGGTCTCCGGCGGCAGCTTCAGCAGCTTGTCGAACAGGCTGTCATACAGGGCGTGGGGGTCGCCGGTGGGCAGGTCGGTGCGGCCCGTGCCGCCGATCAGGAGGGTGTCGCCGGTGAACACCCGGTCGGCCATGACCAGGCACATGGAATCGCGGGTGTGGCCGGGGGTGTGCAGCGCCTGCAGCCGAAGCTCTCCGGCGATCAGCATATCGCCCTCGTCCAGCCGCATGTCGGCATAGGGCGCGGGGCTTAGGCGATGCATCACCACCGGCGCCGCCAGCGCCTTGCCCAGTTCGCGGCTGGCGGAGAAGTGGTCGGCATGGGTGTGGGTGTCGACGACGTAGTGGATGCGCAAGCCGTGCCGGGCGATCAGGCCGCGATAATGGTCGATCTGGCTGAACTCCGGATCGATCAGCACCCCGGCCCAGCTGGCTTCGCAGCCGAGCAGATAGGACTGGCAGCCGCCGGTCGGAACCTGTTCGAAGATCATCGGACGCCGCCCCCAACCCGGCGGCTCACCGTTACGCGGCGACGGGCGATGCGCAAGCGCTCGCGAGGTCGCCTGGCGACTTTAAGGTTCCGCCGTTCGAGGCGCACGGGCGGGGCCATCCGGCCGCGCTTGAGCCCGGACCCTGGACGCCCTACCTTGAGAGACGGCGGGTCTTGCTGCGACTCGCGTCGAAGGCATCACATCCCGGGGACCTTAAATTCTCTCTACGGGGGCTGTCCCCGCCCAGGATCGTGGTCCTGGGCATACGGCTCCCACCTGGTAAACCAGGTCCGAGCGGATTGAACCGCCCTCACGGCTTTCGCGGCGCCGCCACCCTTGCCACGCCATCCGGCGTGAAAAGGCGTATATCGGGGTCTGACAAAGGACTTTGGATATGCGCTTCGCCTTCTTCGGCGACATCGTCGGCCGCTCGGGCCGCGACGGTCTGGCCGAACATCTGCCCCACCTGCGCCGCCGGCTCGATCTCGAATTCGTCGTGGTCAACGCCGAGAACGCCGCCGCCGGCTTCGGCATCACCGAGAACACCGCCCGCGAGCTGTTCGCCGCCGGCGCCGACTGCCTGACCCTGGGCAACCACTCCTGGGACCAGAAGGAGGCGCTGACCTATATCGTGCGCGAGCCCAGGCTGATCCGGCCGCTGAACTATCCGGCCCTGTCCGATGCGCCGGGCCGCGGCGCCCAACTGTTCGAGACCGAACGGGGCCGGCGGGTGCTGGTGATCAACCTGCTCGGCCGGGTGCACATGGACGCCTTGGACGATCCCTTCGCCGCCGTCGACCGCGAACTGACCGCCTGCCCGCTCGGCCAGGCGGCCGACGCGGCCATCGTCGACATGCATGCCGAGGCGACATCGGAGAAGATGGCCATGGGCCATTTCTGCGACGGCCGCGCCAGCCTGGTGGTCGGCACCCACACCCATGTGCCGACGGCCGACGCGCAGATCCTGGGCGGCGGCACCGCCTACCAGACCGACGCCGGCGCCTGCGCCGACTATGACAGCGTCATCGGCAACCAGAAGGAAGAACCGCTGCGCCGGTTCACCACCCGCATCTCCGGCGGCCGCTACCAGCCAGCCGAGGGGCCGGCCACCGTCTGCGGCGTCTATGTCGAGACCGACGACGCCACCGGGCTGGCAAGGCGTGTCGAGCCGATCCGCATCGGCGGCCGGTTGAGCGAGAGCGTGCCGGTGGTTTCGGAAGCGGTGGGCGTTTAGCTACTCCTCCAGCACCCGCAGGCGCCGCACGGTCAGTTTGTCGATCTCGACCTCGCCGAGGCGCATGCGGCCGACGCCGAGGCGGCCGATGCGCAGCGCGCCTATGGCCATGGCCCCGATGGCGACGGCGCCCAGGGCCAGGGCGCCGAGGGCGATAGCGCCGGCCACCGCGCTGCCGGTCGCCGCGGCGCCGGTCGCGGTCGCGACGCGCGGCTTCGGCCGTGGCTCGACCAGCGGCCGGTCATTGGGCTCCCAGCGGTCGACTGTCTCGGGCGTCTGCGGGGTCTCGGGCGCGATCTCGGGGTCTTCGGCCATGGTCATGGGGGTGCGCATTCCTTGCTTCGATCGGGCGCGCCGCGACGGGTGACGCAAGGCCCGACCCAGTCTACATCGCCGCCGATGATTTATCTCGTGCGCCACGGCCAGACCGAGTTCAACCGCATCGGCCGCCTGCAGGGCCATGTGGATTCGCCGCTGACGCCGCTGGGCATCGACCAGGCGACGCGGGTCGGCGCGCTGCTGAAGTCGCTGATCGGCGATCCCGCCGGCTGGACCCTCGAGGCCAGCTCGCTGGGCCGCGCCGTCCACACCGCCAAGATCATCGCCGAAGCCACCGGCGTCGGCGACATCGTGCTGGAGGACCGGCTGCGCGAGGTCAGCATGGGCTCCTGGGACGGGCTGACGGTCGAGGAGATCGCGGTTCTCGCGCCGCAAGCGGTCGAAACGGCCAAGCGCTCGACGCTGCTCTTCCAGTCGCCGGATGGCGAGACCTACGATGTCATGTGCGCGCGGCTGCGCTCGTGGCTGGACGCGGCGCTGGCGGACGGGCGGCCGCGCATCGTGGTTTCCCACGGGATCTCGGGCCGGGGGCTGCGGGCGCTCTATGCCGGGCTGGACTGGGAGGCGGCGGCGGCGTTGCCGGCGCCGCAGGACGCCATCTTCCGCCTCGACGGCGGCCGGATCGAGCGGATCGACTGCGAATCCGCTCCTCTGGCGTCCGCTTGAGGCCGGCGCTAAGAGGTTCGACCCATGGCAGGCCATTCCAAATTCAAGAACATCCAGTTCCGCAAGGGCGCCCAGGACAAGAAGCGCTCGAAGATCTTCTCCAAGCTGTCGCGCGACATCACGCTGGCGGCCAAGCAGGGGCTGCCCGATCCCAGCGCCAATGCGCGGCTTCGGCTGGCCATCGTCGCGGCGCGGGCGGAATCCATGCCGAAGGAGAACATCGACCGGGCGATCAAGAAGGCGATCGGCGGCGAGACCGACAATTTCGAGGACATCCGCTATGAGGGCTTCGGCCCGGGCGGGGTCGGCGTGATCGTCGAGGTGCTGACCGACAACCGCAACCGGGCCGCCGCCTCGGTGCGCACCCATTTCGGCAAGAACGGCGGCAACATGGGCGAAAGCGGCTCGGTCGCCTTCATGTTCGACCGGGTCGGCGAGATCGTCTATCCGCCCGCCGCCGGCTCCGAGGACGCGGTGATGGAGGCGGCCATCGAGGCCGGCGCCGAGGACGTGCAGAGCGACGAAGACGGCCACCTGATCACCACGCGGTTCGAGGACCTGTCGGCGGTGGTCGAGGCGCTGGAGGGCTCGCTCGGCCAGCCGACGTCCACCGGGGTCGTCTGGCGGCCGAAAACCGAGGTCCCGGTCTCCAGCGCCGAGGCCGCGACGCTGATGAAGCTGATCGACGCGCTCGATGACGACGACGACGTGCAGAACGTCTTCGTCAACGCCGAATTCAGCGACGAGGACCTGGCCAGACACGCGGGATAGGGCGGGATGGGGGGCGATCCTTTCAACCTGGATCGTTTCGTCGAGGCCCAGCGGCCCACCTATGCCGGCGCCCTGGCCGAACTGCGCCGGGGCGAAAAGACCAGCCACTGGATGTGGTTCGTCTTCCCGCAGATCGAGGGCCTGGGCTTCAGCCCCACCTCGCGGCATTACGCCATCTCAGGCCTCGACGAGGCGTGCGCCTATCTGGCCCATCCGGTGCTCGGCGCGCGGCTGCGCGAGTGCGCCCGGGCCGTGAACAGCCATGCGGGCCGCTCGGCGTTGCAGATCTTCGGCCCGCCCGACGACATGAAGTTCCGCTCCAGCCTGACCCTGTTCGCCGAGGCCGCGCCGGACGAGCCGATCTTCAGCCAGGCGCTTGCCCGGTTCTTCGCCGGCGAACCCGACCCCCTGACCCTCGCCAGGCTTGGGGCCTGAGCCGGTCGCGGCGAACGCGGCTTGTTGCTAAGCCGTCGTCATGAGCGGATTTCCCATCCTTCCTGCCGAGGCCACGGCCGCCCAGGCGCGCCAGGTGCTGGAGGCCGCCGGCTGGGCGCTGGTCGGGGCCGGCGACTGGTCGTGGGTGCTGGCCGATCCCGGCGGCGCCTGGGCGGCGCGGCTGTCGCCGTTCGATCCGGGCTACCGGATGTTCGCGGAAGCCTGCCTGGCCGGGCCGGCGAACCGCTGGCTGCCGCGGGTCGACGAGGTCGTCCCGCTGCGCGACGACGCCTATGCGGTGTTCATGCAGCGGCTTTGGCCGGCGCCGGAAGCCGAGGCGTCGGCCTTCTGCGCCGCGCTCGGCATCGCCAACGACACCGGCTATGCGGCCCCGGTCGCCGGACCGGCCGTGGACGCGGGCGATCCCGACCTGGCCGTGGTCCGCGACCGCGTCAGGGCGCTGATGGCCGAGGGCGCGGCGCGCTACAGGCTCTGGGCCGGCTCCGACATTCGCGAGGGCAACGTCATGGTCGAGGCCGGCGGCCAGCTGAAGCTGGTCGATCCGATCGGCGTCGCCGGCTGGAAGATCGTCCAGGCCCTGCGCGAAGGGCGGGCCGACCTGCTCAGCGACTTTTCCCGCCGCCAGCTGGAGGATTTCCTGACCATCCCGTTTTTTGGTCCGGGTCGGGAAGGCGAGGCGCAGCGCGGCGAAATCGAGGGCTGGATCGCGCGCCTCTACAGCGAGGCCGGCTCGGCCGCCGGATGATCGTCGCGACGGTCAGGGGGATCGAGCTCAAGCTGGAGACGGCGCCGGGGCTGTTTTCGCCGCGGGCGGTGGATCTGGGCACCCTGGCCATGCTGTCGCGGGTGGAGTTCGGGCCCGACGACAAGGTGCTCGACCTGGGCTGCGGCTACGGGGTGGTCGGGCTGGTGGCGGCCCGGCTGGTGCGGCCGGAACGGGTCTGGCTGTTGGACAAGGACCCGGCCGCGGTCGAGGCCGCCGCCGCCAACCTGGCGGCCAACGGCGCGGCCGGGGCGAGCGTCGTGCTCAGCGACGGCTTTCGCCAGTTCGCCGAGACCGGGTTCGACAAGATCCTCTGCAATCCGCCCTACCAGGCCGATTTCGCCGTGCCGAAGCACTTCATCGAGAAGGGGTTCAACCGGCTGGTGGTCGGCGGCTCGCTGTTCATGGTGACCAAGCGCGAGCTCTGGTACCGCAACAAGATCACCAGCGTCTTCGGCGGTGTGAAGGTGCGGGAGGTGGACGGCTATTTCGTCTTCGAAGCCACCAAGAAGACCAGCCAGTACGCGGCGAAACGCCCGGGATGATTTCGTGAAATCGCAATTCAATCGTTCATCTATTTCAGTATGTAGAATTGCCTGCCCGGCCTAACACGTCTCCCGACGGTGAGGGAGGACGCCATGCCGATCGAGACCCGAGCGCGGGACGCACTGGATCAGCCGGCCATGGTGCGGGACGAGCCGGCCAAGATGTTCGTGCTGTCCCGTTATGCCGAGGGGCGCGCGTTCCTCTCCGACAACAGCCTGCTCAGGGACGCGGACCGGGCCGAGCCGGGCGCGATGGTCCACGCCTTCAAGACCAGCGATCCGCGCCGGCCGGGCGACCGCGACTGCGCCATGGGCTGGCTGGACGGCCCCGACCACGCGCGGGTGCGCGGGCCGATCGCCAAGGCCTTCTACCGGCGGGTGGCCGCGGCGCGGCCGGCGGTGCAGCGGATCGTCGACGAACGGCTGGACAGGCTCGCGGGCCGGGAGCGCTGCGACCTGGTCGCCGACTTCGCGGTTCCTGTTCCGGTCGACGTGATCGCCCACCTGTTCGGCGTCGAGCCCGGCGCCCTGCCGCACTTCCGCGAATGGTCCGAGGGGCTGATGAAGGTGTTCGATCCCTGGCGGAGCGAGGCCGAGAGCGCCGCGGCCGGCGCGGCCTGGGAGGGCTTCAACACCTATCTGGAGGCGGCCGTCGCCGAGCGCCGCCATGCGCCGAAGGACGACCTGATCTCCGACCTGGCCGCGCCGGGAGCGCTGGACGGCGCCCTGAGCGAGGCCGAGATCCGGGTGAACTGCCTGAACCTGCTGGCCGGCGGCAATATGACCACCGCCGACCTGATCACCAGTGCGATATGGCTGCTGCTGACCAACCCCAATCCGCTGGAGGCGCTGCGAGGCGATCCGACGCGGATCGGGGCGGTGGTCGAGGAGGCTCTGCGGCTCGAGCCGCCGGTGGAGGGAACCCAGCGCATCCTGGCCGAGGATCGGGCGGTCGCCGGCTGCCCGGTGCGCCGCAGCCAGGTGGTCGCGGTCTCGATCGGCGCCGCCAACCGCGACCCGCGGGCCTTCCCGGACCCCGACCGGTTCGACATCGACCGGCCGCGCACGCCGCACCTGTCGTTCGGCGGCGGCGCCCACATGTGCATCGGCGCGCCGCTGGCCCGGCTGGTGGCGCAGGTGGCGGTCCTGGCGGCGATCCAGCGCTTCCCGCGGTTGCGTCTTGCCGAGCCGGAGAGTCCGCCGAAATGGCGCTCGACCCCCTCATTCCACGGCCTCGAATCGCTGATGGTCGAGTTTTGAAGGCACGCCGTGCGTCAGGAACAGTCGGCGCCGCTCTTTTTCCCGTCATGGCCCGACTTGTTCGGGCCACCCATGATCACCGTCGTTGATCAGGTGTCTATGGGCCCCCCGCATTGGCTGCTGCGCGCCTCTGCTTCGCAGTCCGCCTTCGGCTCCAGCTGGGAGTGACGGCTTAGAGTTTGGCGAGAACCCGGAACCGTAAGAGCCGGCGTTACTTCCGGACTAGGCGGCGACCGCTTCGTCGAGGCGGCCCAGCAGCCAGTCGACGCCCTCGTCGCCGGCGTCCTTGCGGGTGACCGCCTGGATGGTGAAGGGGAAGGGCGGGGTCGGCGGGTCCAGCACCTGCAGCCCCAGGGTGTCGGCGAGCCGCACCGCCAGCCGGCGCGGGCAGTCGGCCAGCACGTCGGTTCCCGAGACGATGATCATCGCCGTCTCCCACTGGCTGACATAGGCGTGGGTGCGCACCAGGTTCGGCCCGGGAATGCTGCCGTAGGTCACGTCCATCGCCTCGCGGTCGATGGGGGCGTCGTCGGAGAGGGCGCCGTCCGGGGTTCCGCAGAAGACGTGGCCGATGCGGGCGTAGGTGGCGAGGTCCACCGAGCCCTGGATAACCGGATGGCCCCGGCGGGCGATGACGCAATAGTCGTCGTCATAGAGCGGCCGCGCGGTCAGCCCGGCGGGGATCTGCGGGAAGACGCCCAGCGCAACGTCGATCTCGCCGCGGCGCACGGCGCGCAGCGCGCGGTCGAGAACGGCCCAGCGGGTCGAGAAGGCGGCCCGCGGCGCGTCGCGGCGGAAGATATCCACCAGCCGCTCGCCGATCTGCGAGGCGATATATTCCGGACAGGCGATGCGGAACCGACGCCGCGAGCGGCCGGGATCGAAACCGCCCTCGGAGGAGACGGTCGCCCCGATCATTTCGATCAGCGCCTCGATGCGCGGGCCGAGTTCGCGCGCCCGCTGGGTCGGCTCAAGGCCGTGGGCGCGGCGGATGAACAGGGGCTCGCCGAAAAGCTCGCGCAGTCGGCCGAGCGCGTGGCTGACCGCCGAGGGGCTGAGGCCCAGCTGCTTGGCCACCTCGCTGGCCTGGCCGCGGATCAGTAGCTCGCGGAAGATCAGCAGCAGGCCGCCGTCGAGTTTCCTGATTTGCAGATTATCGTATTCATTCATCGATCGATTTCATTATCCAGAATTGCGAGCTGCGTCTAGCCTGGGGATCGAACCTCAAGGGCGTCCCATGCCGACCGACACCCCAGCCATGGCCATCGCCGCGGGCGCGCGACCGGCGCCGTCAGGCCTGCCGCAGTTTGCGGAACAGGCCAGGGCCATCGCCCGGCTCGGCGCGCCGCTGATCGCCTTCAACTTCATCTTCAACGCCGTCGACCTGGTGGTGCTGGCCATGCTCGGGCGGCTGGGAAACGCGGCCCTGGCCGGGGTCGGCGCCGCCAGCGCGGTCTATGGCGTGGTCCTGGCCCTCCTGTTCGGCGTCGACGCCGGCGTCCAGGCCATCACCTCGCGCACCACCGGCGCGGGCCTGCAGAGCCGGCTCGGCGAGGTGCTGGCCGACGCCATGGCGGTCGCCGCGCCGCTGGCGGTGCTGCTGGCGGCCCTGCTCTGGTTCGCCGGGCCGATGGCGGTGGCGGCCATCGCGCCGGGCCAGGCCGCGGCGCTGGCCGGCTCGGCCTGGATCAGGGCCGCGGCGCCGTCGCTGGTCTTCTCGGCCTGCACCATTCCGATCAATTCCTGCTGGATCGGCTCCGGCCGGCCGGCGATCGCCTTCACGGTCACCGCGCTGCTGGCGCCGATCCAGGTGCTGTTGACGCTGCTGCTGATGTTCGGCTTCGGGCCGATCAGGCCGATGGGCGCCAGCGGCGGCGCGGCGGCCCTGTCGCTGGGCGGCCTGATCGGCATCGGGGCGCAGTTCGCCCTGGCCTGGCGCATCAGGCCCATTCCGGGTTTCCTGCGCAGCAGGCCGCGGCTTGCCGGCATGGCCGCCATCGCCAGGATCGGCTGGCCGGTCAGCGTGCAGCAGAGCCTGTCGCAGCTTGGGCTGATGATCGCCTTCATCATTGTCTCGCGGCTGGGCGTCGCCTCGGCCGCGGTGGTCAATGTGCTGCTGTCGCTTACGCTGGTGACCATCCAGACCGGGGTCGGGCTGGGCGTCGCCGCTGCCACCCTGGTCGGCCAGGCGCTCGGCCGCGGCGATCCCGACGAGGCGCGGGCTTGGGGCTGGCGCGCCACCTGGGGCGGCGTCTGGGTGACCGCGCCGCTGGGCTTGATCGCCGCAGCCATGCCGCACCACGTGCTCGGCCTTTTCCTGCGCGATCCGGCGACCCTGGCGCTGGCGGTCTGGCCGGTGCGGGCCCTCGGCCTGGCCGTCGGCATCGACACCATCGGACGGGTGCTGGCCTTCGCCCTGCGCGGCGCCGGCGCGACCAAGATCGCCTCGGGCACGCTCTTCCTCAGCCTCTGGGCAGTCCAGCTGCCGGCGATGTGGTGGATCGGCGTACGGCTCGGCCAGGGGATCAACGGCGTCATCCTGGTGCAGGTCGGCATCTCGGTCATCGACGCGGTGCTGCTGATGCTGCTCTGGCGCGGCGCCGTCTGGACCCGGGTGCGGATCGCCGACGCCGCCCCGCGCCCGGCGCGATGAGCGCGCCGCCCCCCGCCCGCGTCGCCATCATGGGCGGCGCCGGGGCCGGCAAGTCGACCCTGGCGCGGCGGGTCGGCGCGGCGCTCGGCCTGCCCGTGGTGCACCTGGACCGGGTGGTGTTCGGCCCCGGCTGGACCCGGCTGCCGGTCCCGCTGGCGCGCGAGCGGCTCAAGGCGATGCTGGCGCCCGGCGCCTGGGTGGTGGAGGGCAGCTACGGAGAGCTGGCCGACCTGACCCTGCCGAGGGCCGACCTGGTGATCTGGCTCGACCAGCCGGCGTGGCTCAGGCTCTGGCGCTGCTGGCGCAAGACCCGCATCCACCGGGATCGGCCCCGCGCGGACCGGCCGGACGACTGCGCCGAGCGGTTCGGCCTGCGCTATGTCCGCGACATCCTGAGCTTCGGCGGCTGGTCGGTGGAGCTGGAAAGCCGCCTGGTCCGCGCCTCCGGCCGCGCGCCGCTGCGGCTGCGCGGCGATGCGGCCGTGGCGCGGTTCGCCGAGGGTCTCGCCGAAGCCCCGCACAGTTAATGCGTCATTAACCTATCCGCCGCTTTCCCTGAGCATCGCCAGGCGCGATGTTCAGGAACACATGACGAACGCGATTCGCATCCTTGGCCTCGACCCCGGCCTGCGGCGCACCGGCTGGGGCGTCATCGTCATCGACGGCGCGCGCCTGTCGCACGTCGCCCACGGGGTGATCGCGCCGAAGGAGGCCTTGAGCCTTTCCGAGCGGCTGCTCTGCCTGTTCGAGGGGGTTTGCGAGATCGTCGCGGCCCACGCGCCCCACGAGGCGGCGATCGAGGAGACCTTCGTCACCGCCAACGGCTCCTCGACCCTGAAGCTCGGCCACGCCCGCGCCGCGGCGATGATCGGCCCGGCCCGCGCCGGGATCCTGGTCGCCGAATATTCCGCCAAGGCGGTGAAGAAGGCGGTGGTCGGGACCGGCGGCGCCGACAAGACCCAGGTCGCCTTCATGATCGCCCGGCTGTTGCCGACGGCCGGCGATCCCACCGCCGACGCCGCCGACGCCCTGGCCGTGGCCATTGCTCATGCTCACGCCAGGCGCGCGCGCAATTGGGGAGCGGCGGCATGATCGGCCGGCTGCGCGGCCTGGTCGCCGAGGTCGGCGACGAGGATGCGCTCATAGACGTCGGCGGGGTGGGTTATGTGGTCCGTTGCGGCTCGCGCACCCTGGACCGGCTGCCGCCGCCCGGCGACGAGGCGCTGCTGCATGTCGAGACCCAGTGGAGCGAGGCGACCGGCATCCGGCTCTATGGCTTCCTCGCCCGCGACGAGCGCCGCGCCTTCGTGGCCTTGCAGAACATCCAGGGGGTGGGGCCGAAGGCGGCGCTGGGCGTGCTCGACGTGCTGTCGCCGGCCGAGCTGGCCCAGGCGGTGGCGCGCGACGACCGGGCCCTGGTCGGCCGCGCGCAAGGGGTGGGGCCGAAGCTCGCCCAGCGCATCGTCACGGAGCTGAAGGACAAGCCGATCAGCGACGGGCCGGTGCAGGCCTTCCACGCCGCCGCGGCCGGCGCCCATGCCCCCACCGTCGCCGGCGAGGCGGTCGCCGCCCTGCTCGGCCTGCAGATCGCCGAGGTCAACGCCCGCCGCGCCGTCGACGCCGCCCTGATTCGCCTCGGCGAAGACGCCGCCATCCCGGCGGTGATCAAGGCCGCCCTGCAGGAACTCGGGCGATGACGGTTGAGGGGGAAGCGCGGCCGCTCATCCGGCGGAGCGTGGCTGCATGACCCGCCTGGTCTCCGGCGAGGCCGAGGCGTTCGAGGCGCCGGACCGGGCGCTGCGGCCGCAGACCCTGGCCGAGTTCGTCGGTCAGGAGCAGACCAAGGCCAACCTGGCCATCTTCATCGAGGCGGCGCGCGGCCGCGGCGAGGCGCTCGACCACGTGCTGCTGTTCGGCCCGCCGGGGCTCGGCAAGACCACCCTGGCGCAGATCATCGCCCGCGAGCTGGGGGTGAACTTCCGCGCCACCTCGGGCCCGGTGCTGGCCAAGGCCGGCGACTTGGCCGCGATCCTGACCAACCTCGAGCCCAACGACGTCCTCTTCATCGACGAGGTGCATCGTCTGGCCGCCAATGTGGAGGAGATCCTCTATCCGGCCATGGAGGACCATGTGCTGGACCTGGTGATCGGCGAGGGACCCTCGGCGCGCTCGGTGCGCATCGATCTTTCGCCCTTCACCCTGGTGGCGGCGACCACCCGGGCGGGGCTTCTGGCGACGCCGCTGCGCGACCGGTTCGGCATTCCGCTCAGGCTGGAATTCTACACGCCCGAGGAGCTGAAGCGGGTGCTGATCCAGGCGGCGCGCAAGCTAGGGGCCAACCTGACCGAGGACGGCGCCGCCGAGATCGCCGCCCGCGCCAGGGGCACGCCGCGCGTCGCCGGCCGGCTGCTGCGCCGGGTGCGCGACTTCGCCGGCGCCGAGGGCGCGGCGCAGATCGACCGCGCCTGCACCGCCCGCGCCCTGGCCCGGCTGGAGGTGGACGAGGCCGGACTGGACAGCCTCGACCGCCGCTACCTGCGCGCGCTGATCGAGAACTACGGCGGCGGCCCGGCCGGGGTGGAGACCCTGGCCTACGCCATCGCCGAGGCGCGCGACGCGGTCGAGGACGTGGTCGAGCCTTTCCTGCTGCAACAAGGCTTCATCCAGCGCACCCCGCGCGGCCGCATGGCCTGCGGCAAGGCCTATCTGCACCTAGGCCTCGCCGCGCCCGCCGCCATGCCCAGCATCCAGCCGGGCCTGTTCGAGGACGACGTCTGATGGGCCGGATCGCCAATCCCCTGGTCGTCATCGCCCGGCTTGTCCGGGTGACCCATAGACACAGCCATGTCCGGTTGGATCAGCGCGTATGGGTGGCCCGGACAATCCCCCGGTCAAGCCGGGGGAGGGCCATGACGGGTGAAAGAGGTCGGGCGTGACCGGCCCCGTCCCCACCGCGGGCGTCACCGAGGGGCGTGAGCACGTGCTGCCGGTGCGCGTCTACTATGAGGACACCGACCTGACCGGGGTGGTCTACCACGCCAACTACCTGCGCTATTTCGAGCGCGGCCGCTCGGAGTTCCTGCGCCTGGCCGGCGTCAGCCACACCGAGCTGCGCAACCTCGACAGTCCCGTGGCGTTCGTCGTCGCGCGCATGGAGATCGATTTCGTGAAGCCGGCCCGCATCGACGACGCCCTGGTGGTGCGCACCCAGTACGAGCGCATCGAGCGGGCGCGCCTGCACGTGCGCCAGAGCCTGGAGCGGGACGGGGAGACCATCGCCCGCGCCGCCGAGACCATCGTCTGCATCGACCTGACCGGCCGGCCCCGCCGGCCGCCTCCCACCGTCACCGAAGCGCTGAAGGCTTGGTTCTTGCATCAGACGCCTTAGTTTCACCTCACAGGCGCCCAATAGGCGCTTTCGCCGCCGTCATCCTATGAGTCTGGAGCCGCCCATGGACGCTTCCGACGCCCTTGCGGGCGCCTTGTCGAACCAGAGCCTTTCGATCATCGCCGTGTTCCTGCGCGCCGATTGGGTGGTCAAGGCGGTGCTCCTCGGCCTGGCCCTGGCCTCGCTCTGGTCCTGGACGGTGATCCTGGACAAGCTGTTCCGCTTCGCCGCCCTGGGCGAGGCGTCCAAGCGCTTCGAGGACGAGGTCAATTCGGGGCGCTCGCTGGAGGACATCGCCACCGAGGCGGGCGACCGGCCGCGCCAAGCCCTGCCCAGGATGCTGCAGGCCGCGCTGAAGGAATGGCGCGACGCCCGGGCCAAGGGGGGACTGGCGGGCCCCAACGCCGATTCCCAGGCCGCGCTCCTGATCCAGCGCATCGACCGGATGATGGACGGGTTGATCGCGCGCGAGACGCGGCGGATCGAGGAGGGCCTTGGGGCCCTGGCCATCGTCGCCACCGCCTCGCCCTTCGTGGGACTGTTCGGCACGGTGTGGGGCATCATGCACGCCTTCCAGGCCATCGCCGCCCAGAAGAACACCAACC
>DATAYM010000053.1:0-6190 GCA_036272595.1 Caulobacteraceae bacterium
CGCCATCGGCGTCGCCCTGCTGCCGCGATTGTCCCGCGCCGTCCACCGCGGCGACCACGCCGGCTCGCGCAGCGCCATGGACGAGGCGATCACCTTTTCGATGGCCCTGACCCTGCCGGCGTCGGCGGCGCTGCTGGCCATTCCCTTCTTCATGATCGACGCCCTCTACACCCGCGGCGCCTTCAAGACCGTCGATGCCCACGCCACGGCGCTGGCCTTGCAGCAGTACGGCTGGGGGGTGCCGGCCTTCGTGCTGGCCCAGATCACCAACCGCGCCTTCTTCGCGCGCCAGGATACGGCGACGCCGATGCGCTACGCCCTGATCTCGGTGGCCGTGAACGTGGTCGCCGGGATCGCTCTTTTTCAGCTGATCGGCGTGCCGGGAATCGCCGCCGCCACCAGCCTGGCGGCCTGGCTGAACGTGATCATGATGAGCCTCACGCTCGCCCGTCGCGGCCATTACGCGGTCGGGCCCCGCGCGCGCTCGAAGCTGGTCCGCATCCTGGCCGCCAGCGTCGCGCTCGGCCTTTTGCTCGCCGCCGCCGGGCATTTCCGCCCGCAGCTGCAGGGCCTGCTCGGCAATCATCACCTTGGCCCGATTCACGCCAAGGAGATCGTCATCCTGCTGGTGCTGGTGTTCGCCGGCGCGGCCTATCCGCTGCTGCTGTTCGCCTCCGGCGGGATCACCATGGCCGAGCTGCGCGCGGCCCTGCGGCGGCCGGCCCGCATCGAGCCCGCCGACATCCCCACGCCCTTGCCCTGAGCCGGGCATTGAGGCTATTGGCCGCCCATGCAATCGAGCCGGCGGCACATTCGGCGATGGCGCGGCGGACAGGCCTAGATCCCGTTCGGCGCGCTGGCGCGCGCCCATCCCTTCGCTTCAAGCCGCAAGCCAGATCATGACCGACCTTCCGCCTCCCGCCTATTCCGGCCCCGACCGCGTGCTCTCCGGCGTGCAGCCCTCCGGGGCCCTGCACCTGGGCAACTATCTCGGCGCGCTGAAGAAGTTCGTCGACCTGCAGCACCGGATGGAATGCCTGTTCTGCGTCGTCGACCTGCACGCCATCACCGCCTGGCAGGCGCCGGAGCGGCTCGCCGCCCAGACCCGCGAGATCGCCGCCGCCTACCTGGCCGCCGGGGTCGACCCGGAAAAGGCGATCATCTTCCCGCAATCGGCCGTTCCCGCCCATACCGAACTCGCCTGGATCTTCCAGTGCGTCGCCCGGATCGGCTGGCTCGACCGGATGACCCAGTTCAAGGAGAAGAGCGGCAAGCACAAGGAAGGCGCCAGTGTCGGCCTCTACACCTATCCGGTGCTGCAGGCGGCCGACATCCTGGTCTATCGGGCCACCCACGTGCCGGTCGGCGAGGACCAGAAACAGCATCTGGAGCTGACCCGCGACATCGCCCAGAAGTTCAACCACGACTTCGACGCGCCGGCCTACTTCCCGCTGCCGGAGCCGCTCATCGAGGGGCCGGGCGCGCGCGTCATGTCCCTGCGCGACGGCCGGGTGAAGATGTCCAAGTCCGATCCGTCGGACCAGTCGCGGATCAACCTGACCGACGACGCCGACGCCATCGCCGCCAAGATCCGGAAGGCCCGCACCGATCCCGCGCCGTTGCCGGAAAGCGTGGACGGCCTGAAGGACCGCCCCGAGGCCGAGAACCTGGTCGGGCTCTACGCCGCCCTCTCGGGGCGGACGGAGGCGCAGGTGCTGGCCGAATACGGCGGCCAGGGCTTTGGCCAGTCGTTCAAGCCGGCCCTGACCGACCTGCTGGTCCAGACCCTGTCGCCCGTGTCGGCCGAGATGCGTCGCTACGCCGCCGATCCGGCGGAAATCGACCGCGTCCTCGCGGCCGGCGCCCAAAAGGCGCGCAGGCTGGCGGCGCCGGTCATCGAGGAGACCAAAGAGCTGGTGGGTTTCTGGCGCGCCAGGGCCTAGAAGGGCTCGCATGATGGCCACCCGCCCAAGCGCCGCCCTGTTTTTGCTGGCCTTCGCCGCGATGGTCCTCGCCGCCGGCGGCGCGGGCGCAGACCCGCACCAGGTCAAGAAAGGCGACATCACCGTCTCCAGCCGGATGGTGCGCACCTCGTTCGGCAATGCGCCCAACAGCGCCGCCTACATGGTCATCGCCAATTCGGGCGCCCTGCCCGACACGCTGATCTCGGCCCGCTGCGCCTGCGCGGCCAGCGTCGGCATCCACGCCACCGAAAACATGGCCGGCATGTCGACCATGCGGTCGGTGGGACCGATCGTCATTCCCGCCCACGGCCAGGTGGTGTTCCGCCCCGGCGGCCTGCACCTGATGCTGACGCAGCTGAAGGAGCCGCTGGTCGAGGGCGGCGTCCAGGACATCACCCTGGTTTTCCAGCGCGCCGGCGCGGTGCGGGCGAGCTTCCATATCCGCGCCCAGATTCCGGCGAGCCCGGCGCCGCCCATGCGCGGCATGGGGCGTTGACGCGCTTGCGCCCCGGCCCGGCAGAGGCCATCTGAGCCTTAAGCGCCCCAAGAGACCAGCCATGTTCATCCAGACCGAAACCACTCCCAACCCCGACGTGCTCAAGTTCCTGCCCGGCCGCGCCGTGCTCGAGGACGGCACGCGGGAGTTCCGCGACACCGGCGAGGCGGAAAGCTCGCCGCTGGCCACGGCCATCTTCGCGCTGGGCGATGTCACCCGGGTGTTCTTCGGACCCGACTTCATCACCGTCATGCGCTCGGGCGGCGGCCGCGAATGGCCGCAGCTGAAGGCGCCGATCCTGGCGGCGATCATGGATCATTTCACCTCCGGCCAGCCGCTCCTGCTGGACGCCGAGGCGGAGGGCCATGACCAGACCGCCTACGAAGGCGACGCCGCCCAGGTGGTGGCCGAGATCAAGGACCTGCTCGACACCCGCATCCGCCCGGCGGTGGCCCAGGACGGCGGCGACATCACCTTCAACCGGTTCGAGCCCGGCACCGGCGTGGTGTTCCTCAACATGCGCGGCGCCTGCTCCGGCTGCCCGTCCTCGGCGGCCACCCTGCGCGCCGGCGTCGAGAACATGCTGAAGCACTACGTGCCCGAGGTGACCCGCGTCGAGCAGACGCTCTAGCCGCCCGCCCGGGCCACGCGTTTGAAGCGGCCGCCGGGATCGTCTAACCCACCACCGATGATCCGTCCGTCCACGGTCTTGTTCGGAGCGGCGGTGCTGCTCCAGGCCTGCGCGCCGTCGCCGCTGAAGCAGGCCGCGCCGCCGAAACCCGCGCCCTATCGGTCGGGGCCGCTGGCGGTCGGGGTCTGGGGCGTCGGACCCATACGGGCGACGACCTATTTCGAATCGCCGGTCATCGGCGCGCTTTTCCCCGCCGCCCAGGTGAGCGATGGGACGGTGCGGGTCTCGGACGACGAAACCACGGCGGTGATCACCGTGACCCAGGGCGGCGTGGAGATGCTGGAGATCGACGACGGGACGGGCAACGCGCCGGGCACCAACGATCCGATGATCGGGTCGGTGCGGGCGCTGGGCGGCCCCGTGCGAGGCCCGCAGGGCGAGCGGCTCGGCATGAGCTGGAACGACGCCCGTTTCGACCTCACCGAATGCGACCTCGGCTCCGATCGCGACCGGAACACCGTCTTCTGCGCGCGGCCGGGCGAGGGCGCCGTCACCTACCAGTTCGCCGTGCCGGGCTATGATTCCGAGGAGGTCCCGCCGGAGTCGCTGTTGCGCAAGGTCGCCTATGTGAAGGCGATCGTCTGGACGCCGCCGGCGACCAGCCATTGATCGTCCTGGCCCTCGACACCTGCCTCGACGCCTGCTCGGCCGCGGTCTGGGCCGACGGGCGCGTGCTGGCGCAAATGTCCGAACCCATGCGCCGCGGCCATCAGGAGCGGCTGGCGGTGATGGGGCAGGCGGTGATGGCGGCGGCGGCGACGGACTTTTCCCGCCTCGACCGGATCGGCGCCACCGTCGGGCCGGGCTCGTTCACCGGCCTGCGGGTCGGCCTCGCCTTCGCCAAGGGGCTCGGCCTGGCGCTTGACCGGCCGGTGGTCGGCGTCGGGGTGCTGGAGGCCTTGGTCCAGGACGCCGGCGACGGCTTCGTCGCCTCGGTCGTCGATGCGCGGCGCGACCAGGTCTATCTGCAGGCCTTCGACGCCGGCCGCGCCCTGATGGCCCCCGACGTTCTGCCGGTCGAAACCGCCGCCGCGCGCCTGGCCGAGCTGTGGACCGGCGGTCCGGCGGCTCTGACCGGCCCCGGCGCGGCGCTGCTGGCCGGCGTTCTGCCGGGGGCCGGGCTGATCGAGCGCGCCGCGCCCGATCCGGTCGCGATCGCGCGCCTGGCCGCACAGGCGCGCGCGCCGTTTCCGCCGCCCCGCCCGCTCTACCTGCGCGCGCCGGACGCCAGGCTGGCGGGCTCGTGAAGCTGGAAGCCGCAACGGCCGCGGACGCCGGCGCCATGGCCGCCGTGCATGCGGCGAGCTTCGACGAGCCCTGGGATGCGAACGAGATATCGGCCCTGCTGGAAGGTCCGGGGGGTTTCGCCCAGCTGGCGCGCGAGGCGCGGACCGGCATTGTCGCCGCCTTCATCCTCGCCCGCGCCATCGCCGACGAGGCCGAGGTGCTGACCCTGGCGGTCGATCCGGCCCATCGGCGCGCTGGCGTCGGCCGGGCTCTGGTCGAGGCCGCCGCCGTCGTCGCCGCCGCGGCGGGCGCGCGGCGGCTCTTCCTGGAGGTCGCCAGCGACAACGACGCGGCCCTCGCCCTTTACCGGTCGGCCGGCTTCGCCGAGGCGGGACAGCGCCCGGCCTACTACCGCCGCGGAACCGGCGCGGTCGATGCGCTGGTCTTGCGGCGCGACCTTAACAGGCCGCCCGCTTGAGCCTATCCTGGCGGTGAGGACAGCCAACGGGGCGCGCGCGCTTGGACCGGATCGAAAAGCTCTGCATCGAAAAGGGCATGCGCATGACCGACCAGCGCCGGGTCGTCGCGCGGGTGCTCTCGCTCGCCCATGACCATCCCGACGTCGAGGAGCTGTATCGCCGCGCCCACGAGGCCGACCCGCACATCTCCATCGCCACCGTCTACCGGACGGTGCGATTGTTCGAAGAGGCCGGCATCATCGCCCGCCACGACTTCCAGGGCGGCCGCTCCCGCTATGAAGAGGCGCCGGACACCCACCACGACCACCTCATCGACATGAAGAGCGGCCAGGTGATCGAGTTCATGGACGAGGAGATCGAGGCCCTGCAGGCGGCCATCGCCAAGCGCCTCGGCTATCGGCTGGTCGACCATCGGCTCGAGCTCTACGGCGTCCCGGTCGATGAGAGTGAGAACTGAGCGTTTCCGCCCGCGCTGGCCTTTCCCGCTGCATGGGGAGCTGCTCGCCCTCCCCTTGCACGTTGGCCCCTCCTTGCAGGAAGGTTGGGCCGCGCTCATAAACCGACAATGACCGCGCCCGCGCAAAAACGCCTCTACATCAAGACCTACGGCTGTCAGATGAACGTCTACGACAGCGAGCGCATGGCCGACCTTTTGCGCCCGCTGGGCTATTGCGCCGCCGAGACCCCCGAGGCGGCGGACCTGGTCGTGCTCAACACCTGCCATATCCGCGAGAAGGCCGCCGAGAAGGTCTATTCCGAGCTTGGCCGGTTGAAGCGGATGAAGGCCGCGCGCGCGGCGGACGGCGCCGCCATGACCATCGCCGTCGCCGGCTGCGTCGCCCAGGCCGAGGGCGCCGAGATCATGGCGCGGCAGCCGGCGGTGGATCTGGTGATCGGGCCGCAATCCTATCATCGGCTGCCCGAACTGATCGCCCGCACGCACCGGGCGAGCGGCGAGCGGTTGGCCGCCGATTTCGCCACCGAAGAGAAGTTCGACGCCCTGCCGGACGAGCGCGCGGTGAGCGGCGTCAGCGCCTTCCTGACCGTGCAGGAGGGCTGCGACAAGTTCTGCAGCTTCTGCGTAGTGCCCTACACCCGCGGCGGAGAATACTCGCGCCCGGCCGAAGCGATCCTGGAGGAGGCGCGCAGAATCGCGGACCAGGGCGTGCGCGAGGTGACCCTGCTCGGCCAGAACGTCAACGCCTACGACAATGATCAGGGTGGCGGTCTCGCAGGGCTGATCAGGCGGCTGGCGAAGATTCAGGGATTGGATCGCATCCGCTACACGACCAGCCATCCGCGCGACATGACCGATGACCTGATCGCCGCCCAC
>DATAYM010000054.1:0-21202 GCA_036272595.1 Caulobacteraceae bacterium
GTCGTCGTTGTCGCCCTTGAAGCCCTCCAGCGTCACCGAGGCCTTGAGCAGGGCGACGCCGCCGCCGGGGACGATGCCTTCCTCGACCGCCGCGCGGGTGGCGTTGAGGGCGTCGTCGACGCGGTCCTTCTTTTCCTTCACTTCCACTTCGGTCGAGCCGCCGACGCGGACCACCGCAACCCCGCCCGCCAGCTTGGCCAGGCGTTCCTGCAGCTTTTCCTTGTCGTAGTCGGAGGTGGTGTCTTCGATCTGGGTCTTGATCTGACCGATGCGGCCTTCGATGTCGGCCTTGTCGCCGGCGCCGTCGACGATGGTGGTGTCATCCTTGGTGATGGTGACCTTCTTGGCCTTGCCGAGCATTTCGAGGGTGACGTTCTCGAGCTTGATGCCAAGGTCTTCGCTGATCAGCTGGCCGCCGGTGAGGATGGCGATGTCTTCCAGCATGGCCTTGCGCCGATCGCCGAAGCCGGGCGCCTTGACCGCCGCGACCCGCAGGCCGCCGCGCAGCTTGTTGACCACCAGGGTGGCCAGCGCCTCGCCTTCGATGTCTTCCGCCACGATCAGCAGCGGACGGCCCGACTGCACCACCGCTTCCAGAACCGGCAGCAGCGATTGCAGCGAGGACAGCTTCTTTTCGAACAGCAGGATGAGCGGATCTTCGAGCACCGCCTCCATCTTGTCCGCATTGGTGATGAAGTAGGGCGACAGGTAGCCGCGGTCGAACTGCATGCCCTCGACGACGTCCAGTTCGGTCTCCAGGCTCTTGGCCTCTTCGACCGTGATCACGCCCTCGTTGCCGACCTTGTCCATCGCCTTGGCGATCATGTCGCCGACTTCCTTGTCGCCATTGGCGGAGATGGCGCCGACCTGGGCGATCTCGGCGTTGGTGGTGACCTTCTTGGACGACTTCTTGATCTCCTCGACCACCTTGGTGACGGCCTTGTCGACGCCGCGCTTCAGGTCCATCGGGTTCATGCCGGCCGCGACCGACTTCAGGCCCTCGGTGACGATGGCGTGGGCCAGGACGGTGGCCGTGGTGGTGCCGTCGCCGGCCTTGTCGTTGGTCTTGGAGGCCACTTCGCGGATCAGCTGGGCGCCCAGGTTCTCGAACTTGTCGGAAAGCTCGATTTCCCTTGGCGACGGTGACGCCGTCCTTGGTGGACCGGGGCGCGCCGAACGACTTTTCGATGACCACGTTGCGGCCCTTGGGGCCCAGCGTGACGCGAACCGCGTTGGCGAGGATGTTGACGCCGCGCAGCATGCGGTCGCGTGCGTCGGTGTCGAAAACGACTTCTTTGGCAGCCATGTTCAGCTCTCTTGAATAAGGGGAATGGGTTGGGGCGGACTTATTTGTCGATCACGCCCAGGACGTCGCTTTCCTTCATGATCAGCAGATCGTCGCCGTCGATCTTGACCTCGGTGCCCGACCATTTGCCGAACAGGATGCGGTCGCCGGTCTTCACGTCCAGCGGGTGGACCTTGCCGGACTCGTCGCGGGCGCCGGGGCCGACGGCGACGACTTCGCCTTCCTGAGGCTTTTCCTTGGCGGTATCGGGGATGATGATCCCGCCTTTGGTCTTTTCTTCTTCCTCGACGCGCTTGATCAGTACGCGATCGCCAAGAGGCCGAAACGCCATATGTCTTCTCCCTGGGGGACTTGAACGGGTTGATAGGGCTCGGGCGCGCGGCCGTTAGCAGCCGCCACGCCCGAGTGCTAACGCGCCGTGGACTTATGGAGACAAGCCGACGGAGTCAAGGGCGGCGAGCCGCTATCCGGCGTCGACAAGTCGTTAACCCAAGCGGCGCAGCCTGCCAAAATCGCTGGCGCGCTCGGGAGGCGCTCATGCGGATGCCGTCGATCCTGGCCTGGCCGCCGATCGCGCTTCCGGCGCTGAGGAAGGCCGCGACGCAGCGACCGTCGAAGGCGGCCCAGAAAGCCGACGGAATCCTGGCCGCGCAGACCGGCCGCGTTCCGCCGCCAAGATACGACTTCGAAGACGATGAGCCGCCCGGCGATCAGTTCGACATCACCGTCTAGCGGACGACGCGGCGGCGCAGAGACGAACGGATGAAGTCGGCGGGGGGATCGGCCTCGGCCAGCACCGCGTCGCGGATGGCGCGCGGCTCGCCGAACAGATTGCCCTGGCCATAGGCGATGTTGAGCTCCAGCACGTCGACCACCTGGCGCTCGGTCTCGACCTTTTCGGCGATCAGCTCGACGCCGTAGCGGCGGGTGAGGTCGGCGAGGTCGGCGGCGTTCAGATCCTTCAGCGACCGCAGCGCCAGCCGTCCGTCCAGCTCCAGGAGCTGGCTGAGCAGCACCTCGGCCGAGACCTTGACGAACTTGACGTCCGCCCGCGCCAGGTCGGGGAAGTTCAGGTCAAGGTCCGAGACCTTGTCGAGCGAGAAGCGGAAACCGAGGTCGGCCAGCTTGCCCATGTTGCGCGCCTCGGTGGACCCGCGCCGGTCGAAGGCCGACTGGCCGAGCTCGAAGATCAGCGCGCCGGACAGGTCCCGATTCTCGGCGAGGAATTCGAGGAACTGCGGGAAGAAGCTTTCGTCGGCCAGCGAGCCGAGGGCGACATTGCAGAAGATGCCGACCTTGCGGTCGTTCTTGGCCAGCCGCCGCACGATCTGCACGCAGCGGAACAGCAGAAGGTTGTCGATGGCCGGCATCAGGCCTTCCGGCTCGGCGACGCTCAGATATTCCGCCGGCATCATCACCCGGCCGGAGCCGTCGCGCAGGCGCGAGAAGCTCTCGTAGAAGACCGTGCGCCGCTGCGGCAGGCTGACCACCGGCTGCAGGTAGAGGTCGACCCGGTTGTCGGCCAGCGCCTCGCGCACGGTCTCCAGCAGCGCCGTGTGCTGGTGGTGGTGGCGGACATAGGCGGGCGGGACCTGCGGGGTCTGCGCCAGCCGGTCTTCCAGGCTGTCGCTCATGCGCTGGACCAGGTCCTCCAGCACCCGCACCTCGGTGGTCAGCTCCTCGCTGCGGCGGTCGACGTCCTCCTGCACGCTCTCGGCGAAGCCGGCCAGGCGCTCGTGCATGACGTCCAGCTGGTCGGCGAGGATCTGGTTGGCTTCGCGCAGCGCGCGCAACTCGCGGGCGACGCCGGCGCGCCCGAGGTCGCGGCCGACCATGCCGTGCAGGGCGAAGGCCAGGCCGAGCACGCCGGCCAGCGCCGCGATACCCGCGCCGACGCCGCCGCCGCCTCGCCAAACGAGGAGCGCCACCGTCAGGGCCAGGCAGAGATAGGCGCCGGCTAGAAGCGCCTCGGTGACCTTGCGCATCGTCCCGCCGTTTCGAATCAAGCACGATTATCGACTGGAAGCCGCGCCGAAGTCGAAGGAAATGCGCGGGGGTAGGCGTCACTACCAATTCCTGGTACTTCTCGCCGGGCGGAGATCGCGGATGAACAAGAACACCTCTTTCAGCCTAGGCGAACACTTCGCCGACTTCGTTGAGTCGCAGGTGGCGCGTGGGCGCTATGGCTCGGCGAGCGAGGTGGTCCGCGCGGGTCTGCGCCTGCTCGAAGACCAGGAAGCGCAGCTCGCCGTCCTCCGCGCCGCCCTGGTCGAGGGCGAAACGAGCGGCGCCTCGAGCCCATTCGATTTCGATGCTTTCGTCATGCGAAAGCGGCGCAATCACGCTGGCGGCGGCGAATGATCCCATATGTCCTGTCGCCGCGTGCGCAGGCTGATCTGGACGAGATCTGGGACTATTCGGCGGCGAACTGGGGCGACGATCAGGCTGAAGCCTATACAAGGCAAATCCAGGCCGCCGTCGAGCTGATCGCAGCCGACCCGCGGCGCGGCCGAGCCTGCGATGATATCCGGCCTGGCTATTCCAAATTCGCCGTCGGCTCGCATGTGCTGTTCTATCGGCGAACCGAGACCGGGGTCGACGTCGTTCGCATCCTTCACCAGAGGATGGACTTCGACCGCCATCTCTAACGGCTTCAGCCCGAGTGGAACAGCGCGCTGACGGATTCGCCGTTGTGGATGCGGCGGATGGCTTCGGCCAGGGCCGGGGCGATGGAGAGCACGGTCAGCTTGGGGACGCGTTTGGCCATGGCGATCGGCACGGTGTTGGTGGAGACGATCTCCGTCACCTCGTCGCGCGCCTGCAGCCGGTCCAGCGCGCCGGCGGCGAATAGGCCGTGGGTGCAGGCGATGCGCACGGTCCTGACATGGCTCGGCGCCAGATGGTCGAGCAGTTCGATGACGCTGGAGCCCTTGGCGATCTCGTCGTCGAGCACGATGATGTCGCGGCCCTCGACGTCGCCGATGACGGCGCTGATCACCACCTTGTCGTCGTTGATCCGCTGCTTGGCGGCCGCCGCGACCGGGGTGCCGAGCAGCCGGGCGAAGGCGGCCGCCTCCTTGGCGTTGCCGAGGTCCGGCGAGACCACCACGGTGTTGGACAGGTCGTCGCCGCGGAAATGCCCGGCCAGTTCGGTCAGGGCGTGCAGGTGGTCGACCGGCACGCTGAAGAAGCCGTGCACCTGCGGCGCGTGCAGGGTCATGGTCAGGATGCGGTCGGCGCCGGCGGTGCTCAGGAGGTCGGCGACCAGCCGCCCGCCCAGCGAGACGCGCGGGCGGTCCTTCTTGTCGGAGCGGGCGTAGGCATAGAAGGGCATGACCACGGTGCGCCGGGCGGCGCTGGCCCCGCGCGCAGCGTCCAGCATCAGGAGGAGCTCGACCAGATGCTCCTGCACCGGGGCGCAGAGCGGCTGGACGATGAAGACGTCGCGCTCGCGGCAGTTCTCCAGCAGCTGCACCTCGAGGCAGTCGTTGGCGAAGCGTTCCAGCCTGGACGGCTGCAACGGGACCTGGAGATGGGCGCAGATTTCCGCCGCGAGCTCTGGGTGGGCGCTGCCGCTGAACACGGCGATCTCGCTCATGGCGTCCTCCGCGTCTTAAAGGGGCAAGGCGCTTATGGCCAAGGCCGGCGAGTCGATCAAGCGATCGGCTTCGCAAATATGGTCTGCTTATATGGACCAACTATGTCCATCTATGCGATAAGGACCCCATGACCATTCAGGTGAACATCGCCGAAGCCAAGGCGAAACTGTCGGAACTCGTCGCCCGCGCCGAGGCCGGCGAGGAGGTAGTGATCGCGCGGCATGGCCGCCCAATCGTCGCCCTGACGCCGAAGGCCCCGCCGCAAAACGGCCGACGGCGTATTGGCGTATGGGAGCATCTAAATCTCTCCATTCCGCTCAGCGCCTTCGATCCGGACCCGGACCTTGAGGCATGGTTGGACAAGTCTGTTTTTCCTGACGAATGATCATCATCCTCGACAGTCACGCCCTGGTCTGGAGCGCGACCGATACCGCTCGTCTGTCCGCCAGAGTGAAGGACGCGATCACCGACCGATCCAATCGGGTGTTGGTGAGCGCGGTCTCGGCCTATGAGTTGGAATTCAAACGCCCACGCGATCTGTCGCTGTCGGATTTACCCCCCAGGCTCGACGAAGCCGTGATTGGCCAAGGGTTCGATTGGCTGCCTTTGAGCCATGAGCAAGCCGCCCAGGCAGGACGCCTGCCGCGACATCATGGCGACCCGTTCGATCGGCTCATCATCGCCCAGGCCTTCGCGGAGGGCGCCGTCGTGGTAACCGCAGACCGATGGTTCGCGGCCTACGGCGTCACGGTCATCTGGTAGCGTGGCGAAGCCCTAGCGGGTGGGGGTCGGGGTCTCGCCGCGATAGTCATAGAAGCCGCGGCCGGCCTTGCGGCCAAGCCAGCCGGCCTCGACGTACTTCACCAGCAGCGGACAGGGGCGGTATTTCGAATCCGCCAGGCCCTCGTAGAGCACGTTCATGATCGACAGCACCGTGTCGAGGCCGATGAAGTCGCCGAGCTCGAGCGGCCCCATCGGATGGTTGGCGCCCAGATGCATGGCCGTGTCGATGGCCTGCACCGTGCCGACGCCCTCATAGAGGGTGTAGATCGCCTCGTTGATCATCGGCACCAGGACGCGGTTGACGATGAAGGCCGGGAAGTCCTCGGCGTTGGCGGTGGTCTTGCCGAGCGACTTGGCGAAATTGACCGCCGTCTCGTAGGTCTGAACGTCGGTGGCGATGCCGCGGATGATCTCCACCAGCTTCATCAGCGGCACCGGGTTCATGAAGTGCAGCCCGATGAACCGCTCCGGCCGGTCGGTCGCCGAGGCCAGCCGGGTGATGGAGATGGACGAGGTGTTGGAGGCCAGCAAGGTGTCGGGCCCCACATGGGGGGCCAGGGCGCCGAAGATCGCCTTCTTCACCGTCTCGTCCTCGGTGGCGGCTTCGATCACCAGATCGGCGACGCCGATCCTGGCCAGGCTTTCCTGCGGCCGGATGCGGCCGAGCGCGGCCTTCATCTCGGCGTCGTCGATGAGTCCGCGCGCCACCTGGCGGGCGAGATTGTGCTCGATCACCCCGAGGCCGGCCTCGATGCGCGCGCGGCTGACGTCGTTCAATTCGATGTCGTAGCCGGCCAGCGCGCAGACATGGGCGATGCCCGTGCCCATCTGGCCCGCGCCGATCACGCCCACCGTCCTGATATCCGCCATTGGTCCTCGCCTGACCCCAAGCGTTGAAAACGCCCCCGCGCGGCGCCCCTTCTAGCACGCGCGACACCGACGCCAAGGGCTTTGCTGCAACGCAGCGAACGTCACCGCCCGACCGTGTCTGTCAATCCGCGCATTAAACTTCTGTCATGCTGTGCACGGTACCTTGCTAGGACAGGTACCTTGCGTTAGTTCTCCGGCCTGGACGGTGAGGATCGCGATGCCCGAGAGCGTCGACATTCAGTTGAAGAAGGGGGCGCTCGATCTGTGCGTGCTGGCCCTGCTCTCGCGGGAGGACGGCTACGCCTACGACATCGCCAGCCGCCTGGCCGTGTCCATCGGCATGGGCGAGGGCACCATCTACCCGCTGATGCGGCGGATGCAGGCCGACGGCCTGGTGGAGACCTATCTGGTCGAATCCTCGGCCGGACCCTCGCGCAAATACTACCGCCTGACTCCTAAGGGCCGCGAAAGCTTCGCGGCGCAGGCCAACGCATGGCGCGCCTTCGCCGGCGCCGTGGATGACATTCTTGGAGAGCCGCAATGACGCGCGAGGCCTTCATCGCCCGGCTGTGGGAAGGCCTGAAGGGCCTGCCGACGGCGACCGTGGCCGAGATCGCCGCCGACTACAACGCCCACTTCGCCGAGGGCGCTGCGGCCGGCCGCAGCGAGGCGGAGATCGCCGCGGCGCTTGGCGATCCCGACCGGCTGGCCCGCGAACTGCGCGCCGAGGCCGGGCTGAAGCGATGGGAATCCGAACGCAACCCGGCGGCCGCCGCCGGGGCGGTTTTCGCGGTGCTCGGCCTCGGCGCCCTCGATCTGCTGATCCTGCTGCCGATCCTGATCGGCGTGCTCTGCGCCATGTTCGGCGTCGCCGTGGCCTGCATCGGCGTCTTCGTCGCCGGCGGCTTCGTCTTCGCCGCCGGGCCGTTCAGCGAGCCGCCCGGCGGCCCGGCGACCGCGCTCCTGGCCGGTCTCGGCCTGATGGCCGGATCGGTCTCGGCGGCGGCGATCCTGAGCCTGACCGGGATCGGCCTGACCAATGCGCTGGTCTGGTACGGCCGCCTGCACTTCCGGCTGCTCAACCCGGTGATCGATTCCCGGCCACAGACGACGACGGAGCCCGCCCGGCCATGACCCGCACCCTTTTCCTGATCGCGGTCGTCGGTTTCCTGATGGCGGTGATCTGTTTCTGCGGCGCGACGGCGCTCGGCGGCCGCGAGCTGCTCCAGCGCGGCTGGACGGTGAAGACCGCCCACATCTCGATCGACGACGACATGGGCCGGCGAAGCGCCCCTGTCGACGGCGGCGGCCCGACCGAGACCCGGGACATCGCCTGGAGCGGCGCCGACGCGCTGGAGGTCGAGGTTCCGGCCGACGTGACGTTCACCCAAGGTCCGGGCCCCGCGAAGCTGACCGTCACCGGACCGAAGGGAACGGTCGATCAGCTCAGGCTCTCCGGACCGGATCTGGATTTCGACCAGCCGCCGGTCAATGCGCGGCCCGTGACCATCGTCATGACCGCGCCGCACGTCCGCCGCTTCGTGCTGGACGGCGCCGGCGCCATCTCGATCGCCGGGTTCGACCAGGACGAGCTGGAGCTCGAGCTCAACGGCGACGGCCGGATCAAGGCCGACGGCAAGGCCCGCGCGGTGCGGCTGGAGATCTCCGGCGACGGCCAGGCGGACCTGGCCGGCCTCAAGGTCGACAAGGCCGACGTGGACATTTCCGGCGACGGCCGCACCAGCATCGCGCCGACCCGGAAGGCCGACCTCGACATCTCGGGCGACGGCGAGATCGACCTGCTCACCCACCCCGCCGACCTGCACAGCGAAACCTCCGGCGACGGCCGGATCGTGCAGGGCGACGCGGCGGCTGCGGCTATTTCCCGGCGGCGGTGAGCGCCGCCATCAGGTCCGGCACGGCGGTCTTGTAGTCCGAGACCAGCCCGTAGTCGGCCACCTGGAAGATCGGCGCGTCGGGGTCCTTGTTGATCGCCACGATCACCTTGGAATCCTTCATGCCGGCCAGGTGCTGGATGGCGCCGGAAATGCCGATGGCGACGTAGAGCTGCGGCGCGACCACCTTGCCGGTCTGGCCGACCTGGTAGTCGTTCGGCGCATAGCCGGCGTCGACGGCGGCCCGGCTGGCGCCGACCGCGGCGCCCAGCTTGTCGGCCAGCGGCTCGATCACCCGCTGGAACTCCTCGGCCGAGCCCATGGCGCGGCCGCCGGAGACGACGATCTTGGCCCCGGCCAGTTCCGGCCGGTCGGACTTGACGATCTCGTCGGAGACGAAGTGGACCTTGCCGCCGGCCTCGCCCGCCGCGACCTTTTCGATCGCCGCCGAACCGCCCTCGCCCGCCGCCTTGAAGGCGGTCGGCCGCACGGTGATCACCTTCTTGGCGTCGGAGGACTGGATGGTCTCCAGCGCGTTGCCGGCATAGATCGGGCGCACGAAAGTGTCGGGGCTGACCACCTCGATGATCTCGGAGATCGGCGCGACGTCCAGCTTGGCCGCCACCCGCGGCGCGAAATTCTTGCCGACCGAGGTCGCCGGAATCAGGATCGCGTCGTAGTTCGTCGCCTGGGCCAGGACGGTGGCGGCGACCGCCTCGGCGATCTGCTTGCCAAGCTCGTCGCTCTCGGCGACCAGCACCTTGCGCACGCCCTCGATCTTGGCGGCCTCGGCGGCGACCGCGTCGACCCCCTTGCCGGCGACCAGCACGTCGACGTCGTTCGACAGCGCCTTGGCGGCGGTGACGGTCTTGTGGGTGTTGTCCTTCAACGACACGTTGTCGTGGTCGGCGACGACAAGAACGGCCATCAGATCACCCCCGCTTCGGTCGTCAGCTTCTTCACCAGTTCGTCGGCGTTCTCGACCTTCACCCCCGCGACGCGCTTGGGCGGTTCGGTCACCTTCAGCACCTTCAGGTGCCCGGCCAGGTCGACGCCGTAGTCGCCGACCGCCTTCACCGCCAGTTCCTTCTTCTTCGCCTTCATGATGTTCGGCAGCGAGGCGTAGCGCGGCTCGTTCAGGCGCAGGTCGGCGGTGACCACCGCCGGCAGGTCGAGCTCCAGCGTCTGCAGGCCGCCGTCGACCTCGCGGGTCACCTTGGCCTTGTTCCCGTCGATCTCGACCTTGGAGGCGAAGGTCGCCTGCGGCCAGTCGAGCAGGGCCGCCAGCATCTTGCCGACGGCGTTGTTGTCGCCGTCGATGGCCTGCTTGCCCATCAGCACCAGGTCGGGCTTTTCCTCCTCGACCACCGCCTTCAGCAGCTTGGCGACCTCGAGCGGTTCGACATCGGTGTCGCTCTGGATCAGGATGCCGCGGTCGGCGCCGATGGCCAGGGCGGTGCGGATGGTCTCCTGCGCCTGGGCCGGACCGATGGAGACGGCCACCACTTCGCTGGCGATCCCCTTCTCCTTCAGCCGCACGGCCTCCTCAACCGCGATCTCGCAGAAGGGATTCATGGACATCTTGACGTTTGCCAGGTCCACGCCGGTCTGGTCGGGCTTCACCCGCGCCTTGACGTTATAGTCGATCACCCGTTTGACCGGGACTAACACCTTCATCGGTTTTCAGCGCCTTTTAGCCAGCGTTTGAGATCAGGGTCTCGCGATCGCGCGCACCAATACGGCGCCGCCGCCCGCGAAAAGCGGGCAAACTGACAACGCCGCCCCCGACTGTCAACGCGCGGCGGTTTTCCGCCTCCTGGCGACGCTTGCGGCCCCGCCCACACCGGCGCCATAGAAACGGGATGAAACGCTCGATGGTCTCCACGGTGCAGGTCGTTTTCGTGGCGATTTTCCTCGCCGCCGCCGTCGGCCTGCTCTTCCTGCATCCGTCCGCCCGCCAGCCCGGACCCGGCAACGATCCGCAGGCGCAATGCGAGGCCAGGGGCGACTGGTGGGATCCGCAGGACCGGGTCTGCGCGGTGCCGACGCCGCTTTCCACCATCACCGGCCACGCCGGCAAACCGGCGCAGTAGCCCGATCAGCGGGTCGCCCCGGGCCGCCAGAGAACGTCATCGGCGCCCTTGCCGTTGGCGAAGCGGGCGGCGACGAACAACAGGTCCGACAGCCGGTTCAGGTATTTCAGCGCCGCCGCGCCGACCTGTTCGCCCCGCGCCTCCGCCAGCCTGACGCCCGCCCGCTCGGCGCGGCGGCAGACCGTGCGGCAGACATGCAGGGCCGCGGCCGCCGGCGATCCGCCCGGCAGCACGAAGGAGGCGAGCGGGCTGAGCTCGGCGTTCAGTTGGTCGATCTCGGCCTCCAGCCGCGTCACCTGGCCCTCCAGGACGCGCAGGTCCTCGCCCTGGCGCACCCGCTCGGGCGTCGCCAGATCCGCGCCGAGATCGAACAGGTCGTTCTGGATGCGCGCCAGCATGGCGTCCAGCAGCGGCTCGCCGGCCAGGGTGGTCCGCGCCCAGCCGATCTGGGCGTTCAGTTCGTCGACCGCGCCATAGGCCTCGACCCGCGGATGGGTCTTGGCCACCGGCGCGCCGGTGGCCAGCCGGGTTTTGCCGCCGTCGCCGGTGCGCGTGTAGATGCGGTTCAGCGTGACCATCAGTGGCGACCGCGCCACAGCATGGCCGCGACCAGGACCAGGATGGCGACGAACTGCAGCACCACGCGCAGGCGCATCAGCCGGTTGGAATGGGACCGGGCGAAATCGCCGCCGCGAAACAGCGAATAGATGCCGAAGCACAGGGTGATGAAGACCGCCGCCAGCGCCGCGGGGATCAGCCAGGTGAAGATATCCATCGCCAAACCATAGTCGCCATCGGAAGCGAAGGCCATTGCGGGGCAGGCGTCTTGACCGTGCGCACAAAAGACATCTTGTCCTCAAGGTTGCGCAACACTAAATGAACGCGTTCAACGAACGCATTTCGCCAGCGTTGGCGATCCACTTCGCAATAAGGCCGTGTTTTACGCCGACAAGGAGCGCTGCGGCGCCCGGTCGCATCAAAACACGCGCGAAACTGACATACATGCCCAAACCCAGTCCTACGGTTCAGCCTGTTGCTGAACATGTTCAGCTTGAATCGGCGCGCGATCCCGCCGCCGTCCCCTCCGCAACTGGCCCCGACAAAAGCCCCATGAACCAACTGACCGCGGGCGCCTTCGCGTCCGCCGACTCCCAGCCCTTGACCCGCCGCGCCCTCTCCAAGATGCGCACCCGCCGCCAGCTGCTCGACGCGGCCAAACGGCTGTTCAACGAGCGGGGCTACGACGCCGCCACCGTGCGCGAGATCGCCGCGGCGGCCGGCCTTTCCACCGGCGCGGTGTTCGCCAGCTTTTCCGACAAGGCCGACCTGTTCGGCGAGGTGATCCTCGACGACTGCGAGGCGCTGGCCGAGCACCTGAAGACCGGCGACGACCACAACGAGGCCACGGAAACCGCGCTGCTGCGGCTGTTCTCGATGGCCTACGCCTTTCATCGGGACCATCTGCCGCTGGTGCAGGCGGCCATCGGCCACTCCTGGACCGGGGAGCCGCAGGCGGCGCGGCGGCTGCGCGGCGCGGCCCGGCGCGTGCAGGCGCTGATCGACGAAGTGCTGCGCCGGGGCGTCGCCCGCGGCGAGCTTTCCGAGGCCCTCGACATCCGGCTGACCAACGAGATGATCTGGGACAGCTTCGTCGCCAACTATCGTCACGCCATCTTCGAGTCCTGGGACGACGATGCGCTCCAGGCCCGGCTGGGCGCCCAGATCAAGATCCTGCTGGCGGGCTGGCGCGCCGCCGCCTAGGCAGACACAACTCAAATGGGGGGAGCCGAGCTTGGGGGCGAGGCAGGAGCGTAAACAGGCGACGCGCGCGCGGGTCTTGGCCGCCGCGCGCGACCTGTTCGATGAGATCGGCTACGAAGCGACCACCATCCGCATGGTGGCGCGGCGGGCCGAGGTTTCGGTCGGCAGCGTGTTCACCACCTTCGCCGGCAAGGCCGAACTGCTCAGCCAGGTCATGGCCGGGCGGGTCGAGGCCTTGCAGGCCGAGCTGGAGCAGGTCACCCCGCACCTTCGCGGCCCGACGGTCGATCGCCTGCGTTCGATCATGGCGGTCCACTACGGCTTCGAGACCCGCAGGCTTCGCCTGTTCGTCGCCTATGTCGCGGCCTCGTTCACCTGGCCGCATCGCAACGGCATGACGCCGGTCGGGCGCAACGACCGCTTCCGCGGCATGCTGGCCGACGCGCTGATGGGCGGCGTCGAGCGCGGCGACGTGCGCCCCGACGCCGATCCGGACCTGTTCGTCGACACCCTGCTCGCGGCCTATGTCTGGAACTACCGGCGCGCCGCCCAGGACGGCGCCGACGCCCCGGTCCTGATCGCCGAAATGGACCGGCAGATCGGCCTTTTGTTCGAAGGCGTGGCCGTGAGGCCGTAGGCCCGGAGGTCGCCGGGGGCCGGGCGCCTACCCGCGCCGCCCTGGACCGCCGGCTTTCGGAGGGCCTGGACGACGAGCGCCGGAGCTTCTCGGCGGTCGCCCGCCGGGCTTCGGAGATCGGGGCGACGACGGTTTCGCCGGCGAGCGCGCCTTTGCGGAGCCGCGCGCCGTCGCGGGCGCCGCCGGCCGCGGCTTCGGCCTGGCCCAGCCGGCCTTGTAGACCTTCGCCTTGGCCTCCACCGCCGGCTCCGGCGCGGCCGCGCTCTGCGGCTTGAGCCGGCCGCCGACCGCCTTGCCCAGCCTGTCCACCTCGGCCACCTCGCCGGGCCTCAGGTCGCCCAGCTGGTGCGGCCCGTAGGCGATGCGGATCAGCCGGTTCACCGCCAGGCCCAGCGCGTCCAGCACCTTGCGCACCTCGCGGTTCTTGCCCTCGGCCAGCGAAATGGCGATCCAGCGATTGACCCCCTCGCCGGTCTTCGGCTCCAGCCGGGCCTGGATCGGGCCATAGACGACGCCGTCGACGGTCAGGCCGTCCCCCAGCGTATCGAGCATCTCCTGGGTCGCGTGGCCGCGCACCCGCGCCCGGTAGCGCCGCACCAGGCCGCTGGCCGGCAGCTCCATCGACCGCGCCAGTTCGCCGTCGTTGGTCAGCAGCAGAAGGCCCTCGGAATTCAGGTCCAGCCGGCCGACCGAGATCACCCGGGGCAGGCCCTTCGGCAGGGCCTCGAACACCGTCGGCCGCCCCTTCGGATCGGCGTGGGTGGTCACCAGCCCCACCGGCTTGTGGTAGCGCCACAGCCGCGCCGGCTCGGCCGCGGCCACCACCTTGCCGTCGACGGTCAGCACGTCCCGCGCGTCCACCTTCACCGCCGGGCTGGTCAGCACCTCGCCGTTCAGCTTGACGCGGCCGGCCGCGATCAGCCGCTCCACCTCGCGGCGCGAGGCGACCCCGGCTCGCGCCAGCGCCTTGGCGACGCGTTCGCCCGAAGCTTGACCCGGGCTGTCGGCGGCGTTTGGGTCCGGAACATGCTCGACCATGATCAATCGACCATGCGCATCGCCCTCGCCGAGGCGCAAGCCGCCGCCGACGCCGGCGAGACGCCGATCGGCGCGGTGGTGCTCGACCCGGCCACCGGCGCCGTCGTGGCCCGCGCCCACAACGGCCCCATCGGTCTGAACGACCCGACCGCCCATGCGGAGATCCTGGCGCTGAGGGCCGCGGCCGCGGCGGTCGGCAACTACCGCCTGACCGGGCTGGAGCTGTTCGTCACCCTGGAGCCCTGCGCCATGTGCGCCGGGGCCATCAGCCACGCCCGCATCGCCCGGCTGGTCTACGGCGCGCCGGACGAAAAGGGCGGCGCCGTCGCCAGCGGCCCGCGCTTTTTCGAGCAGCCGACCTGCCACTGGCGTCCGGCGGTGGTCGCCGGCGTGCTCGGCGCGGAGAGCGCGGCGCTGCTGCGCGGCTTCTTCAGGGCCCGGCGCGGTTGAGCGCCGCGGGCCTCAGCGCTTCGCGCGCCGGAGCGTCAGGTTGAGCCGGCCGCCGCCGGGGATGAGGCGCGAGGAGCCGGCCAGGATGCGGTCGACGCCGTGATGGAAGCGGCGCGAGGCGCCGGCGAGCACGCTGACGTCGCCGGAGTTCAGCCGGACCGTGCGGCTGGGATCGCCCCTGGCCGCGCCGCCGAGCCGGAAGACCGCGCTGTCGCCCAGCGAGATGGAGAGCACCGGCGCGGTCAGGTCCTCCTCGTCGGAATCGGTGTGCAGCCCCATCTTCGCCCCGTCGCGATAGAGGTTGACCAGGCAGGAGTCCGGCGGGACCGGATCGCCGGCATGCCGCGCCCAGAGCGCCAGAAGGCTCTGCGGCATCGGCGGCCAGGGCCGGCCGGTCAGCGGGTGCGCCGGCTCGTAGCGGTAGCCGCCCCGATCGGTGACCCAGCCAAACGCGCCGAAACTGGTCTGTTCGACGCTCATCGGCTTGCCGGACGGCGTGATCGGCCGATAGAAGGGCGCCGCGCTGGCGCCCGCCAGCACCTCGTCAACCAGCCGCGTCTGGCCGTCCGCGTCGATTGCGCCTGAAATGAGCCGAAAGCCGTTGAACTCCATAGCCTTGATATAGTCCGAATCAGGGGCCGCCGCGCCGCCGTCGCCCCTTGCAGCGGCCGTCGCGGTACCCATATCGCCCTCAACGCGCGAGTATCCCGAAAGCGTGGACTTGCGTTCGAATTCGGAGACGAAACCCCACGGGGGTGGGTCAGCGGCGGCGCTCCTTCGAGGCCGCTCAACCCCGCCCGCCACAACTAAGGAGCGTTTGAGCCTCGTCATGAGCAAGATAATCGGTATCGACCTCGGCACGACCAATTCGTGCGTCGCCATCATGGACGGCAAGTCGCCGAAAGTGATCGAGAACGCCGAGGGCGTACGGACCACCCCGTCCGTCGTCGCCATCATGGACGACGGCGAGCGCCTGGTCGGCCAGCCGGCGAAACGCCAGGCGGTGACCAACCCCACCAACACCTTCTTCGCCATCAAGCGGCTGATCGGGCGCAAGTTCGACGATCCGGTGGTGGCCAAGGACAAGGGCATGGTGCCCTACGAGATCGTCAAGGGCCCGAACGGCGACGCCTGGGTGCGCGCCCACGGCAAGGACTATTCGCCCCAGCAGATCTCCGCCTTCATCCTGCAGAAGATCAAGGAAGACGCCGAGGCCTATCTCGGCGAGAAGGTCGAAAAGGCGGTCATCACCGTCCCGGCCTATTTCAACGACGCCCAGCGCCAGGCCACCAAGGACGCCGGCAAGATCGCCGGCCTCGACGTGCTGCGCATCATCAACGAGCCGACCGCGGCGGCGCTGGCCTATGGGCTGGAAAAGAACGACGGCCAGAAGATCGCCGTCTACGACCTCGGCGGCGGCACCTTCGACGTCTCCATCCTGGAAATCGGCGACGGCGTCTTCGAGGTGAAGTCGACCAATGGCGACACCTTCCTCGGCGGCGAGGACTTCGACCTGCGGATCGTCGACTACCTGGCCGACGAGTTCAAGAAGGAGACCTCGGTCGACCTGCGCAAGGACAAGCTGGCGCTGCAACGGCTGAAGGAAGAGGCGGAAAAGGCCAAGAAGGAGCTGTCCTCGACGGCCCAGTACGAGGTCAACCTGCCGTTCATCTCGATGAACGCCTCCGGCCCGCTGCACCTGAACATCAAGCTTTCCAGGGCCAAGCTGGAAGCGCTGGTCGAGGACCTGGTGGCCAAGACCATCGGCCCCTGCGAACTGGCGCTGAAGGACGCGGGCCTGAAGAAGACCGACATCGACGAGGTGGTGCTGGTCGGCGGCATGACCCGCATGCCCAAGGTGGTCGAGGCGGTGAAGGCCTTCTTCGGCCGCGAACCGCACAAGGGCGTCAATCCGGACGAGGTCGTCGCGCTCGGCGCGGCGGTGCAGGCCGGCGTGCTGCAGGGCGACGTCAAGGACGTCCTGCTGCTCGACGTGACGCCGCTCACCCTCGGCATCGAGACCCTTGGCGGGGTCTTCACCCCGCTGATCGAGCGCAACACCACCATCCCGACCAAGCGCAGCCAGACCTTCTCCACCGCTGACGACAACCAGTCGGCCGTGACCATCCGGGTCTTCCAGGGCGAACGGCCGATGGCGCAGGACAACAAGCTGCTGGGTCAGTTCGACCTGGTCGGCATCCCGCCGGCGCCGCGCGGCGTGCCGCAGGTCGAGGTCACCTTCGACATCGACGCCAACGGCATCGTCAACGTCCATGCCAAGGACAAGGCGACCAACAAGGAGCAGTCGATCCGCATCCAGGCGACCGGCGGCCTTTCCGACGCCGACATCCAGGCCATGGTGCAGGAGGCCGAGGCGCACAAGGCCGAAGACGAAAAGCGCAAGGCCGCCGTCGAGGCGCGCAACCACGCCGACGCGGCGGTGCACTCGACCGAAAAGGCGCTGGCCGAACACGGCGACAAGATCAGCCCGGAAGACAAGACCGCCATCGAGACGGCGATCGCCGACCTGAAGTCGTCGCTGGAAGGCGATGACGCCGCGGCGATCGAGGCCAAGACCCAGACCCTGCTGCAGGCCTCGATGAAGCTGGGCGAGGCCATGTACAAGGCCCAGGGCGGCGAAGGCGGGGCCGAGGCGCCCAAGGCCGACGACGGCGTCGTCGACGCCGAGTTCGAGGAAGTCGACGACGAGCAGAAGTCGGCGTGACGATCGATCGCGGGGGCGCGACTTGTCTCTTGAACAAAGACGCGCTCATTGCGAAGTCCGTTCCGATGGCCCACATCAATCCGGGGCCATCGGGGCGGAACGATCGATGCGACGGTGTAGCAGGGGTCTGACGCTGTGATGCAGCGCGATTATTACGAGGTGCTTGGCGTCGCCCGCGACTGCGGCGAGCCGGATCTGAAGGTCGCTTTCCGCAAGCTGGCCATGGAGCACCATCCCGACCGCAACGGCGGCTGCGAAGAGGCGGCGGGCCGTTTCAAGGAAATCAACGAAGCCTATTCGGTGCTCTGCGACCCGCAGAAGCGCGCCGCCTACGACCGCTTCGGCCATGCCGGGGTGAACGGGTCGAACGGCGCCGGCGCCGGCTTCAACGACGTTCACGACATCTTCAACGAGGTGTTCGGCCAGGCCTTCGGCGACATGTTCGGCGCCGGGCGCGGCCGCCAGAACAACGGCCCGGCGCGCGGCCAGGACCTGCGCTACGACCTGGAGATCACTCTCGAGCAGGCTTACGCCGGCGCCGAGGTGGAGATCTCGGTTCCGGCCGCCATGGCCTGCGAAACCTGCAAGGGCTCCGGCGCCAAGCCGGGCACCAACCCGACCATGTGCGGAACCTGCAACGGCGCCGGCCGGGTGCGCGCCACCCAGGGCTTCTTCTCCATCGAGCGCGCCTGCCCGCGCTGCGGCGGCGCCGGCAAGCTGGTGCTGGATCCGTGCCGCGACTGCCACGGCCACGGCCAGGTCCGCCACGAGCGCGTGCTCTCGGTGCGCATCCCGTCCGGCGTCGACGACGGCGCCCGCATCCGCCTTTCCGGCGAGGGCGATTCCGGCGCCCGCGGCGGGCCGCGCGGCGACCTCTACATCTTCCTGTCAGTGCGGCCGCACGAGCTGTTCGAGCGCGACGGGCTGGACCTGTTGTGCAGCGTGCCGGTGCCGATGTTCACCGCCGTGCTCGGCGGCGAGATCGACGCGCCCTGCCTGCTCGGCGGCGAGAACTGCGACGGCAACTGCAAGATCAAGGTCAAGGTGCCGGAAGGCGCCCAGACCGGCTCCATCGTGCGCCTGAAGGGCCGCGGCATGCCGTCGCTGCGCTCGCGCGAACGCGGCGACCTGGTGGTGGAGCTGATCATCGAGACCCCGACCAAGCTCACCGCGCGTCAGAAGGCGCTGGTGCGCGAACTGGCCGGCATCTGCGGCGAGCAGCAGCACCCGCGCACCCGCGGCTTCTTCATGAAGGCCAAGTCCTTCTGGGACAACGTCACCGGCGTCGACACCAAGACGGCTTAGCGCCGGGGCGGCGTCAGGCCGCCAGCCAGCCCTGCAGGTCCGGCCAGCGGTAGAGCACCGAGGCCACCACCGCGCCGCCGACATATTCGTTGCCGACGTCCTCGCGCCGGCCGCCCATGCGCTCGTAGAAGGCGCGCGCGCTGAGATTGTCGCGCAGCACCCAGACCACCAGCGAGGTCGCGCCCCGCGCCGCCATCACCCGCGCGGCGGCGGTGAACAGCTCGCGGCCGAGGCCGTGGCCCTGGGCGCATTTCAGCACGTAGAGGGTGGTGATCTCGGCCTCGACGCCGGTGCGCGAACGCCGCGAGCGTTCGGCCGAGACATAGCCGACCAGGCCCTTGTGGCCTTCGGCGGCCAGGGTCGCCTCGCGCGTCGACAACAGCCTCTGGCGCCAGCGGTGCTCGTGCAGGGCGCTGGACATCCGCTCAAGGTAGGTCCTGGGCAGGATGCCGGGATAGGTCTCGCGCCAGGCGTCGACGTGCACGCGCGCCAGCGCCGCCGCGTCGGACGGCCCGGCTGGAGCGATGGCGTAGGTGAGCTCGCGCTGCATAGCAGCATAGAGGTCGACCCAGCCGGGCGCTTCGTCAAGGGCTTCCCGACGGTTCGGGGGGCCTGAAAAAGATCAGCGCGAACGGCCGCGCGCGGCGACCGGCCATAGCGCGACCAGGGTGTCGCCGCGCACCACGTGATAGGTGTCGTAGAGGTTCACCGTCGGATCGCAGTGGGGGGCGGCCAGGGTCACCACCTGGGCCAGCGCCAGCGTCTCGCCGTCGGGCAGCAGGACCGCGCCGTGTTCGTCGCCCATGAAGGCGTAGCGGGCGCTCGTCCCGGCCCCGCTCAGCACCCGCGGCTTGCCGGCGTCGGTGGCGAAGGCCTTGAAGCCGGCGTCCACCGTCGCCATCCCCGGCGCGTTGGCGCTGACCACCCGCGCGTCGATCATCAGCGCGGTTTCGAAGGGCGAGCCCTCGCCGTCGCCGGTGAGGTCGCATTCCAGGTACTGGCTGTCCATGAAGACGTAGGAGCCGACCTGCAGCTCGGTGAAGAGGCCGAGGTCCGGGTCGATGCGATGGGTGCCGGTGCCGCCACCGGTGACGATCGCCGGCGCCCCGCCGGCGGCGGCCAGGGCGTCGATGACCGCGCGCAGAAGGGTGGCGCGGTCGCCCATCGCCTCACGCCGCTCGTCGAAGCCGGCGATGTGCTGCTGCTGGCCGCAATAGCACTGGACGCCCGCATAGGTGAGCGAAGGCTGGGCGCGGATGGCCTCGAGCACCGCGACCGCCGCTTCCGGCGAAGCGACCCCGGTCCGGTGGATGCCCGGGTCGATGTCGATGACCAGCTTCAACGGCTTGCCGCCGGCCGCGGCGCCCAGGGCCCCGACGTTGTCCGGGCTGTCGACTACGGTCATGAGGTCGGTGGTGCGTGCGTTCAGCCCGATCAGCCGGGCGATGGCCGGGCGCGACACCACCGGTGAGGTGATGTGCAGGCCCGTGGTCACGCCGTCGTCGGCCATCACCTCGGCCTCGCCGATCTTGGCGCAGCAGATGCCGACGGCGCCCGCCGCCATCTGGCGTCTGGCGATCTCCGGGCTCTTGTGGGTCTTGGCGTGAGGCCGCAGCTGCAGGTTCCGCCCGCGCGCGAAATCGGCCATGCGCGCGATGTTGCGGGTCAGGGCGTCCAGATCGACGACCAGCACCGGGGTGTTCAGGTCCCGCCGCGAGCCCTGCTGGTCGATCAGCCGGCGGTGAAGCTCTTCATCCGTCATGGGTCGGAAACACCACGGCAGGCCGCAGGGAGCAAGCGCACCCTCCGCGCGCTTGACCGCGAGGCGCGCCGGATCGACCATCCGCCCATGCCGGCGGCGCTCTACATGGATGCGGTGATCACGCCCAACCGGTCTCTGCCGCTGAAGGGATTCTACTGGCTGATCGGCGGGCTGGCGGCCTTCAACACGATCATGGCGGCCTTCTTCCTGGCCATCGGGGCGATCCCGGTGCCGGTCTTCCTGGGCCTGGACGTGCTCGGCGTGCTGATCGCCTTTCGCGCCAGCTACGCCAGCGGCCGGCAGGCCGAGCGGGTGCAGGTGTCGGCCGAGGAGGTCAGCGTCGCCTATGAGGCGGGCGGCCGCTCGCGCACGGTCTGGCGCTCGCCCACCGCCTTCACCGCCGTCGCCGTCGAATTCGCCGGCGAGCACGACGCGCGGGTGCGGCTGCGGCTCTCCGGACGCCGCCTGACCGTCGCCCGCGCGCTCAGCCCCAAGGAACGCGGCGACTTCGCCGCGGCGCTGGAGCACGCCATCACCCGCGCCCGGGCGGAACGCTACTAGGAAAAGCCGACGGCCTCAGAGGATGAAGCGCGACAGGTCGGCGTTTTGCGACAGCGCCTCGACCCGGTCCCGCACATAGGCGCCGTCGACGGTGATGGTCTCGCCGGAGCGGTCGCCGGCGGTGAAGCTGATCTCCTCGACCACCTTCTCAGCACCGTCTGCAGCCGCCGCGCGCCGATATTCTCCACCGCGCCGTTCACGGCCACCGCGGCGTCGGCCAGGGCGTCGATGGCGTCGTCGGTGAAGGTCAGGGTGACGCCCTCGGTGGCCATCAGGGCCTGGTTCTGCCGGATCAGGTTGGCCTCCGGCTCGGTCAGGATGCGGCGGAAGTCGTCGCGGGTCAGCGGCTTGAGTTCGACCCGGATCGGCAGCCGGCCCTGCAGCTCGGGCAGCAGGTCGGAGGGCTTGGCGACATGG
>DATAYM010000055.1:0-42992 GCA_036272595.1 Caulobacteraceae bacterium
CGTGCGCTCGAGATCGGCGCGGATGCGCCAGCGCCCCTGCTCCACCGGCAGCGCCCGCAGCCAGGCCCCACGGCGGTCGAGCGCCACGGGCGAGGAGCGCGCGGCCTTGGAGAGGTCGGGCGGTAAGGTGGCGTCGAGGGCGAGGAGCCCGATCTCCAGACCCAAAAAGACGAGCAGACCGACGACGAGCGCGCGGACTCCCTTCTCCCCTTGCGGGAGAAGGTGGCCCCCGGACTTGATCCGGGGGCCGGATGAGGGGTCTGCCCGGCGGACAGTAGATTGGCTACTCTCAGACACTGGCGCTGACACCCCTCATCCGTCAGCTTCGCTGACACCTTCTCCCGCAAGGGGAGAAGGACGCGCTCTACCCGCTCAACACCCCCGACAAATCGTAGCCGGCGCCTTGGCCCAGTTTCACCAGCTCTTCGCGGGAGCGTTCGCCTTCCTCCGCCTGGCCCAGCGACCAGGTGACGATCGAGCGGGTTCCGGAGCGGCAGAAGGCCAGGATCGGGCCGGGCGCCTTGGCGACGACGGCGGTCTCCTCGGCCACCTGTTCCATGGTCGGGCCGCCGCGCACCGGGATGTGGACGTAGTCCAGGCCCGCCGCCCTGGCCGCCGCCTCGACCTGAGCGCTGGTCGGCTGGTCGGGCGCCTCGCCGTCGGGGCGGTTGTTGATCACCAGCTTGAACCCCTGCGCCGCCGCGCGCGGCAGGTCCGCAAGATCGATCTGCGGCGCCACCGAGAAGGACTCGGTCACCTTGCGAAACTCAGCCATCGATGCCTCCAGGCGCCGGCCGGAACGGCCGTTTGACAACATCGGGCGCGAATGGAAGTTTCGCAACCGCGCCGGCGGCTTATCACCGGCCAGGCGGACCCTTTCATGCTGCGGTTTTTTCTTCGTCGGCTGCTCGTCGCCATCCCGACGCTGTTCCTGGTCATCACCGCCGCCTTCTTCATGATGCGCGCGGCGCCCGGCAGCCCGTTCGAGACCTCGCGCAAGCTGCCGCCGGAGATCCTGGCCCATGTCGAGGCCAAGTTCGGCATGAACCGGCCGCTGGTGGTCCAGTACGTCAGCTATCTCGGCGGGGTGGCGCACGGCGACTTCGGCCCGTCGCTGAAGTACCAGGACAAGAGCGTGCTGGAGATCGTGCGCGAAGGCTTCCCCACCAGCCTGAAGATCGGCCTCGCCGCCCTGGTCCTCGCCAGCCTGGTCGGCGTCACCCTGGGGGTGCTGGCGGCGATCCGACAGAATCACGCCATCGACTATTCGGTGATGGGCGTCGCCATATTGGGGGTCTGCATCCCCTCCTTCGTCACCGCGCCGCTGCTGCGGCAGGTGTTCGCCTCCCAGCTCGGCTGGGTGCCGACCGGCGGCCTGAACGGGCCGATCAGCCTGGTGCTGCCGGTGGTCGTGCTGGCCCTGCCGCAGGTGGCGATCATCTCGCGCCTGACCCGGGCCGGGATGATCGAGGTGCTGCATTCCAACTATATCCGCACCGCCCGCGCCAAGGGATTGTCCGAAACCACCGTGGTGTTCCGCCATGCCCTGCGCGCCGCGCTGGCGCCCCTGGTCGCCTATCTCGGCCCGGCCTGCGCCGGGCTGATCACCGGCTCGCTGGTGGTGGAAAAGATTTTCAACCTGCCAGGCCTGGGCAAGAGCTTCGTCACCGGGGCGCTGCAACGCGACTACACCCTGGTGATGGGAGTGCTGATCCTCTACGCCAGCCTGATCATCGCCCTGAACCTGGCCGGCGACATGATGCTGGCGGTGCTCGATCCCAGAGTGCGCCTCTCATGAATGCGGTGTGGCTCTCATGAGCGGGCTTTCCCTCGCGCCGCAACTGAAGCGCAACGCCCAGGCGCTCGAGGGCGCGGCCGTGAAAGGCCGCAGCCTGTGGGACGACGCGCGCCGGCGACTGTTCCGCAACCGCGCCGCGGTGGCCAGCATGATCCTGCTCGGCCTCTTCCTGCTGGCGGCGATCGTCGGGCCCTGGCTGACCCCCGACCATTTCGACACCATCAACAAGAACGACGTCTGGGACCCGCCCCTGACCAACGGCCACCTCTTGGGCACCGATTCCCTCGGCCGCGACCTGTTGGCGCGCGTGCTGGTGGGGCTGCGCGTTTCGCTGGCCATCGGGGTGGTGGCGACCGCCGTCTCGCTGGTGATCGGCGTCACCTGGGGCGCGACCGCAGGCTTCCTCGGCGGAGCGGTGGACGAGCTGATGATGCGCTTCGTCGACGTGCTCTACACCCTGCCCTTCATCTTCTTCGTCATCCTCTTGATGGTGACCTTCGGGCGGCACTTCCTTTTGATCTTCCTGGCCATCGGCTGCGTCGAATGGCTGACCATGAGCCGGATCGTGCGCGGCCAGACCCTGTCGCTGAAGCAGAAGGAGTTCGTCGAGGCGGCGCGGGCGGCGGGCCTCTCGACTCCGGCGATCATCGGCCGCCACATCGTGCCCAACCTTTTGGGCCCGGTGGTGGTCTACGCCACCTTGACCATCCCCGGCGTGATCCTCCTGGAGAGCTTCCTGAGCTTCCTCGGCATGGGGGTGCAGGAGCCGCTGACTTCGCTGGGCACCCTGATCTCCAACGGCGCAGAGGAGATGGACCTGGCGCCCTGGCTGCTGATCTTTCCGTCCCTGGTCATGGTGCTGACCCTGGCGGCTTTCAACTTCATCGGCGACGGCCTGCGCGACGCCATCGACCCGAAGGACCGCTGACGGTGCGCACCGCCTTTCGCGTCACCGTCGCGCTCCGCGTCGCCGCCGCCCTGGGACTTGCCGGCGGGCTGGCCGCCTGCGGGCCGCAGAAGGCCATCCGTGCGCCCTGCCCGTCCGGCCAGGTCTGCCTGGAGTTCGGCAATGGCCTCGATCCGGTCTCGCTGGATCCGCCGAAGACCACGGGCGTCTGGGAGGACCGGGTGATGGGCGAGATGCTGATCGGCCTGACCCAGGACGACGCCGAGGGACGGCCGGTCCCCGGCATGGCCACCAGCTGGGAAACCAGCCCCGACGGCAAGGTCTGGACCTTCCACCTGCGCAAGGCTCAGTGGTCGGACGGCGTGCCGGTCACCGCTGGCGACTTCGTCTTCGGCCTGCGCCGGCTGATGGACCCGGCCACCGCCTCGCAATACGCCTACCTGCTGTTCTTCATCAAGAACGCCGAGGCGGTGAACGCCGGCAAGCTGCCGCTGACCGCCCTCGGCGCGCGCGCCATCGACGATCGCACGCTGGAGCTGACCCTCGATCACCCGGCGCCCTACCTGCCGGAGATCGCCAAGCACCAGACCATGTATCCGGCGCCCCAGCACGTCATCGAGAAATGGGGGGACCATTGGACCGACCCCGGCCACTACGTCGCCAATGGGCCCTACAAGCTGGTCTCCTGGAAGCTGGGCGACCGCATCACGCTGAAGAAGAACCCGCTCTATTGGGACGCCGGGTCGGTCTGCATCGACCAGATCAACATGTACCCGACCATCGATCCGATCGGCGCCGAGCGGCGGGTGCGGCGGGGCGAGCTGGACATCAGCACCGACATCCAGTCCAACCGCATCGCCTACCTGCGTCGGCCGGACCAGATGCCGGCCTATGTGCATGTCGCGCCCTATCTCGGCGTCGCCTATCTGGTGTTCAATACCCACGTTCCGGCCCTGGCCGACCGCCGCGTGCGCATCGCCCTGGACATGAGCGTCGACCGCGACTTCATCACCGGCAAGCTGGACCGCGACGGCCGCGCGCCGGCCTATACCTTCGTGCCGCCGGGGGTGGCCAACTACCAGACGATGACGGCGCCGGTCTGGGCCAGCTGGCCGCTCGAGCGGCGGCAGGCGGCGGCGCGGGCGCTGCTCGCCGAGGCCGGCTATGGCCCCGGCCACCCGCTGAAGCTGGAGTACAAACACTCCAACGCCCCGGAATCGATGCTGGTGTCGCCGGCGATCCAGTCGGACTGGAAGGCGGTCGGGGTCCAGATCACCCTGGCCGAGGAAGACGGCCAGATCGCCTACCAGGACCTGCGCGTGCGCGACTTCCAGATCGGCACGGCCTCGTGGATCGCCGACTATGACGATGCGACCAGCTTCCTGGGCCTGATGCAGTCGCAGACCGGGGCGCAGAACTACGGCGACTACCACAACCCGGCCTATGACGCCCTCCTGGCCAAGGCCGACAACGAGCCCGACGCCAAGGTCCGCGCCGGCTATCTCGAGCAGGCCGAACGGATCATGCTGGCCGACGCCACCGTGGCCCCGATCTCCTTCGTGGTGAGCAAGAACCTGGTCAGCCCGAAGGTCACCGGCTGGATCGACAACGTCACCGACTGGCACCGGGTGCAGTTCATGTGCATCAAAAAATAGACCTCTCCCAAAGGGAGGTCTGAATTAGAACGTCGGCAGCGGGGCCAGCAGGTTTTCGCCCTGGCCGCGCAGTCTGGTGCTCGAGAGTTCGTCGATCAGCCCGCGGGCGCGGGGGTCGTTGAGCAGTTCGGCCGCCGCCGACAGGGTGTGCAGCGAGCTTTCGGTGACGCCGAACGCGTGCTGGATGGCCGCGAAGGGCGAGCGGCGGGCGCTGACCGGTTTCAGCCGCACCGGCTGATCGCCGAGGCCGGCCAGGGCCTCGGCCTTGCCCACCGCCTGGTAGAAGCCGCCCAGTTCGTCGATCAGGCCGAGAGCCTTGGCCTGGGCGCCGGTCCAGACCCGGCCGCGGGCGATCTGCTGCACCCGGTCGGGGCTCAGATGCCGGCCGTTGGCGACGCGCTGGACGAAACCGGCATAGACCCGGTCGACCGAGGCGGCGAAGGCGGCGCGCTGTTGCGGGGTGAATTCCGAGGTGGCGCTGTCAGCATCGGCGTACGGCCCGCCGATGCTGAGGTCGTGCATGTCGACGCCGAACCTGGCCAGGGCCGGCCCGAGCACCAGCTTGCCGCCGAACACCCCGATCGAGCCGGTCAGGGTGGTCGGCTCGGCGACGATGGCCGAGGCCTCCGAGGCGATCCAGTAGCCGCCCGAGGCGCCGTAGGTGCCCATGGAGACCACCACCGGCTTGACCGCCTTGGCGGCGCGCACGGCAGCGAGGATCTCCTCGGAAGCGGTGTCCGAGCCGCCCGGCGAGGATTCGCGGAAGACGATGGCCTTCACCGACCGGTCCTGGGCGGCGGCATAGAGGGCGTCGGCGACGTCGTCGGCGTCGATGTTCTGCGAGCCGACGCTGGCGCTGGGCGGGCCGGTGACGATGTCGCCCTCGGCCGAGACCACCGCGATCACCGGCGCGCCGGCGGCGGCGCCGTTGCCCGCGTCCGCGGCATAGTCGCCGATGTCGACCAGCCGCGAGCCCTCCCCGGCGCGGTTCAGCAGCGCCTGTTCGGCCTCGCGCACCTGGCCCAGCTGGTCGATCAGGCCCTTGGCCTTGGCGTCGGCGGCGTCGTAGGGGCCGGCCTCGATCAGGGTCTTCAGCGTCTGGGGACTGGTCTTGCGGTCGGCGGCGGCGGCCTGGAGGGCGCTGTCATAGACCGAGCCCATCCAGGACAGGTCGGACTCGCGGTGCGCGGCCGTGTAGTCGTCATACAGGTAGGAATTGACCGCGGTCTTGTATTCGTACCGCTGCTCGAAATCGGCCTTCACCCCGTACTTGTCGAACAGCCGCTTGAAGAAGATGCCCTGGTTGGCGATGCCGGTGGCCTGGAACGGCGCGCCCGGCTGCATCCAGAACTGGTCGGCCGCCGCGCCCAGCATGTAGGTCGAGGTGACCACGCCGCTGGAATAGAGGCCCTGGCTGAAGGCGTAGACCGGCTTGCCGGCGTCGTGGAAAGCGCGGAAGGCGAGACGCAGCTCGTCGGCCTCGCCCGGTTCGATGCCGGCGTCCGGCAGGCGCACGAACAGCGCCTTGACCCGCTGGTCGCTCTGGGCCCGATGCAGGATCTGGACGATGCGCATCACCGACGGGGTGCGCTTGCCGAACAGGCCGAGCAGGCTGGCCGGCTCCTGGTCGGTGACGCCGCCGCGCAGGTCGAGCGACAGCACGCTGGCGGCCGGGGTCGCGGCCGGATGGGTCGCGTTCACGGCCAGGCTGATGAGCAGGAACGGCACGCCCACGAAGAACAGGACGAGGCCGGCGAAGACGCCCGCCATGGTGAGGAGAAACTGCTTCATCGAGGGGCCCGGCCGCGGCTGATTCGGCGGCCAGCCTAGTCCTGCGCCGTCGGCGGTCAACGGATGGCGCGCGCCATGCGGCGCTCGGGCCGTCTGCGGGTGATTTACGAGGGCGGCGGGCCATGGTCGGAGCAGCAGGATTCGAACCTGCGACCCCCGCCTCCCGAAGACGGTGCTCTACCAGGCTGAGCTATGCTCCGACGCGAGGCGCGGCTTATAGACGAGGCGCCCAGGCCGCGCAAGCAAGCCTCGGACAATGTTCGCGAGGCCGGGATTTTCGGCGCGGTTGCAATGGCTGGGGCCTTGCGATATCCCGGCCGCCCAGCCGTCGGCGTCCGCGCTCCCGGCCCGTCCCGTTGGGGGATGGTGTAATGGTAACACTGCGGTTTTTGGTACCGTCATTCTAGGTTCGAGTCCTAGTCCCCCAGCCATTGACGAATTGTTTTATATAGCTTTTCCCTGACGGAGACTTCGGCTCGGCACGGGCGCCGCGCGGTCCGTCCCTCCACCCGCGACGGGAACCCGCAGGATTATCCGACCCCAGGGTCAGCCGGCGCCGCTCAGGCGACGGGCGCGGGCTGGGTCAGCTCGGCCCAGATCTCGCGGGCCATGTCCTTGAGCAGCAGGGCTTCGCGCCAGCGATCGGCCAATTCACGGCCGTCCGGCCCGACGATCGCATAGTTTGGCGGCCCAAGCTCGGGCATGAAGCTCAGCGTTGCGTCCGGCCCGGACCGGGCAAGCCAGGCGGCGAAACCCTCCCGCCACCATGCCCGGAACTGCTCGACCCACTCGCGATGCTGCGGCGCGCAGATCGAAACCTGCACCTGATGGGAGCCGGCGACGCGGCCATGAAATCCGCAACAGTGGGCGATCACCCGGCTCATCCGCGCCGCGTCGCTTTCCGGCACCGGCAGAGGCATCTCGTGGACCACCGCATAGTGGGAGAGATCACCGGTCAGCTTCAGCTGCGGCATCGCGTCCAGAATGCGGACGGTAAAGAGCAGGTCGTTGGTCAGGCGGCCGCGATGGGTCTCGTAGTGGACCGGGATGTCGGCCGTGACCGCGACCGCTTCCAGCTGCTGCAGCAGCGCCACGGCCTCCGAGACACGATCACGGCGCTCCAGGATCTGGACGTTGAGATGATGGGCGCCCAGGGCCTGAGCCCGCTCGATCGCCCTGGCGAGGTCGTCGGCGGTCCGGATGAAGGCGGTGGCTTCCCAGGTCTTGCCGCGTTCGCGCAAACCTCGCGCAACCGCCTCGCACTGCCCGGCCCGCCCGAGGCCGATGCCGACCCCGTCGAAACCCGCCCCCAGCACCTTGTCGAGGACGCCCTCCATGTCGCCGCTCAGATCGAAGCCGTCGAGACCCTCAAGACCCCAGATCGCCTGATAGACCAGCAGTTCGCGCATTTCGCATTTCCCTTAGCTCTGCCCGGCCGCGGCTCCGGGCCTCAGCCGATCGGCCTCACGCAGCGGAAGCCGATATGAGTGGTCGCGGTGTCGATCATCTGCGGCTGGCGCGCCGCCGGCCGGAACCGGTAGCAGGAGTTCGGGTCGCACAGGTAGGAGCCGCCCTTGACCACCTTGCGCGGGATGCGCACGTCGGGCTGGGCCGGATCGAAGCTCTCCGGCGGCGGCTCGGCCGGCGCCCCGCAACACGGCGACGCGGGCGCCGCGGCGTCGAGGTACCAGCTGGTCGTCCACTCCCAGACATTGCCGGCCATGTCGTACAGACCGAAACCGTTCGGTGGGAACGATCCGACCGGCGCGGTTCGCTCATAGCCGTCGCTGGCGTCGTTGCGCCAAGGAAACTCGCCCTGCCAGGTGTTGGCCATGTAGTGGCCGCCGGGGCGAGGCTCGTCGCCCCAGGTGAATTCGGCGCCGTCGAGGCCGCCGCGGGCGGCGTACTCCCACTGCGCCTCGGTGGGCAGGGCCTTGCCGGCCCAGGCCGCATAGACCGCGGCGTCCTCGAAGGCGACGCAGACCACCGGATGCTCCAGCCGGCCGCGGAACACGCTGGGGCCGCCCTCGGGCTTGCGCCAGCAGGCGCCGGGGACATAGGCCCACCATTGGGACCAGTGCCGCGACGGGCCGCGAGCGGGGCCGCGCGGCTGGCGGAACACCATGGCGCCGGGCTTCAGGGCGGCCGGCTCGGCGCCGGGGTACAGGGCCGGGTCGAGGGGCCGTTCGGCGATGGTCAGATAGCCGGTCTCCTTCACGAACCGGGCGAAGTCGCGATTGGTGACCGCGTGGGCGTCGATCGAGAAGTCCTCGACCTCGACCTCCCGAACCGGCGCCTCCTCGCGGTAGTGCCGCTCGGATCCCATCCGGAAGCGGCTGCCGCGCACGAGGACCATGCCCGCCGCGGGTTCAATCCTGGATATGGGCGAATTGCTCATGGATCTGCTTGAACACCGGCGGGATGTCCTTGTGCTTGAACGGCCTGAACGTCGCTTGCGCCTGCTCGAACCGGGCGCGCATCTCGGCGGCCACGGCCGGGTAGGTCTGGGCGACGCTGTAGCTCTCCGACGGGTCGCTGGCCATGTCGTAGAGCTCGGTGTAGCCGAGCAGGCCAAACGGCAGCATCATGTCGCGGTAGTAGGCGCCAGAGACGTATTTCCACCTCTGCGTCCTTATCCCGAGGACGTTCTCGTTGTCGAACAGCACCAGCTCGTCGTGCGGCGATGGCGCGCCCTTGACCAGCACGTCGGTGATGTCTTTCCCGTCCAGCACGACGCCCGCCGGGGTTGGCCGGCCGGCCATGCGGCAGAAGGTGGGCAGGAAATCGACGCCCTGCGCGATCGAATCCACCTTTCGCCCGGCCGGAATGAGGCCCGGCTGGCGGGCGATGAAGGGCACGCGATAGCCGCCGTCGAACGCGCCGCCGCCCTTGCGGTCACGCAGGCCGCCGGTCGATCCTTCGAACCAGGGACCGTTGTCCGAGGTGAAGATGACCAGGGTGTCCCGATCGAGCCCGAGGTCCTTCAGCTTGGCCAGCAGGCGGCCGACGATGGAGTCGATCTCCTGCACCACGTCGCCATAGGCGCCGGCCGCCGACGTCCCCTGGAAAGGCGGACGCGGGTGCTCGGGCAGGTGCGGAGCACTGAGCGCCAGTTCGACGAAGAAGGGCCGGTCGCGGTTGTCCTCGATGAAGCGCTTGGCGTGTTCGTAGAACTGCTGCTGCAGGGTTGGATAGTCGACCTCGGACTTGATGACCTGGTCCGAGCCGGCATGCGCCTCGTAGAGCGCCAGCGGCTTCATGTCGTGGCTATAGGGGATGCCGAAGAAGGCGTCGAAGCCGTGGTTGGTCGGAGGCCAATAGGGCGCGACATGGCCCAGGTGCCACTTGCCGAACAGGCCGGTGGCGTAGTCGGGCTTCAGGGCCTGAGCGATGGTGACCTCGGACAGCGGCAGCCCGCGGTCGTCATTGGCCATGATCACCTCGTAGCCGAGGCCGGTGCGGATGGCGTAGCGGCCGGTCAGCAGGCCGGCTCTGGAGGGCGTGCAGATGTTGGCGGGGGCGTAGTAGTCGGTGAGCACGACGCCTTCGCGGCCCATCTGGTCGATGTTCGGCGTCTTGACGCCATGGGCGCCGTAGAGGCCCACGTCGCCGTAGCCCAGATCGTCGCAGAGGATGACGACGAAGTTGGGCTTGCGGCGCGGGAGGCCCCCTCTGGCGAGCACAGGCGATGCGGCGAGGGCGAGCCCGCCCGCCGCGAGCTTGAGAGCCTCTCGGCGCTCCATGTCTTCGTCTCCTTGCATCGGCTCGTGAAGAGGGGCGCGTCCCTGCGGACACGCCCCTCTCCGCCCGGGTTTCGCGGCGCGAACGCCGCTTTGATCAGAACTTCCCGTCCAGGGACACACCGACGATCCGGCGCGCGTCCTCGGGGATGAACTGGCTGTAGCCCGCCTTGGTCACCGCGTTGCCGCCCTGGAAGCTGGAGGGGTAGATCAGACTGGCATAGTGCTGGTCCAGGAGGTTCTTGGCGAACAGGCTGACCCGCCAGCGGCCGCCATGAGGCTCCACGCCAAGGTTCAGATTCAGCAGGCCGTAGGCCTTCTGCACGGTCATCGGATCGCCGCTCAGGCTGAAGTTGGCGTCCGAGCGGTAAGCGTAGTTGACGTCGATGAAGCCGTCGAAAGCGTCGTCCCAGGCCAGCGGATGCACATAGGCGCCGCCGAGGTTGAACGAGATTTTCGGCGCGTTGTTCAGGACCCCGCCCTTCAGGTTCTGGACATAGATCGTACCGAGCATATGGCAGGGGCTATTGGCCTGCAGAGCCTCGCCCGGATAGCAGGGTCCGTTCGGGAACTTGGTGAAGCGGGCGTCCGTATAGGCGAGGTTGCCGGTCAAGGTCAGCCCGTGCATCGGGTTGGCGATAGCCTCGAGTTCCACGCCCTGTGACCGCAGCGCGCCGGCGCTGACCAGGGTGTTGGCGTTGATGGTCGGGTCGTAGGCGGTGGCCTGGAAGCCGGTGAAGTCGGTGATGAATCCGGTCACGTTCACCTGCAGGCGGCGATTGAACATCGCGCTGCGCAGCCCGACTTCGTAGCTGGTCGACAGCTCCGGCGGCACTTCGTACTGGCCGTTCGCCACCAGCGAAGCCGGCAGGAAGTTGAGCAGGTTCAGCGCCGCGCCCTTGAAGCCGCGGGCATAGCTGAAATAGGCCATCAGGTTGGGGCTGAAGGTGTACTGGGCGCCGAGCTTATAGGAGAAGTTGCTTTCGTCGGAGCCCAGGTCGTCGGCCCTGAGCGGCGGCCCGGCGATGCTGGCCGGGGTCGCGCCGACCGCGCCGGGAAGCGTCGAACGGTCGAAGAAGGCCCTGAGCTGCTCGGCGGTGTAGCGGCCGCCGGCGATGAGGGAGAACTGGTCGGTGACATGCCAGGTCGCCTGGCCGAAGGCGGCCTCGTTGTTGGTGGTGATGCCGCGGTGGACCATCGAGCCGAGGAACTCGGGCGACGGCACGGCGCCGAGATTGCCCGCCGCGTGGGTGGTGGTCGTAAGGTCCTGGTAGAAATAGTAGAGGCCGGCGACATACTCGATCCTCTGGCCGGTGGCCGAGGCGAGGCGCAATTCCTGGCTGAACTGGTCCTGGGTCTGGTCGGCGCTGTTGACGTTAAAGATGTCGATCGGGGTCAGGTCGGCGTCATTGTTGTCCTGGTCGTGGAACGACCGGTAGGCGGTTATGGACGTCAGGGTCGCCGAGCCGATCTTCTGGTCAGCCTGAACCGAGACGCCTTCGCTGTTCTGGTGCAAGTAATACTGCCCGTCGACGTCGACCGCCTGGTTGTACGAGCCCGGCGTGACCCCGATCAGGGTCGCATAGGGAACGCCGAAATAGCTGGTGGTGGCGGGCGCCGAGCGAATGGTGGAGGTACAGCAGGCCTCGCGGATGTTCTCGTAGTCGCCGATCACGGTGACATCGAGATTGTCGTTCGGCGTGAACAGCAGCTTGCCGCGCAGTCCCCACTGATTGTCGCCGTTCAGCTTCTCGCCGTTGTAGACGTTGGTGATCCAGCCGTCGCCGTGGTTGGCGTAGGCGGTCAGCCGCGCGTCGAGCTTGCCCTCGACGATCGGGCCGGTGACGCTGCCCTGCAGCTTCACTTCGTTCAGCGTCTCGTAGGTGGCGGAATACTCGCCGCCGAAGCGGTCCGACGGGGCCGCGGTGGTGATGCTGAGCACGCCGGCCGAGGAGTTCTTGCCGAACAGCGTGCCCTGCGGCCCGCGCAGCACTTCGATCTGATCGACGTCGATCAGATCGAATATGGTCATGGCCTGGCGGCCGAGCACGACGCCGTCGACGACCGTGCTGACGTCCGGCTCGACGCCATCGCTGAAGCTCAGGGTGCCGACGCCGCGAATGGTCAGGCCCTGGCCGCGGGTATTGGCCGAGTCGGTGAACGACAGGCTGGGCGACACCTGCGTCAGGTCCTCGACGCTGGTGATATGCTGCTGCTGCAGCTTGGCGCCGCTGACGACCGCGACCGAAACGGGCACGTCCTGCAGACGCTCGACCCGCTTTTGCGCGGTCACCACCACCTGATTGGCCGAATCGGCGCTCGCAATGGGCGCCGGTTGCGGCGCGGGCGCCGCGCAGACGACGCCCGACAGCATCACAGCGCCCGCGCCGATGATCCATCCGGCCATGCGCGCATGGCGATGTCTGTATAAGCTAGGCACTGAAGCCCCCCTCTTTTCCGGCGATCGCGTTTCGATCGCGCCCCAATCGTTGGCGGCGACCGTAACTAACCGGGTGGTGAATTGCAAGCGCCGGTTCCGCCCGATCGTCCGTGGACGGCGCACCGTTTTGTCCGATTCCGTTCCGCCAGCTGCCGATCGCCCAGGCGTTGACAGGTTCGTACATTCACTATCCGTTTGGTGGACAATGTGATCGCGCCAATTTGAGGACCGGTCATTCCAGGGGGTGACGGTCACATGGGCGCACAGGCGACCGCCTTGTCCACGGCGCGCAAGCTCGGCCTTGGCGTTGGCGACCTTGGCTTCAACCTTTATTGGCAGAGCACTTCGCTCTTCCTGCTGTTCTTCTACACCGACGTGCTGGGCATCCCGGCCGAGATCGCCGGGTTGATCTATATGCTGGCCCTGGTGTGGGACGCCGCGATCGACCCGCTGATCGGACTGATCGCCGACCGCACCCGAACCCGAATCGGCCGCTACCGACCCTATCTGCTGTTCGGATCGCCGGTGCTGGCTCTCGCCTTCGTGCTGATGTTCGCCTCGCCGCGGGAGCCGGCGGCGGGGGCGGTGATGCTGACCGCGGCAGCCCACGTGCTCTTCCGCACCGTCTATGCCGTCGTCTCCATCCCCTATTCCTCGCTCTTCGCCCGGGTGACGCGGGACAGCGCAGAGCGCGCCGACCTGGCCGGCTTCCGCATGGTGTTCGCCACCCTTTCAGCCCTGGTGATCTCGGCCGGAACCCTGCCCCTGACCCATATCCTCGGCGGCAGTGACCCGCGGCGCGGCTGGATCGCGCTGGGCGCCATCTTCGGGATCGCCGGCACCCTGATCATCGTCCTCGTCGCTTGGGCGGCCCGAGGCCTGGACGGCGTCGACGCACCGGCCCCGCAGCGGCGGCCGGCCAGCGCCGTGGCCGGCTCGATCCTGGCCAACACCCCGCTGCTGATCACCCTTGGCGTCATCCTGGTGACGTCCTTTTCGAGCGTCTTCTTCCAGAAGAACGTCATCTATTATTTCAAGTATGTGGTCGGCGATGTCGGGGCCGCCAGCACCGCCCTGGCCATGATGGCCGGTCTGACCGCGCTGGCGGTGCCCTTCTGGGCCTGGGTCGCGCGCAGCCGCGGCAAGCGGCCGGCCTGGATCGCCGGCGGCGGATTCAGCATCGCCGGCCTTGTCCTGTGGCGGCTGGCGGACGGCCATGGCCTCGCCACCCTGCTGGGCGCCCTGGCGGTCATGTCGATCGGCACGGCCGCGTCCTATGTCTGCTTCTGGGCGATCGTGCCGGACACCGTCGAATACGGCGAATGGCGAACCGGGGTGCGCACCGAATCATTCGTTTTCGGCTTCGTGACCCTGGCCCAGAAGGCGGCCCTGGGCTTTGGCGCCGGCGGTCTAGGCTTCGCGCTCAAAGCGGTCGGCTATGCCGCCAACAAGCCGCAGTCCGCCGCCACCCTGTCCGGACTGAAGACGCTGATGCTGGCCGTCCCGCTGACCGGGGTGGTGATCGCGGTTGTGCTGATGCTGTTCTACCGGCTCGATCCGAAAACGCACCGGCGGCTGGTGGACGAGATCGCCGCGCGCGAACTCGACAGCCCGATCACACCGGCCATCTAGAGTCGTCTGAGTTCGATTTCGAGACGCCCTGCACGATCGGAAAGGATCTCCAGCATCTGGCCGTCCTTCACCTGCAGCGCGCCAGGCGGATCGAGGCTCACCGCCACCCCGTCCGGAAAACGCCGCCTGGGCACATAGATTTCGGTCGGCAAGCGGATGGTCGGATCGACGTCGAGGCTCAGCCGCACCGTACCGGCGGCCTCGTCGAAGGCGAAGGAGAGCAGGCGTCCCTGGACGCACAGCGCCCGCGGACGGCAAAAGCCCTCGATCGCGCGGCCGCCGGAATCGGGGTCGGCCGGGTCGTCCTGCTGGTCGCGGGAGAAGATCGACAGGTCCTCCTGGTTCCAGCCGTCGCCGATCCGCAGGTCGTTGCGATTGGAAGCGGTGTAGTTCCATTGCGTCGAGTGGAAGAGCAGCGAATCCAGCACGTCGTACATGGCCGCCAGAGCCTGGCTGTGCTCGCGCCACGGCGCCGCGCCCCGTTCACCGGCCGCCCACCGCTGGTAGGCGGCGCCGTCGTCCAGGTCGAAGGGAACGCCGAATTCGCCGATCAGGGTCGGCGCCCCGCCGGGAACAGCCGCCGACACCGCGCCATAAGGAGCCAGTTGGCGCGCATAGAGCGCCTTGCGCTCGGCCACCGCGTCCGGCCCCGAGCGCGCCGGGGCGAAGCTCTTGGTCATCAGGGTGGCGATGTCGTACCAGTGGTTGGCGTTGACGCTGCGCTCAGGCAGGCCGTCCGGAAAAGGTTCGCCCTCAAAGGCGCTGTAGACGTCGATCTCGGCGAACAGGCTCCAGTCGTCGCAATGGCGGCGGACCACGTCAGCCGCCGCGCCGAAGAAGGGCGCGAACGCCGCGTCGGCGTTGGTCTTCAGGAAGAAATCCTCGTCCAGCGCCCGAATCGTGTCGCCCTCGACCCGGTAGGCGCCGGCGCGCTCGAACGGGCATTCGACGCCTGGGCGCCAGATCGGCACGCGGGCGGCGTTGACGGTCCTGTGGCCCTCCGGCGCGACCGCTCCGGTCACCGGGTCGCGCTTCAGGACCGGCAGGTCCAAGGTCATCCCGCGCGCGACCGCCAGCCCGTCCAGCGGCGACCAGACGACGCCGGCCCGCAACAGGGTCTGGTCGTCGGCGCTGACCGCCAGCCGGCGATGGCTCAGCCGCCTGCCGATCCAGCCGAGGCTGGGTTCGTTGAGGCTGTCGAAACCGACGACATTCGGCAGATGCTTCACCCGGCGGGCGACCTGGTCCATGCAGCCGAAATAGTGAGCCTGCAGGAAATCCTGGACGTTGCGGCCGTCGATGAGCAGGTCCGGCGTCAAGATGCGGCCGCCCCAGAACAGCGACCACATGATCCCGTTGGCTGGTCGGACATAGTTGGAGTTCCAGCTCATCTGCGGATAGGCGGCCTGGCGCGGGTTCGGATCGGCATAGTCGAACTCTGCCTGCATCACGTGCGCCGCCCCGGCCCGCGGAAACGTCGTGAAGTCCAGCCCGACCGCCTCGAACGTCCATCCGGGAGCGCCGTCCCCGCCGGACATGCGGCTCCAGACGTCCTGGTGGAAGTCGATGAACAGATAGAGCCCGTGCTCGCTGGCGCGGGCGCAGATCTCAGCCAGGTAGTCGAGATAGGCCTCGTCATAGAGACCGGGCCCCGCATGCTCGACGGCCTCCCAGGTGGTCAGCAGGCGCAGGCCGTTGAAGCCCCAGTGCCGGAGGCGGCCGAGGTGCTCGTCCGCTTCCTCGATCGGAAAAGGACGGCCGATGAAGGACACTTCGCGGTGGTCGGAGAAATCGCTCGGATGATCGCAGCCGCCATGCGGATATGGCAGCTTGCAATCCCCCCCGAGATTGACGCCGCGCAGCATGACCTGGCGGCCCGCCGCATCGACGAACCGGTCGCCGGCCGCCTTGATTCGCAACATCCCCATCCCTCTTCCTTCGCTTTACCTTTGTCGCGCTTGCCCGATTGGCGCGGCTGGGACATAACTAACCAACTGGTTAGCAGAAAGCGAGCACGAACATCATGGCCGAGTTGGACCTTGCCTCCCTAGCCGGGGCCTATCGTCGCGACGGCTTCGTGGCCGTGGAAGGGCTGCTGGACGGCGAGGCGATTCAGGCGCTGAACGCCGACGCCGTCGCCATCGCCCGCGGCGACCACGGACCGGTGATCGGCGCCGCGCCGGCGGCGGGGCGGTCGGACAGCGCGATCATGAACGACATCCTGGCCATCCATTTTCCGCACAAGGCCTCGCCGTTGATGCGGGCGGCCATGGCCCATCCGGCGCTCGTCTCGGTGCTGACCGCCCTGATCGGCCCCAACGTGAAGGCCATGCAGACGATGATGTTCGTCAAGCGCGCGGGAATGGCTGGCCAGGCTTGGCACCAGGACGAGTTCTTCATTCCGACCCGCGACCGCTCGCTCTGCGGCGCCTGGATTGCGCTCGACGATGCGGTGATCGAGAACGGCTGCCTCTGGATGCAGCCCGGCTCGCAAGCTCCGGGCGTGATCTGGCCGATGAAGCCGCACAGCGACCCGCGCTTCGACGCCAGCCAAGAGGCCTACGGCCATCCCTATCCCCGTGAGAGCGGCGTACCGGTGGAGTTGAAGGCCGGCGGAGTGGCCTTCTTCAACGGATACGTGCTGCACCGATCGCTCAAGAACCTCGCGCCGTCCGGCTTCCGCCGCGCCCTGGTGATCCACTACTGCAGCGCCGAAACCCTGCTGCCCTGGAGCATCGGCCTCGGCCCAGGCCAGGGCCGCGTCGATTTTCGCGACATCGAGATGATCGCCGGCGAAGACCCCTATGAGGCCAAGGGCCGCGTGGACCTGATCACGCCCTTCGTCCGAGCGGAGGACCCCGCCCGCGCCGCCGAGACCATGCGGCAGGTGCGTGAAGCGACGGCCCTGCGCACCGGCCTCACTTGAAGAGCACCGCCATGAGCGCGTCGACATGCTCCTCGACGTGGCTCTCGTGGAAGGGATCCAGCCCCCAGGTGCGTCTGACTTCGGGGGCCAGCGCATAATAGAGCTGTGAGGCGCCGACGATGATGAACAGCAGGGCCGACGGCGAGACCTTGGGCGCCAGACCCCGATCCTGCATCCAGCGCACCAGGAATTCCGCCCGTTTCTTGTGTTCCAAGAGGAAGTGCTCGGTGGCCCAGTCCATCCGCTCCCCGTCGCGGATGGTCTCCTGGATCATGAGCCGCGCATGTTCGGGATGGCGGGCGCAGTAGCGGATATAGTTGGAGAAATAGGTCTTGGCGTAGGCCCGGGCCTCCTCGCCATGCAGCCGCTCCATTTCCTCGGGCGACAGGCGCAGTTCGCCGCGCATGCGCTCGAACAAAAAGCCGACCGCCGCTTTCCAGAGTTCGGTCTTGTTTTCAAAATAGTACTTGATCATCGCGTGGTTGACGCCCGCGCGGGCGGCGATGTCGCGGGTCGTGGCGCCTTCGAAGCTCTGCTCGCCGAAGATCTCCAGGGCGGCGCTTAGAATGGCCGCCCGCGTCACTTCCTTCTGCCGCTGGCGGGGCAGCAACCTTGGCGGAGCGATGCGATCGGGCCTGGGGCGCGGACGTGGTGCGCGCGGCGGCTTGGCTTCCATCTGTCCCCTCGATCGTCGCTCGCCTGCAAGATGAGCCGAATACCGGCTTAACGCCAGCCGCGCAGGTTGCGGTCCAAATCCGCCTGTTGGCTTTCGAGAACCGCCTTCAGTTTATCGACGATGTCCGGATAGAGAACGCTGAGGTCGAGACGCTCCCTATCGTGCAGCATGTCCGTCAGCATTCGCGGTTGCATGATCTCGAACCGGAACGGAATGGGATAGAGCGGATTGATCCAGGCCTCGGGCGTCGTCACCCGGTATTTGTATTGCTCGTCCCGCACCGCCTCGACCCGGCCCGTCCAGGTGTTGAAATAGAAGAGGTGGGACTGCGGGGCGCCGCCGGCTCCGGTCAGCAGGTCCATCATGTCGGCCCCATCGATCGCCCGGTCCTGCGGCAGGGGCGCGCCGGCGAGGCGGGCGATGGTCGGCATGAAGTCGAGGTTGGTGGCCATGGCCTCGATCACCGCCCCCGCCGGCACGTGACCTGGCCAGCGGACGAGCAGCGGCACGCGCACCCCGCCCTCATAGGTGTCGATCTTGTAGCCGCGGAAGGGCCCGGCATCGCCGATCATGTCGGCGCCGTTGTCGCTGGTGACGATCACCAGTGTGTTGTCGCGCAGTCCCCGCTCGTCCAGGGCCGCGATCACCCGCCCGACCTGCCGGTCGAGGTCCTCGATGATGTCGCCGTAGAGACCGCCGGCGGATCGGCCCGCCGTGTCCGGATTGGCGATGTGAGGTCCGTGTGGGGCCGTGTAGGGCAGGTAGAGGAAGAAGGGGTTGGCCCGGTTGTCGTCGATAAAGCGGACCGCCTCGTCGGTGAGCTGTTCCTGCAGCCGGTCCAGCTTAACTTCGGCGTCGGGGATTTCGATTTCCCGGTTTCGCCTCAGATCCCGCGGCCGCAGGTTATGGCTGGTGCGCATGCCGTAGAACTGGTCGAAGCCGAAGTCGTTCGGCTCAACGCCCGGCCGATCGCCCAGGTGCCATTTGCCGATCATGCCGGTTGCGTAGCCGCGCGCCTTCATCACCTCCGACAGGAAGATTTCGTCGGCGCGGATCTCGTTGCCCCAGCCGAGGGCGTTGCGGTAGCGGCCCATGGGGCTGTCTTCGGAAAAGAAGACGTGATGGTCGGCGCCCGTGCGGACATGGAACCGGCCGGTCAGCAGGGCCGCTCGCGACGGCGTGCAGACCGGTGAGGCGGCGTAGAACTGCGTCAGGCGCACGCCCTCGGCGGCCAGGCTGTCCATGTTCGGCGTCTTGATGAGCTGGTTGCCGTAGCAGGACAGGTCGCCCCAGCCGAGGTCGTCGAAGAGGATCAGGACCACGTTGGGCCCGTCGCCTGCGGGCAGCGCCTTCAGGCCCTCCAGATAGCCCGCCTTCTCTCCCATATGCTCCAGGGGCGGCGCGCGGTAAGCGTCGATCTGGGCCTGGAAGATGGGGCTGACCGGCAAGACGGCCTCCACCCTCGCCGGCTCGCCCAATTTCGCCGTGACGGCGATTCGCTGGGTCGCGAATCCGATCTGGTTGATCACCAGCGTGTAATCGCCCGGCAGAAGGTCGACGATCCTGAAGCTTCCGTCGGACGCCGCGGTCGATGCACGTAGCGCGTCCTCGACGATCGCGTGGGCGCCGAAGGCCGGGGCGCCATCGGCGTAAAGGACGCGGCCAACGATTTCAGCCCGATCTGGTGTCATCTCTCACTCCGCCGTGGATCATCTCCGGATTTCCTGAACCCGGCGCATGCTGTAACTCACCAGTGGGTTAATACAACGGGCGTCGCGGATAAATGGAAAACCGCGCACCGCGTGTCGGCTTTGGCTCCAGCCCGGGCGCGCTTGCTAATTCACCGACGGGTTAATAAGGTCGCCGCGGGCCGCGCGTGCCAGCGAAAAAGTGGGGAGATGCGATGAACGACCCGGCCCGGACAGCGCCGGCTCACACCCCCCTGGGGCTCTCGGCGAAGCTCTTCTACGGCTTCGGTTCGGTGGCCTACGGCGTCAAGAACAACGGCTTCAACGGGCTGCTGCTGGTCTTCTACAATCAGGTGGTCGGGCTGCCGGCGTGGCTGGTGAGCACCGCGATCATGATAGCGCTGGTTGCCGACGCCGCGCTCGATCCCATCGTCGGCCAGGTCTCGGACAACTGGCGCTCGCCCTGGGGGCGGCGTCATCCCTTCATGTACGCCTCGGCCGTTCCGGTGGCCCTTTCCTACCTCCTGCTATGGACGCCGCCGCACTGGTCGAGGGGGGCGCTGTTCGCCTATCTGATCGTCGTCGCCATCGTCATCCGCACCTTCATCACCTTCTACGAGATTCCCAGCTCGGCCCTGGCCGCCGAGCTTTCGGCCGACTACGACGAGCGAACCTCCCTGCTCAGCTACCGGCTCTTCTTCGGCTGGTGGGGCGGGCTGAGCCTGAACCTGGCGGCCTTTGCGATCTTCCTCAGGCCGGACCGCGCTCACCCGGTCGGCCAGCTCAATCCCGCGGGCTATGGCCACTACGGCCTGGCGGCGGCCATCACCATGTTCGCCGCCATCCTGATCTCGGCGGCGGGCACTCATCGCTACATTCCGAGCTTTCGCGCCCCTCCCCGGCGGCGGATGCGTCTCGGCGCAATGGCCAGGGAAATGGCCTCGACGCTGGCGCACCGCTCCTTCCTGATGCTGACCGCCTCATCGCTGTTCACGGCCATGGCGGTCGGCCTCACGGCGGCGCTGGGGGTCTATTTCAATACCTACTTCTGGCAGTTCTCGGCCGGCCAGATCGCCGCCTTGACTGCGGCGGTGTTCATCTCAGCCGCCATCGCCCTCTTCGCGTCGGCGCCGCTGTCACGGCGGTTCGGCAAGAAGCCGGCGGCGATGGCGCTGATCGTCGGCTCGGTGCTGGTCAGCACCGCCCCGCCCTTGCTGCGCCTGGCCGGCCTTTTTCCTCCGAACGGCGCTCCGATCCTGCTGCCGCTGATGTTCGCACAGACGGTGCTCGCCTCAACCCTCGGAATCGCCGGCGCGACCCTCACCTCGGCCATGATCGCCGACGTCGTCGAGGACAGCGAGTTGCGCACCGGCCGCCGCTCGGAGGGCCTGTTCTTCTCCGCCGCCAGCTTCGTGCAGAAGGCGATCTCGGGCGTCGGCATCTTCAGCGCCGGCATGGTGCTCCTGGCGGTCCGCTTCCCGGCGACCGCGCGGCCCGGCCACGTGGAGCCGCAGATCGTGCGCAACCTGGCGGTGGTCTACCTGCCCACGCTGTGGGCGCTCTATGGCCTCGCCCTCGCCTTTCTTGCCGGCTACCGCATCACCCGGGCCAGCCACATGGAAAACCTGGAGCGCCTGGCGGCGGAGGCCGAGGAGGTCGCGCAACCGGTCGGCTAGGGCGACGTCTGCGCAAGCAGGCGAAGCAAGGAGGCTGGCGCGGCACCGCGCCGGCGGCGCCGCGTTTGCCCGAGCGCACCTAGCCCTGGCAGTTGTCCGGCCAGTCCCTCGTCTGGCTGGACGCGTCCGAGCGCCAGCCGGGGCAGGCGTTGGCCGGCGCGCCGTAGTCGGACGGCACATTCGAATAGTAGCTGTCCCCGACGCCGTAGTAGTAGTTGTACAGGACCGGGATGGCCCGGCTTGGCGGACGCGGCGCGAAGTTTATGGCGCCGCCGGGGAAGCCGATGCGGTCGCCCGGGACGCCGATCCGGTCGCGATCGCGCCGGAAATCTCTATCGCGGCCGAAGTCGCCATCTTGCCGGAAATCGTGTCCGGCCTCGTCATCGCCACGCCGCTCGGCGGCGGCGACCGCGTACAATGGAGCGCCAGGCGGCGGAGTCAGTCCGGCCGATGCCGGCCGATGCGTCGAGGCCGGGCGTCCCATGAAGCGGGCCGCATCGCCATGCGACGCCCCGCCGCCGTGAAACCCGCCGCCGCGGGCGTCCACCTGGGCGACCCCGCCCAAAAGCCCGATCGCCGCGACAGCGGCCAAGGATCGTTTGCGCATGGATGCCTCCACCACGGCGGCCCGCCGTTATGGTTAACCAACCCTCAACGCCGCCGCAAGGTTGCCGCGGCGCAATCGAGCCAGCCGTTCAGCGGCCCTTGCTTCCCTGACCCGATGTCGCGCCATAGTCTCGATGACGCTCGCGATGGATGAGGACCGACGATGACGGACAGGAACGTGCTGGTGACCGGCGCCTTTGGCGGCCTCGGCGGGGCGGTGGTCGAGGCCTTCGTCGCCAACGGCGACAGGGTGGCGGCGGTGGATCTGGCGGCCGAGGCGCCGGCGGCGCTGGCCGCGGCGGTCGGCGGGCGGGCGGTGATGCTCGGCGGCCACGATCTCGGCGATCCGGCCGGGGCGGCGGCGGCGGTGGAGGCGGCGGCCGCGGCGCTGGACGGGCGTCTGGACGGCCTGGTCAACCTGGCCGGCGGCTTCGCCTGGCAGACCGTGGCCGACGGCGACGCCGAGACCTGGGACCGGCTCTATACGATGAACCTGAAGACCTGCGTCAACATGTGCCGGGCGGCGATTCCGCACCTGCGCCGGGCCGGCGGCCGCATCGTCAATGTCGGCGCGGGCGGGGCGGTGAAGGCCGCCGCCGGCATGGGGGCCTACGCCGCCTCGAAGAGCGGCGTCCACCGGCTGACCGAGGCGCTGGCCGAGGAGCTGAAGGGCGAGGTCGCGGTCAATGCGGTGCTGCCCTCGACCATCGACACCCCGGCCAACCGGCGCGACCTGCCGAACGCCGACTTCAGCGCCTGGGTGACGCCCGCCGACCTCGCCCAGGTCATCCTGTTTCTCGCCTCCGACAAGGCGCGGGCGGTCACCGGCGCGCTGCTGGCGGTGAACGGGCGGGTCTGAGCGCCGCGGCCTCGCTGGGTCAGCGTGGCGGCAGCAGGATCTTGCCGGGATTGAAGACGCCGCGCGGATCGAGCGCCGCCTTGATCGCGGCCATGGTCGCGACCGCCGAGCCCAGTTCCTCGACCAGCAGTTCGCGCTTGCCGAGGCCGACGCCGTGCTCGCCGGTGCAGGTGCCGTCCATGGCGATGGCGCGGCGGGCCATGGCCTGATGCAGCGCCTCGGCCTCCGCCACCTCGGCCACATCGGCAGGATCGACCAGGATCAGGCAGTGGAAATTGCCGTCGCCGACATGGCCGACGATGGTCGCGGTCAGCGACGAGGCGTCCAGGTCGGCGCGGGTCTCGAGCAGACAATCGGCCAGCCGCGAAATCGGCACGCAGACGTCGGTGATCACCGCCCGCGAGCCTGGCCTGAGTGCGCGAGCGGCATAGAGCGCGTTGTGGCGCGCCTTCCAGAGCGCCGTCCGGTCTTCCGGCAGCGCGGCCCGTTGCGCCACCCTCCCGCCGAATTCGCCGATGAAGTCCTCGAACCGCGCCGCCTGGCCGGCGACCGAGCCCGGCGAGCCGTGGAACTCGACGAACAGGGTCGGCGTCTCGGCATGGCGCATCTTTTCGTAGGCGTTCACCGCCGCCATCATGCGGTCGTCGAGGAATTCGATCCGCCCCGCGCCGAGCCCGAGCTGGATCGCCGCGATCACCGCCTGCACGGCGCCGTCGATGGCCTCGAACGGGCAGACCAGGGCGACGACCTCCTCCGGCAACGGATAGAGCCGCACGGTCAGCTCGGTGATGACGCCGAGGGTGCCTTCCGAGCCGACCATAAGAGCGGTGAGGTCGTAGCCGGCCGAGCTCTTCGGGGCGCGCTGGGCGGTGCGCATGAGGCCGCCGTCGGCCATGACCACGGTGCAGGACAGCACGTTGCCGCGCATGGTGCCGTACCTGACCGCATTGGTGCCCGAGGCGCGGGTCGCGGCCATGCCGCCGAGGGTGGCGTCGGCGCCGGGGTCGATGGGGAAGTAGAGCCCGCTCCCCTTCAGCTCGGTGTTCAGCTGTTCGCGGCGGACGCCGGCCTGGACCGTGGCGCTGAGGTCCTCGGGCCGGATGGCGATGATGCCGGTCATCCGCGACAGGTCCAGGCAAAGACCGCCGTCGCTGGCCAGCCCGTTACCCTCCAGCGAGGTGCCGGCGCCCCAGGGGACCACCGGGCAGCCGGCGGCGGCGCAGAGACGCACCGCCTCGGCGACCTCCGCCGTGCTGGCCGGCCAGGCCACCAGGTCCGGACCGCCGGCCTCGTGGTAGCCTTCGTCATGGGCGTGGTGCTCGCGCGCCAGCGCCGTGGCGCTGATCCGGTCGCCGAACACCTCGGACAGCCGGGTGAACAAGGCGTCGAGGTCAGGCTTGGCGAGGCGTGAGGTCATGGCGCCGGGAGTCTCAGGACGCCACCGCCAGGTTGGCCAGCCAGGGGGTCATTCGGGCGACGGCTTCCTCGACCTCGGGGGTGGAGACGGCGAAGCTGAGGCGGATGAAATGGCGGCCCTCGACGGGGTCGAAATCGATGCCGGGCGCAGTGGCGACACCGGTGTCGTTTAGCATGGCCTTGCAGAAGGCCAGGCTGTCGTCGGTCAGGTGGGCGATGTTGGCGTAGATGTAGAAGGCACCGTCCGGCGGCGCGATAACGGTCAGGCCGAGCCTGGGCAGGGCGTCGAGCAAGAGCCGGCGGTTGCGGGCATAGACGGCCAGGTGGCCGCGCAGCTCGTCCTGGCAGTCGAACGCCGCCAGGCCGACGTGCTGGCTGAGCGAGGGCGCGGTCAGGAAGAGGTTGCCGACATAGGCGCGCGCGCGCCGCTGATGCTCGGGCGGCGTCAGCAGCCAGCCCAGCCGCCAGCCGGCCATGCTGAAATATTTCGAGAAGCTGGAGATCACCAGGGCGTCCGGCTCGAACTCCAGCATCGACCTGGCCGGCTCGACATAGCTGAGGCCGTGATAGATCTCGTCGGAGATGATGCGGATGCCCCGCTCGCGGCAGACCCGGGCGATGGCCGCCATCTCGCTTGGCGCGATGATGGTCCCGGTCGGATTGGCGGGGCTGGCGATGATGACGCCGTCGGGCGCCGGATCGAGCGCGGCGAGCGCGGCGGCGGTCAGCTGGAAGCGCACCGCCGGGCCGCAGGCGATCTCCACCGGGACCATGTGGAGCGCCTTGACGGTGTTGCGATAGGCGACGTAGCCGGGCCGGGCCATGGCGATGCGCTCGCCGGGCGAAAAGCTGGAGGCCAGCGCCAGCACCAGGGCCGGCGAGGCGCCGCAGGTCAGGATGAACTGGTCGGGCTGGACCGTGACGCCGTAGCTCTCGTCGTAGTGGCGGGCCAGCCGCGCCTTCAGCGGCACGCTCTCCCAATAGCCCATGCCGTCCGTGTCCAGCACCTGGTGGGCGCGGGCGATGGCCGCGGCGGGCGCGCCGGTGGACGGCTGGCCGAACTCCATGTGCAGCACCCGCCGGCCCTCGGCGGCCAGCCCGTGCGCCAGCCGGCTGACCGAGATGGCGTGGAATTGGTCGATTTCAGCGCGCATGGGGCCTCGGAGCGGGGTGGTTCGCCCCTCTTTAGCCCGAACGCCGCGCGCCCGGCTGCGATTTTCCGCATCGGCGGAAGGCGCGCGGCGGCGTCGGGTAAGCGCTAGGTCTTGAGGAAGGCCAGCAGGTCGGCGTTCACCTCGTCCTTGCGGGTCGTGCACATGCCGTGCGGCGCGCCGGGATAGACCTTGAGCATCGCGTCCTTGACGATCTTCGCCGAGAGCATGGCGGAATCGGCGATCGGGACGATCTGATCGTCGTCGCCGTGCAGGATCAGGGTCGGCACGTCGATACGCTTCAGGTCCTCGGTCATGTCGGTCTCGGAAAAGGCCTTGATGCAGAAGTAGGAGGCTGGGAATCCGGCCTGCATGCCGGCGCGCCAGAAGGCTTCCCGCACCCCTTCCGAGACCTTCGCGCCCGGGCGGTTGTAGCCGTAGAAGGCAAGGCTCAGGTCCTTCCAGAACGCCGAGCGATCGGCCTGCACCGCCGCGCGCAGCTGGTCGAAAGCCTCGATCGGCTGTCCGCCCGGATTGGCCGGGGTCTTCAGCATGATGGGCGGCACCGCGCCGATCAGCACCGCCTTGGCCACCCGTCCCGTGCCGTGGCGGCCGATGTAGCGGGCCACCTCGCCGCCGCCGGTGGAATGGCCGACGTGCGTCGCGTCCCTGAGGTCGAGCAGCTCGACCAGCTTGGCCAGGTCGTCGGCGTAGGTGTCCATGTCGTTGCCCTGCCAGGGCTGTTCGGAGCGGCCGTGGCCGCGGCGATCATGGGCGATGCAGCGGAAGCCGTTGGAGGCCAGGAAATACATCTGGTCCTCGAACGCGTCGGCGTTCAGCGGCCAGCCGTGGCTGAACACCACCGGCGGGCCGGAGCCCCAGTCGTTGTAGTAGAGTTCGGTCCCGTCCGTCGTGGTGAACCTGGCCATCGCGCGTCTCCCTTGCCTGGCCGTCGGCGCGCCCTGCCCCACATCCCGGAGCCCGGCCTCTTGCGTCGGCGATGGGACACAATGCCGCACGAAGGCGACGGCTTGTCGAGCCGGGGAAGGCCCCCGGGCGGTGAATTCGCCGTGAAGCGGCTTCGCCGATCAGGACGCCGCCGCCCGGCATCGGCAGGCTATTTGTTGGCGCCGTTGCCGACGCCGGGGTCGATCGCCGAGGCGTTCTGCCTGGGATCGAGGAAATTCACCCCGTACTGGCTTCTGCGGTGGCGCAGGCCCGGATGATCGTCGTCGTTCTGCGTGTTGCGATAGCAGAGCGACACGGTGGTCCCGCCGGTGACCACCACGTTGCGGATCTGGTAGTGACCTCGGGTGATCCTGGACTTCGCGCCGCCATAGTCCTTGGCGAACGAGAAGACCGGCTGGCCCGGATCGTCGTCGAAGCGCAGCCCGATCCCCGAAGCGTCCTGCAGATGCACGATCACCGCGACGGGCTGGGCGGTATCGCTGAAATCGACGTCGCCCTTGCTGTTCTTCAGGTGGCTGGCGACGACGGGATCGCCCGGCGTGGTGGCCACGACCGCATAGGCCGGCGGCGAGCCGGCGGCGGTGACGTCAAGGTCGACCTCAAGCGTGTAGGCCGGCGGCGTCGCGGCCGGGCAGATCATCGGCATGGGATCGCTCTCCTCGGCGAAGTCTGGTCACGGCCGGCGATGTCGGGTTCGTCCAAGGGTTAAGGCGCGCGGTGGTGGTGATGATGACGGAGCCAGCTTCGGTGATAGTGGCGCCAATGATGGGGGCGCCAATGATGGGGCCGCCGGTACATCTTGTTGGTGCCGTTGCCGACGCCTGGGTCGATCGCCGACGCGTGGCCATCGCTATCCCGAAGGTTCAGGCCGTATTGGCTGCGCACGTGGATCGCGTGGACGGCGGGGGATGGGTCGCCCTGCGTGTTCAGATAGCACGCCGTGACGGTCATGTTGCCGTGGCTGGGGACGATATTCTGAATCTGATAGTGATGCGAGCCAGCCGGTGTCTTGGAGGGATTGTGGCCGGGTTGGTTCGGATAATCCTTGGCGAAGGAGAACTCCGCCCCCTGAGGGTTGGTGTCAAAAGTGTACCCGGCGCCTGAGGTGTCGTTGAGTTCGAAGATCATCGCCACCGGCATATTCGTATCACTGAATGTTAGGTTACCTGTGGGGTCAACCAGGTGACTCCCTGTGACGTTGGCGTTTGCGCCACTGTGAGGGGTAATGGTGTAGGTGGGAGGGTTGCCCGGGGCGGTGATATTGACGTCGAGGTCGACAGTGTAGGCCGGCGTCGACGCGCAGATTGGCGGTGGTAATGCTAGCGCCATGGCGTGAGTTCCCTTGCGAAGCGCGACCGCCGGGGGACAGCCTACCAGCGGTAATCTATGCCCTTACTCGCACTGGTATAGTCGGGCCGCGGGGTGAGCGCCCGTTCGCCGGGCGTGGAGCCGATCGGCGGATGCGATAAGCGTAGCCTATAATCCAGTTGGCGCAACAGCACGCGGCTGCGGTCGTTCTCCGGCAGGCCGCCTGCCTGGGCGCGGTCGAGCAGGCCCTTGGCCGCCGTCCACGAAGCCTTCGCCGCGGCCGCGTCGCCCGTGAGGCTGGCGTGGTCCCCGGCCAGCAACGCGGCGGCGGCGGCGGCGTCCACGCCGAGCAGGTTGTCGCGTCCCGGCCGGGCGAGCGCGGCCAAGCGCCCAGCCTCGCGGGCCGCCGGCGCCAACGCCGCGACCTGTCCGGCCCGCGTCCCCGCGCGCGCGGCGGCGATCTGGATAAGCAGCACCCTCGCCCCGCCGAGCCGCGGCCCCTGCCAGTCCGTCACCGTGGGATCCTTGCGCACCAGGAATTCCGCCTTGTCGCTGGCCTCGCGGGCAATGGTCTCGGCGTCGCCGAGGTCGCCGGCCTGCAGGTAGGCCTGACCGAGCAGGATCAAGTTGGGGCCCGCCAGGTCTTTGTAGTGGGCGTCGTCCGGCGCCGCGGCGATCAGCCGGTCCATGTCGTTCTTGGAGGTTTTCAGCGCGGCGATCGCTTCGCGGACCAGTCCCTTGGCGATCAGGATGCGGGCGACGGCGCAACGGTTGACCGCCAGAGCCAGGGTCGCGGCGGCGTCGCTCGGGTTCTGCTGAATCAGCCGGGCGTAGATCGCTCGCTCGGCCATGCGGTCCGCCAGCGCCGGATCCAGCCGTCCGCGATAATATTCCGCGTCGGCCAGCCAGGCGTCGTTCTGGCCGAGGTTGAACTGCCGGTCGCGATCGGCCGGCGCGCGCCTGGCCAGGTCCGAGCCGATGGACAGCGCCCGCTGGAACGAAGCCGCCGCCTCGTCCGCCCGCCCCTCGTCCAGCAGCACCGAGCCGACGTCCCAATCGGCGTAGTCGACCTCGGCCCGCCAGTCGGCGTTGTTCGGATCGATCCTGACCAGCTGATCGGCCAGCCGCTCATAGTCCTGGTAGGCGCGCAGCGCCTCGTCATCCTGGCCTCGCCGTGACGCCATATAGCCGACCCAGAAGACGCTCTGGGCATGGTCGTAGATGCGCTGCGGATCGTTCGGATGCCTGCGCAGCAACTCGCCCGTGCTGGCGGCGGCCTCCTTGAACAGCCTCAGCGCCGCGTCGAGATCGCCGCGCCGGTCGCGGATTTCGCCCAGCAACTGCAGCACCCTGGCGCGGCGGCCGAGCGAGGCCGCATCCAGGCCATGGCTCTGCTGGGCGGCGTAGTAGGTCAGGGCGCGGGCGCCGACGGCGTCCAGGGCGTCGAGCCGTCCGGCCGGCTCCAGCTTGGATTTCAGGTCGCCGATCATGAACTCGATCAGCCCCTCGGCCTGGCCGCGCTGGGCGACAGCCTCGTTGCGCTCGACCAGGGCCGCGACCGCCAGGGCGCCAAGCACCGCCGCCGCGGCCAGCGACGCGCCGGTGAGCGCCAGCAGCTGCCGGTTGCGCCGCCTGGCGTCGCGCTGCACCAACTGGCCAAGATCGATGCCGAGCATGCCGGACAGCAGCTTGAGCAGGGCGAGGCGCCGACTGCCCCGGCCTGGCCGCAGATCAGCCGCCACCGGCTCCAGCCGCGCCGCCTCGATGATCGCCTCGGCCGCCATGTGCGAGCGCAGGGCGGCGGGCAGGCATTCCAATGCGGCGCGGTCGGGATCGTCGGAGGCGAACGGCTCGCCGCCGGTGATCACCGCCAGCACCCGCGCCTCGCCGTGCAGCCGCTTGAACTGGCGGATCTCTTCGTCGACCCACCTCGACTTCGCCGCGGCCGGCGAACAGACCACGATCAGCCAGGCCGACTGGCTCAGGGCGGAGCGCAGTCGCTCGCTGAGGTCCGGCGCCGCGCCGAGCTCCTCCATGTCCTTGAAGACCGGCCGGAACCTGGCCGGCGCGGGACCGGCGGAGGTCGGCTGGCCGACCAGCCGGCGCGGAACCGCATAGGCCTCCAGCTGCCGATGCAGCCACTCAGCCCAGCGCGAATCGGCGTGGCTGTAGCTGATGAAGGCCCAATAGCGCTGGCCCATGTCCGGCATGCGCCCCCCGGCCGCCCGGCGGATCAAACTCCAGCCAAGCTGTTCCTCTTATAGCCTTTCACAGCCGCAACCGCGCCTCAAGCGACTGGCGCGGCGACGCATGCGCCCCTATGCAGGGCGGGCCAAACCAGGAATGCGTTCGATGCCGCGTGAAGACCTATGACCAGTTCCGCCGAGGATGTCGTCGTTCCCGGCGGCGAAGCCGCCGGCGCCAACCACCAGGCTCGTGACCAGCGATTGAGCCGCGGCCTGCTGGCGGTCTACGGCGCCGGCACCATGGTCAACGATGTGACGGCGTTCGGGCTGAACACGCTTTTGCTGTTCTACCTGACCATCGTCTGCGGCCTGTCCGGTTCGGCCGCCGGCATCGCGCTGGGCGTGGCCCTGGTGGTGGACTCCTTCATCGATCCCCTGGTCGGGTCGCTGTCGGACAACAGCCGCTCGCGCCACGGCCGCCGACACCCCTACATGCTGGCCAGCGCCATCCCGATCGTGGTGTCCTTCGTGCTGTTGTTCTCGATTCCCGCCGGGCTCTCGGGCGCGGCGCTGTTCGCCTATGCGCTGGTGGTCATCTTGGCGGCGCGCATCAGCCTGTCGCTGTTCTACGTGCCCTATGTCGCCCTCGGGGCCGAGCTTTCCGACGACTATGCGGAGCGCTCGACCATCGTCGCCGCGCGGGTGCTGTTCAGCGTGGTGGCCGCCGTGCTGGCGGCGTTCCTGGCCTATGGCGTCTTCATGCGCGGGCCGGGCGGCCAGACCCACCGCGACGCCTATCCCCCCTTCGCCCTGACCTGCGGATTGATCGCCTTCGCCGCCGCGGCGATCTCGATCTTCGGCACCATGGGCGCGCGCGGCCGGCTGCACACGGCCAGCGCTCCCCAGGGCGGCGCGGCGATCGGCCGGCTGGCCATCGAGGTCGCGGAGGTGTTCCGCAACCGCTCCTTCCGCATCCTGTTCGCCGCCTGCCTGATCCTGTTCGTCGCCCTCGGCGCGGCCGGCGCTCTCGGCCTGCACGCCAACACCTATTTCTGGAAGCTGCCGACCCCGGCCATCCTGGTCATCACCCTCAGCGCCAGCGTCGGCGTGCTGGCCGGGGTGTTCGTCGCCGCGGCCATGGCGCGGACGCTGGAGAAGCGGGTGGTCGCGGTGCTCGGCCTGGCCCTCATCGGCCTTTGCCAGCTGACTCCGGTGCTGCTGCAGCTTGGCGGGCTGATCCCGAAGGGCGGGGTGGTGATCACGCTGATGATCGCCTCGGCGCTGGGCGGGCTCGGCGGCAGCATCGCGACCATCGGCTTCCAGTCGATGATGGCCGACGCCGCCGACGAGCACGAGCACCTGTTCGGCGCCCGGCGCGAGGGCCTCTATTTCGCCGGCATCACCCTGTCGGCCAAGGCCTCCAGCGGCATCGGGGCCCTGATCGCCGGGGTGGTGCTCGACCTGATCGGCTTCCCGCACGGGGTCGGAAACCTCGGCGCCCATGTGGCCATTCCGGCGCACACCATCCGCGACCTCGGCCTGGCCTACGGGCCGGGTGCGTCGGTGCTGACAGCCTTTTCGACGATCACCCTGATGAGCTACCGGCGCGGCAAGCGCGAGCACGACGAGGTCCGCGAAGCCCTGCAGCGCCGACGCGAAGCGGCGGGCCGCGGCGGGGCGCCTTAGGCCGGCAGCAGTCCTTTCAGGTCGGACGCCAGGGCTTCGGCCGAAGGACCGACGACGACCTGGACGCTGGAGGCGCTCGGCTTGACCACGCCGCGGACACCGAGGGCGCGCAAGGCGGCCTCGTCGACCCGGACGGCGTCGGCCACGTCGATGCGCAGGCGGCTGGAGCAGGTCGCCACCTCGCGCACATTGGCCTGGCCGCCCAGGGCCGCCAGCACCGCCGCGGCGTCGGCGTGGGGCATGGGCGCGGCGGCCGGCGGCGGCGGCGCGGTGAGGACCGGCGCAGGCGTCGGACGCTCCGAGCCGGCGAGGCTGGCCTTCATCTCGCGGGCGACCTGGTCGGCGATCGGGCCCAGCACTACCTGCAGGTCGCGCGGTGACGGGCGGACCAGGCCGCGCGCGCCGAGCCGCTTCAGGGCCGGCTCGTCCACCCCGGCCTGGTTGGTCACGACCAGCCTCAGGCGCGTGGTGCAGGCGTCTACCGAGACCAGGTTGGCGGCGCCGCCGAGCGCCGCGACATAGGCCCGGGCGCGATCGGCTTCGCCGGTCATGGGCGCGGCCGCGATCTCCTCGTCTGGCTCGCGGCCGGGGGTCTTCAGGTCGAAGCGCAGGATGAAGAAGCGGAAGAGGCCGTAATAGAGGCCGAAATAGACCAGCCCGACCGGGATCAGCAGCAGCGGCCGGGTCGCCTTGCCAAAGTTCAGCACATAGTCGAACAGGCCGGCCGAAAAGCCGAAGCCCAGCTTCACGCGCAGCAGGTCCATGATCACCATCGAGGCTCCGGTCAGCACCGCGTGCAGGGCGTAGAGCCAGGGCGCCAGGAACATGAAGGTGAACTCGATCGGCTCGGTGACGCCGGTCAGGAAGCTGGTCAGGGCCAGCGACAGCAGCATGCCGCCGACCGCCGCCTTACGCTCCGGCCGGGCGGTGGTGAACATGGCCAGGCACGCGGCGGGCAGGCCGAACATCATCACCGGGAAGAAGCCGGACATGAAGGCGCCGGCGGTAGGGTCGCCGGCGAAGAAGCGGTTCAGGTCGCCGGTGGCGCCGTGATAGTCGCCGACGATGAACCAGGCGATGTTGTTCAGGATGTGGTGCAGGCCGGTGACGATCAGCAGCCGGTTGAGCAGGCCGTAGACGAAAAGGCCGAAGGGCCCGGCGCCGACGATGGCGCGGCTGAGGGCGTCGATGCCCTGGTCGAGCGAGGTCCAGCCAAGGCCGAAGATCAGCGCCAGCACAAGCCCCGCCGCGCCGGAGACGATAGGCACGAAGCGCCGGCCGCCGAAAAAGGCCAGGAAGTCGGGCAGCTTCAGGTTGCCGAAGCGGTTGTAGAAGTCGCCGGCGATCAGGCCGGAGAGGATGCCCAGCGGCACGCTGAGCTTGAACAGGGCCGCGGCCTTGAAGGCCGCGGCGCCCAGGTCGCGGGCCTTGCCGGCCAAGCCGGCCAGCGCCTCGGGCGGGGCGGTGATCAGGGCCTCGGCGCCGTTGGTGGCGACCAGGAAGCAGACCACGCCGGCCAGTCCCGCGGCGCCGTTGCCGTCCTTGGCGAAGCCGACCGCGACGCCGATGGCGAACAACAGACCGAGATTGTGGAAGATGGCGTCGCCGGCGGCGGCCACGAACGGGATGTTGAGCAGGTCCGGCTGGCCAAGCCGGAGCATCAGGCCGGCGGCGGGCAGGACGGCGATCGGCAGCATCAGCGCGCGGCCGAGCGGCTGCAGGGACGACAGCGACAGCCGGAATGGCGGCGGCGAGGTCATGGGCTGGCTCCCGGGAGGGCGGCTTGAAAGGCGGCCGCGAGGCCGCGCACCTCGGCGGCCGAGGTCAGGTCGAGGGCGGCGCGCGCCAGCTCGCGGCAGGCGGGCATGGTCAGGGTGCGGACCAGGCCCTTGAGCTCGGCGACGATCGCCGGCGTGGCCGAAAGCTCGGTGACGCCGAGGCCGAGCAGGATCGGCGCGGCGGCGAGATCGGAGGCGAGGCCGCCGCAGACGCCGAGCGGCCGGTCGTGCTCGCCGGCGCCGGCCGCCGCCTGGGCGACCAGCCGCAGCACCGCAGGGTGCAGGCCGTCGACCTGGGCGGCCAGGGCCGGATTGCCGCGGTCCATGGCCAGGGCGTACTGGGTCAGGTCGTTGGTGCCGATGGAGAGGAAGTCGGCCGCCGACGCAATGAAATCGGCGGTGACGGCCGCCGCCGGGGTCTCGATCATCACCCCGACCTCGACAGCCTCGGCGTAGCCCAACTCGGCCCGCGCGGCCTCGACCACCGCGCGCACGGCCTCGAGTTCGTCCAGGCTGGCCACCATGGGGACCATGATGCGGCACTGGCCATGGGGCCGCACCCGCAGGACGGCGCGCACCTGCTGGCGCAGCAACTCCGGCCGCCAGAGGCTGACCCGCACGCCGCGCAGGCCGAGGGCGGGGTTCTCCTCCGCCGGGATCGGCAGGTAGTCCACCGCCTTGTCGCCGCCGACATCGAGGGTGCGGACGATCAGCGGCCGGCCGCCGAGAGCCGTGGCGATGGCCTGGTACTGCGCGGCCTGCTCGTCCTCGGTCGGCGGCGACGGGCGGTCGAGGAAGAGGAACTCGGTGCGCAAGAGCCCGCAGCCCTCCGCGCCGGCCGCCGTGGCGGCCTCGGCGTCGGCGAGCGAGCCGACATTGGCGAACACCTCGATGCGGACGCCGTCCGCCGTGCGGCATTCGGCGAAGGCGGCCGCCTGGGCCAGCGCCTTGCGCGCGCGGCGCGCCTCGATGCGGGCGCCGGCGACGTCGAGCGCCCCGGCGTCGGGGGCGATCTCCAGCGCGGCCTTGTCGGCGTCGAGGATCAGCGGCGTCCCGTCCTTGATCGCCGTCACGCCGGCGCCGGCCGCCACCAGGGCCGGGACGTTCATGGCGGCGGCGAGGATGGCGACGTGCGAGGTCGGCCCCCCGCGCGCCAGGCAAAGGCCGGCGATGCGGCCGGCGTCCAGGGCCAGCAGCTCGGAGGGCAGGATGTCGTCGGCCAGCAGGATGGCCGCTTCGGGCAGGGCGAGCGGCTGGCGGTCCGCGCCGGCCAGCGCCATCAGCACTTGGCGCTCCAGGTCGGCGAGGTCGTCGGCGCGGGCGGCCAGCCGGCGGTCGGGCGAGGCCCTGAGCATGTCGACATAGAGGCCGATGGCGCTTCGCCAGGCCATGCCGGCGCTCTTGCCGGCCTGGATGGCCTCGCGCGCGGCGGCGATCAGCTCCGGATCGTCCAGGAAGGCCAGATGGGCGCCGAGGATGGCGCGGCGCTCGCGCGAGCCGCCGTCGGCGCGGCCCTCGATCGCGGCGCGGACGGTCGCGATGGCCGCATCGAGAGCGGCGTTTTCGGGCGCGGCGCCACGGCTGTGCTCGTCCACCGCGACGGCGGCGGCGACCAGCTGCACCGCGACGCCGACGGCCAGGCCAGGCGCTGCGGCGACGCCCTTCAGCCTGAACGGCGAGCCGTCGGCCCGGACAGGCTCGGCCTGGAGCGGCGCGGGGGAAGGCGGAGCCGCGGCCGCGGGCGCCGCGGCCTCGCCCAGCCCGCTGGCGATCAGGGCGGCCAGGGCGGCGACGGCGGCCTCGGCGTCGGCGCCCGACGCGCTCAGAGTGATCTGGTCGCCGAAGCGGATGGCCAGGGCCATCAGCGCCACCGGGCTCTTGGCGTTGGCGCGGCGACCGTTCGCCAGGACCCCGATCTCGGCGGCGTGGCGCTTGGCCTCGGCGGCGATCACCGCCGCCGGCCGGGCATGAATGCCGTGGGCCAAGGCCGCGACCAGGATGCGCGTGGCGCTGGCGGCCGCGTCGGGCGTCGGCTGGGCCGCGGTCTCCGTCGGGCTGATCTCCATCAGGAAATCGCCGACATCCAGTTCGCGGTCCTGCACCCGGCCGGTGATGGCGAAGGCCTCGCCATTGGTGATGACGACGGGGGTGAGCAGGCTCTTCGCCCGCCGCGCCAGGAGGTCGATGTCGAAACTGACCAAGAGATCGCCGGCCGCCACGCTCTCGCCGTCGCTGACGTGGACCTGGAACCCCTCCCCGTCCAGCTCCACCGTGTCGAGGCCGATATGCAGCAGGATCTCGGCGCCGTTTTCGGCCCGCAGGGAGACGGCGTGGCGCGCGGGATGGACGCTGAGCATGCGGCCGGCGCAGGGCGCGTGCAGGGACGAGCCGGTGGGGTCGATGGCGACGCCGTCGCCCAGCATCCGCTGCGCGAACACCGGGTCCGGCGCCTCGTCCAACGGCGCCACCCAACCCCGCATGGGGGCGGCGAGGATCAACCGCGTCACCCTTACGTCCCCGCCGGAACGAGTTGGACGGACTCGATCACCCACATGGGATCGAGCCTCCTGGCGGTGAAGGTGAAACAGAGGTCGTGGGCGCCGCTCGCCGGCGGCAGGGCGCCGGTCAGGGTGGTCAGGCCAGGACGGCCGGCGGCGGGGGCCAGCGGCAGGACGGCGATCGGCGCCCCCTCGCAGCCGTCCGCCCGCACCTCCAGCTCGCCGTCCGGCGTCGCCGGCGGGCGAAGGACGATCTTTGCGCGGTCCTTGCCGAGCTGGAAGTTGAACGGGATGCGGCCCACGGCGACCTGCAGCGCGGTGATCCCGGTCAGGTCGGCGGCCTTGTACATCCAGCAGGGGTTCATGATGTCGACCAGGAAGATCGGACGCGGACCGTCGATGGGCCAGTCGGCCTCGAGATTGAGCCCGACCTTGTCGGTGCACAATGCGAGGTCCTGGCTGACCCTGTGGCGCACGCTGAGGGGGTCGAAGCGGCGTTCGGCGATCGGCGAGATGGCTTCTGCGTCCCTGAACGCCGCCGCCTTCAGGGTGGTCGGCAGCGCAAGCGTAAGCGGCAGATCATAGGCGGGCGAAGCGGCCGTCGGATCGGAACCGTCGGTGGTGTAGCGGATCTCCCCCTGGCCGATCTCGGTGGAGAGGGCCACGGCGACCTGGTTGTCGGCAGCGTTGAAGTGATCGTCGACGCGCACCTCCAGCGCCGCGTCGTCGGCCTTCAGGCCCAGCGCCCGGTAGCGACCGAACATCGCCGGCAGGCGGGCGGCGAAGTCGTTCCAGTCGCGCCTCGTGCGCGGCGACCAGCCGACCTCGGCCACCGCCGCCTCGCGCGGGAAGGCCATGGCCTGGACGCGATCCTCGGTGCGGACATGCTCCGTCCACAGATTGCCCTGCAGGCCGAGGATATGGCGGCGCTGCCTTGGCGTCAGGTGCGGCGGGACGGGTTCGAACGCGTAGACGTCGCGCAGACCGGTCACATCGGCGCGGCCCGGCGGCTGGTCGGCCAGGTCGCTCTGGCGATGATCGAGATAGAGGCCCGGCGATGGGGAGAGGATGGCGTCATGGCCGGCCCTGGCCGCGGCGGTCGCGCCGTCGATCCCATTCCAGGACATCACCGTCGCCGTCGGCGGCAGCCCGCCTTTCAGGATCTCGTCCCAGCCGACCACGCGGCGCCCATGAGCATTCACGAAGGCCTCGATCCGCCGCATGAAATAGCTCTGCAGCGCTTCTTCGCGCCTGATCCCCAGCGCCCGCATCTTCGCCCGGATCTGCGGCGAGGCCTTCCACTGCTCCTTCCGCGCTTCGTCGCCGCCGATATGGATGTAGCGGCCGGGGAAGACCGCCATCACCTCGCCCAACACCTCGTCGAGCACCGCGAAGGTGTGGTCGTCGACGTTGTAGATGTAGGGGAAGACGCCCCAGTCGCTCTCGATGGCGGGGTCGCCGGGACCGTCGGAGCCCAGCTCCGGATAGCTCAATATGGCCGCCAGGGCGTGGCCCGGCATGTCGATCTCCGGCACGATGGCGACATGGCGCGCGGCGGCGTAGGCGACGATCGCCCGGGCCTGGTCCTGGGTGTAGAAGCCGCCGTAGAGGCGCGGCTTGCCGGTGGCCGGATCGATATCATGGGCGGCGGCTTCGCCGGCGGGAACCCGCCACGCGCCGACCTCGGTCAGTTTCGGCCAGGCCTTGATCTGAAGCCGCCAGCCCTGGTCGTCGGTCAGATGCCAGTGCAGCACGTTCAGCTTGTGCAGCGCCATCCAGTCGATCAGCTGCTCGATGAACGCGGGCGACTGGTAGTGGCGGGCGGAGTCCAGCAACAGGCCGCGCCAACGGAAGCGCGGCGCGTCGTGGATGCACAGTTGCGGCACGGCGACGGCGCCTTGGGCGGCGTCCGGCGTCAGCAACTGCCAGAGCGTGGTCGCCCCATAGAAGAGCCCCGGCGCGGCGGCGGCGGTGACAGCGATGCGGCCGGGCGAGACGCTGAGGTCATAGGCCTCTTCGCTTCCCCGCCGGCGGCCACGCCGCGCCAGCACAATCGCCGTCTCGCCGGGCCGGGCGCCGGCGCCCGAGCGGACCGGCAGATCCAGCCCGCGCGCGCGGGCTGCCAGGTCGTGGAGATAGCCGGCGACCTGCAGGGCCTCGGCGTCGTCGGCGGCGACGACGATCGGGGTCCCGTCGGCGATGCGGACCGGATCCGCGTGGGCGCGCACGGTCATCGACTTCGGCGCCGGGATGATGGCCGGCGCCGCGGCGGCCGGGATGGCCCAGAGGCCAAGCCCGAAGGCCAGCACCGCCGCGATCCAGCGGGAGAGACGATCGGGGAACGGCGGCCTGGTCTGCATCGATATGAACGCCCCGCCGGCCACCCTGCCACAAGACCCTCGCCTTGGCGCGGCGAGTCCGGTCGAAAACGGTCCGGGTGATGGCTCACCCGGACCAGTTGAAGGAGGGCGACCCATCCGGAAGCCCGATGCGCGAGCCGCGTAGCGGGCCCGGAGGATGGGCCGAGCGTGTCATCAAACCGCAGCTTATTGCAAGCCCAAAGCAACACCAATTGTGCTATTTTCCGCCAATTGGTCCTAAATTGGTTCGACAGCTTGGCGCGGATGACGCAGAACCGCTAGGCTTTTGCGACGCCTCGCCAAAGGACCCGCCGATGCCGGCGAACATCCGTGACCAGACGAAGGACCAGGAGCGGCTGGACGCCCTGATCGCCGCCCTGCGCGCCGGCCGCGGCGGCGAGGCGCTGGCCTTGGCCGAGGCGGCGGTGGCGGAGGGACTGCAGCACCCCCTGCCCCTCCAGCTGGTGGCCATGGCGCGCCAGCAGCAGGGCCGGTTCGACGAAGCGCGGGTGCTGTATCGCCGTGTGCTGGACGTCGATCCTGCCCGCGTCGAAGCGCTGTTCAGCCTGGCGCGACTGGCCGTCGAGACCGGTGACTGGGACGAGGCCGACACCCTGGCGGCGCGGCTGGCGAGGCTGGGCGCGGATCGCCCGGACGCAGGCTGGCTCGCCGCGCGCATCGCCCTTGGCCGCGGCGACCTGGCGGCGGCCGAGGCGGGCGCGGCGCGGCTGGCGGCGAACGCCGGGCTGAACCCCGAGCAGCGCGCCGAGGCGCTGCTGCTGCGGGCCGAGGCGCTGGACGGGCTCGGCCGCACCGCCGAGGCGTTTCGCGACGCGGTCGACGGCAAGGCGATCCAGGGCCGGCTCCATGCCGGACGAGCGGCGGGGCGCGAAGCCGAGACCGACAAGCTGAACCGGCTGGCGGCCTGGTTCCGGACCACCGACCCCGACGCCTGGCGCGCCACGCCGGCCGCGGCGCCCATCGCCGGCGAAGCGCGGACCCACGTCTTCCTGGTCGGCTTCCCACGCTCGGGCACCACGCTGCTGGAACAGCTGCTGGCCGGCCATCCCGAGGTGCGGACGCTGGAAGAGGCCCCGACCCTGGCGGGCGCCTACGCCGAGTTCCTTCGCGCACCGGAGGGGCTCCAGCGACTGGCGAGGCTTCCCGCCGCGGAGGCGGATCGATGGCGCGCGCGCTACTGGGCCGAGGTGGCGGCGCGGGGCGTCGACGCCGGCGGCCGGGTCTTCCTCGACAAGGCGCCGGCGGGGACGCTCTACCTGCCGCTGATCGCCAGGCTGTTCCCGGCCGCCAGGGTGCTGTTCGCGATCCGCGACCCGCGCGATGTGGTGCTGAGCTGCCTGCGCAACAATTTCCAGATGAACGCCATGACCTACGAGTTCACCAGCCTGCAGACGACGGCCGCCTGCTACGCGGCCTGCATGACGATGGCCGGGGTCTATCGCGGCGTCCTGCCGCTGGATCTGTACGAAACGCGGCATGAGGCGCTGGTCGAACGGTTCGACGCCGAACTGGCCGGCCTCTGCGCCTTCCTCGGTCTCGGCATCGACCCGGCCATGGCCGACGTCGGGCGGACGGCCGCGGGCCGCAGCATCCGCACCCCCAGCGCCGATCAGGTGCGCGCCGGGCTGAACCGCCGCGGCCTCGGCCGCTGGCGCGCCTATGAGTCGGAGCTGGCGCCGATCATGCCGACGCTGGCGCCGTGGATCGAGCGGTTCGGCTACGGAGCCGCCGGATAGGCGTCCAGCACCGGGCCGAGCGCCGCTTTCAGCGGCTCCAGCCAGGGCTCGAAGCCGCGCCAATGGTCGAGCGCGTCGGTGAAGATCGGCCGACGCACCTGCTCGGAGCTGGGCGTCGCCACGGCGCGGGGATTTTCAAAGAACCGCAGGCAGGCTGGATCGAACGGCAGGCGGAGATGGTCCAGCAGCCGGCGGGTCTCGGTCTCGGCGTCCGCCACCAGCGCCTCGTAGATCACCCGATGCACCCGGCCGGGCAGCACGGCGTCGAAATGGGCCATCAGATCCACATAGTCGGCGTAGTAGCGGCCAAGATCGGTCAGGTCGTAGGCGAAGTCCCAGCCCTGGGCGAAGTGCTGCGTGAAGGCTGAAAAGCAGCAGGCCAGCGGATGGCGGCGCACATCGACGATCCTGGCGTTGGGCAGGATCAGCTGAATCAGGCCGATGTGCAGGAAGTTCCAGGGCGCCTTGTCGGTGAAGCGCGGCCGGCCGAGCTTCCGCAAGGGCGCGGCCCAGTCCAGATAGTCGCGGCCGAGCCTGGCGGCGAGGCTTTCGGGGATGGCCGCGAAATGCTCCGGATAGGCCGAGGGCCGCAGGGCGATCCAGTCGGCGATAACCTGGATATCCCGCAGTTCGCGCGTGCCCTCGACCGCCGGATGGCTGGCCAGGATCTGGTCGACCAGGGTCGAGCCGGAACGCGGCAGGCCGACGATGAAGATCGGGTCCGGCGCATCGTCTCCCCACCCGGTCCGCCTGGTGAAGAAATCGGACGTGAACAGAGCTTTCGACCGTCGGACGAAGCCGGTGACGCGGTCGGGGTCATAGGCGCGCAGGCCGTGCTGGATCGCATTGCCGCGCACATAGTGGTCGAAGGCTTCGGCGAAGCGGCCGTCGTCCTCCTCGGCCTTGCCCAAGGTGAAGTGCAGGTTGCTGCGATCTTCCGCACCGAGAGCGGGATCGGCGAGCTTCGCCGCGACCGCCGTGCGGGCTTCGGGCGCGAACCGGTAGGTCTTCAGATTGGCCAGCGCCCACCAGGCTTCGGTGCGATCGGGATCGAGCGCGAGGACCGTGCGGTAGGCGGCGACAGCCTCGTCGATGCGGCCGAGGGTGCGCAGGCCGTTACCATGCAGCAGCCATCCGTGCGGCTGGTCGGGAAAGATCTCGAGCAGGGCGGCCATGGCCTCGGCGGCGGCGGCGTAGTCACCGAGTTCGGTCAGCGCGGCGGCGCGCATGATCCGACCGCGGCTGTCGTTCGGATCGCGGGCCAGCAGCCGCTCGAGCTGGGCCAGGGCCTGGGCCGTCTTGCCGGCGCGCATGAGCATCGCGGCGTAGGAGGCCCGCGCCAGGTCGAAGTCCGGCGCGCGTTCCAGGCATTGGGCGAGCAGCCCTTCGGCGTCGGCCAGGCGGCCGCGGCGGGCCAGCACCTCGGCCAGCAGGTGGCCGGCGGCCAGGGCGTGGGGATCGGTGGCGAGGACGGCGCGCAGCTGCCGCTCGGCCGCATCCACGCGGCCCTCGGCCAGGGCTTCTGCCGGCCCCTGCAGGCGCGGATCGGCGATCCGGGCCCAGACGAAGTGATCATAGGCGGTCTGGGCGGCGGCGACCCGGCCGGAGAAAAGCGCGATGTCGCCGGCTAGCCGCCAACCGGCGGCGAGGCCCGGATTGAGGGCCAGCGCCTTGGCCAGGGGACCGCCGGCCGCCTGGGTCAGGCCGAGGGCGAACAGGGTCCGGGCCAGTTCGAACTGGGCGATCCAGGACCCCGGATGCGCCGTGGCCAAGGGCTGCAGGATCGATCGCGCCGGCTCGAGCCGGCCTTGCAGGCGCAGCGCCGTGCCCACCACCACCTGCGCGTCCGGACTGTCCGGCGCGGCGGCCAGGGCCTGGCGCGCCAGGCCCTCGGCGCGCGCCGGGTCGGCGGCCATCAGGCCAAGCGCCTCTTTCAGCATCGCCTGGGCGTCGGCAGCCATCACACCCTTTTCCGCCATGGCCCGACTATGCTCTGGCCGTTTCTGTCCGGGGCAAAAAAATTCGCGGACCGGGGTCGCCGCTCCGCGAAGGTATGGGGGAGAAGGGGCGACGGCGCGGGTTCGCGCCGCCACCGATGACGATCAGAACTTCACGTGGATGCCGGCATAGACCTGGGTGCCGTTCTCGTAGACGGCGCGCACCTGGGTCGGATTGGCGGCGTAGTATTTCAGCAGGCTGTTGGTGATGTTCAGGGCGTCGACCGACAGGGTGACGTTCTTGGTGACGTTGAAGTTGGCCGAGGCGTCGAGCTGGCCGTTGCCGGCCTCGTTCTCGATCGAACTGCGATCCAGCCCGACAAAATAGGCCGAGCGGTAGGTATAGGCCAGGCGCACGCTGACCCACTGATCCTCGAAATAGCCGACCACGTTGGCGGTGTATTTCGAGGTGCCGACCAGGGCGTTGCCGTTTTTATCGTGGCCGTCGATATAGGTGAAATTGGCCTGGAAGCCGAAGCCGTAGGCCAGCGGCTGCTGCACCTGCAGCTCGACGCCTTCCAGCTCGCCCGAGGAATTGATCGGCGCGGAGATGACATAGGGCTCGTAGACCGGAGCCCCCATGCCCGTCTTCAGCTGGTCGAGGAAGGTGCCGGTATAGTTGCCATAGGCGACGTAGGAGGTCAGGTCGTCATAGAAGAGGCTGACGGTCGCGATCGACGAAGGCGCGTAATACCACTCGAGCGCCGCGTCGAAGACCCCGGCCTTGACCGGCTTCAGGTTGGCGTTGCCGGCGTTGCCGGTTTGGGTGAGGTCGGTCAGCGACACCGTGCCGCCCAAGGCGCTGTAGTCCGGGCGCGACATGGTCTCAGCCGCCGAGAGCCGCAGGAAGAGATCCTTCTGTATGTCGTAGGTGAAGTTCAGGCTGGGCAGGACATCCAGGTAATTGTGGGTGACGTGGTTGATATAGTAGGGCCCAAAGGCCGAGCTGGTGATGACTGGCGAGTTGTTCCCTATGGGCGGACTGCCTGGCGTGTTGACGAAGGCATTCTCGTCGGTGTCGACGATCCTCACGCCGACATTGCCGCGCCAGTTCTCGCCTTCCAGCTTGGCCATGAGATAACCGGCATAGTCGTCCTCATGCACCTTGAACGAGGCCAGCCAGTAGTAGTTCTGCGGCTGATGGGTCACCGCCGCCGACCCCCGGACGCCGCCTGGGATGGCGTCGATGATCGATCCGATGGTCGAGGGATTGCCGGCGATCGGGATCAGCAGGCCCGGTATGCCGAGCGCGCCGGCGGTGTAGCCCGCGGGATAGGGGGTCGGGTTGGTGGCCGCGAACGGCATGGTCGGCGAGCCGTAGCAGGCGCCGTTGGCGCCCAGGGTGCAGCCGCGATCCCAGCCGTCCACCTGCCGGGTATGCTGCGAGGCGTGGAAGCCGAACGCGATGTCCTTGAAAACGCCCTCGTCGGCGAACTCGTACTTGCCGTCGACCTGGCCGTAGATCTCCTTGTCCACAGACCGGAACAGTTCG
>DATAYM010000056.1:0-29114 GCA_036272595.1 Caulobacteraceae bacterium
CGGGCATCGCCGGGGCGACGCTCTATCATGCGGTCGGGACCTGCGAGATGGGCCACGACCCGATGGCCGTGGTCGACCCGCAGCTGCGCGTGCACGGGGTCGAGGGCCTGCGCGTGGTCGACGCGTCGATCATGCCGCGCAACTCGTCGGGCAACACCAACGCCCAGACCATCATGATCGCCGAAAAGGCCGCCGACATGATCCTCGGCAAGGCGCTCGCCGGCGCCCTGGCCGCCTGAGCCTGGACCCAAAAACCGTTCATCCCCGTGAACGCGGGGACCCAGGCTTGCTCTGCTGGGTGCGTCGCAGCCGCGAGTCCGAAGGCTCACCGCCAAGATCGCCAATGGGCCGTGCTGACCTTGTCTCTTCTTGGCGAACTTGGCGTCCTTGGCGGTAAAATCCTGGCCCCGCTTCCGCGGGCGGGTCAGAAGCGGATCAGCTTGCTTTGGGGGCGCCTTAAGCCGCCGCGCGGCCGAGGACTTCGGGCAGGGCGGCGTTCATGGCGATCAGCAGCTTTTCCGGCTTGATCGGCTTTTCCACGACGCACTGCATGCCGCTGTCGAGATAGGACTGGGCGTCCTCCGGATCGGCGTTGGCGGTCAGCGCGATGATCGGCACCGCGCCGGCGGCGCCGGGCATGGCGCGGATGGCGCGAGTGGCCTCGAGGCCGTCCATGCGCGGCATGCGGATGTCCATCAGGATCAGGTCGAAGCGGGCGGTGCGGGCGGCCTCGACCGCCTCGGCGCCGTCCTCGACGCACTCGCAGGTGCATTCGAACATCTCGCACAGGGCCTCGGCCACCATGCGGTTGGTGGCGTTGTCGTCGACCACCAGCACGTGGGCCGGCCGCTTCAGGACGCTGTTCAGGTCCTGGTCCTCGGCGGTGTTGGCTTCCTGGGCCAGCAGACTGAAGACGATGGTGACCCCCGCCCCCGGATTGGCGTCGGCGCGGATTTCGCCGCCCATCCGCTCGACCAGCCGACGGCAGAGGCTGAGCGCCAGCCTGGCCTGCAGGCCGGAGGCGTCGGCCTGGACCGTCGGATCGGCGAAGGCCATGGCCACCCCCTCGGCGGAGAGGCCGCCGCCGGTGTCGCAGACCCGGCCCGTCAGGCGCAGGCCCTCCGACGTGCGCTCGGCCTGCAGGCTGGCCTCCACCGCGCCCTGCCGGTTGAGCGAAAGGGCGCTGTCGACCAGCACGTCGAACAGCTGCTGCACCCGGGCCGCGTCGATCATGGCGCTGAGGTCGGGCGGCCCGTCATAGCCGACCAGCAGGGTCACCCCGTCCTGGGCCGCGCGCGTCTGCCAGCTCGACTGCAGGCCGTCCATCAGCTCGCGCAGCCCCGCCGGCTGCATCTCCAGCGCCATCTCGCCGGCCTCGGCGCGGCACAACTCCAGCGCGTCGTTCAGGGTGCGCAAGGTGGCCTGGCTGGACTCAAGGATGGTGCGCACGAAGGCCTGGGCGTCGGCGGTCAGCGGCTGGCGCTGCAGCAGATCGGCGACCGCGATCACCCCGTTCATGGGGGTGCGCATCTCGTGATTGAGCATCTCGACGAAACGGCGGTTCATGGCCGCGGCGCTGTGATCGTCCCCGTGGCGGCGCAGGAGCGCGCGGGTGGAGACCACGCCGCGGTAGAGGCCGCGCTCGACCACCACCAGGCCGGCGGCGGGCTCGATATGGGCCATCAGCAGGGCGCAGGCCTCGTCGACGCTCATTTCCGCGCCGACGGTCAGGGCCGGGCTCATCAGGTCGGCGACGCGCAGCCCGGCGTGCTGGGCGCGAACGGCGCCGCGGGCGATGACGCCGACCGGGCGGCCTTTGGAGACCACCGCCAATAGATCGCAGCCTGGCGTGTCCAGAATCCGGTCGAGCACCGTCCCGCAAAGGCTGGTCGGATCGATCGGATGGACGTATTCGATCAGGCCTGTAAGACTCGACATGGGCACGACGACGCTGTTGGAAGTTCACCATGCCCAACTTTCGCTTGCAAAGTCGTTAAGACGCACGGGCGCCTGAAAACAACCAATGCTAAGCTACGGGTACTCAACTATCGCATAATATGAGCCGGACGACTTCATCGAACACGGGTATTTGACTGAGCTCTACAGATCAGGCTAGCCCAGCCGATTGAATAGGCCGCGCCACACGCCTTTGCTTTGAGCTTTGCCACCGCCGCCAGCTCGCGCTAGACCGCTCGACCTCGCCAAGCCTCTGGATGACAACGCCTTTCCGCCCGCATGCCCGACCAGATCCCCCCTGCCGACGCCGCCCTGGTGCTCCTGTCCGGAGGCCAGGATTCGGCTGTCTGCCTGGCCTGGGCGCTTGATCGCTATGCGCGGGTGGAGACGGTCGGCTTCGACTACGGCCAACGGCACGCCGCGGAACTGAAGGCGCGGCGGGTGGTGCGGCGCGGGATCGCCAGGCTGGCGCCCGCCTGGAGCGAGCGGCTGGGGCCCGATCACAGGTTGAATCTGCGGGCGTTTGGCGCGATCGGCGAGTCGGCGATGACCGCCGAGCGGGCGATCGAGACCACTGACCGCGGCCTGCCGTCGACCTTCGTCCCCGGCCGCAACCTCGTCTTCCTGGTCTATGCCGCGGCCCTGGCCGACCGGCGCGGCCTCGGCGCCTTGGTCGGCGGCATGTGCGAGACCGACTATTCGGGCTATCCGGACTGCCGGCGCGATACGCTGGACGCGCTGCAGACGACGCTGAACCTGGGCATGGCCAGGGATTTCGCGATCGAGACGCCGCTGATGCGGCTGACGAAGGCGCAGACCTGGGGCCTGGCCAAATCGCTTGGCGGCGAGCCGCTGGTCGAGCTGATCGTCAGCGACAGCCACACTTGCTATCTCAACGAGCGTACGCCGCACGACTGGGGGGGCGGCTGCGGCCACTGCCCGGCCTGCGCGCTGCGCGCCAAGGGCTGGGACGAATGGGTGGCGGGCGGCCGGGCGGCGCTGAGCCCATGACCTACGCCGTCAAGGAGATCTTCCTGACCCTGCAGGGCGAAGGCGGCCAGGCCGGGCGAACGGCGGTGTTCTGCCGTTTCGCCGGCTGCAACCTGTGGAGCGGCCGCGAGCAGGACCGGGCCCAGGCGGTGTGCAACTTCTGCGACACGGACTTCGTCGGCGTCGACGGGACCGGCGGCGGGCGGTTCGCCGACGCCCCCGCGCTGGCCCAGGCCATCGCCGCCTGCTGGGGCGGCGAGCCGCAGAACCGGCTGGTGGTCTGCACCGGCGGCGAGCCGCTTTTGCAGCTCGACGCAGCCCTGATCGAGGCGCTGCACGCCGAGGGGTTCTCCATCGCCGTCGAGACCAACGGCACGATCGCGGCGCCAGACGGCCTCGACTGGATCTGCGTCAGCCCCAAGGCCGACGCCCCGCTCGCCCAGACCGCCGGCCAGGAGCTGAAGCTGGTCTATCCGCAGCCGGGGGTCGATCCGGCCCGGTACGAGATCCTGGCCTTCGAGCGGTTTTCGCTGCAGCCGATGGACGGGCCGGACCGCGAAGCCAACACAAGCGCGGCCATCGCCTATTGTCTTTCCCACCCGCGCTGGCGTCTAAGCCTGCAAACCCACAAATATCTGGGACTGCGCTAAGACCCGCCCGCATGAGCATGTTCGAGATCAGCAAGGCCGCGAGCTTCGATGCGGCGCATTATCTGGACGAAGGCCCGGCCGACAGCCCCTACCGGCGGCTGCACGGCCACTCGTTCCGGGTCGAGGCCACCCTGCGCGGCGAGGCGGACGGCCCTTCCGGCTGGGTCGCCGACCTGGCGGCGCTGGACGCGGCGCTGCGCGCGGTGGCCGGCGAACTCGACCACGGCCTGCTCAACGACAAGCCGGGCCTCGAGACCCCGACCCTGGAGCGGCTCTGCCTCTATTTCGCCGAGCGGCTGAAAGGCCCCTTCCCCAGCCTGGCCAGGCTGGCCGTCTCCCGCCCGACCCTCGGCGAGACCTGCGTGCTCGACCTGACGAGCCGATAAAGCCTCGTCATCGCCCGCTGAAGGGCAGCCGAACGGTTCGGGGAGGGTTCGGCGGCGTTTGTTACCGCTCTTTCAGGTGACACCGTCCGCCGCTTATGGCCATCCTGGCGGGCGCGCGAAACAAACGAAGACTCGGCAGAGCGCGACGCCGCCAAAGGGGACGGGATTGAGCGCTTCGGAGGAAACCTACCAGCGGGCCCGCACCCGGGTGGGCAAGGTCCCGGTGTCCACCAAGGCGTTCCAGGCCATCGGCGCCCTGCCGGAAGCGGTCAAGAACTTCGCCTTCTCGACCTTCCTGCTGTTCTTCTACAATCAGGTGCTGGGGGTGAACGCCTTCGCGGCCTCGGCGGTCATCGCCACCGCCCTGATCATCGACGCCATCTGCGATCCGCTGATCGGCTCCTTTTCCGACGGGCTGAAGAGCCGGCTCGGGCGCCGCCACCTGCTGATGTACCTGTCGGCGGCCCCGATCGCGATCGGCCTCTACCTCGCCTTCTCGCCGCCGCCGGGCCTCAGCCATAACCTCTTACTGGTCTGGCTGTTCGTGACGGTGATCTTCACCCACGTCTCGATGAGCATCTTCGTGGTGCCCTGGACGGCGCTCTACGCCGAGTTTTCCGACGACTATGTCGAGCGCACCACCATCGTCACCTGGCGTTACGCCGTCGGCCTGATCGGCATGCTTTTTTTCGTACTGACCACCTGGCGCTTCGTGTTCGCCAGCACCAAGGCCTACACCCCCGGCCAGCTGAACCCGCACGCCTATGCCTTGTTCGGCCCCATCGCCGCCCTGACCGTCGCGGCCGCGATCCTGCTGACCACCGAGCTGACCCGCCGCGAGATCCCCTATCTGCTGCAGCCGGTGAACGCGACGCCGCGCTTCAGCTTCCTGCGCGTCTGGCGCGACGTCTCCTCGACCTTCGTCAACCGCAACTTCCTGATCCTGTTCTTCGGCGCCCTGACCACCGCCGCCGTCACCGGCGCCACCGACGCGCTCGGCATCTACATGTCGACCTATTTCTGGGGCCTGGCCCCGGAACAGCTGCAATGGTTCAGCGTCAGCATCTTCGGCGCCATCCTGGCCTTCGCGGCGCTCGGCCTGCTCGGACGGCTGCTGGACAAGAAGACGGTGCTGCTCTGGACCTTCGCGGTGCTGGCGATCGACGGGGTGGTGGTGATCGGCCTTCGCCTGCTGCACCTCCTGCCGCCCAACGGCTCGGGCGTGCTGCTGGTCATCCTGATCGCCAACGACACCTTCAAGAACTTCCTCGGCACCCTGCTCGGCATCATGTTCGTCTCCATGCTGGCCGACACCATCGACGTGCAGGAGCTGAGCACCGGCCGGCGCCAGGAAGGCATCTTTTCCGCCGCCCTGGCCTTTTCCGGCAAGGCGACCGCCGGGGTCGGCGCCATCATCGCCGGCTTCCTGCTGACCCAGGCGGTGCACTGGCCGGCGCACGCCAATCCCCACACGCTCCCGGCCGATTCGGTGATGCGCCTGGGCCTGGTCGCCGGGGTGCTGGTTCCGCTTCTGCTGGTCGTGCCGTTCTCGATGGGGGTCCGCTACAGCCTGACCCGGCAGAATCACGCCAGCATCCGCGAGGAGCTCGACCGCCGCCACGCCGAGGCGCACCAGAAGCCGCTCGACGAGGTCCCCCTCGACCTGATCACCTCGATGCAGCCCCCGGCCGCCGAGACGATCGGGTAGAAGCAGGCGTTCTCTCGCCTGATATATCCCCCTGATCGCCGCCCGACGCGCCCGGCGCGCCGCCGAACGCGGCAAGGCGGATTTCGCGTGCAGGTTTTGGTGAACAGGCCCTAGTCTCGCCGGGCACGCGGGTTCGAGGCAGCCGATTCATGGAGCTTACCGCCTATCTTCACCCCGGCTGGGCGCCGTTGATCCGTCCGGCGCCGGCGACCCGGCCGTGGATGGACTCAACGCCGGAGTCGTTCGCCTATCGCTGCCTGCCGCTGAACATCGCCAACGCCCACGGCTGGGAGATCCTCACCCCCTGCGGCTTCCAGGCGATCTGGGACGGCGGCGCCGGGGTCGAAGCGGTCCGGATCGAGCTGGCCGACGGCGCCAATCCGCAGCGCGCGCCGGTGTCGCTGTTCGGCCAGGGGGTGATCACCTTCCACGTCGAGGCGATCTTCCGCACCTCGCCCGGCTGGAACCTCTGGATCGGCGGCTCGCCCAACCGGCAGAAGGACGGCGTCGCGCCGCTGACCGGCATCATCGAGACCGACTGGTCGCCCTTCACCTTCACCATGAACTGGCGGTTCACCCGGCCGGGCCATTGGATCGGCTTCGAGCCGATGGAGCCGTTCGGCTTCATCTTCCCGGTGGAGCGGGCGGCGGTTGAGGCGTTCGAGCCGGCCTTCGTCCCCCTGGACGACGACCCGGCCACCGAGGCGCGCTTCCGCGCCTGGAGCCAGGCCCGCGACGAATTCCATGCCCGCATGCGGCAGGAGCCGCCGAAGGCGCCGGCCGACCGCTGGCAGAAGCACTATTACCGCGGGGTGGACGTCGCCGGCGAAGTGCTGATCACCGACCACCAGTCCAAGCTGCGGTTGAAGCCCTTCGACCGCGCCGCCTCGCCCGCCACGCCGGTGGCGCCGAGCGCCGACGCCGAGGCGCCCGCCGCGCCGGCGCCGCCCATGCCCCTGAGCCGGGCAGCGGCCGAGGAGATCGCGGCGCTGAAACTGGCCCTGGCCAAGCGCGAATGGCTGCTGGAGACCCTGGAGCGGCAGCGCGACCTGGCCCCGAGCATCGCCGGGATCGAGCGGCGCGCCGGCCTGAGCGGCGATGAGTTCCTGGCGCGCTACTACGCCGCCGGCCGGCCGGTGATCCTGGTCGGCGAGATGAAGGACTGGCCGGCGCTGAGCCGCTGGACCCCGGATTACCTGAAGGCCAGGGTCGGCGCGGCGATGGTCGAATACCAGGGCGGCCGCGCGTCCAATGCCCGCTTCGAGATGGAAAAGGACCTGCATCGCCGGCAGGGACCGTTCGACGCCTTCATCGACGCGATCACGGCTCCCGGCGCCGGCAACGACGCCTACATCACCGCCTATAATTCAGCGGCCAACCAGGCGGCCCTGGCGCCGCTGGCCGAGGACATGGGGCCGCTGGACAAGTTCCTAACCCGCGGCCCGGATGCCGCCACCGCCGGCGGCATGATGTGGATCGGGCCGGCCGGCACCCTGACCTCGCTGCACCACGACCTGACCAACAACTTCATCGCCCAGCTGGTCGGGCGCAAGCACGTCAAGCTGCTGCCAGCGGCCGAGGTCGGGCGGCTGTACAACCACCAGCACGTGTTCAGCCAGATCCCCGACCTGGACGCCCCGGCGCTGGACGCCGGCCTCTATCCGCGGCTGGCCGGCGCGCGCGCCTACGACCTGGAGCTGGCGCCCGGCGAGATCCTGTTCGTCCCGCTGGCCTGGTGGCACCAGGTCCGCGCCTTGGATTTCAGCGTCACGGTGACCTACACCAACTTCCTGTGGCCGAACGAAGGGCACGCGACCTATCCGGCGGGATGAAACTGGGGACACGTACGACTTTCGCTGCGCAGGCGCCGCCACCGGTCTCGGCGACGGAGCGAAAGTCGTACGTGTCCCCAGTTTCCCAGGCCATGGCCGGCGCCGCCCAGGTGCTGATTCCCGGCTCGAAGCGAGTGGTGGTCGACGACGCCGGTCACCTGATGCAGCTTGAGCACCCGCGCGAGCTCGCCGGCCTTATCGCCTCGTTCGTGCGTCAGGGGCCGTGAGCTCGACCAGCCGCTGGGTGGCGGGCTAAAGCTCCCCCAAGCCCAACGCGTCCACCGCCCACGGCAAGGCCGTCGACAGCTGCTCGCGCTGCACCCGGCGGACGAAGGGGGCGCCCGGGATGTCCGGCAGGCCGGCGAGGGCGGCGAAGAAGCCGGAGACCCAGGCGGCGACGTCGGGGGCGTCGGGCAAGATTTCCTGCGGCTTGGGACCGCCTTCGAAGGCGAGGCTGGGGAGCCAGAAGCCCAGGTCCAGGCGGGCGTCGCCGAGGCAGGCTTCGGCCCAGTCGATGAACTTCACGCCGGAGCCGGCGATGCACATGTTGTCGCTGCGCAGGTCGAAGTGGCACAGCGCCGGCCCGTCCAGCCGGCATTGCGCCTCGGCCTCGATCAGCCGCGGCAGCGAGCGGGTCAGCCAGTCGCTGGAGGCCATTCCGAGGGCCAGGAACGGCGCCGGGTTTTCCGCCACGGTCGCCCAGCCGCGCTTGGCGCTGGTGTGGGCTTCGGCCATCGGATGCAGGTCGGCCGGCGTGCGGTGCATGGCGTCGATCCCGGCGAGCGCCGCGTCCAGGCAGCGGGCGTCCCAGGGCGGCGGCCAGGTCGCGCCGCTCAGGTCCTCGATGATCAGCACCGGTTCGGTCGGGTGGTCTTCCCAGCCGAGCAGCTTGGGCATGAAGGCGGCGCGCACCCGCTGATAGGCGAAGGCCTCGCGGCGCAGCATGTCGCCCGTCAGCGGCGTGGTGGCCGCCTTGACGAAGGCTTTGCGGCCGCCGGCGGAGACCCGGTAGCGGGCGGCCGGGGTATAGCCGCCGGCGACGGCGCGCCAGGCCTCGGGCGTCCAGCCGAGCCGGGTCGCCGCGCGCGATCTGAGCTGGGCTGAAGGTTGGTCCGCCATCGCCGCAGCCAAGGGCGCCGGACGCTCACGGTCAAGCCGGCGCTGGCGACCCTCAGGGCTTCAGATCCAGCAGCGCCCGGCCGCTGCCGTCCATGGCGAAGGGGACCGAGTTGTGGATGTGGGCGATGCGCCATTCGCCATCCTGCTTACGGAAGCCGGCGGTGGCGCGGAACCAGAGGTCGACCTCAGTCCCCTCGGTCTTGACGCCGGTCATGTGGCGCAGGGTGAAGGCATAGGCGACGTCGCCGCCGACACGCACCGTCATCTCGCCGGCGACCGACGAGATCGGGGTCGCCCAGGTGGTGAACCAGGACCTCATGCCGGCGGGGTTTCGCATGGTCTCGGGGCCCTCGGCCAGCGGCTGGGCGAGATCGTAGCCGACGGCATCGTCGGTGTAGCAGGCGACCATCGCCTCGGCGTCCTTGTCGTGGATCGCCTGGCTGTAACGGTCGATCAGGGCGCGGATCGCGGCATCGTCGTTCATGGCGGTCTCCCATGGCTGTTGCCGCCATAGGACGAACCGGCGCGCGGCGATCCGACACCGGCGCGCGGATTTCAAGGGCGCGGCTTACGGCTCCAGCACCACGCGGCCGATGACCTTGCCGTTGCGCAGGTCGTCGAGCACCGAATTGGCGGCGTCGAGCTTGCGGGTCTTGACCGGGATCGGGTCGATCTGGCCGTCGCGGACCATCCGCATCATCTCCTCGGTCTCCGCCAGCGAGCCGACATAGGAGCCGCCGATGCTGATCGCGCGCATGGGGAACATCGGCAGCGGCATGCTCATGGCGCCGCCGAACAGGCCGACGATGATGATCCGGCCGCCGCGCCGCACCGCCGACGATGCGAAGGCGAAGCTGGCCTCGGAGCCGACGAAGTCGACGATGGCGTAGGCGCCGCCCTCGGTGTCGGCCACCAGTTTTTTGGCGGCTTCCGGGTCCTTGGTGTTGTAGGCGGCCTTGGCCCCGGCGCCGAGCGCGGCCTGCAGGCGCCCCTCGTCGATGTCGGCGACCAGCGGCCCCTTGCCGAACAGATGGCGGGCGAACTGGATGCCCATCATGCCGACGCCGCCGGCGCCCAGCACGAGCACCTCGTCCTTCGGGCCCAGCGCCCCGACCTTCTTCATCGCTGAATAGGCGGTCAGGCCCGAGCACATGTAGGTGGCGGCCAAGGCCGGCGGGGTGTCGCCATAGTCCAGCAGATAGCGGCTATGCGGCACAAGGACGTGGGTGGAATAGCCGCCGGGCGAGCCGGCCGAGCAGCCCAGGTTGCGCGGGCGGTTGCAGTAGTTCTCCTCGCCGCGCAGGCAGGCCGGACATTGGCCGCAGCCGATCCACGGGTAGACCGCGCGGTGGTCGCCGACCTTGACGTCGGTCACGTCCGGGCCGACGGCGATCACCTCGCCGGCGATCTCGTGGCCGAGGGTATGCGGCAGTTTCAGGTTGGCCAGCGGCAGCTTGGCGCCGCCGCCCAGATCGAACGAGCCCTCGTGGATGTGCAGGTCGCTGTGGCAGACGCCGCAGTGCTCCACCCGCATCAGCACCTCGCTCCCGGTCGGCTCCGGCGTCTCCGTCTCGACGGTCTCGAGCGGTTTGCCGAACTCGACGATGGCCTGGCTGCGCATGGGAATGGCTCCTGAAAACGGCGGACTGGATGGAATACGCCTAATGTCGGGGCGGACGCCGCGTCAGGCAAGGCGGAAGTCGACGGTCAAGGTTGTGCACTGGACAAGACCGCCCCACTTGTCCTCCATGGCGTTCAAAGCTTCTGGGAGGAAGCCCATGATCGAAGCCGCCTGCCATTGCGGCGCCGTGCGCCTGACCGCGCCGCGCGCGCCGGACAGCGTCACCGAGTGCAACTGCTCCATCTGCCGGAGGCTGGGCGCGCGCTGGGCCTATTACGCCCCGGCCGAGGTCGGCATGCCCCGGGCGGGCTCGACGCAGCCCTATGTCTGGGGCGACCGGATGCTGGCCTTCCATCGCTGCCGCAGCTGCGGGATCGTCACCCACTGGCAGAGCCTGGACGGGACCAAGGACCGCATGGCGATCAACGCGCGGCTGATGGACGACCTGGACTGGGACGCAATCCAGATCCGCCACTTCGACGGCGCCGCCACCTGGGCCTATGTCGACGAGGTCAGCGCCTAGGCGACGCGCCAACCTAGGCCGTCATCGCCCGCTGGAGCCGCTCGATCGCTCAGCGCTCGCCCGCGGCGTGGGGGATGGAGCCGGCGAAGGCCCAGGCGGCGATCTTCCAGCCGGAGGCGCCGTTGCGCAGGGCGAAGGTCATCTGGGCGGACTCGGCCATCGGCTTGCCGTGCTGCTTGAAGGTGTACAGGGCCGGGGCGACGACATAGGCGGTGTCGCCGTCGAGGTCGACGCGGGTGGGCTTGCCCACGGCCAGGTGCTGGTCGCTCTCGCCCTTGGCCGCCGCGTCCTTGGCGAAGTCGCCCAGCCAGGCGGAAAAGGCGCCGGGGCCGTGCCATTGGTGCGGCGGGAACTCGTCGACGATCGCCGAGTCATCGGCCTGCAGCGCCCCGGCGGTCTTGGTGTCGCCCCTGTTGAAGCTGTCGGCGAACCGCTGGAGGGTCGCCATCGCCGCATCGGCCGGCGCCGCCTTCACGGGCCCGGCCGCAACGGCCATGAGCGCGGCAAGGCCGCAGATCGCCAGACGCATCGTAATCCCCCTCCGACTTGTCACGAAATTGAACACGCCGGACGCGCATTGGGAAGCGCAAACGCCGGGTGGTCATCCGGGCGCGGGACCAGCAGCTAACCCGCCGCCGCCGGCTGGACCTCATGCCGCGCCACGGCCAGTTCGCGGGCGAAGTTCGGCTCGAAGCTGCCGGCGCTGGCGCGGCGCCATTCCAGGTCAAGCTCGGGGCTGATCCGGCCCTCGAGCAGCGCGCCGGCCGCCACGTGCGGGTAGACGTCGTCGCCGCGCAGGATGGCGCCGCTCTGGTGGCGGATCTGTAGGTGCCAGGGCTTGAGATCGTCGGGATGGCCGAGGCCGGCCGAGCCGAGCAGGCCGGCCAGCGCACCCAAGGTGTTGCGGTGGAAGTTGGCCACCCGCGGCGCCTTGTCCGACACCACCAGGGCTCGCTGGCGGCGTCCGTCCTGGGTCGCCACCCCGGTCGGGCAGTTGTTGGTGTGGCAGCTGCGCGATTGGATGCAGCCGACCGCGAACATGAAGCTGCGGGCGCAGAGGGCATAGTCGGCGCCGATGGCGAACACCCGGCAGAGGTCGAAAGCGGTGACCAGCTTGCCGCTGGCGCCCAGCTTGATGCGGTCGCGCAGGCCGGCGCCGACCAGCGCGTTGTGGACGAAGCTGAGCCCGTCGACCAAGGGCAGGCCGACATGGTTGCTGAGCTCGGCGGGCGCCGCGCCGGTGCCGCCCTCGCCGCCGTCGACGACGATGAAATCGGGGGTCGTTCCGGTCTCCAGCATCGCCTTGACGATGGCCAGGAACTCGTAGCGGTGGCCGACCGCCAGCTTCAGCCCGATCGGCTTGCCGTCGGAGAGCTCGCGCAGCCGGCTGACGAAACCCATCAGCTCGCGCGGGGTGGAAAAGGCCGAGTGGGCGGCCGGCGAGACGCAGTCGGCGTCGCGGCCGACGCCGCGGGTCTCGGCGATCTCGGCCGAGATCTTGGCCTTGGGCAGAACGCCGCCGTGGCCGGGCTTGGCGCCCTGGCTGAGCTTGACCTCGATCATCCGGACTTGGGGGCTGGTCGCCTGCTTGCGGAACAGCTCCGGGTCGAAATGGCCGTCGCCGGTGCGGCAGCCGAAATAGCCGGTGGCCACCTGCCAGACGATGTCGCCGCCGAAGCGACGGTGGTAGCGGCTGATCGAGCCCTCGCCGGTGTTGTGGGCGAAGCCGCCCATCTTGGCGCCCAGGTTGAAGGCCGTGATGGCGTTGGCGCTGACCGCGCCGAAGCTGGTGCCGGAGATGTTCAGCACCGAGGCCGAATAGGGCTGGCGGCAATGCGGCCCGCCGACGGTGATGCGGAAATCGGAGTCGGTCAGGGTCTTGGGCCGGATGGAGTGGGAGATCCAGCCGTAGCCGACCGCGCCGACATCCTTGACCGTGCCGAAGGGCTGGGCGTCGTGGATGTTCTTGGCGCGGCGATAGACCAGGGTGCGGTGCTCGCGGCTGAACGGCACCGGGTCGCGCTCGTCCTCGATGATGTATTGGCGCAGCTCCGGGCGGATGGCTTCGAGAATGAAGCGCAGATGCCCGATGATCGGATAGTTGCGCAGGATGGCGTGGTGGACCTGGATCAGGTCGGCGATCCCGACCCCGATCAGCGGCGCGAGCACGACCAGCGGCAACGCCCACTACGGATCGGCGACGACGCCCAGCGCCGCGAACAGCGCGGCCAGGACGCAAACCAGCTGGAACACGAAATAGCGCGACAGCAGCACACCCATGGCCGTTCCCCCGGAACCGGCTCGCCCGCGCGGCGGTCACGGCCGACCCCGACGCTAGGTTAGGCCCGAGTTGTGACGGTTTGGAAGGCGTGCGACGCCGGCCGGGCGGCCGGGCCCTACCCCGCCTCGTCCTTGGCCGCGTCGGCCGGGACGTTGTCTGAGGCGCGGCGGCGGGGACCGGTGTAGTCGGGATCGCTGCGGCGGCGGCGGTCGGGGCCGAAATAGGTCTCGGCGCGCACGAAGTTGCGCGGGTTGTCCACCACCTGGGCGATGCGGCTGAGCACGCCGCGCGCGGTCACCGGCTTGGACAGGAATTCGTTCACGCCGACGTCGCGCGCCTCCTGCACGCGGCGGTGGGTGGAGTGGCCGGTGATCATGATCACCGGGGCCATCGGGTTGGGGCTGTCCGGCGAGTTGCGCAGCAGCCGCACGAAATCGATGCCGTCCAGCGGCTGCATGGCCAGGTCGGTCATGATGATGTCGATCTGGTTGGCGCGCAGGCATTTCAGCGCCTCGGCGCCGTCTGTGGCCTCGAAAACATCGCGTACGCCGATCGCGCGCAGAATCTCGGTGAGCAGGACGCGCATGTGGAAGTTGTCGTCCACCAGCAATATTTTCAGGAGTTCAAAGCGCAAGGCGGCCCGCCAATTTGGGTTTACGACCGGAACTCCAGCGTCGGCGAAACCGAAAGCTGCGACGACGGTGTTATCTTCGCCATTAGGGAGAGCCGGATAGCCGGTCAACCGAAAAGCCGGCAACGACTTCGATGTCGCACCCCGGCCGAATACACGGGGCCGGGGGAACCTATCCTTGGCCGACCGGGACCGGTTCGACGCGGCCGGTCTGGCCGCGCTGGCGCAGCATGGCGTCGGCCAGGACGCAGGCCAGCATGGCCTCGACCACCGGCGTGGCGCGCAGGCCGACGCAGGGGTCGTGGCGACCGCGGGTGCGCACTTCGATCTCGGCCCCGGACTCGTCGATGGAGCGTTTCGGCGTCAGGATCGACGAGGTCGGCTTGAACGCCACCCGCGCCACCACCGGCGCGCCGGTGGAAATGCCGCCCAGCACGCCGCCGGCGTTGTTGGTGAGGAAGACCGGCCCGTCATTGCCCATGCGCATCTCGTCGGCGTTCTCCTCGCCGCTGAGCGCCGCGGCGGCGAAGCCGGCGCCGATCTCCACCCCCTTGGCGGCGTTGATCGACATCATCGCCGCGGCGATCTCGGCGTCGAGCTTGCCGTAGATCGGCGCGCCCCAGCCGGCCGGCACGCCGGTCGCCTCGACCTCGATGACCGCGCCGGTGGAGGAGCCGGCCTTGCGGATGGTCTCCAGATGCTCTTCCCAGACGGAGACCATGCCGGGATCGGGGCACCAGAAGGGGTTGTTGGAAACCTCGGCCCAGTCCCAGCGGGACCGGTCGATGGCGTGCGGCCCGATCTGCACCAGGGCGCCGCGCACCGCCACGCCCTGGCCCAGGATCTTGCGGGCGATGGCGCCGGCGGCGACCCTGGCGGCGGTCTCGCGCGCCGACTGACGGCCGCCGCCGCGATAGTCGCGCACCCCGTACTTGGCGAAATAGGCGTAGTCGGCGTGGCCGGGGCGGAAGGCGCGGGCGATCTCGCTGTAGTCGCGGCTGCGCTGGTCGACATTGTCGATGATCATCGAGATCGGCGTGCCGGTGGTGACCAGACCGTCGGTGCGCTCGTCCTGGAACACCCCGGAGAGGATGCGCACGGCGTCGGTCTCCTGGCGCTGGGAGACGAACTTGCCCTGCCCGGGCCGGCGCTGGTCGAGCCAGACCTGGATTTCCGCCTCGGTGATCGCAATCCCCGGCGGGCAGCCGTCGACGACGCAGCCGAGGGCGGGGCCGTGGCTCTCGCCCCAGGTGGTGACGCGGAAAAGATGCCCGAACGTATTGTGCGACATGGCCGGCCTTTTAGCCGAACCGCACGCGCCGCGACACCCGCCGACTGCGCCGCTCGCGCGGGGGCCGGCGCCGGTTGCGCGCCAACCGATGGCGGCCGCGGATCAGCGGCGGCGCCAGCCGACGAAGCCTTCGCCGTCATAGGCGACGCAGGTGAGCAGGGTGACGGTGCGGGCGGCCTCGGCCAGGCTTTCCAGGTTGGTGGTGCGGGTCTCGTCCAGCCCAGGCGCTGCGGAACAGACCGCCGCGACGCCGTGCCAGCTGAGCGAGGAGCCCGTCAGCACGTCGGCGAAGGTCTGGACGTCGTCGTCCTCGGTCAGCAGGTGATAGACCTCATCCTCCATCCCGAACGCGTCGGCCGCGTCGTCCGAACCCGGTTCGCCCCAGGTGAGGTCGAAGTCGTCGATGATGCAGAACCCGCCGTCGAGGGCGCCGCGCAGCAGGTTGGCCTGTTCCAGCTGCAGCATGTCCACGTCGCTGGCCAGCCCGCCGGCGTCGAACAGGTAGAGCCGTTCCCGCGGCGTCCCGCGCGGGGCGAAGGTGAAATACTCCCCCGGCTCCAGCGCGACCGACTCCAGCAGCGCCGAGCAGAAGCCGTTGACGCCGGACAGGTGCGCCTGGACGAAGATGGCGGCGCGGTCGTCGAGGACGACGCGGTTGAGGGCGGCCATCGCTCTAGGCGGTCAGGCCGCCTTCATGCGCAGCTGGCCCATGAAGTCCCGCTTGCCCAGCGGCACGCCCTTGTGGCGCAGGATGTCGTAGGCGGTGGCGGCGTGGAAATAGAAGTTCGGCATCGAGAACGACATCACGAAGTTCTCGGCCGTGAACGGAAGCTTGCGCCCGCCGATCTCGAAGGCAACGTCCTTGCCGGCCAGGGAGTCGACCTCGTCGCGGCTGATCGCCTGCAGGGTTTCGCGGGTCTTGGCGATGAAGGCCTGCATCTCGGCGTAGCCGCCTTCCGGCATGCCGTCCGGCGGGCCGAAGACGCCCTTCTTCATCCCCTCGATCGCGCCCAGCGAATGGTGCTGGATCGATTTGATCTGGAAGCGGAAGGGCAGCATGTCCGGATAGAGGCGGGTCTCGACGATCTCGTTCGGGTCGGTGTTGTTCTCCTCGAAATGGGCCAGCCCGCGTTCGAGATAGCCGGCGACCCCACTGAGGGTCTGCAGGTAGGTCGCCACGCTGAGGTCGTAGAGTGAAGTCGCCATGGATGAATCCGCCCCGTACTTTCGCTGTTCAGTTCCGCGCCGGAATCATCACCGGCAGGGTCTCGTAGCCCTTGATGAAGCTGGACGCGACCCGTGACGGTTCGCCCATCACGCGGATTTCCGGGAAGCGCTTCATGATCTCTTCCCAGATCACCCGCAGCTGCAGTTCGGCCAGCCGGTTGCCGACGCAACGGTGGATGCCGAAGCCGAACGAGACGTGCTGGCGCGGGCGTTCGCGGTCGACGATGTAGGCGTTCGGGTTCTCGATCACCTCGTCGTCGCGGTTGCCCGAGACGTACCACATGACCACCTTGTCGCCTTCCTTGATGGTCTTGCCGCCGAACTCGACGTCGCGCATGGCGGTGCGGCGCATGTGGGCCAGCGGCGTCTGCCAGCGGATGGTCTCGGAGACCATCGACGGCAGGAGGCCGGGGTTCTGCATCAGCTTGGCGTACTGATCAGGGTTTTCGTTCAGCGCCAGCACGCTGCCGGACATGGTGTTGCGGGTGGTGTCGTTGCCGCCGACGATCAAGAGGATGAGGTTCCCGAGGAACTCCATCTGGTCCATGTTCCGGGTCGCCTCGCCGTGCGCCATCATCGAGATCAGGTCGCCTCGCGGCTCGGCGTTGACCCGCTCATTCCACAGGTTGGTGAAGTAGCCGACGCACTCGAACATCTCGGCGCGGCGCTCGTCCTCGCCGCCGAAGCCCGGCGCGCCTTCCGGGGCGGTGATCACGTCGCTCCACCGGGTCAGCTTGCGGCGCTCCTCGAACGGGAAGTCGAACAGGGTCGCCAGCGTCATGGTGGTCAGTTCGATGGAGACCTTGTCGACCCAGTCGAAGGTCTCGCCGATCGGCAGGCTGTCGAGGATGTCGCCGGCCCGCTGGCGGATCAGCGGCTCCATGGTGTGCAGGTTGGCCGGCGACAGCGCCGGGCTCACCGTCTTGCGCTGAGCATCGTGCTTCGGCGGGTCCATGGCGATGAACATCGGGGTCTGAAAATCGTCCTGCGGATCGGCGATGGTAATCGACCGCTCGGACGAGAAATCCTGATGGTTGGAGTCGATGGCCAGGATGTCGTTGTACTTGGTGATCGACCAGTAGGGCCCGTGCTCGGGGTGCACCGAGTGGTGCACCGGATCCTCCCGGCGCAGCCGCTCGAAATAGGGCCACATGGTGTAGGTGCGGAAGAGCTCGTCGTCGGCGACCTCGATCTCTTCGATGGGAATCCGATAGGCCCGCTCGCGCGCCATGCGCCGGATGTCGTCGCCCGCGTCGTCCATGGTCCTGCTCTCCTCGCCTATTGGTCCGTCGCTTGAAGTTGACGGACTCGTCATCTTTGACCCGGAACTTGCCGAGAGCCAAGCCTAACCTGCTAACCCTATTCGTCATGGCCCGATTTGTCCGGGCCACCCATGATCACCGTCTCTGGTCAGTGCGTATGGGTCCCCCGCATTCCGCTACGCTCCAGCGGGGGATGACGTTTTTTGAGTGAGTGCCTGGTCGGGGTGGGTCACATAGTAGTCGAGCTGCTCCAAGAGCTCGCGCCACGCCCTGTCGATCGCGGGCGTCCAGTCGGCGCCCAGCACCAGTCGCAGCTCGGCGGCCACCGTGGCGAAGAAGACGCCGAACACCTCCGGCGGCACCTCGTAGCCGGCGTGGGTGACCACCTCGCACTGGATCAGCGTGGCGGCGTAGCGGCGCTCGCCGGCGAAGTCGAGGATGGCCTCGATCACCCTGGCCAGCATCTCGCCCTTCACCAGGTTATTGGCGTCGCGGACGAACAGCGCCTCCATCTGCGGATGCTCGGCGAACAGCCGCCGATAGACCTGCGGCGTCAGGTCCTCGCAGCGCTCTGCGGCCAGCTCCAGCGTGGCTTCGATCAGGTTCGGGGTCGTGGCGACGTCCGACATGCGGCGAGCCTAGCGCTCAGGGGAGCATCGGCAAGGAAAAGCTGGCTTCCGCGCGTTGCGGCGGGCCGCGGAAGAGGCCTAACTGGCGTCCAAGCGGCGTTCGACCGCGGGAGGAGACTTCGCGATGCGGTTCGGGATCTTCTATGAGCACCAGCTGCCCAAGCCGTGGAACGAGGGCGACGAGGTGCGGCTGTTCCACCAGGCGTTGGAGCAGGTCGTGCTGGCCGACCGTCTGGGCTACGACTATGCCTGGGAGGTCGAGCACCATTTCCTGGAGGAGTATTCCCACTCCTCCGCGCCGGAGGTCTTCCTCTCGGCCTGCGCGGCCCTGACCAGGACCATCCGCCTCGGCCACGGCATCCGCCAGGTGATCCCCAACTACAACCACCCCGCGCGCACCGCCGAAGGGCTGGCGACCCTGGACATCATCAGCAACGGCCGGCTGGAGTTCGGCATCGGCGAGGGGGCGACGCGGCTGGAACTGGGCGGCTTCCACATCCCGGCCAAGGAAAAGCGCGCCCTGGCCATCGAGGCCGGCGAGCAGATCGCCAACATGATGGTGATGGACCCCTACCCCGGCTACGAGGGCAAGGGCTTTTCCTTCCCCTGCCGCAACGTCGTGCCCAAGCCGGTGCAGAAGCCGCACCCGCCCATGTGGATGGCCTGCACCAACCGCGACACCATCAAGGTCGCCGCCTCGCTGGGCGTCGGCGCCCTGGCCTTCTCCTTCGTCAATCCGGAGGAGGCGAAGACCTGGGCCGAGATCTATTACGGCATCATCCGATCGGACGAGTGCGTCCCCATCGGCCATGCGGTGAACGCCAACCTGGCCATGGTGTCGAACTTCTCGGTGCACCCCGACCGCGCCGAGGCGATCCGGCGCGGCCAGGAGGGGTTCGAGTTCTTCGGCTATGCGGTCAACGCCCTGGTCGCCCATGACGTGGTCCCCGGCCGCTCGGCCCTGTTCGCCGACTTCCTGAAGGCGCGCGGCGACCGCGACGAGGAGATCATCGCCGCCACCAAGATGGCCCAGCGCAACGCCAACGGCATCGGCACCCCGGACGACATCCGCGATCACATCCACGCCTTCGAGGAGGCCGGGGTCGACCAGGTGATCTTCCTGCAGCAGGCCGGCCGCAACAAACACGAGCACATCTGCGCCTCGCTGGAGCTGTTCGCCGCCGAGGTAATGGGCGAGTTCAAGGCCAAGGCCGCCGAGCGGGAGGCGAAGAAGGCCGAAGACCTGGCCCCCTTCATCGCCGCCGCCATGGGGCGCAAAAAGTGGATGAAACCCCTGGCCGACGACGAGATCCCGGTGGTCAAGGCCTCGGTCAACCGCGCCCAGACCAACGCCCCGGCGCGGTGAGCCTCCTCGGAGGCCGGTGCGGTTTGTCTTTTTCCGTCATGGCCCGACTTGTTCGGGCCACCCATGATCACCGTCTCTGGTCAGTGTTTATGGATTTCGTGCCCGCCCCTTACGATCGCCCACGGCGACGCTTATCTTAGCGGTGTCAACATCGCGGAGGGGCTATTCGATGAGCGAGCAAGGGACGGTGCTGGTGACCGGCGGGTCCGGTTACATCGGCGGCTGGTGCGTGATCGACCTTTTGCAGCAGGGCTATACGGTGCGCGACCTGGGGCGCGAGGCGAGCGTGCGGGCCAACCTCGCCAAGGTGGTCGACGCCGGCGATCGGCTGAGCTTTTACGCCGCCAACCTGACCGCCGACGACGGCTGGGACGCGGCCGCGCAGGGCTGCGATTACGTCCTGCACGTCGCCTCACCGCTCGGCGTCGCCGAGCCTAAGGACCCCAACGAGCTGATCGTCCCCGCCCGCGACGGCGCCACGCGGGCGCTGAACGCGGCGATCAAGGCCGGGGTCAAGCGGGTGGTGATGACCTCGTCGGTCGCCGCCACCAGCCAGCGCGTCGGCACGGGCGACAGCGTCAGCGACGAGACCGTCTGGACCGACCCGACCGAGCGCGGCGTCAGCGCCTACACCCAGTCCAAGACCATCGCCGAGCGCGCCGCCTGGGAGCTGATCTCCACCTCCAACGCCCCGACGACGCTGGCCACGGTCAATCCGGCCCTGGTGCTGGGTCCGGTGCTCAGCGGCGACTATTCGGAATCGGTCCAGGTGGTCGAGCGGCTGGTGAGCGGCCGGGTGCCGGGCCTGCCGCGCCTGGGCTTCAACATCGTCGACGTCCGCGACGTCGCCGACCTGCACATCCGCGCCATGACCGCGCCGGACGCGGCCGGCCAGCGCTTCATCGCCGCCGCCGAGTTCGCCTGGATGGCCGATCTCGCCGCCATCCTGAAAGCGAATCTGGGGCCCGAGGCCGCCAAGGTCCCGACCCGCAAGGTCCCCGACTTCGTGCTCAGGCTGGCCAGCCTGTTCGACAAGGATCAGAGCGCGGTGACCGGCAGCCTCGGCCAGAAGCACGATTTCAGCTCGGCGAAGGCGAAGGACATGCTGGGCTGGCGGCCGCGGCCGCTGAACGACACCGTGCTCGACTGCGCCAGGAGCCTGATCGCCAACGGCCTGGTCTAGGCCCGCCCCACCACCGCGGTCATCGGATCGCTGGAGCGGCCGTCCTTCAGCCGCCGCGCTTCGACGTCGGCGAAGCCGGCCGCCCGCAGGTATATCTCCACCAGCCGGGCGTGGTCCTGCGGGCCGACGGCCAGCCAGACGGCGACCGCCTTGGTCGGGAAGCAACGGTTGGAAAAGCTGATCACCAGCGGCGCGCCGGGACGCAGGACCCGGGCGATTTCCCTCATCACGTCAACGGGATGCTGCAGATACTGAACGCCGACGCAGATCATCGCGGCGTCCAGGCTGGCGTCGGGCAGCGGCAGGATCGGATCGCGGTTGAGGTCCTGGATGAACCAGCGGTCCAGGCGCGGATTGGCGGCCAGCTCCTCGGCGTTCATGCCGTGGCCGATCACCTCGCCATAGGCGACCTCGGGCGGCAGGTGGCTGATCCAGCTGCTCATCAGGTCGAGGATCACCCCGCCGGGCGGCAGGGTCTGGCGGTAGAAATCGGTCAAGGCCGCGATAGCCGCGTCGTCGATATGGGTCTCCAGCCGCGCCTCGGCGTAGAAGTCCGCATCGTCGCCCGGGTCCTCCTTGGAAAAGGCGCCGGGCGGGAAGTTCGGCAGGGCGGTATCTGAGGACACGACGGCCTTTCGGGGACGGGCTAGACGGTCTCGACCCTGTTCAGCACGGCGTTGAACACCTGGGCCGGGACCCGCAGTTCAGGATCGCTTTCATACATGGCGCGGATTTCGCCGAAGCGGGCGTCCGCATCCAGGCTCAGCATAGCCAGCCGGTCGAACAGCGCCAGGGTCTGCGGCGACAAGACCGTCTCCGATTCCGGCGCCCGGCCCCAGCAATCCCAGGGCAGCATCTCCATATTGTTCAGCGCCGCGAAGTCGCGCAGCACGTTGCCGCCGACGAACCACAGGCCGTGCATGTCCATGATGCCGAACCTCATCGGATCGGCCTCGCCGGCGCGGCACCGCCGCCAGGCGTCGCCGGCGATGACGAAGCGGTCGCGCGGCACGTCGAGCGGGTCGAAATCGGGCTTCAGGGCGGCTTTCTGCAAGGCGTCGAGCTGGGCGTCCACCAGCCGCCAGCGCCCTTGCGCCGCGTCCCAGTATTCAACAACCCAATGGTCGACGAATTCGCCGGGCGTGAAATAGGTCGCGAATCCGACCCGGCACCGGGCCGCAATCCCGTGGGCTCGCAGCATGGCTGCGCTCAGCAGGCTGAAGTGGCGGCAGACCCCGACGGCGCGATCCCTGGCTTCGCGCCGCGTGGTCAGCGGCTCGGCGCTGATGGCCAGGACGCTGTCCAAGGTCGCCGCGGTGGTCCGCAGATGCTGCTGCGCGGCCCGCTCCGGCGCCAGCGCGACGCCATAGGCCTGGGCCCAATGGAAGTGCAACAGCACGCCCTGCACCACCTCGCAAAGGCCGCCGAGGTCCGCTGCCAGGCTTTCCAAGGCCGCCGCGTGCGGCCCCGCGTCGGTCATCGCAACCGGCCGGGTATAGAAATCGCGGATCTCCGGCGTCAGGGGCGTCATGGTCATCTCCTTCCCGCTGCGCATCGCCCGGTGATGCCAGCCGCGCGCCCGCCCTGTCTTGACCCGCCTTGCTCACCGTCCCGTTCTTGCGCGTGGGGGTTTTTGCACCTGGACATGGGGGCCAGGCGTCTTGCTGTCGCACCGGCGCCGGCGCCTGTCTTAAAAGAGCAACGGCGGGTCTCGCGACCATCCGAGCGGCGGGCGGACGATCGGCCGGGAGCGCTGATCGTTAATCGGGTTTTTACCGTCGATCGGCTTTAGAGCCCGCAGGCGTTTTCTCCGATTCCACTGTCGGAAAGACGACATAAAAACGTTGCAAAAATACAACGAAATTCTTGGAACCTTTGCCGCAATCAGCAGTTTGGTTTCGGGTTTTCGGGTGCTCTCTCGAGCGAAAGGGGCTGCAATGAACAAAGTACTGCTTGGAACCGTCGCGCTTGCCGCCATGGCGGCCGGGTCGGCGATGGCTCAGCCGGCGCCGCCGGCGCCCACCTATGACTGGAACGGCGTCTATGTCGGCATCAACGGCGGCTACGCCCTGGGCGAGCGCCAGGCCGTCCGCGTGGCCGAAACCCTGAACGGCGCGCCGTTCACCTCGGGAACCTATACCGGGGTCGGCGACTACGGCCACATCTGGCCCCGCGGCGGGTTCGGCGGCGGCCAGATCGGCTACAACTGGCAGACGGGCAATTTCGTCCTGGGCGCCGAGGCCGACTACCAGTACGGCGACGTCACCTCTTCGAAGATCCTGACCGTGTCGCCCTATACCTCGGCGGGTTCGGCGATCAACGTCGGCGCCAACAGCACCATGCACCAGTTCGGCACCATCCGGGCCCGGGCCGGTTTCGCTGTCGATCGGGCGTTGTTCTACGCCACCGGCGGCGCCGCCTTGAGCGACGACCGCTACCGGGTGGTGATGACCGACTCGTTCGGCTTCTCGGCCCACACGCAGAAGAGCGCCAGCGTCGGCTACGTCGTCGGCGGCGGCATCGAGTACGCCGTCAGCCAGAACGTCATCGCGCGGGTCGAATACGATTACATGGACTTCGGGCGAGTGACCGCGCGCGGTCTCGAATCCGGCCCGGGCACGGGGTTCGCCATCTCCAGCCGCGAGAGCCTGAACTACCAGTTGGTCCGGGTGGGGCTGAGCTACAAGTTCGGTGCTCCGCCGCCGCCTCCGCCGCCGCCCCCACCCCCGCCGCCTCCGCCGCCGCCTCCCCCGCCGCCACCGCCTCCGCCGCCACCCCCGCCGCCTCCGGCGCCCGTGGCCAAGGACTTCGTGGTCTACTTCCCGTTCGATCAGTACGTGCTGACGCCGGAAGCCCAGTCGGTGGTGCAGCAGGCGGCCGACTACGCCAAGTCGGGCAACGCCACCACGGTCACCGTGGTCGGTTACACCGACACCAGCGGCGGCTTCGCCTACAACATGCGGCTGTCGGAAAAGCGGGCCAAGGCCACCGCCGACGCGCTGGTCGGCCAGGGCGTCAACCAGACCGTCATGAAGGTGGACTGGAAGGGCAAGACCGACCTCGCGGTCCAGACCCCCGACGGCGTCAAGGAGCCGCTGAACCGCCGCTCCACCATCTCGATCAACTTCTAAGACCGAGACGGCAGCTAGAACTCAAGGCGCGGGCCGGTCCTGACAGACCGGCCCGCGTTTTTGCGTCTGAAGGCCTGACACTCCTAAGCCCTCCCCCTCGATGGGGCAGGGGAATCGCATATGGAAGCGTTCGATTTGGCACCCCAGAGCGAGGCTCCAGAATGGTCGGGCAGAGCCGCTTCCGATTCCGTTTTGTTCTGGATTTTACCCTGTCGCCCCGTGCCCACCGATGGCCGGAGCCATAGACAAAATCCATATGCGATAACCCTGCTCGATGGGGGAGGGTTGGGTGGGGGTGTGTCCGCTGAGATGACGAAATGGCCTCGGTCGGCGCCGAACGCGGTCCTTTCGGCGGCTCAGCGCCAACACCCCCAACCCTCCCCTTCCCCCATCGAGGGGGAAGGGTGGCGCGCATTCGGCGAGACGGCAGCGGTGGACGATCGGCCCGCGCCACTGCTAGCTGGCGGCTGATGTTGTGCTGTTCGCGTGAGGTTCCCGTGGCCGTCATTCTCGCCTTCCACGCCCATCCCGACGACATCGAGACCCTGGGCGCGGGCACGCTCGCCCTGCTGGCCAGCCTCGGGCACCGGATCAGGATCGTCACTGCCACCGCCGGCGACTGCGGCTCGACCGAGCACGGCAACCAGAAAACCGGCCGCATCCGCCAGGCCGAGGCGACCGCGGCGGCGGCGATGATCGGCGCGGACTACGCCTGCGCCGGCTTCGACGACCTTTCGGTGTTCAACGACGACGCCTCGCGCCGGCGGGTGACGGAGATGGTGCGCTGGTCGGAAGCGCAGATCGTGCTGACCGCCTCGCCGGTCGACTATCACCCCGACCATGAGGCGGTGAGCGTCCTGGTGCGCGACGCCTGTTTCGCCTCCAGCGTGCCCAACTACCGCACCGGCCCCTCGGCGCCGCTGCCGGACATTCCGCACCTCTACTTCATGGACCCGATCGGCGGGCGCGACCGCGACGGCGTGCGCGTCCGTCCCGACTTCGGAGTCGACATCGGGCCGTGGATGGAGACCAAGCGCCGGATGCTGCTGGCCCACGACAGCCAGCGGCGCTGGCTGGCCAAGCAGCACGGCATCGAGGACTATCTGCGCTCGATGGAGGCCTGGGCCGAGCGGCGCGGCCGCGACTTCGGCGTCGCCCGCGCCGAGGGCTTCCGCCAGTACAAGCATCAGCCCTATCCGCGCACGCCGCTGCTGCAGGACCTGCTGGGCGACGCGGTGGTGCAGCTGGCGGACTGGCCAGCTTGACAGCCGGCGCCGATCCGGCGGCTTCTGTCGGGATGGACGACCACACCAATGCCTCGAGTCCGCCTGAAGGCTTCGCCGAGATGGATCTCACGGGCGAGTTCTGGCGCATGAGCGGGCCCTTCTATCAGCGGAACGCTGCAAACCCGACCGAACAGGCTTTCCTGGCCGGGTCCAGGTATTGCAACGCCAGGGGCTTTGTCCACGGCGGCATGTTGAGCGCCTTCCTGGATAGGCTGTTTTCCCATGCGGTGGCCGCGGCCACGGACCGAGCCAATACCGTCACCGTCCATCTTTCGGTGGATTTCCTGGCGGCGGCCAAGATCGACCAGTGGGTGGTCGGCGAGAGCCAGGTCACCCGCGCGACCCGGGACGTCGTCTTCGTCGAAGGCCGTATCCATTCCGGCGGTCGCGACGTCGTGCGCGGCAGCGGCGTGTTCAAGATCACCCGCACGCCGAGCTCGTAAGTGTCGTTGACGATCGCGGCTTGCCTAGAACTCGACGTCCAGTTCCTCGACCTCTTCGGGCTCCAGCAGGGCGGCGGCGGCCCATTCGCGCACGTAGGGCAGGGCCAGGATGCGGTCACGGTAACCGGCGCAGGGCCCGTCCAGCTTGACGTCGTAGGTGGCGAAGCGGGTGCAGACCGGGGCGTACATGGCGTCGGCGATGGTCGGCTCGCCGAACAGGAAGGGGCCGGCGGAGGCGGCCAGCCGTTCGCGCCAGATGGCGGCGATGCGGTCGACGTCCGACTGGGCGCCGCTCCAGACCTTGAAGCCCGGATGGCTGGCGCGAAGGTTCATCGGCAGGGCGGCGCGCAGGTTGGCGAAGCCCGAATGCATCTCGCCGCAGATCGCCCGGCAGAGCGCGCGCTCGGCCCGGCCGGCGGGCAAGAGCCCGGCCTCCGGCGCGACCTCGTTGAGGAACTCGGCGATGGCCAGGGTGTCCCAGACCTGGACGCCGTCATAGGTGAGGCAGGGGGTGAGGAAGGACGGCGACAGCAGCAAGAGCTCCGCCCGCGCCGAGGCGTCGTCGATCGGCAGCATCACCGTCTCGAATTCGATGCCGGCGAACTTGCAGAGCAGCCAGCCGCGCAGCGACCAGGACGAATAGTTGCGGCTGGAAATGGTGAGCGAGGCCGGGGCCACGGGGTTTTGCGATCTCTTCAGCTGGCGGTCTTTCCTGGCCTAGAGCCGATCGATGACGATCGTCCAACCCCGTCTTGGAGGCCGCCGCTCCCCGGCGCGATTGGCTGAATTTTGGGCGCCTGGGCCGGCCGGGCGCCCGCGATGGCGCGCCGGCCCGCCTTGCCCGGCCCTTGCATCGGCCAAACCCTCCAGGCGGCGACTCCCGGTCCGGGATTTGGCGCATGAGAAGCTTGGCCGCTCCAGTTGGCGAAAACGCGAGGATGAATGCGCTACCGAGCCTTCCAGGCCCAGGCGGACCTCATGGCCCCGGCGCGGCTCGCGGCCGGCTGGGCCAGCGCCATGCTGGACTTCGGGCCGCCCTGGGCGCGCCAGGTTCCGCCCCTGGCGCAGGTGGCGGCCGGCTGGGAAATGCTGGCCCGCGCCGGCCTGACCCACCATCGCCGCGACTATGGCTTCCGCAGTGTGCGCATCGGCGGCGAGGACGTACCGGTGAGCGAGCAGACGGTGGTCAGCGACGCCTTCGGCGACCTGGTGCGCTTCCGCAAGGCGACCGATCCGGACCAGCCGCGCGTCCTGCTGGTCGCGCCGCTCTCCGGCCACTTCGCCACCCTGCTGCGCGGCACGGTCGAGACCCTGCTACCGGACAACGACGTCTACATCACCGACTGGCGCAACGCCCGCGACGCGCCGCTGAGCGCCGGACCGTTCGGCTTCGACGACTATGTGGCCCACATCATCGACTATCTGCAGGCGATCGGCCCCGGCGCGCACATGATCTCGGTCTGCCAACCCTGCGCCCACGCCCTGGCGGCGGTGGCGCTGATGGGCGAGGACGACAATCCGGCGACGCCGCTGAGCATGACCCTGATGGCCGGGCCGGTGGACACGCGGATCAACCCGACCAAGGTCAACGAACTGGCGACCAATCACTCCATCGACTGGTTCGAGCGCGAGCTGATCTCGACGGTGCCGGCGCGCTATCCCGGCGCGGGCCGGCGGGTCTATCCCGGCTTTGTGCAGCTGACCGCCTTCATGCTGATGAATGTCGACCGGCACGCCGGCGCGCACGTGGACATGTACGGCCATATCGCCGCCGGCCGCATCGAGCAGGCCGCGACCGCCAAAAGCTTCTACGACGAGTATTTCGCCGTCCTGGACCTGACGGCGGAATTCTATCTGGAGACGGTGGGCCGGGTGTTCCAGGAACACCTGCTGCCGCGCGGCGAGCTGGTCTGGCGCAACCGCAAGGTCGATCCGGCCGCCATCCGCCGCACCGCCCTGCTCACGGTCGAGGGCGAGCGTGACGACATCTGCTCGGTCGGCCAGACGGTGGCGGCCCACGCCCTGTGCCGCGGCGTCTACGCCAACCGCAAGCGCCACCACCTGCAGCCTGGCGTCGGCCACTATGGGGTGTTCAGCGGCCGCAAATGGGCCAACCAGATCTATCCCCTGGTGCGCAACATGATCCTGGCGACCAGCTAGGGCGGGCGGCGCAGCCGGCGAGCAGCGCCTTGGAGCCGGTCTGAACCGTGATAGGCTCGCCCGAACAGACGGCTCAGGGAGGGCGCATGGCCCGCTACGCGAACATTCTCGAAACGATCGGCCGCACGCCGGTGGTCAAGATCAACAAGCTGGCGCCCGATCACGTCAACCTCTGGGTCAAGGTCGAGGCGTTCAATCCGCTGGGATCGGTCAAGGACCGGCTGGCGCTGGGGGTGATCGAGGCGGCGGAGGCCTCGGGCGAGCTGAAACCCGGCCAGACGGTGATCGAGGCCACCAGCGGCAACACCGGCATCGGCCTGGCCATGGTCTGCGCCGCGAAGGGCTATCCGCTGGTGGTCACCATGGCCGAGAGCTTCAGCATCGAGCGGCGGCGGCTGATGCGCTTTCTCGGCGCCAAGGTGATCGTGACGCCGGCGGCGCTCAGGGCCGTCGGCATGCTGGAAAAGACCCGAGAGCTGGCCGCCGCCAACGGCTGGTTCTGGACCCGCCAGTTCGAGAACCAGGCCAATCCCGACATCCATTCGCGCACCACCGCCCGGGAAATCCTCGAGGATTTCAAGGACGACCGGCTGGACTACTGGGTGACCGGCTACGGCACCGGCGGCACGCTGAAGGGCGTCGGCCGGGTGCTGGCCAAGGAAAGCCCGGCTACCAAGATCGTGGTCTGCGAGCCGCAAACCGCGCCGCTGCTGACCAGCCATAGCCCGCAGGCGCGCAATCCGGACGGGACGCCCGCGGCGCCCAACGCCGCCTGGACCCCGCACCCGATGCAGGGCTGGACGCCGGACTTCATCCCGCTGTTGACCGAGGACGCGGTCGGCCTGCATTTCATCGACCGGGTGCTGACCGTTTCCGGTCCCGAGGCGATCGGCTGCAGCCAGGACCTGGCCAAATCCGAGGGCATCTTCGTCGGCATCACCTCGGGCGCCACCTTCGCCGGCGCGCTGAAGGTCGCCGCCGACGCGCCGAAAGGCTCGACCATCCTCTGCATGCTGCCGGACACCGGCGAGCGCTATCTGAGCACGCCGCTGTTCGAGAACGTCCCGGTCGACATGACCGAGGAGGAACAGGCGATCTTCCGCTCGACGCCGCTGGGGGTGGCGGCGGGATAGGCGGGCTTGATCCTCCCCCGTTGGGGGAGGGGGACCGCCTGCAAGGCGGTGGAGGGGGCGCGATGCCGGCCGCGCCTGCTTCAGGAATGACTTAGGTCGGGCTGGCGATTGTCGTGCGGCGGCAAGCCCCCTCCACCATGCTGCGCATGGTCCCCCTCCCCCAACGGGCAGGGGAATCGCATATGGAAGCGCTCGATTTGGCACCCCAGAGCGAGGCTCCAGAATGGTCGGGCAGAGCCGCTTCCGATTCCGTTTTGTTCTGGATTTTACCCTGTCGCCCCGTGCCCACCGACGGCCGGAGCCATA
>DATAYM010000057.1:0-45395 GCA_036272595.1 Caulobacteraceae bacterium
CATCAGCAGCATCAGCGCGGCGGTGGCCACGCCATGGCTGCGGAAGAATTCCACGATTGGCCCCACCACGGCGTCGACGCCGGCCAGCAACGGGTTGCGTTTGGCGTCCTCGACCTTGGCCGCCAGCGCCGCATCCCCCGCGGCTGGCTCCTTCGCCAGCAGCACGGCGATCACCCCGATCCCGAGCGCGGCTCCGTAGATCACGTAGCTCATCGGCCAGCCGATCCGCTTGGCGACGCCGAGGATGACCGCTTCGGTGAGGATCAGGGCGAACTTGTAGCCGAACGTGTAGGCGGCCGTGAGCAGGCCGAGCTCGTCCGGGTCGGCGGCGATCTCGATCCGCCAGGCGTCCATCGCGGTGTCCTGCGTCGCCGCGCCGACCGCCGCGATGACCGCCATGACGACCAGCCAGCCCAGATGGGTCCGGGGATCGACGAAGCCCATGCCGATCAGCCCGGCGCCGGCGACGACCTGCGCCAGCACCATCCAGCTGCGGCGACGGCCGAGCCGCCCCAGCGCCGGCAGCGGCACGCGGTCGACCAGCGCGCCCCAGATGAACTTGAGCGCATAGATCAGGCCGACCCAGGACAGCGCGCCGATCGCCGCTAGCTTGATGCCGTCGTCGGCCAGCCAGAACGCCAGCGTGTTGCCGATCAGCATGAAGGGCAGGCCGGACGAGAAGCCCAGCATCAGCATCAGGGCGACGCGCGGCCGGGTCAGCGCCCGCAACACCTCGCCCATCCGCCGGCGGTGCGGCGGCGACTTCTGGGCGGCGGGCGCGACGACCTCCCCGGACATGGACCGCTCCCTCTTGCGAGCGCGGCCGAACGCCCCGACTCTAGCCGGCCAGCTTGGCGTGCTTGCGCGCGGCCGTCCAGCCGGGGCCGGTCCACAGCAGCAGGGCGCGGCGGAGCGCCTCCGGGCTCAGCGGCTTGACCAGGAAATCGTCCATGCCGGCGGCCAGGCAGGCGCGCCGATCGTCCTCGAAGGCGTTGGCGGTCAGCGCCACCACCGGCGTCTTGACGCCGCGGGCGCGCAAGGCCTTGGTGGTCTCCATGCCGGAGAGGCGCGGCATGCGCACGTCCATCAGCACCAGGTCGTAGTCGCGGTCGGCCAGCGCCTGCAGCGCGGCGGCGCCGTCGGTGACGTGCTCGACGTCGCAGCCCTCGCGGATCAAGAGGGTGCGGGCCAGCATGGCGTTGATCGGATTGTCCTCGGCCAGCAGCACGCGCGCGCCGGGGGCGGCGGCGGCCGGCGCCTCGGCGGCGGGGGCGATGCGCTCGTCATCGATGGGCGGATGGGGCACTTGCGCGCCCTCGGCGGCCAGCACCCGGGCCGCCAGCGAGGCGCGCCGCAGCGGCTTGATCAGATAGCCGGCGAAGCCCGCGGCGCGATAGCGGGCGATGCGGCCGCGCTCCTCGGGCTTGAGCAGCACCACGGCGGCGCGGCCCGCCGGCGGTTTCAGGCGCGCGCGGCCCTTCGCCAGCGCTTGGTCGATCAGGATCACATCGGCGGCGGCGGTCCTGGCCAGGGCCTCATCGACGGTGCGGGCCTTGATGGCGCGTCCGGCGCAGGCCTCGATCTGGCGGCCGGCCGCCTCGCGCAGGATGGCGCTCGGCGAGACGATGGCGACGCTGCGGCCGGACAGCGCACGATCGGCCTTGGCCTCGCCGGCGGCTGCGAACGCGGCCTCGAACCAGAAGTCCGCGCCGCGCCCGACCGCGCCGTCGACCCCGACCGCGCCGCCCATGGCCTCGGCGATGCGGCTGGCGATGGCCAGGCCAAGGCCCGCCCCGCCCAACCGCGAGCCGTGCTCCGGATCGGCGTGGGTGAAGGCCTCGAAGATGCGCTCGCGCGCCGCCTCCGCGACGCCCGGGCCGGTGTCCGAAACCGTGAAGCGCAGCCGGCCGGGACCGGCGCGCTCGGCCAGCAGCAGCACGCCGCCGGTCTCGGCGAACTTGACGGCGTTGCCGGCGAAGTTGAGCAGGATCTGCTTCAGCCGGCCCTCGTCGGCCAGGATGGGTTCGAGGCCCGCCTCGGCGGCCCAGCCGATCTCCAGATCCTTTTCATGGGCGCGCGGGCTCATGAGTTCGCTGACCGAGCGCAGCACGTCCTCGACGTCGACGGCGGCCAGGCTGAGCTCCATGCCGGCCGCGCCGAGCTTGGCGTAGTCGAGCACGTCGTTGACCAGGCCGAGCAGGTGGCCGCCGCTCTCGTTCAGCGCCGCCACATAGGCGCGCTGCTCGGCGGTCAGGCGGGTGGAATCCAGCAGCCGCGCCATGCCCAGCACCCCGTTCAGCGGCGTGCGGAACTCGTGGCTCAGCGCCGCCAGCTGCTCGAGCGGGATGCCGTTGGGGGAAGGGTCTTTCGACATGTCGCGGCGAGCCTAGCGTTCGCGGCTTAACGTCCGGTCAAACCGGCGCTTCAGGGCCGCATGCCGGCCATCTCCACCGCCGGCCCGACGCGGCGGTAGATCAGCGCCTCGGCGACGTGCAGGCGGCGCACGGCGGTCGCGCCGTCCAGGTCGGCGATGGTGCGGGCGAGCTTCAGGGTGCGGGTCCAGCCGCGGGCGGTCAGGCTGTTGGCCTCGGCGGCGCGGGAGAGCAGGGCGGCGGCCGGCTGGTCGAGGGCGGCGATGCGCTCCAGAAAGCCGCCGTCGGCGCGGGCGTTGACCGGCGCGGCCTCCTCGCCGGCGTCCTGGGCGCGCTGGACCTGCGCGGCCCTGGCCTGGGCCACCCGGGCGGCGGCCTCGGCGGTGCCTTCGGCGGCGGGCGGCAGGGCCAGGTCGGTGGCGGTCACCGGCGGCACCTCGACCTGCAGGTCGATGCGGTCGAGCAGCGGGCCGGAAATGCGGCTCTGATAGGTCTGCTGGCAGCGCGGCGCGCGGCCGCAGGCGCCGCGTCCCAGGCCGCCATGGCCGCAGCGGCACGGGTTCATCGCCGCCACCAGCTGCACCCTGGCCGGATAGCGGATGTGGGCGTTGGCGCGGGCGACGACCACCTCGCCGGTCTCCAGCGGCGCGCGCAGGCTGTCCAAGGCCTGCGCGCTGAATTCCGGCAGCTCGTCTAAAAACAGGATTCCGTTATGGGCCAGGGAAACCTCCCCCGGTTTGGCGCGCAGGCCGCCGCCGGTCAGCGCCGCCATCGAGGCGGAATGGTGCGGGCTGCGGAACGGCCGGGCGCGGGTGAGGGCGCCGCGAGCGATCAGCCCGGCCACCGAATGCACCATCGAGGTCTCCAGCAGTTCGGCCGGCGACAGCGGCGGCAAAAGGCCCGGCAGGCGCTGGGCCAGCATCGACTTGCCGGAGCCCGGCGGGCCGATGAACAAAAGGTTGTGGCCCCCGGCCGCGGCGATCTCCAGCGCCCGCTTGGCCCCTTCCTGGCCCTTGACGTCGCGCAGGTCGGCGCTCGGCGGGCCGTCCAGCGCCGGACCCGGCGTCGGCGGCGCCATCACCTGCACGCCGCGGAAATGGTTGACCAGCGAGATCAGCGAGCGGGGCGCCAGCACCCGGCAATCGCCGACCCAGGCCGCCTCGGGCCCCGACGCCTCCGGGCGGATCAGGCCCAGCCCCATGGCGCTGGCCGCCACCGCGGCCGGCAACACCCCGGCGACGGCGGCGATCCGCCCGTCCAGGCCAAGCTCGCCGACGGCGGCCCAGTCGTTCAGGGCGTCGGGCGGAATGACCCCCATGGCCGCCATGATCGAGAGCGCGATCGGCAGGTCGTAGTGGCTGCCCTCCTTCGGCAGGTCGGCGGGGGCCAGATTGACCACGATATGCTTGCCCGGCAGCGCCAGGCCGAGGCCGGTGAAGGCCGCCCGCACCCGCTCGCGGCTTTCGGTCACCGCCTTGTCGCCGAGCCCGACGACGGTGAAGTGGAATTCGCCGTTGGTCAGTTGCACTTCCACGTCGACGCGCCGGGCTTCCACCCCCTGGAAGGCCACCGTGACGACCCGCTGTGCCAGCGCTTTGAAATTGTCCCTGGGCCTTAGGAATTGTCCTTCGGGGGTCCGGGGGGATTTCTGCGATTTTCGGCTACGACTGAGACGCCAATTTGTCGAAACCCGACGACGCTAGGCTAACGCGCACTACCTAAAGAAATCCCTGGCGCGCCAGTGAGTTATCGTCGGCCCGGCACCCTTCGCGACCGCCATCTCCCTTATGATGCGCCGCTTGATGGCAGCCCCCCGTTTATAACGATGATTGATGATCTTCATGACCTCAACGAAGGTGCTGGCAAAGGCATATCCTTGCCGGCCGGCGTCTGCGTTCTGGGGTCGGCAAGTGGCGCACCAATACGTTAGGACAGGCGTCGAGTCGTTTATCGCGACGCGCACGGCTTTCTTTGAGCAACCCTTTTGCGTGCAAGTCACTATGAAGGCCTTGTGATCGAAAAGGCTCCGCAAACGCAGGAACGCGCGCTGTCGCGCAGGATCAGATTGGTCGGCCAGGTAGGTTTCCGCGTAGTCTCCACGCGAAAGGATCACGACCTCAGCGATTGTTCGGCCTATCGTTGGGCAATACAGAGACGTCATGAAAAAGGGACGTCCCTATGAGGCCAAGTGGGCTGCTGCGGCTCAGACAGTGGCGCGAAGTTCCAACCGTGAGCGGAATTCCCGGATGAAATGACGCGCGGACGATGCTGCCCAACTTGCCACTCCCGCCGACATGCAGCCATGCGGGAACGCCAGGTCTGGATCGGGTTGAAAAGGGCTCAGGGGCAAATGCGCCCCGATGATCTTACGGCTTAGCTGCTTGTTTAGGTCCCTTGCGTTGTCCCACTCCGCCTTTGGATGGACGAGGCCATTGCGCAGCGCCCGAAGCAACTCGGCGTTTTGGAAAGGCTCCGCTCCCCGGTCGAAGATGGTGCATGCCCTATGAGCTAATAGCGCTTGTGCGTGTTCGAGCGTGGGCGCTCGGTCAAGTGCATCAGTTAGCTCAGCCGGGAGCGCGAGATCATCCTCAGCTTCGTCTAGCGCCGCTTCAATTGCCGAGAAGCTGAGGATTATCGCAGCCGAAGCGTTCCAACCGCAGTAGTCAAAATGAGGTCCCCAGCCAGCCCCGGCATGCTTGGCCTCGTGGCTTCGCAATTCGTTGGCAAAATGCTCGGCCGCCGCCAGGTGCGGGATGGAGAAATTCCGGCGCACCGTCGCGGTTGCGATCGAAGTAACGCGCCCAACGACGATTCCGACGGCCTCAAGCGCCACAGGCCGATGAGCGCCTTCGTCCTTTCTCTCCAACGTTGGTCCTCCGCCCCGAGTCTCACATTACCGGAAGGAAAACCGGGTCAGCTATAGGGCCGCGATTGTTCGTTGTTGACGGAAATCGAACCTCCACGCCCCCGCCCGATTGTCCATTTAGCGGAACAGATGCGCCGCACTCTATAAGGCTGGGAACCGGTTGAAGCTCCCAACGGAAGCAGGCCGGGAAGAGGCTGGGAAGGGCGAAGCGGGCTACCGTTGCAAACCCCGTCACCGCGAAAGGTGTCTCGGACGACGGTGCAGCATAGGTATCGGCACCAACAAAGCTACGCGCGGCCGTGCGCTTGATCCGTCGACTCATCGGCAGAGATTCCCATCGATACATAACCGTTGAATGATCGGTTTTCGTCAAAAACGGAAGGTGGCCGTAGACCGGACCTCGCCGCGACGGGGGCACCCCCAGTGGCCCGGCCTGGGCGACGATAAAAGCAAGGACATCCCTCGATTCCCGAGTCGGACCGGGCTCAGCCAGCCGCAGAATCAGAGGTCCCAGGTGAGCCCCATCTTGGATGGGGGAGAGCGGTGGCGCCTCCGGCAAACCGCTCAGCCACTCGTTGAAGGTTGCCTCGCGCTGTTCGGTAGCAAGCGCTGGCCGCAGCCAAGCTTGGTCGAGAAGGTGCGGGGTCCACGCTCCTTGCGGCTGGAGCAGTGAAATAGCGACGCGCCCACCTAGGACAACAAATGCTTCGGTCCGCGCTTCGGTCCGCCCTTCTGTCAGCGCGAGGTGAAAATCCATACCGTGTTCAGGAGCTCCATCGAACACAGTTGGGTCGACGATCCTAAAAAGTTGCATGTCAACCCCAGTCCGCTTGCACCTCGAACGATCGTGTCCGAACGGCGTCGCTTAGTCATCCGTCGGAAACGACCATGACTGACCGATCCTCCCGACGCTACGCCTGTGGAGATCGCCCGCACCTTCCGGACGGCGTGGGCTCGACCATGATCGGGTGAGATGGCGACGGGGGCAAGTCGGCGCGGCAGCGCACCACCTAAGGAAGGTTAGCCGGTTTGCCGGGATCGTGTTTCGGTCTCGACCAGGAACGACCCAGCAGGTGACGGCTTCAAAAGTTCCTCTTCAGATTTGGCCAGGTAGAGCCACGACGGCCAGTCCTCGGGAGCCAGCACCACCACTTGTCGATTGTGATAGGGCGCCACGTCGGGACCGGGCTCGGTCGTGAGCATCGTGAAGTCAGGTGGCTCATTGTCGTTCGCTGGACGCCAGATCCCCGCGATGCACAGGAAGGGGCCTTTCGCCGGCGTGAAGCGGTGACGCGTCTTCGGGCTCTTTGCCCCGGTGAACTCGAAGAACGCCGAGGCTGGGATGAGGCAGCGGTTGCTATCCCTGAAGCGCCGTCCCTCTGACTTGAAGTTGAAGACCGGGGTGCCGCGAGGATTGCTCGGCGGAAAACCCCACCGCATCGACGTCAACTCGACACTGTTTCCCGCCGGCCGGATGACCGCGCCCACGTCTCGAATGTGGACGTGGTCTCTGACAGGCAGGTCTAGGTCGCTCTGGATGGTGGGGACGTCCCAGGCGAGCATCTGCATGGCCTCGCAGTAGGCCTGCCACGCGATCGCCTGTTCGATGTCGTTACACATGCTCGCCTCCCAAATCCGCTTGTGCGCCCGGGTGCTAGTGTCCGGTTTGCGGCAGGGAGCCGACGACGCTGTCGGCCCGAGCGGACGTCCCGTACCGGGCTGATCCTAGGTCAGCCTTGGTGGGACTCGTAGACCACTACGCAGAACCCAATCCTCAGCATCCAACAGGCAGTGCTTGCGTCGACAAAGCGCTTAGGTTCAAGCTTTTTTCAAGAGCCCTGACTCTGCGAGCTTAACCCATGGCGGACGGCGATCCATATGCCAGCTTCGGAGGAGTGCTCCGAGAGGACGCATCGCCCCTGGACCTCCGCTTCCTGCGGCTGGCGTTCAGGGGCACCGCCAGCCCAACGTTCCACCCAAAGTTGGAGCCCCATCAGTTGCCAACCGGGGCCATCTGCTTTGAGTTCATTGATAGCTACGCCTTCAACGCGGTAGCGTTCTTATCCGACAACGATGAATATGTGGGTATAAATCATGGGGTTCTTCACATATTCACGCTATTTTCCTGCCTATTTATGGCAGACAGTGCTGTGTTTCCAACGTTTGGGAATGAACCGCGCCGCCAAAAATTTGTGGGCCGGGAGTATCTTTCAAACCCGGAACGCTTCCGGCTAGGTGAGTGCGATGTCGACGAGCCTAGCGATCCCATTCGAGCACAAGCCTCGACTCGCTTAAATCTACTGGCGTACACTTATCTTCTTCATCACGAACTCGGTCATATCGCGAAATGCCACATTCCTTTTTTAGTTGGCGAGTCTGGGGTTCGTGCATATCACGAGTTAGAGCATTCTCGTATTTCACACGAGGACTGCCGCATTCGACGTGCGCTTGAACTGGATGCAGACAGTGCGGGCTTCGATCTCAGCCTACGTTTATTCGAAAATTATATGAAAGAGGGGGCACACGCCGATATACGAGCCGATAACTATATTGAGCTTTGGTCCGCCTCCTTGACGCTCCTGTTTCGCATTATGGCTATGCTCGAACTTGGACATGCTCGGTCGCTGCGCCCCTCCACCCACCCCTCGCCAGAGGTTCGCCTTCTGCACGGCGTAGCGGTGGTGACGGGAATGGCTCAGCACCCAGAGGCGGCGCGTGTTGACCGGAAGCGAGTGTTTGCAGGAATGAAGGAAGTGGATCGCTGGTGGAAGAGAAACGACCTTCCCAGTCCCGTGCCGCTAAAACTGCGGCTAAGTACATTACAGGAAGAATTCGACGAGGTGTGGGCGGTCGGTCAGGAGATACAGCCACAACTTCACAACCTTCAAATAGACCGCAAAAATCGCCTCTGGTCGCAGTTTTCCACCGAGGCACAGCGATCTTAGCTCGACCTCCTCATGGGTTTCGCGCAAGGCGATTTCCTCGAACGTCTCATCGCGCTCAGGGGTTGCTTAAAAGCGTTGGCTCACCTGCCCCATCACGATGTTGGAAAAGAAACAGGACTTTATCGGCCAAGGTGCGGCGACGCCTTCCTGAAAGCCGAACCTTCCCTCCGGGCCTGAATCTTTGCAGCCCCTGCACCGGTGTGGTATAAGGGCAACACTCTCCGCTCGGGGGCCGAGCGGCGAGCGTTCCCCCTCAACCACGCCACCACGGCCGCGCTCACACGCGTCGAGCCGCTATCGGCCCAATTCCGGAATCACAATGCCCGATTACATCAGCTACGACGTCCCCGCCTCTCACGTCATCAACGAGTACCAGTCACAGTTCCATCCGACCCCGCCGCTGGTCGGTAGTTGGACGCCTGGCCAGGTTGGTCACGGCGGCTCTGTCCCGCTTCTGAGGGTCGTTGCGAACCGCGCCATCATGACCCCGGCTCAATGGGGCCGCACGGGAGAGCGCTTCACCGACGATAGCTCGCCATCGCTGGTGCGGCGCGGCTTGGTCGCGGCCACCGCCTTCGAGCAGTGGACCGAGACGGAAGCGCGCGATTGGGAGAACAAGCGGCTCAGGGCCTCGGTACGCGGCCGCCGCTTTTTCTGGATGGGTTGTAGCTGGGAGGAGGACGCATTCGGGAACGCGCGGTTCGCTGTCTTGACCAACCCGACCTACGATCTCTCCGCGAAGTTCCATCGTGAGCCGGTCATCGTGCAGCCGGCAAAAACGAAGGCTTGGATCGATCCACATTCAGAAGGCGTCAGTTCGTGCTCCGCGCCGCCGGGTACGTTCTGCTTCGTGGAAGTCTAGATTAGGGCCTAGTCGGGGCCGCCCAGCGGGGCGGCGGGGGATGGTTCACGACTTTTTTGGCTTGACCGACGAGGGAGGCGGCTTGACACCGCTGCCGCCGCTAGGCGCAGCAGATGCCTTCGTGGCGATTTTCTGGGGATAGCCGTCGAGCGCCATTACGCGCGTTGAAGCCGGCTTCTTTTCGGTACCCATCGTCACTTACCGGGGGGCGGCTTTACGCCCGATCCGCCCGACGGCGCTGCCGGCTTCTGCTGACTAGTCGGTCCCTGGTAGCCGGCCTGTTCTTTTCCCCTTGGGGGCGCCTGATAACCTTTCTGAGCGAGGTCCGGACGTGGAGACGTCGTGTGGATGGGTTTCGGCGGAGGTCTGTCGTTTGCCATTGACTGGCTCCTTGTAAAATTCGACGAATCGTATGTCGCGGCCGCAGAGCAGAATGCTCCTGGTTGGTGATAATGGCACCCACGGCTCATGATCGGTATCGTAGACCTCACAGATCAGGAGGTCGCGTTCGCCACTGCTGGAGGCGGCGAACGATCCGTCGCCATAGTGACCGGCGACCTGTGAACCATCCCCCAACGTCACGAGCACGAACGGTGCTGATTTCAGCCGCGTGAACGCATAATCCCAAGCCGTCGGCGCGTGATGAAAGGGCCGGATTCCGAAGGAATTCCAGAACACGTCCGACAGGTCTTTGAGGGTGGCGACGCCGATCAGCACGCCGACCAGCGCCGGGACCACCAAGTATTCGAGCCCTTGCGTCACCCACGGCTGAACCCTGACGAATGGCGCGAGGACCGCGATCGTCGAGTTCGCCAAAGCGTAGTAAACGATCGATACGGCGGCGTAGGAGAATGCTCGCTCTTCCAGTTTCGGCGCCGGCGCGGCGACGAACCATTGTCGTATCCCAAGAATGACGAACCCTGGTGCAAGGGTTGTCACAAGGCCGACGATCTCTGATCCAGATGGAAGGCTCACGCCTATCAGTCAGGCACCGATTCGAGGGCGTGATCGAGTCCCGCCAGGCGTTAGTCCTCTTTGCTCGCGCTTGCTTAACCGGCCGCTTTGAGGAGGAGTCGAAGTGAGCGGTCGTTTGCCCATCTGGTGCTGCCGATGGCAGTTCGGAACTGGCCAGCCTCGCACAGCTTCACTGCCGACCTTGCGGGCGTCTCCATTTCCTCTACAATGCAAATGATATCGCTCGCGAAGAGGCGCCCGATGGCCGAACTGCTTGGATCGTTCGAGCATGCTGTGCTCCATGCAGTGGCAGCGCTCGGAGGCGAAGCGTATGGCACGCCTATTCGGCAGCGCGTCTCGAAGATATTAGAACGCGAAATTGCAGTCGGCGCCATATATTCGACCTTAAGACGACTGGAAAAGAAGGGGCTGCTTTCGGCCCGAACCGGCGAGCCCACTCCGGTTCGCGGCGGTCGGGCAAAGCAATATTTTAAGATAGAAGCACCCGGAATCCTCGCCCTTCGGTCTAGCGCAGTAATTGCCCAGAGAATCTGGACATTTGCGCCGTTACCGTCATGAGGGAAGGAGCGACCAACGCCGAGCTTGTTGCTCGTCTCGATGAACTTTTGGGCTTAGATCGAGATTGTGCCGCCGTGTTTGTAAGTGGACTTAGCGGTCCACAGGCAGAGAGGCTGCGGTCCGCCGCCGAAAAACTATGCGATTGCGCTCTCACCATAGCGGCCAAACCCTGGTGGGACCGCCGGAGTTTGCAAAAGTGGTGGCTGGAGATACAAAAGGTCGCGTGCGAAGGTAGAATAGATCAGTCTTTGAATGTCCTTGAGTCTTTTGCGGAAGAAATCCGCGTGTCGTCGTATCATGATCCAGCTTATTCCTTGCGCACGGAGATTTTACTCACTCCACTCGTGCTCATAGTACAGGCGTTATTTTTTGCTCTCTCGATGCCAATCGCATTGGCAACAGGCTTGAGGGGCGCCGCCTGGCCAAAAGCCGGACATACGCCACTTCTGGGCGAGATGCTTCTATTTCTCTTCCTAAACGCGGACGAGCGCACCTACGTACTAGGAGATTTGGAGGAAGAGCTTAGAACAACTGTCACTCCTCGCTTTGGTAGGGCCTACGCGATCGGATGGTACTGGAGCCAAGTGCTTGGGACGCTTGTCGATAGAACCATCGGAAGGTGGCTGAATTGGGGGGGCGCCGCCTGCTCTAGGTTTCTGGCAGAGCTAATCGCCGCGCTGTTAAAATGAATTAGCGACAATTGGCTGGACACGAGCTATAGTTCCGGCCAGGGGAAAGGCGGCCGAGTTGACGCTCGACCGCCTCCCGTTCTGTAGGTTAGCGCTTAGTTGGTGCGTTTCTCAGCAGAACATAGACCAGAACGAGTACAGCGGACGGGCTAGTAGTCGCGGTTTCTAGAGATAGAAACCGCCCCGTCTTCGTATCGCGTCCAATCACAAATGAACCGATCATTTCCATAACACCTCCTTTCCAATGGATCGGGGCGTCGGGGTGTCTTCCACTTGCGCAGTCAGCTTTAACACCGCTTGAGAAACTGTCCAGGAATCGGGCGCTCCGAGGTTCCGCCTATACATTCTCCAAGAGGCTGCTCGGGTGAACGCCCAGCGCCGCAGCCAACCGGCCCAACACCGCGACCGTCGGGTTCTCCTGGCCGCTCTCGATCCCACTCAAATATCGGACGGAAATGCCGGCAGGATGCGCGACATCCTCTTGCGTGAGTCCGCGCTCCTTGCGGAGGCGTCGGACGTTCGCGCCAACGATCTGTTCCCAGGTCATGCCGACCTTGGGAGTGGAACCGCCGGCTCAACCCGACCATGAACTAAAGTTCCGGTTTACGATTCTCTGCGACAACCGGTCCTATAGTTCCGGTTGCAACCTGCCGCCGGCGCGACTGATCGCGGGAGTGTGTACGTGCGCTACGTCACGAAAAAGGAGAATCACCTTCCCCGGATACTGAAGTGGACCGGGCTCGGCATCGTCGGATTGTTCGCAGTGATCGGGCTAGGAACGGTCCTCGGAGGGACTCCGAAGGGCGCGCCTGTGCCGGCGGCAACTGCGCAGCCATCCGCGCCCAGACCATCGCCAAGCTCCTCGACAGCCGTCAGTTCGGGAGCGCCCCCGGCGCGGGTCGCAGAAAAGGTGATCAGAAGCCGCGCCGACTGCCCTCCGGAGGATGACTCCGATCGATACATGGAACAGCAGGGACTACCCAGCCAGCACAGCCTTTGCCTGTTGCAAGCCGACGCGGCGGTTCAGGTGCGGTCCGAGGAGGAAGCGAACAGGGGGCTTCCGCGAAAACTCCAGCACCACGACAAGCTCGATTGGAACGGCGGAGACACGGAGACAGCCGACGACAATCAGTGAGTAGAGCCGCTAGGTTCGCCGGTTGTGGTCAGCCTATCTGTGGCAAATGTCGTGCATGGAGATGCAGGTGTGACCGCAGGGTTTGCCCTTCGAGCAATGGGGCGTGCCGCTCGCCTCAGGGCACTTCATGAACCTGCCGTGGTCGTCGCGGCACTGTTTGGCGTTGGCGGCGCCGGCGAGGCTAAAGGCGAGCGTCACAGCGGCGATGGTGACGGCGAGCTTGTTCATGGCGTTCCCTCCAAAGGATGGTCAGCGTAGCCGGCAAATGTGACGGGTCATAGACGGATCGCGCCTGTCTCCCCGCGCTCTTGACTCTCCCTTCCGCCGGAGAACAGATAAGGAACATGCGAACCCGGGTTTTCCATCTGCGCCGCCAACGATCATTGCCAAACGCAGGGGCGGAGACGCTGTTCTTCACCTGTGACGGCGGAAGCCGGAAGTCGCCGCACCCCATCTTCCGCGCGGCTCAGGTCCCGGAGTTCGACGGGGATACAGCGTGGTTCGAAGCTGAGCGCGTGCCGAGGATCGGGTGGCGGATCGTGCGCCGGGTGGACGAGCGGGGCCGCCCCTATGAGGAGACTGCCCTGAGGGAGCGGCATGCCTGCCCCGACTCAGAATAGTCTCGCTGTCTGCATCAGAGGGACGACCATGGACGGTCAATGGATCGGGCGTTTCGAAGGCACCCACGAGGGTGTGATCGTCATCGACCTTGATGATTTGGGCACCAACTGTGACGGCGTGGCCTACATATTTCCGAACGATCAAGACGTTCCCGGAACTATCGCACGCATCCGAACGCCAAACAAAAACAAAAAGGTGACGTTCAATACGACCACTCTAAATACGCTCGACAAAGCGTCAGAGTTAATACCACCGCATCTGGTGCAATCGGTGTACCCGAACTTTGTCTTTCCGAAAATTGCCGAGGTGACGTTGGAGTGGTCGGATACTAAGTTGAACGTGCAGTGGAAAACCGACATAGGCACGGTCGGAGCGGCGAACATTTCTCGCTCAACGTCAACTACCTCAAGGACTCCGGCAAAGAAGGAGATTAATAGCTGGGCAAAGTTCAAGGAATACGCCCATAGCTTACGCCCGTACAGCTTTATATACAGAGGGCAGCCTGAGCCTGACCGTCTGCGCACCGCTTTTCATCGCACCAAGCGGACAAATCTTCTGAGGTTTGCCGCTGAGGACATCCCGGCCCTGCACCGCCATTTGAGCGCCAGAACTTCTCATGTCTTTGATTTGACTAAGGCCTTAGAAAACGGAGCATTTCACAATTTAATCCAGCACCACGGCTACCCAACACCGTTACTGGATTGGACCTACTCGCCATTTGTCGCCGCGTATTTTGCTTTTCTGCGGCAACCCGCCCTCTGCAAGGGAACGAAGGTGCGGATATTTGCCTTCGATAAAGAGACATGGGTGACGACGTTCAACCAGCTTCAAAGAATCGGGCCAGCAAGGCCTCACTTCTCCGTCAGTGAATTTCTCGGGATAGGAAACGAACGGATGACGCCTCAGCAGGCGCTATCCACAATCACAAATGTGGATGACATCGAAGCTTATATACAGGAACGTGAACAAGAACGCTCGGTAACCTATCTGACAGCGATCGACTTACCACGCAGTGAGCGCGTCAAGGCACTCCAAGAACTTAGCGTTATGGGAATTACGGCTGGCTCCTTGTTTCCAGGTCTCGACGGAGCGTGTGAAGAGTTGCGGGGCCGTTTTTTTGGGTTCTGATCATCAACGCCCTCGCCACGGCCTCGCGCGAGCGTTCCGTGCACCAGACGGCCATCTAAGATACCCAGATAGCCTGTGCCATCCGGCACCCTCGCGATCTGATCTAGGCGCCGCCCGCGCATGAAGACGATCGGCTCCTCCGAACCCTATTGCGGCGGTTCAGGCCCGAGGATGGGCGCGGCGAAACCGTTTAGGACACGGCTGCGTGGGACAATTAGGAGAATCCAATGGGGAAGGCGCGTAGGGCCGCACCGCCGGCATGCGCCGCCGCCGGTGCTCGCGGCTGATCGGCAGGAATCCGCGTCGTAGTAGTAGCACTGGGCACCCCCTGCGCCGCTTACCACACAGAAGGGTGCACCTCCCGACTGCGACTGTTGCGGGTCCTGCTGGACATCGCATGCCCCGTTGCTCGTTTGAGCCGCCTGTTGGCCCCGCTGTGATCGGTTCCTAGAACCGCCCCCTGAACGATTGCTCGTGACGGTAACCCTAGCGTAGCATCCAATCTCAACCCTCCAGAGGGCGCGCAGTGGTTTTCACCGAAGGCCAAACGTACACACGCGAGCAGGTGCAAGACCTTCTGGAAGTGCCCAAAGCGCAGCGGCACGGGAACTGGGACACCGGCTACAATCGATTTTTCGATCAGGTCTACGTCTTTGCCAATGTGGGGCCGGCTGGCCGTACCGGGCATGACTACGACAATCGATGGGAGGGCGAGGACTTCGTTTGGTATGCGAAGAACGGGACGTCGCTACGCCAACCGCTGATGGCGGATATGGCAGCGGGGCGACTTCCCATCCATGTCTTTTGGCGGACCGACAACCGCAATGCGGCCTTCTCATACGCGGGCGCTGCGCGTGTTCGGGATGTCGAGGATGACAGCCCTGTCCTCTTTCGCTTCAACTTTGGTCGGGTTGGGCAGGGCCTAACTGGGGAGTCGGCTACCAACGGGCCGACCACTCTCGGTGCCGTTTTGTCCACCGGCAGCCGCCTGTTTGCCAAGAGTGAGTTCGGTCCGATCGGAGATCGGTGGCCAGCGATCTCGTTCTCTAGCCGTAAAATTGCGAGCGATTTTGCATCCGGATTTCGACGCGGCATCGATTTCGTCATTTACATCGGAACGACCGACCCCACTTCCACCGAGAATCCCGCTCACCGCAGCAAGGTGCTCTCGGCAATAACCTTTGAACCCAACGCGCCGATCAGCACTGAGGAAATTGTTCCCCCCGAGGCTTGGCAGGAGTCGATCGAGAAATGGGGGATTCGGTGGGAGTGGTCACTTCCGGTCACAGAGGGCTTTGAGTTCGATCCCTTCCTCGACGCGAGAACGATGATGCCGGCGACGTACGCGAGGCTTGGTAGCCTACAATCGCTTGGACGCTGCATTCCTATCGAAGCTGACGAGTTGGCGGTGTTACGCGCAGCCGCCGTTGTTCGCCGACCGCTCCGAGTCCGTGCGGCTGCCCGCCGCATTGTGCTGATGAACCCGACCGACAACGATCTGCGCCGGGAAATCTCGCGGGTTGCCATTAGTGTCCAGCAACGCATCGAGGCCAGCGGCCAGGCACGCGCAGGCTTCAATCCGATCAAGACCGGCCCAAACCTGTCGGACATAATGGCCACTCTTGGCGAGCGGTGGATCGCCCAGGAGCAGCGCTGCCTTCTTTGCGAGCGGCCCATCTCCTTAGTGTCCAAAAACCCACTGTTGAAGATGTCGGTGGATCGTGTCGACAGCGCGGACAAGAGCTACGATCCCGCGAACGTCCACCTAACCCATCTAGCCTGCAACTTAGGAAAAAGCAGCGCGACGATGGCGGAGTGGCAGGACTATGTCGCGATGATCCGTAGTCATGTTTAGCCGGAAATCCCGCAAGTTACGTGGCTGTGAACTTGGTGGTGGTCCCCGTACGGTAACTAAAATGCGGCAGCCAGGGCGCAAGGTTCCCGGAATCGCTGCACGTCGCCGTGATTGAGGAACCGCATGGGGGAAGAAGAAGAGAGCGAGCGCGGCGCACCTCGGAGCAAGCCAAAGTACGTCAGCGCAATTGGACTGATGGCTGCGGCGATCGCCACATTTGTGACGCTCACCCAAAACATCGGACAGATTGTCGCTATCGGAAACAACCTTGTCACTTATTGGGCTGGTCTATCCGAATGCTACCCGTATCAGGCACAGGACGACGGGCCAACTACGTCCGTTCCACACAGGAAGTGCATATCTGGCGGCCCAACGTATATAAAGTGGATCGATGTCCGCCACTATGACGCAAGCGACAACCGCACTGGTCGCTGGCCCTCCAACCTGGCTAATCGTTCGCTAAGCTTGGTCAGTTCAGATTCGTTAGGAACCCTCACGTGGGCGGAGCAAAACCTCTTTAAGGCAACCTCCTACCAGACCGTTTGGCAGCCGCTAACCCCCGGCGCGTGGAGCGAAATCGTGAGGGGCTCCGACGGTGTGGTGCCTGGTCTCAGAGGAACCCTTTTGCGGCGTCTGGATGCCACCTCATGCACGCCGGGAGGTACCATGCCGGTATACGAAGCGTTCATACCGACCGACCTGCCAGAAATGCTCGAACGAGCGCAAGCCCTTGGCCACCGGATACCGATGTGCTTCAGGAAGACTTCATTCCCGTGCACCTCAACGACACCGCTGCAACTTCCCGACAATCCAGCGCCGTTCAGCGAATGCGTTGGTTGGCTGGTGAGGGCCACGCCGGACCACCGTCCACTTTTCGCTTGGTGATATGACGCTGTTCCGACGGCCGCCCCCAACGTGCGCGCCGTGGTGTTCAAAAAATGATGCCAACGTAAGGCTTCCCAGCGGCGACGGTGTCCGGGGGCAGCGGGCACCCGTGCGGGTTCCGAAAAATCACACGCGCTCAATGGCTTGCGGGCCCGGTGGTCTGCCCGCCAACGCAGGGCCATAGCCGCCCACGTCCAAAATGCTTGCGTAGCGCGTAGTATTGTCAAGAATTTGGACTTTCTGACAGGACGAGAAATCAGTTATCGCAAAATAATCGTATTGACGTCCTGTTCTATCTGGATGTACAGGCGCCGATAGCTCTTGGAGTCAACCCAAAAGTGATGCGCCGACCAGAGGGCAAATCTGGTCGGCGCTGTATCAACCCGTCCCCGTTTTCAGCAGGGGCCAACGAGGAGGAGGTGATGCTTAGTGCGGAACACCGCACGGCCCGCTTTTAGATGAATTTGCTCCTGGAGTCCACGAAAGTTGTCAGCTTTCGTCAAGGCGTAAACTCGTGCATCCGATTGCTCTGAGCACCTGAACGAAGAATATTGCCGTGAAACTGCCTCGGCTGATCTTATTCCTGAGATTCGCCGCCGTCTCCTCCACGCCGATTTTTTTGAGCAGGCCAACCAGGTCTTTGTAGCTGATCTGCCGACGGGTCATCTCAGCGCGTAGCAGCGCTCTTACCTCGCCGGCCCATTCGTTTTTCATCCGCGCTCCAATCCGTTCGCATCATAAACGATGACATTTTTGCTTGCAATGATGTTAGGTGCCACTATAAGCGCAGATATTATCATCAAATATGAGACCACCAGCCCTTCATGACGACCCATAAACACATCATTCGCAAGATCGGCGATGAAGAAGGCGTCGAACGGCTGCGCACCGCGTTGTCTCAGGCAGTTGCCCTCAAGCCTGGAAGCTCGGAGCGCGCACGAGCCGTCGAGATGCTTTCCGGCGTGCTGAATACCTCGCCGCGAAACTTCCGGCGGTTGCTGGCGCGGTATGAGGCTGAGCACGATCTTGGCCTCGTACGGCGAGCCCAGACCGTAGCGGGCGTTCGCCGAGTAAGGGTCAGCCGCGCGTTCGACAAGAAGGTCCCAGACCCGGCAACCCGCAAACGCTGTAGCGACGAACTGGACCAGATCGGGAAAGACCTTTGGGCATCAGCAGCAGCCAAGAAGGGTAGCCGGCAAATTGCGCTGCTCGCGGGAACCATGCTGCGCGAACACTGTGAGCGCGAAGGCCTCGACCTGCCCGCCACGAGCTACGTGATCCCAACCAAGCGGGTTCTCACTCAGCGGCACTATCGGATCGTCGACACCGCCAATCGAGACGCAAAGGCGCTTTCAGACCTTCTCCCTCGTATTCGGCGCAACCACGACTGCCTTTGTCCGATGGACGTGATCGTCCTGGACGTGAAGCACCTTGATTTGCGGTTTAAGCGCGAGGACGGCACCACGACTTACCCCAAAATGATTGCCTTTATGGATATCGGGACGGGCCGTGTTTTCGCCGTGCCTGTCCTGTTGGCCGAGGGCGAGGGAGTGCGGCGCGAACACGTGCACTTTGCGTTTCGGCTGATGGTGGCCGAGTGGGGTCTACCTTCCATCGTCTTGATTGACCGGGGGCCTGAGAACAGCGGGTTGGCTGGCCGTGGAGGTGCATACAGCGCGCTTGCGAGTCTTCGGGTTCCCATCTCGCGGCTCAACCAATCCGGCGCGCCCATCGTCATCAGCACCCGTCCATACAATCCGCAATCCAAACCGATCGAGGGCTGGTTTGGCCGCTTTGACGATTTCTCCATTTCAACTCTTCCGGGGTATGTCGGACCAGATCGGCTGACGAAGAAGTCGGCAACGCAAGGGCGTCCGGCGACCCCCTACACCGGAACATTCGACGAGCTTTCACGGACGATCCGCGATCATAACGTGGCATACAACACGCAGCCGAACGGCGGGAGAGCGGGCCGATCTCCCGAGGGCATCCTCCAAGAGCATTACGATGCGGGATGGCGTCGTACCGTCATTGATCCGTTTCAGCTTAAAGCGGCATTTTGGCGCCTCAAGCGGGCGCGGATCGACAAAGGCGTTATCGAGGTCGGCAGAGTCCAATACACCCACGCGGACATCCAGGCCTGTGCCTTTCCATGGATCGAAATTGCCGTCTCCGATCAACGAGGTGAGGCTCCACATTTCCGGCTGCCCGACGGCGAATGGACTGAGGCGCGGCTTGATCGCCGCTTCGACTTCCTCGACCCAGCAGGCAGGGTCGAAACCCGCAAGCGCCAAGATGCGTTGCTCAAAACCATCCAGCGCATGAAGCGCGACGTGCGCCCGGTCGACGTCGCACGCCTAATAACCCAAACCCGACCCACCCCGCTGGCCACCCCGCCGCCGGATGACGGGCCGATTTTCGATCGTGGAACAACCAATCACGCGTTGGCAACCGCGCTGCGGCGAGCCTCAAGCCATGGCAGCGGCACCGCCAGTGAGACTGAGCCACGCTCGATTGCCGAAGCGCAACGCCTGACCCGAAGCCAACGGCTCGCGCACATCAAACAACAGTTGAGCGGCTGGGAGGAAAAACATGTCCATCACTGAGCCGGACGTAAGTCCAACTTGGCAGCGTCTTCGGCCTGACGACATCCCACCATTTCGGCCAGACGTCGCGATGACCTCTGTTGCAAACCTCGTAATCACCATCGCCGCAGATACCCTGCGTCGCTCCGCCTTTTCGTGCATCACAGGGTCACCAGGCATTGGAAAGACCGTCGCGCTGAATGAGTTCAAGCGCCGTTACTTTGGCAAGGTGGCGATCGTTAAGCTGTCCATGCCTGGCACCAGCGCAAGAATTTGTATGAGCAAGATGGGCGTTGAGATCAGCAAAACCGATGCGGGGGACGAACCTCGTGCCAGATTCGACGGGGGAGCCTATGAGATTGCACACAGCATTTTTCTCACGCTTTGTAAGCGGTCAGGCGTTGACCCCAAAGATGCCCGGCGAGGCAAATGGAAGGCTGAAGAGTATGATCCTCTAATCGTCGTTTTCGATGAGGCCCAATTCATGGACCCCGCTGCGATTGACATGCTCCGTTGCTGGAACGACGTGGAGCAATGCTACGCACCACACCCGATTGCCTTTTTGCTTGTTGGCAACGAGGAAGGCACCCTGCGAAGGGGGACACGTCGGTGTCTCCTGTCCGATGCAATGATAGACCGGCTGCATCACAATGAGGTCCTGGACTACCAGGATATGACCGACGATGACCTTATGTTGGTGGCAGAATCACTAGCGGAACTGACGCCTGACGCAATGAAGTTGCTGCTCGCTGAACTGGGGCGTTCGAACGCATCCCGCAGTGCAAGGACAGTCGCGAGCGTCGTCACCTATGCACATAATCAACTGAGTGCCGGTCCCGTTTCCGAAGCGGCTCTAAGTGCCGGTTTTGATTGGTTGCGCAGCACCGGCCGACACTGAAGGAACCAAAAACCCCCGGACCCCCGAAGGACAATTCGTAAGGCCCGGGGACAATTTCAAAGCGCTGGCACACCGCGCAACCATGAAAAGCTCCTCGACTTATCCACAACTCCAGCATGGCCGCCGGAGCGGATCAAGAACAAAAAAAGAACTAATGCGGAAAATGTAGGAATTCAGTCACTTAAGCGCCACATTCCTGACATGAGTCGGAGGGCGGCCCTCAGCGGCCGCCGGTGGACCCGAAGCCGCCGGCGCCGCGCGCGGTCTCGTCCAGGGTCGCGACCTCGCTCCAGGCGGCGCCGGTCACCGGCGCGATGACCAGCTGGGCGATGCGGTCGCCGCGCCGGACCACGAAATCCTCTTCGCCAAGGTTGATCAGGATTACCTTCACCTCGCCGCGATAGTCGGCGTCGATCGTGCCCGGCGTGTTCAGGCAGGTGACGCCCGAACGCAGCGCCAGGCCCGATCGCGGCCGCACCTGACCCTCGAACCCCGGCGGGATGGCCATGGTCAGGCCGGTCGGCACGGCGGCGCGCTCGGCCGGGCGCAAGGTCAGCGGCTCGTCCTCGGCGACGGCGGCGCGCAGGTCCATGCCGGCGGCGTGGGCGGTCTCATAGGCGGGGAGCGGCAGGCCCTCGGCGTGGGGCAGGCGGGCGAGGGCGATGGTCGGGTTCATGCCAGGTCCTCGGCGATGCGCGCGGCCAGCCGGCGCGCCACCTCGGCCTTGGAGAGGCGCGGCCAGGCCTCCAGCCCTTGCGGATAGACCAGAAGCACCTGGTTCTCGTCGCCGCCCATGATGCCGTCGTCGGCGACGTTGTTGGCGACGATCCAGTCGCAGCCCTTGCGGGCCAGCTTGGCGCGCGCCAGCGCCTCCAGGTCGCCGGTCTCGGCCGCGAAGCCGACCACCAGCTTCGGGCGGTCGGGACCGGAGGCGGCGATGGTCGCCAATATGTCCGGATTCTCCACCAGCCGGATGGCCGGCGGCCCGTCCTTGCCCTTCTTCAGCTTGACGCCGAACACCTCGTCGGCCCGCCAGTCGGCGACGGCGGCGACGCAGACGGCGGCGTCCGCCGGCAGCGCCTGCAGCGAGGCGGCCAGCATCTCGCGGGCGGTCTCGACCATGATGCGCCCGACGCCGTGCGGTGCGTCCAGGCCGGTCGGGCCGGAGACCAGGGTCACCTCGGCGCCCAGCCGCGCCAAGGCCTCGGCGATGGCGTAGCCCTGCTTGCCGCTGGAGCGGTTGGTCAGCACCCGCACCGGATCGATCGGCTCGGCGGTCGGGCCGGCGGTGACCAGGACGCGCTTGCCCGCGAGCGGCCTGGCGGCGCCGGTCTCCAGGGCGGCGAGGATGGCCTCGAAGATGGCCTGGGGCTCGGCCAGCCGGCCGGGGCCGAATTCGCCGCAGGCCATGGCGCCCTCGTCGGGGCCGACGATGGTCACCCCATCGGCCTGCAGGGTCGCCAGGTTCCGCCGGGTCGCGGCGTGTTCCCACATGCGCACGTTCATCGCCGGCGCCATCAGCACCGGCTTGTCGGTGGCCAGCAGGGTGGTCGAGGCGAGGTCGTCGGCCAGGCCGGCGGCGGCCTTGGCCATCAGGTCGGCGGTGGCGGGGGCGACCACCACCAGGTCGGCGGAGCGGGACAGCTCGATATGGCCCATCTCCGCCTCGTCGGTGAGCGAGAAGAGCTGGTCGTGGACCCGGTCCTCGGCCAGGGCGGCGAGGGACAGCGGCGTGACGAACTCGGCGCCGGCGCGGGTCAGGATCGGACGCACGCCGATGCCGGCCTTGCGCAGCAGCCGCGTCAACTCCAGCGCCTTGTAGGCGGCGATTCCGCCGCCGACGATCAGAAGAACCCGTCTGTCGCTCACGTTTTCGCCCCTCGCCGGAGTGCGCTCGCTCATTAGCGGTTAAGAAGCGCTGGACAAACCTCCAAAGTTGTTCTTAGTTTGTTCCTCAGGGCACCTAAGGGAGAACTGGGGCTATGGGAAAGACCTTGAGTTACGCCGCTGTCGCGGCGCTGCTGGCCGGCGCGTCGATCGCGCTCGTCGGCTGTGACGGCGGTTCCGCGACCGCCGCGCGCGATCACACCGCCGCCGCGGCGGCTTCCGACACCACCACGGTGGCGACCGACAACAGCGGCCACAGCGTGCTGAATTCCAGCGAGGGCTCCGGTCGCGGCGACGCCCGGCGCGAGCCGGTGGCGCTGGTCGACGGCAAGCCGATGTGGGCGGCCAACCGGCAGCATACGGCCGAGGAGAACGCCAACTACCAGTTCCAGCGTGACGGGGCCGATTTCGACGCCGCCAACGTCAGCGATTTCGTGGCCAAGGCCCACGCCTTCACCGCCTCGCCGCCGAAAGACGCCCTGACCTTGAAGCGCAAGAACGGCGACACCCTGCTTTACGATGCGAAGCACAACATCTTCGCGGTGGTGACCAAGGAGGGGGCGCCGAGGACCATGTTCAAGCCTCAGGCCGGCAAGGCCTATTGGGACGAACAGGTGGCGCGCCAGGCCGAGGGCGGCGCGCCGTCGGATCGGAGCGGCGGCCGCGGCTACAGCCGCCATTCCGGCGGTGACGGCAACGCGTCGGACGATCAGGGCTAGGCGTCCGCCGGGACCTATCGGTTCAGCAGGAAGCTCGCCGCGGCGAAGGCAAGGCCCGACGCCGCGGCGCCGATGGCGAACCACCAGGCGCCGTTCAGCCGGCGGGGGGTCTCGGTCTCGACCACCACGGCCGCGGAGGCCGGCGGCTCGGCCATGCGGGCGATGGCCTTCAACGCTTTCGTGGCGTCGTCGGCCAGTTCGCGGACGCGGGCGACCGGGGAGAGTTCGCGGGCGATCCAGCGGCTGACCACCGGCTCGGCCGCGGCCCAGAGGTTGTGGCCGGGGTCGAGCCGCCGGGCGACGCCCTCGACCGTGACCATGGTCTTCTGCAGCAGCACCAGTTCGGGCCTGAGCCGCATGTCGAACAGGGCGGTGATCTCGAACAGCAGGCCGAGCAGCCGGCCCATGGACACCGCCCCCGCCGGCTGGCCGACATTGGGTTCGCCGACCGCCCGCAGCGCCTGGGCGAAGGCCTCGACCGAATGGTGCGCCGGCACGTAGCCGACGTCGAAATGCGCCCGGGCCACGCGCCTGTAGTCGCGCTGCAGGAACCCCCAGAGGATCTCGGCCAGATGCTTGCGGGCGTTGGCGTCCAGCCGGCCGATGATGCCGAAATCCACCGCCGTGAGCACCGCCGGCGGGCCGACGAACAGGTTGCCCTCGTGCAGGTCGGCATGGAAGACGCCATGGTCCAGGGCCTGGGCCAGGAAGGCGCGCACCAGGTTGTCGGCCAGCTGCCTGCGGTCGAGGCCGGGCTGGTCGAGCGAGGCGGGATCGGTCAGCGCCATGCCATCGGCCCAGGCCAGGGTCAGCACCCGCTTGCCCACCCCCTGCCAGATCACCGGCGGCGCGCGCATGAAGCCGTCTTCCGCCATCACCTCGGCCAGTTCGCTGGCCCCGGCCGCCTCGAAACGCAGGTCCAGCTCCAGCTCCAGCACCCGCGCGGCGGTCTCGACCAGCAGGACCGGCTCCAGCCGGCGGGCCGGCGGCACGTGGCGCTCGACCATCGCGGCGGCCAGCCGCAGGACCTCGACATCGCGGCCGACGCGCAGCTCGATGCCTGGCCGCAACACCTTGACGGCGACGCGCCGACCGTCGAGCAGCGTCGCGGGATGGGCCTGGGCGATCGAGGCCGCGGCGATCGGCTCGCCGAACTCGGCGAAGATCGAGGCCAGCGGCCGATCGAGCGAGGCGACCACTTCCGCCTTGGCGACCTCGGTCGGAAACGGCGGCAGCTGGTCCTTCAGCTTCGACAGGTCCTCGGCGAAGGCGCGGCCGAAGATGTCGGCGCGGGTGGAGAGCACCTGGCCCAGCTTTATGGTCACCGGCCCCAGCCGCTCGAAGGCGTGCGCCAGCCGTTCGCCCGGCCGTCCGCGCCGCGCCGCCGGCCCGCTGAACAGCCGCAAGGTCCGCGCCAGGGCGCGCGCCGAGGGCGGCAGCAGGGGATCGATCTCGCGCGGGATCAAAGCGTCGGCGCGCACCAGCACCCAGCCCGCGGCGATCAACCGGCCAAACGCCGCCGCATCGCTCATTCCGCATCGCTCATGGAGCGCCGATCGCCCAGCCCTGGTGCACGGCGGCCACCCCGCCGGTCAGGTTGGTCCAGGCGACGTTGGCGAACCCGGCGGCGCGCATCAGGCCGGCGAAGCTCGCCTGGTCGGGAAAGCGGCGGATGCTTTCGACCAGGTATTGATAGGCCTCGCGGTCGCCGGCGATCCATTCGCCGACCTGCGGGATCACCTTGAACGAATAGGCGTCATAGGCCGACGCCAGCGCCTCGGTCACCGGCCTGGAGAACTCCAGGCAGACGAATCGCCCGCCCGGCTTCAGCACCCGGCGCGCCTCGCTGAGGGCCTTGGCGACATCGGCCACGTTGCGGATGCCGAAGGCGATCATGTAGGCGTCGGCGCTGGCGTCGGGCAGCGGCAGCGCCTGCGCGTCGCCGACGCTCCAGACGATCTCCGGCGCGGTCTCGCGCTCGCGTCCGACGCCCAGCATCTCGGCGTTATAGTCGATGACGATCACCTCGGCCGCCGCGCCGCCGCGCCGCTTGCGCGCGCCGGCGGCGAGCCTGGCCAGCCGCCGCGCCATGTCGCCGGTGCCGCCGGCGCAGTCGATGATGGTCTCGCCGGGCTGCGGGTTGAGCCGCACCGCGGCGATGTCCTTCCACACCCGATGCACCCCGGCGCTCATCAGGTCGTTCATCAGGTCGTAGCGCCTGGCGACGGAATCGAACACGCCGCGCACCAGCCGCGGCTTCTCGGCCGGGTCGACGTCCTTGAATCCAAAGGAGGCGCTGGTCTGGCTCATCTCCTCGCCTCTTAGCCTCACCCGCGCGCCCCGTCATCCCGCACGCGCGGCGGGCGATAGGCGATGGGCGACCGGCGACAAGGGTTCGGGAAAGACGCGGGGCCGAGGAAAGTGGCATAGGGCGTCCATGCCGGAGCTTCCCGAGGTTGAAACCGTCCGCCGCGGCCTGGAGCCGGCCCTGGCCGGCGCGCGGCTGGTCCGCGTCGAGGCGCGGCGTCCGGACCTGCGCTTTCCTCTGCCGGATGGGTTCGTCCAGCGGCTGACCGGCGCGCGCGTCGAGCGGCTGGACCGGCGCGCCAAATACCTGCTCGCGCCGCTCGACCGGGGCGACACCCTGGTGATGCATCTGGGCATGAGCGGCCGTTTCGAGGTAACCGGGGCGGAGGCGTCCCGGCGTCCCGGCCAATTCGCCTACGCCGCGCCGGCCGACCCCAAGCATGCCCATGTCGTCTTCGAGACCGATCGCGGCGCCCGCGTCACCTATTTCGACCCTCGCCGATTCGGCTACATGGCGCTGATCCCCACGGACAGGCTGGACGCCCATCCCTGGTTCGCCGGGCTTGGGCCCGAGCCGCTCGGTCCGGACTTCACCGGCGCCCACCTTGCCCGCGCCTTCGCCGGCCGCCGGCAAAGCGTCAAGGCCAGCCTGATGGACCAGCGCATCGTCGCCGGCCTCGGCAACATCTATGTCTGCGAGGCGCTTTTCCAGGCGCGCCTGTCGCCGCTGCGGCCGGCCGGGGAGATCGACCTTCGCGCCCTGGGCAAGCTCGCGGGCGCGGTCAAGGCGGTGCTGGCGGAGGCGATCGAAGCCGGCGGCTCGACCCTGCGCGACTATGCGGCGGCCGACGGCGCGCTGGGCTATTTCCAGCACCGGTTCAAGGTCTATGGCCGCGAGGGCGAGCCCTGCCTTGGCCGTGGCTGCCCGGGGGTGGTGAAACGCATCGTCCAGGCCGGGCGCTCGACCTTCTATTGCCCGTCCTGTCAGCGCTAGCGTCAAGCCGCGCGCCCGCATAGATTCAGGCCTGATGACGCGCCGCTTCATTTCCGCGCTGGCCGGCCCGCTGGCCGGGCTTCTCGCCGCGTGTCTGGCCGCCGCCGCCTCGGCCCAGCCGCCCATCTGGGTGGTGCACGGGCCGCAGGCCACCGTCGTGCTGTTCGGCTCGGTCCACATCCTGCCGCCGGGCCTGGACTGGGAGCCCGCGAAGCTGAAGCAGGCGTTGGCCGGGGCCAGCGACCTCTGGTTCGAGCTCCCGCTCGACGACGCCTCCAGCCTGACCGCGACGCGGCTGGCGGCGGAGCAAGGCCTGCAGAGGCCCGGCGAAAGCCTGAGCGCCCAGCTGTCGCCCGCCAGCCGCGAGCACCTGGCCAAGGTCGCCCAGAGCTGCGGCGTCAGCGTCGCCGGCCTCGACCGTTTGCGCCCCTGGCTGGCCGAGATTACCCTGTCGCTGGCGGTCTATCGCCAGGCCGGCGCGGTGCAGGAAGACGGCGTCGAGCGCCAGATCGCCAGCCTTGTGCCGCTGACGGTGCCGCGCCGCGCCTTCGAGACCGCCGAGCAGCAGATCGGCTTCCTCTCCAACGCGCCGCTTTCCGATCAGATCGCCTCGCTGGAGGAGACGCTCGGCGAACTGGACGAGGGCCCGGCCAGCTATGAGCGGGTGGTGACGGTCTGGATGGCCGGCGACGCGCCCGGCATCGTCCATGAGGCGCTCGATCCGATGATCAAGTCGGCGCCCGGCGTCTACCGCTCGCTGGTGATCGACCGCAACCGCCGCTGGGTGGAGGCGATCCGCAAGCGCCTGCAGGGCAAGGGCGAGGCGGTCATGGTCGTCGGGGTCGGCCATCTGGTCGGGCCCGACAGCGTTCCGGCCCTCTTGCGCGCCGAGGGGGTTTCGGTCGATGGACCCTAGAGCGGGCCTTGCGGAAAGGTGCGAAGCGGTTTTCCGCCCGCAACCCGCTCTAGCGCTTTAGAAGCGCGGCAAGAGGACTGGAGCGGCCATGACCTATGAGACCCTGATCGTCGAAACCCACGGGCCGGTGCTGCTCATCCGGCTGAACCGGCCGCAGGCGCTGAACGCCCTGAACGACCAACTGGCCAGCGAGCTGACCACGGCCCTGGTCGCGGCGGAAGCCGACCCGGGGGTGCGCGCCATGGTCATCACCGGCTCCGAGCGCGCCTTCGCCGCCGGGGCCGACATCACCGAGATGGCGGCCAAGTCCTATGCCGAGGTCTATGGCGAGGACTTCATCACCCGCAACTGGGAACAGGTGGCGCGCTGCCGCAAGCCGGTGATCGCGGCGGTGGCCGGCTACGCGCTCGGCGGCGGCTGCGAGCTGGCGATGATGTGCGACTTCATCATCGCCGCCGAGAACGCCCGGTTCGGCCAGCCGGAGATCAACCTGGGCGTCTCGCCGGGCGCCGGCGGCACCCAGCGGCTGCCACGCTTCGTCGGCAAGGCCAAGGCCATGGACATGGTGCTGACCGGGCGGATGATGGACGCCGCCGAGGCCGAACGATCGGGCCTGGTCAGCCGCGTCGTGCCGCTGGACAAGCTGATGGACGAGGCCATGGCCGCCGCCCAGACCATGGCGGCGCTGTCGCCGAACGCGGTCATGCTGACCAAGGAGATGGTCAACGCCGCCTTCGAGACCCCGCTGGCGCAAGGGATCAAGCTGGAGCGGCGGCTGTTCCACTCGCTGTTCGCGTTCGAAGATCAGAAGGAAGGCATGGCCGCCTTCCTCGAGAAGCGGAAGCCGGCGTTCAAGGGAAACTGAGGCGACGGCGTCGATTGACCCTGGGACGGCCTTCCCGTATATGCGCGCACTCCTGAAATTCTGAGGGGCGAGCCAGGCTCGGCCGTCCCGCCATCGAGGCTCTATACGGCATGGCCAATACGCCCGGCGCGAAGAAATCGATCCGCAAGATCGCGCGCAGAACCGAGGTCAACAAGGCGCGCCGCTCGCGCGTGCGGACCTACCTGCGCAAGTTCGAGGAGGCGGTCTCCAGCGGCGACGCGGCGGCGGCCACCAAGGCCTTCATCGAGGCCCAGTCGGAATTGATGCGCGCCGTCGGCAAGGGCGTCGTCCACAAGAACACCGGTGCGCGCAAAGTGTCGCGGCTGGCGGCGCGCCTGAAGGCTCTCGCCGTAGCTTAGAACGCCTGCTGTCGAATTAAATACCTGTATTTCTAAGGCTTATGCTCAGGCCTCAGGTGTTGGCGTAAAGACAGCCCCGCGGCTGAGGCTGCGACAAAATGTTCAGTGAACAGACTCCTATTTTTCGCTTTCCCTTGCCCATTGAGAGGCTTTCGGGAGTCAAGACGAAATAGTTTCGGCGAGGACGAAAATCCCCGTTGACCGGCTCCGGCCTGGGACTAGGTTGAGCACTTACCACGTAACATTCTTAGTACGGACTATCACGTAATCGGGGGCCAGAGGGCGGCCCGCGAACGAGGCTTTGCGCGTAAGATTTGAGCGCCGCACGCCACGGGGGGCGAGCGGATTTTCGAAACAGACGGGACCGGTTCTGGGGTGGCCACGATGACGATGAGCTATGGGGGATTGGCGGGCCAGACGATCGGCGGGAGCGCACCCGGCGAAGTCTGGGCAAGGGCGGCGGCGGCCCTGAGGGGAGAGCTTGGCGACGCCACCTATGGCTCGTGGCTCGGCCAGGCGGCGCTGCGCGAGGCGGCCGACGGCGCTCTGGCGCTGGTCACGCCGACCGCGACCGCGCGCGACTGGGTGCGCCGCAACGCCTGGCGGCGGATCAGCGAACTGTGGGGGAAGGCTGATCCGCTGCACCGTCCGCTCGACCTGAAGTCCCGGGTCGAGTTCGAGGCGGCCGTCGGCGGCCAGCCGGCCGCGCCCGCGCCGGTCGAGACGCCGGCGGCGACGCCCAAGGCCGAGGGCGCGGCCAGGTCCGACGCGCGCCCGGCGCCGCGCGGCGGCTGCCTGCAGGACCGCTTCACCTTCGAGACCTTCGTGCCCGGTCCGGCCAACGACTTCGCCTACGACATGGCCAGGCGCGTGGCCGCCTGGGAGGATTCCCACTTCAATCCGGTGATCTTCCATGGCCCGTTCGGCTTCGGAAAGACCCACCTGCTGAACGCCATCGCCTGGGAGGCCGGCCGCAACGCGCCGGACAAGAAGGTCATCTACCTGACCGCCGAGCGCTTCCTGTCGGGCTTTGTCCGCGCCATCATGGACAAGACCGGCCCGGCCTTCAAAGAGGAGCTGCGCGCCGCCGACCTGCTGCTGATCGACGACGTCCATTTTGTCGCCGGCAAGCAATCGAGCCAGGAAGAGCTGTTCCACACCCTGGCCGCCCTGACCCAGGACGGCCGCCGGGTGGTGCTGACCTGCGACCGCGCGCCGACCGAACTGGCGGAGATGGACCCGCGGCTGCGCTCGCACCTGCAGGCCGGGCTGGTCTGCGGCATCGAGCCCGCCGACCGCACGCTGCGCCTGGGCATCCTGGAGCGCAAGCTCGACCTGCTGGCCCGCCAGCAGGGCCTCGGCGCGGTCACCGCCCGGGGCGAGGTGCTGGAATTCCTCGCCGACCGCTTCACCGACAGCGTCCGCGAACTGGAGGGCGCCTTGAACACCCTGGTGGCCCGCGCCGGCGCCGGCGTCCCCGTCCTCAGCCTCGACGAGGCCCAGACCATCCTGCGCCCGCACCTGCGCAGCGGCGAGAAGCGGATCACCGTCGACGAGATCCAGAAGGCCGTCTCCGAGCACTACGGCATGCGCCAGGCCGACCTGATCTCCGAGCGGCGGAACCGCGCCATCGCCAGGCCGCGCCAGGCGGCGATGTGGCTGGCCAAGCACCTCACCACGCGGTCCCTGCCCGATATCGGCCGCCGCTTCGGGGGGCGCGACCACACCACGGTGCTGCACGCCGTGCGCCGCATCGAGGCGCTCAGGGCCGACGACGCGCAACTGGCGCGCGACCTTGAGGTTCTGACGCGCAAACTCCGGGGCTGAGGCCCCTTCCCCAGGCGTCGTTTTCCGCTAATCTCCAGGCCCCCCGATGACGGACCGCGCGGGGGGCATGGGGGCCACGGCGGTCGGGATTTCGGACGTCCAGATGCAGCTTTCGATCGAACGCGCGGCTTTGCTCAAGGCCCTGGGACACGTGCAGAACGTGGTCGAGCGGCGCAACACGATCCCGATCCTGTCCAATGTGCTGCTGGCCGCCGACGGCGACGTCATGGCGCTGTCGGCGACCGACCTCGACATGGAGATCATCGACGAAACCCCCGGCCGCGTCGAAGGCGCCGGCCAGATCACCGCCCCGGCCCACACCCTCTACGAGATCGTCCGCAAGTTCCCGGAAGGCTCGGAGGTCGAGCTGCGCTATTCCGGCGACGATCCGCGGCTGCAGGTCGTGGCCGGGCGTTCGCGCTTCAACCTGCCGGTGCTGCCCGCGGGCGACTTTCCGGTGATGTCCTCCGACGGGCTCGGCAACCGCTTCGTCATCGCTTCGAAGGACCTGATCCGGCTGATCGACACCACCCGGTTCGCCATCTCGACCGAAGAGACGCGCTACTATCTGAACGGGCTCTACCTGCACACCGTGGTGGTGGCGGGGATTCCGAAGCTGCGCGCGGTGGCGACGGACGGCCGCCGGCTGGCCCTCGCCGAGATGGCCGCCCCCGAGGGCGCGGCCGGCGCGCCGGGCGTGATCGTGCCGCGCAAGACCGTGGCCGAGGCCCGGCGCCTGCTGGAAGACGCCGGCGAGAGCGTCGAGGTGCAGATCTCGGCCCAGAAGATCCGCTTCGATTTCGGCCGCGCGGTGCTGACCTCGAAGGTGATCGACGGCGCCTTTCCCGACTATCCGCCGGTGATCCCGCAGGGCAACCACCGCATTCTGGTGGTCGACAACGGCATGTTCGCCAAGGCGGTCGACCGGGTCTCGACCATTTCGGAGGAAAAGAGCCGCTCGGTGAAGGTCGCCGTCGAGCGCGGCAAGGTGGTGCTGACCGTGCGCAACATGGAGGCGGGCCAGGCGCTGGAGGAGGTCGAGGCGGAGTATGAGGGCGAGGGTTTCGAGGTCGGCTTCAACGCCCGCTACCTGCTCGACGTCACCGACCAGATCCAGGGCGAGACGGCGGAGTTCCGCTTCGCCGAGCCGCACGACCCGACCCTGGTGCTCGATCCGGCCGACCCGGACGTGCAGTACGTGCTGATGCCGCTGAGGGTCTAGCACGCCTCGACAGGCGGGACAAAGGCGGAACCGGAATGCCGCGCACCGTCCTTCGCCGCCTGACGCTGACCGATTTCCGATCCTATGACCGCGCGACGCTGGTCCTCGACGGGCGGCCGGTCTTCCTGTTCGGGCCGAACGGGGCGGGCAAGACCAATCTCCTGGAGGCGATCAGCTTCCTGATCCCCGGCCGCGGCCTGCGCAACGCGGCCCTGGCCGAGGTCGGCCGCCGCGAGCCCGACGACGCCCAGGGCCTCGCCTGGGCGGTCGCGGCGGCGCTGGAGGGCGGGGACGGCCTGGTCCAGCTGGGCACGGGCCTGGAGAGCGCCGGGGCCGCGCGCCGCACCGTGCGGATCGAGGGCGAGGCCGCCCAGCCCGGCCGGCTGGCCGACCTGCTGCGCCTGGTCTGGCTCACCCCGCGCGAGGACCGGCTGTTCCTCGAGGCCGCCAGCGAACGCCGGCGCTTCTTCGACCGGCTGGTCTTCGCCGGCGAGCCCGGCCACGCCGTGCAGGTCGCGGCCTACGAGCGCGCCATGCGCGAGCGGATGCGGCTGCTGGCCGAGAGCCCGGCCGACCCGGCCTGGCTGACGGCGCTGGAGGCCCGCCTGGCCAGGGCCGGCGCGGCCATGGCGATCGCGCGCGCCCGCACCCTCGCCGCGCTCCAGGCCGAGATCGCCGCCCGCGGCGAGCGGCCGTTCCCGCAGGCCTCCCTCGCCCTCTCCGGCGCGTGGGAGCAGATGGCCGCCGAGGCGGTCCGCCCCGAGGAGATCGAAGCCCGGCTGGCCGCCGCCCTGGCCGCCGCGCGGCCGCGCGACGCCGCCGCCGGCAGGGCGCTCACCGGCCCCCACCGGGGCGATCTTCTGGTCACCCACGTGCAAAAAGGGCGCGCGGCGGCGCAATCCTCCACTGGCGAGCAAAAAGCGCTGATTTTGAACCTGATTCTGGCCCAGGCCTCGCGACTTTCCCGTGCAGAATCCCAACCGAATCCTATATTGTTGCTGGACGAGGTCGCCGCGCACCTGGACTCCTTCCGCCGCGCGGCGCTTTTCGACGAAATCGAGGCGCTAGGCTTGCAAGCCTTCCTGACCGGGACCGACGCCGCCCTGTTCGCCGCCCTTGAGGGCCGGGCTCAAGGGTTCAGCATCGACGCCGGACGCCTCGCCGCATTGGAAGATTGATGAGCGACGAACAAACAGACGAGCCGGCTGCCCCGAACGGCGATGACTACGGCGCCGATTCCATCAAGGTGCTGAAGGGCCTTGACGCCGTGCGCAAGCGGCCGGGCATGTATATCGGCGACACCGACGACGGCTCGGGCCTGCACCACATGGTCTACGAGGTGGTCGACAACGCCATCGACGAGGCCCTCGGCGGCTATGCCACCCTGGTGCAGGTGACCCTGAACGCCGACGGCTCGGCGACGGTGATCGACGACGGCCGCGGCATCCCCACCGACATGCACGAGGAAGGCGTTTCGGCGGCCGAGGTCATCATGACCCAGCTGCACGCCGGCGGTAAGTTCGACCAGAACGCCTACAAGGTCTCCGGCGGCCTGCACGGGGTCGGCGTCTCGGTGGTCAACGCGCTTTCCGACTATCTGCTTTTGAAGATCTACCGCGACGGCAAGGCGCACGAGATGCGCTTCGAGCGCGGCGACGCGGTCTCGCCGCTGGTGGTCACCGGCGAGGCGCCCCGGCGCGAGAACGGCGAGTTCCTGACCGGAACCCAGGTCACCTTCCTGCCGTCGCTGTCGACCTTCGCGGCTATCGAATTCGACCGCAAGACCTTGGAACACCGCCTGCGCGAGTTGGCCTTCCTGAATTCCGGCGTCTCGATCGTCTTTCGCGACCTGCGCGAGGCCGAGCCGTTCGAGGAGGTGCTGCACTATGACGGCGGCGTCGAAGCCTTCGTGCGCCACCTGGACAAGGCCAAGACGCCGCTGATCCCGAACCCGATCGTGGTGCGCGGCCGTCGCGACAAGGTCGAAATCGACATGGCCATGTGGTGGAACGACGGCTACCACGAGACCATGCTGTGCTTCACCAACAACATCCCGCAGCGGGATGGGGGCACGCACCTGTCCGCCTTCCGCGCCGCCCTCACCCGGGTGATCACCGCCTATGCCGAGAGCTCCGGCGTCGCCAAGCGCGAGAAGATATCGGTCACCGGCGAGGACGCGCGCGAAGGCCTGACCTGCGTGCTGTCGGTCAAGGTGCCCGATCCGAAGTTCTCGTCGCAGACCAAGGAGAAGCTGGTCTCGTCCGAGGTCCGCCCGGCGGTCGAGGGCCTGGTCAGCGACGGCATCGCCACCTGGTTCGAAGAGCATCCGGCCGAGGCGCGCGCCATCGTGCAGAAGATCTTCGAGGCCGCCGCCGCCCGCGAAGCGGCGCGCAAGGCCCGCGAGCTGACCCGCCGCAAGTCGGCGCTGGACATCTCCTCCCTGCCCGGCAAGCTGGCCGACTGCCAGGAGCGCGACCCGGCCAAGTCGGAGATCTTCCTGGTCGAGGGCGATTCCGCCGGCGGCTCGGCCAAACAGGCGCGCAACCGCGAAAACCAGGCTGTGCTGCCGCTCAGGGGCAAGATCCTCAATGTCGAGCGCGCGCGCTTCGACAAGATGCTCAGCTCCGAGCAGATCGGCACCCTGATCACCGCGCTCGGCGCCGGCATTGGCCGCGACGACTTCGACATCGAGAAGATCCGCTATCACCGCATCGTGGTGATGACCGACGCCGACGTCGACGGCGCCCACATCCGCACGCTTTTGCTGACCTTCTTCTATCGCCAGATGCCCGAGGTGCTGGAGCGCGGCTATCTCTATATCGCCCAGCCGCCGCTCTATAAGGCGACCAAGGGCAAGTCGTCGCGCTACCTGAAGAACGACGCCGACTATGACGCCTTCCTGATCGACGAGGGGGTCCAGGACGCGGTGCTGGAGCTGTCCAGCGGCGTGCAGATGGCCGGCGCGGACCTGCTGGCGCTGGTGCAGACCGCCAAGGCCGCCCAGGCCAATGTCGAGCGGCTGGCGGCGCGCGCCCCGGCCTTCGCGGTGGAGCAGGCGGCCCTCGCCGGCCTGCTCGGCGACGCGCCCGACCCGGCGGCGGTGGCCCGGCGCCTCGACCTCTATGCCGAGGAAGGCGACGGCCCCTGGAGCGGCGAGGCCGGCGAGGCGGGCGCCTTCGTCTTCTCGCGCGCCCGGCGCGGCGTCACCGAGCGGGTGGTGCTGGACGGGCTCTTGCTGCACTCGGCCGACGCCCGGCGGCTGGCCGAGCGCGCCCGCGAGCTGGCCGAGACCTTCGCCGGCGAGGCGGTCTATCGCCGCCGCGAGAAGACCGCCCGCATCCGGGGGCCCCTCGACCTGGTCGAGGCGGTGTTCGACGCCGGCCGGCGCGGGCTCTCGATCCAGCGCTACAAGGGCCTTGGCGAGATGAACCCGGAGCAGCTGTGGGAGACCACGCTGGACGCCAGCGCCCGCACGCTGCTGCAGGTGAAGGTCACCCACGCCGACGACGCCGACGACATGTTCAGCCGGCTGATGGGCGATCTGGTCGAGCCTCGGCGCGAGTTCATCCAGGACAACGCCCTGGACGCCGAGGTGGACGTCTAGAGCGGCGTTCACTGAGATCGGCGCAGCAAAACCCGTCATCCCCCGCTGGAGCGGCGAAGCCGCGGAATGCGGGGGACCCATAGACTCTAGTCCAAGACGGTGATCATGGGTAGCCCGAACAAGTCGGGCCATGACGAAAAAGGGTGGGCCGGCTTGAACGGACTTCGCCCTAGGCCCTCTAGGCGGCCGCGCCGGCCAGGGCCTCCTGCAGCGCCTCTTCCAGCTGGTGCGGCAGGAAGGGCTTGCGCAGCATCGGCCGGGCGCGCCAGCGCTCGTCGATGCCGGCGTCGTCATAGCCGGTGGCCAGCACGAACAGGCAGCCGCGTTGTTCCAGCACCTCGGCGACCGGAAAGCTGCGCTCGCCGGCCAGGTTGACGTCCAAGATGGCGACGTCGATCGCCTGCGCCCGGTCCTGCGCCACCTTCAGAGCCTCGGCCAGGCGCATGATCGGCCCGACGATCTGGCAGCCGAGGTCGCTCAGCATGTCCTCCAGCAGCATGGAGACCAGGGCCTCGTCCTCGACGACGAGCACCTTGAGCCCCGCCAGGGAGGCTTTGGACGAGTCCGACATAGGATTGATCATACCCCCAACGCTACAAAGCGCGCGCACACTGTCAACGCACGCGCCATCCTGCCCTTCGGACGAAACGCGGCAAAGCGGCTTCGGTTGCGTTGACACCCCGACTTCGCGGCTTAAAAGCGGACGCCGAGGGTTGGTTGGAGGGCCCGGCGATGAGTGAAGCCCCTATTGGCCCCGCCGCTTCGAAGCTCCGGCCGCGGCCCATGTCCCCTTACGTTTCGGTCTGGCGCTGGCATGTCACCATGGCGGCGTCGATCCTGCACCGGGTCACCGGCGTCGCCCTCTACGGGGCGGCGCTGATCCTGGCCGGCTGGGCCCTGGCCCTGGCCGCCGGTCCCGGCGCCTACGACCAGTTCCGGCTGGTCCTGGGCTCGCCGCCCGGCAAGCTGGTGCTGATCGTCATCACCTTTTCACTGTTCTATCACCTGGCCAACGGCGTCAGGCACCTGGTCTGGGATTTCGGCTCGGGCTTTCAGCCGAAAATCGCCGACATCACCGCCTGGACCGTGCTCGCCTTCGCCGCCATCGCCACCATCGCAATCTGGGTCGCGGCCGGCATGACGGGAGCCCTGGCATGAGCGGCTATCGCACCCCCCTCGGCCGGGTCCGTGGCCTCGGCGCCGCCAAGCATGGCGTCAGCGGCTTCGTCGCCCAGCGGGTTTCCGCCGCCGCCCTGGTCCTGCTGGTCCTCTGGGGCGTCTGGGCGGCGCTCGGCCTGGCGCAGGCCGACTACGCCGGCGCGGTGGCCTGGCTGCACGCGCCGGCCAACGCCATCCTGCTGTCGCTGCTGATCGGGGTCGGCGCCTTCCACATGCGCATCGGCATGGCCGACATCATCCTCGACTATATCGAGCGTCCGACCACCAAGGCGGCGCTCCTGACCCTGAACATTTTCGCCGCCTGGCTCGCCGGCGCCATCGGCGTCTTTTCGGTGCTCAAGGTCGCCCTCTCGAGTGGAACCTATTGATGGCGGCCTACGAGCTGATCGACCACAAGTTCGACGTCCTCGTCGTCGGCGCCGGCGGCTCCGGCCTGCGCGCGGCGCTCGGCTGCGCTCAGGTCGGCCTGAAAACCGCCTGCATAACCAAGGTCTTCCCGACGCGGTCGCACACCGTGGCGGCCCAGGGCGGCATCGCCGCCAGCCTCGGCAACATGAGCCACGACGACTGGCGCTGGCACATGTACGACACCGTCAAGGGGTCGGACTGGCTGGGCGACCAGGACGCCATCGAATACCTGGTCAGGAACGCGCCGGCCGCCGTCTATGAGCTCGAGCACTGGGGCGTGCCGTTCTCGCGCACCGAGGATGGCCGGATCTACCAGCGCGCCTTCGGCGGCATGACCAAGAACTACGGCGAGGGGCCGATCCAGCGCACCTGCGCCGCCGCCGACCGCACCGGCCACGCCATGCTGCACACCATGTATGGCCAGAGCCTGGCGCACGACGTCGAGTTCTTCATCGAGTATTTCGCCATCGACCTGATCATGGACGCCGGCGCCTGCGTCGGCGTGCTGGCCTGGAAGCTCGACGACGGGACCCTGCACCGCTTCCAGGCCCAGACCACCATATTGGCCACCGGCGGCTATGGCCGCGCCTATGCCTCCTGCACCTCGGCCCATACCTGCACCGGCGACGGCGGCGGCATGGTGCTGCGCGCCGGCCTGCCTCTGCAGGACATGGAGTTCGTGCAGTTCCACCCGACCGGCATCTACGGCGCCGGCTGCCTGATCACCGAGGGCGCCCGCGGCGAGGGCGGCTACCTGACCAATTCCGAGGGCGAGCGCTTCATGGAGCGCTACGCCCCGAGCGTGAAGGACCTGGCGCCCCGCGACATGGTTTCCCGCGCCATGACCATCGAGATCCGCGAGGGCCGCGGCGTCGGGCCGAAGAAGGACCACATCTTCCTGCACCTGGACCACCTGGACCCCAAGGTGCTGCACGAGCGGCTTCCCGGCATCTCCGAGACGGCGAAGATCTTCGCCAATGTCGACGTGACCAAGGAGCCGATCCCGGTCCTGCCGACGGTCCACTACAATATGGGCGGCATCCAGACCAACTATCACGCCGAGGTGGTCACCCAGGCGGGCGACGACCCCGACCACGTGGTCCCCGGCCTGATGGCGGTCGGCGAGGCGGCCTGCGTCTCCGTGCACGGCTCCAACCGGCTGGGCTCCAACAGCCTGGTCGACCTGGTGGTGTTCGGCCGCGCCGCCGGCCTGCGCTGCGGCGAGGTGCTGAAGCCCGGCGCGCGGCTGGTCGAGCTGACGCCGGAGCATACCGAGAAGGCCCTGGAGCGGTTCGACCGCTTCCGCCACGCCGATGGCGCGACGCCGACGGCGGTGCTGCGCGACCGGATGCAGCTGGCGATGACCGAGGATGCGGCGGTGTTCCGCACCGGCGAGACCCTGAGGAGCGGCGTGCAGCGGATCGAGACGGTGCTGGCCGACATGGCCGACATCAAGACCTTCGACCGCGGCCTGGTCTGGAACACCGACCTGATCGAGACCCTGGAGCTGGACAACCTGATCGTCCAGGCGGCGGTGACGGTGACCGGCGCCCTGAACCGCGAGGAAAGCCGCGGCGCCCATGCGCGCGAGGACTTCCCCAACCGCGACGACGTCAACTGGATGAAGCACACCCTGACCTGGCTGGATCCCGCCACCGGCAAGGTCAGGATCGAGTACCGGCCGGTGCATTCCCAGCCGATGAGCAACGACATCGCCTCGATCCCCCCCAAGGCGCGGGTCTACTGAGCCCGAATTGTAGAATGAGAAGAGGGTCGCCCGCATGGTTCAGCTGACGCTGCCGCAGAACTCCAAGGTCAAGGCGGGCAAGCATTGGCCGGCGCCGGCCGGCGCCAAGACGGTCAAGAGCTTCCGCGTCTACCGCTGGGACCCGGAGGGCGACGGCAATCCGCGCTGGGACGTCTATGACGTGGCGGTCGACCAGTGCGGTCCGATGCTGCTGGACGTGCTGATCCACATCAAGAACACCATGGACCCGACCCTGGCCTTCCGCCGCTCGTGCCGCGAAGGGGTGTGCGGCTCCTGCGCCATGAACATCGGCGGCCGCAACACCCTGGCCTGCACCCATGGCTGGGAGGAGGTCCCCGGCAAGGAGATCCAGATCTCGCCGCTGCCGCACCAGCCGGTGATCAAGGACCTGATCCCCGACCTGTCGATCTTTTTCGCCCAGTACGCCTCGATCGAGCCCTGGCTGCAGACCACCACGCCGGAGCCGCAGAAGGAGTGGCGCCAGTCGCCCGAGGACCGCGAAAAGCTCGACGGTCTCTATGAGTGCATCCTCTGCGCCTGCTGCTCGACCTCCTGCCCCAGCTACTGGTGGAACGGCGAGAAATACCTGGGGCCGGCCGCCCTGCTGCAGTCCTACCGCTGGCTGGCCGACAGCCGCGACGAGGCTGCCGGCGACCGGCTCGACGACCTCGAGGACCCGTTCAAGCTCTATCGCTGCCACACCATCATGAACTGCGCCCAGGTCTGTCCCAAGGGGCTGAATCCGGCCAAGGCGATCGCCGAGATCAAGCAGATGATGGTCGAACGGGCAGTCTGACAAAGGCGTAAGTTGACGCCTGCGTCATTCTTCTGCATCGGTCCGGATAATGGGTGAGGAAACCTCCAAGGTCGTCATGATCGGCGCCGGCCATGCCGCGGGCATGGCGGCGGCGAATCTGCGCCAGTACGGCTTCGCGGGGCCGGTGACGCTCATCGGCGAGGAGCCGATCCCGCCCTATCAGCGGCCGCCGCTGTCCAAGGCGTGGCTCAAGGGCGAGGCGGACGAGGACGCCCTAACGCTCAAGCCGGAGAGCTTCTACGCCGAGCACGGCATCGACCTCAGGATGGGCGTCCGCGCCGAAGCGATCGACCGCGCCGCCGGCCGCGTGCGCCTGAGCCGCGGCGGCGACATCGCCTATGACATCCTCGTCCTCGCCACCGGCGCGCGGCCGAGGCGGCTGCCGATCGAGGGCGCCGACCTCGCCGGGGTCCGCGTGCTGCGCAGCGCCGCCGACGCCGAGGCGCTGAAGGCCGAGCTCGGCCCCGGCAGGCGCATCGCGGTGGTCGGCGGCGGCTATATCGGGCTCGAGGTCGCCGCCTCCGCCCGCGCCCTGGGCGCCGAGGCGGTGGTGATCGAGCGCGAGGCGCGGGTGCTGGCCCGGGTGGCCAACGCCACCCTCTCCGGCTTCTTCCAGGCCTATCACGAGGCGCGCGGCGTCGGCTTCGAGCTGGGCGCCGAGATCACCGCCTTCGAAGGCGCGGGCGGCCGGGTCGCCGGGGTGCGGCTGGGCGACGGGCGGCTGATCGCCTGCGACGTCGTGCTGGTGGGCGTCGGCGCCGCGCCCAATGACGAACTGGTCCGCGAGGCGGGCCTCGACTGCGGGATCGGCGTCGTGGTCGACGAGGCGGCGCGCACCTCCGACCCCGCCATCTACGCCATCGGCGACGTGACCTTGCGGCCCATGCCGCTCTATGGCCGCCAGTTCCGCCCCGAGAGCGTGCCCAGCGCCCTGGAGCAGGCCAAGCAGGCGGCCTGCGCCATCGCCGGCCGTCCGCCGCCGGCGCCCGAGGTGCCCTGGAACTGGTCCGACCAGTACGATCTGAAGATGCAGCTTGCCGGCCTGCCGTTCAACGTGGACGACGTGCTGGTGCGCGGCGACCCGGCCAACGCCCACTTCGCGGTCTTCCACCTGAGCCAGGGCATGATCCAGGCGGTCGAGGCGGTGAACGCCCCCGCCGAGTTCATGGGCGGGCGTCAACTCATCGGTTCCCGCCGCGTCATCGTGCGCGAGAGGCTTGCCGATCCATCCATTTCCATGAAAGAGGTCGCCGCCTAGGGGCGTGCGAGGCGTGAATGGCGAAGATCACCTACATCGAGCATGACGGAACCGAGCACGTCATCGACGTGAAGCCGGGGCTGTCCGTCATGGAAGGCGCGGTCAAGAACAACATTCCGGGCATCGACGCCGACTGCGGCGGCGCGTGCGCCTGCGCCACCTGCCACGTCTATGTGGACGAGGCCTGGCGCGACAAGACCGGCAGCATGTCGGCCATGGAAGAGTCGATGCTGGACTTCGCCGAGCAGGTCGAACCCAATTCGCGGCTGTCCTGCCAGATCAAGGTCACCGACGCCCTGGACGGGCTGGTCGTGCGGATGCCGGAAAGCCAGCACTAGTCTAGCGCAGCGTCCGTTCGGCCAACCCACCCTTTCCGTCATGGCCCGACTTGTTCGGGCCACCCATGATCACCGTCTTGGATCAGTGTCTATGGGTCCCCCGCATTCCGCCTTCGGCTCCAGCGGGGGATGACGGGGTTGTTGCGCCAACCTCAGCGGGCTTCGCTCCAGCGAAGCCGAGCCGCGCGCGTTAGCTGTCAGAATTCCAGCTCCACCTGCGCCGCGCCGGCATAGGCGGTTTCCGGCAGGTGGCAGGTGAAGGTGGCGCCCTGGCCGGGCTCGCTCTCCAGCGCCACCCAGCCGCCATGCAGCTCGATCAGCGCCTTGACCAGGGCCAGGCCCAGGCCCGGACCGCCGCGGTCGCGGCCGACGAAGCGGTCGAAGATGTGCGCCTGGACGTGGAAGGCGATGCCGCGGCCGGTGTCGGAGACCTGGATCTGCACCTCGCTGGGCGCGCGGCGGGCGCTCAAGGTCACCTGGCCGCCCGGCGGGGTCTGCAACAGGGCGTTTTCCACCAGATGGTCGATGCTCTGCGCCAGCCGGTGGGCGTCGGCGCGGATGACGCCGATATCGTCGCCGCAGGCCACCTCGATGCGGATCTCGCCGGCGCTCGCCTCCCGCGCCCAGCGCGCGGCGGCCTCTTCCAGCAAGGTCTTGATGTGGACGTCGCCGAGGTCGAGCGCCATCTCGCCGGCGTCCATCTGCGCCATGTCGAGCACGTCGTCGATCGAACGCGCCAGCTGGCTCGCCGCCGCCCGCACGGCCGAGACATGGCCCCGCGCCCGCTCCGGCAGGGCGTCGCCGCTGCGCTCGAGCAGTTCGGAATAGCCGATGATGGTGGTGAGCGGCGTGCGCAACTCATAGGAGACGTTGCCGACGAAATCGCGCTTCAGCCGCTCGACCTCGGCCAGGGTCGCCTCGCGGTCGCGCAGCGCCCGCTCCAGCTGGCGGGTGTCGGTGATGTCGGCGAAGGCGACCAGGGTGGCGCCGTCCGGCAAGGGCCTGGACTGGAAGGCGATGATGCGGTCGTCGGACGACTTGGTCTCGCCGCTGATCGGGATGCGGGCGCTGGGGTCGGGATCGGTGACGCGGCCCTTCAGTTCGCGCCAGAACTGCTGGTCGTGCAGGCGCGGCACGCACATCTCGACCACGCCGTCGAAGTCGTAGGCCTCGTCGAGCGCCGCCGACGTCACGTTCCAGAACCGCGCGAAGGCGTCGTTGTGCAGGCGAAGCCGCCCGTCCGAGCCGAACACGGCGACGGCGTCGTTCAGCTTGTCCAGGGTCGCCTGCTGCACCTGGATCAGGGCGTTGTACTGGGCCTTGAGCCGCAGTTCGCCGGTCATGTCGGAGAACAGCAGCAGCAGGCCGCCCAAGGGGTGCGGCTGGCGCACCACCCGCAAGGTGCGGCCGTCCGGCAGGGTCCAGAGGTCGTCCGGCGAGGGGCTCAGCGACTCGTACCAGCCCAGCTCGTCGCTCTTCCAGCGCGCGTAGTCGGCGGTCTCCGGCAGGCGGCGGCGCTGGCGCAGGCGATCGAGCAGCTCGGCGTGGGTGGGCGCGTCGGCCAGCCAGGCCGGCTCCAGGCCCCAGAGCTGGGCGAAGGCGGTGTTGTGGAAGGTCAGGTGGCGGCTGGAATCGAAGATCGCCACCGCGTCGGCCAGGTGGTTCAGGGTCTCGTCGTGCGCCTCGATATTGCGCTTCAGCGCCTCCCGGGTCTCCTCGGTTTCGGTGACGTCCAGCGCCCAGGCGCCGATGTCGCCGCCGTCCAGCGGCTGGGCGGACAGCAGGAAGGCGCGCCTCTGGCCCTTGACCGGCGCCCAGCGCTTGGCCTCGCGGCGCTGGCCCATCAGCCCGGCCTCGGCCACCAGGGCGCCGGCGCTGCGGTCGAACACCAGCTTGCGGGCGATGGCGTCCTCCATCGAGCCGGCCTCGACCGCCGTCAGCCAGGCCTGGTTGGCCCAGATCAGCGCGCCGCCCTGGACCAGCCAGGCCGGGTGGGGCAGGGCGTCCATCAGCGCCGCCAGCCGCGAGGCCGGCGGCAGGCCGCCGTCGTTGGGCAGGTCCGGCTGCAGCCGCAGCCAGGCCAGGGCCCCCGAGGCGCGGCCGTCGACCGCCACCGTGCCGCCGGGCCCGCGCGCCTGGAAGGCGCAGGCCTGGCCGGTCTCGAACAGGGCGCGCAGCCGCCGGCGATGGTCCGGGTCGGCGGCCATCAGCGCCTCGATCACGGCTTGAGGATCGGGGCCGGCGCGGGTCTCCTCGACCCCAAGCACCCCGGCCGCCAGCGCCAGGCTGTCGCCGCCCCAAGCCAGCTCCGCATGGCCGTCCTCGACGGTCAGCATGGCGGAATCGAAGGCCTCGGCCGAGGCCTGGGTCGCGTCGGCCAAGCCCTCCAGCCTGGCCAGCCGGTCGCTGGCGGCGGCGACGCGCTGGTCGGCGCGGCGGCGCACCGAAATGGCCCAGAGGCTGGCGGCCAGCGCCAGGCACAGCGCTCCGATCGCCGCGGCCAGGACGAGGTCGGGCTGTCCAGTCAATCCGGGGCTTCCCAGGGCGGCCGCGCGGGCAGAATCATGTGTTCAGCATAACCCCTTGCAGGGCCTCGCGGGGAGACCCGCCGCAAAGCCGCGCGCATCGGTCTCGAACCTTGCCTCCATCTGGGGCAGGATAGGGCATGACCGCGATCCGCTATCCCGTGGCGCAGAACGCCGAGGCGGCGCTTTCCGCCCCCATGGGCCGGGCCGCGCGCGCCAGCGAGGCCGAGGCCCTGGTCGGCGCGGCGGTGGAATTCGTCAGCGAGGCGGCGGGTCCGGCGTTCGAAAGCCGCGAGGCGGCGCTCGGCGCCTATGCCGGCCGGCTGGACGACGAGCGCCCGGCGCACCGGGTCAGCATCGAGCCCGAGGACCGGTATTGCGCCCTGATCGAGATGGCCGCCGGGCCGGTCGCCCGAAGGCCGGTGATGAAGCCGACCTACCAGGGCGGCCGCCGCTGGCCGAAACCCTCCGGAGCCGCTCCGCCGACGGTGTGGCGGCTGTCGATCCGCTACTGGCGCGTCGCCGTCGCCCAGCCGATGCTGGAAGCCGAGCCGGCGGCCGCGCCGCGCGGCGTCCGCAAGGCCGCCGCCCTGGACGCCAAGGCGCTGCGCGAGCGGCTGGGCGAGCCCCTTCGGCCGGTCAAGCCGCAGCAGCCGCTGGATATCGGCCTGTTCGAGGTCCGCCCGCCCGAGGCGCCGCACATCCTGATGCCGGATGAGTGATCGCGCCGTCTGGAGCGGCCTCGCCGCGCCGTCGCTGGACGACTTCGCGGCCCTGGCCAGCCAGGCCTATGCCGGCCTGCCGGACGAATTCCGCGAGATGGTCGGCGACGTGGTGTTCCAGGTGGCCGACTTCGCCGACGAGGCGGCGCTCGAGGAGCTGGGCATCGAGGACGCTTTCGAGCTGACCGGCCTCTACCAGGGCGTCAGCCTGGCGCATCGGTCGGTGCTCGACCCGTCGCCGGATCCGGCCATGGTCTTCCTCTATCGCCGCCCGATCCTGGACGAATGGGCCGAGCGCGGCGACCTCAGCCTGGGCGAGCTGGTCACCCATGTGCTGGTGCACGAGATCGGCCACCATTTCGGCCTCTCCGACGCCGACATCGACGCCATCGAAGCCGGCTGACCTGAGCCTCCGCCACGGTCGAGCTGGTCGCGGCCGAGTAGGCTTAAGCCTTTGCAATAATCGTGACGCCCCCGTCATTTTTCTTGACGGACGGCGTCGCAAGCTACATTTAAGCAGTGAACAGATGCCAGGGCGCGCGAAGCCGCGCCGCCAAGGGAGTGGCGCTATGACGACCGACAACAACATCACCAAGGACGCCATGTACGAAGCCGTCGCCCCCGACGACTTCGAGTCCATGCTGCAGCTCGATCGTTACAACGCCCGCACGACGGCGTTCGACAAGATCATCTCGGCCACCCACGACCACTTCTGGGATCCGCTCGACAAGAAGTACATCGACTTCGACGAGCCGTTCGACATGGAGAACGAGCCGCTGCTGCCCGAGGAGATGGTGGGCGCGCTGCACACCAAGTACGTCTCCGACATCCTGTCCGATCCGAAGGACCGCGTCCGGTTCATCAACCAGTCGACCCTGCGCAGCTTCTCCTCGATCCTGCACGGCGAGCAGGGGGCGCTGAACCTCTCGGCCTCGCTCTGCCACGTGCTCTACGATCAGGGCGCCCAGGAATACGCCGCCAACCAGACCCGCGAGGAAGCCCGCCACGTCACGGCCTTCGCCAAGTACATCAAGGCCCGCTGGGGCAAGCCGGTGGCCTGCAGCCCGGTGCTGCAGAACCTCTTGGTCGAGATCATCGGCTCGCCGGAGGTCTACAAGAAGATCATCGGCATGCAGATGCTGGTCGAGGGCCTGGCCATGGGCGCCTTCGCCACCTTCTATCAGAAGCTGAACGATCCGCTCGGCCGCAAGCTGATGCAGCTGGTGATGACCGACGAGGCCTTCCACCACAAGTTCGGCAAGATCTGGGCCGACCGCACCATCCC
>DATAYM010000058.1:0-138843 GCA_036272595.1 Caulobacteraceae bacterium
CATGCGCAAGCGCTTCGGCGACGACATGTATATCGTCAACTTCCAGAAGCCCGGCGAAGCCGACGCGATCCTCGCCGCCGACGTCGAGCGGACGATGAGCTTCTTCCTGCGCCGCCCGCTCCCAGGAACGCCACCCCCCAGCGGCGGCGTCTCGGGAGACGCCCCCAGGGACGGAACCCCCGCCCCCACCTTCGCCCTCCTGAAGATGCTCCAGGCCTGGGACCCGAAGCTCGATCCTCGGGAGACCTTCCTGAAACCCGAGGAGATGGCCTTCTTCGTCGAGACCTTCCGGCGCACCGGCTTCACCGGCGGAATCAACTGGTACCGCAACTTCACCCGCAACTGGGAGCGGTCGGCGGGGCTTACGGACCGGGTCGAGGTCCCCTCGCTGATGATCATGGCCGAGAACGACGCGGTGCTGCCGCCGTCCGCCGCCGACGGCATGGAGGCCTATATCCCCGACCTGGAAAAGACATTGATCCGCGATTCCGGCCACTGGACGCAGCAGGAGCAGCCCGAGGCGGTGAACGCCGCCATCATCGACTGGCTGGACCGGCGCTTTCCACGTTAAGATCGCGCCATGGAACGCTCCACCGCCCCGCTCTCCCCCGCCGTCGCCCATGGCGCGCGGCGCGGCCTCTATCCGGACATCGAGCCGGCCAGGCTCGGCTGGCTGCCCACCGGCGGCAAGCACGAGATCTATTACGAGGAATGCGGGCGCGCCGGCGGCAAGCCGGCGGTGGTGCTGCACGGCGGCCCGGGCGGGGCGATCAACCCGACCATGCGCCGGTTCTTCGACCCCAGCCGCTGGCGGGTGCTGCTGTTCGACCAGCGCGGCTGCGGCAAGTCGCGGCCGAACGCCGAGCTGGACGAGAACGACACCTGGGCGCTGATCGAGGACATCGAGCGGCTGCGCGAGCACATGGGCGTCGAGCGCTGGACAGTGTTCGGCGGCTCCTGGGGCTCGACGCTGGCCCTCGCCTACGCCATCACCCATCCCGAGCGGGTCGAGGCGCTGATCCTGCGCGGGGTCTTCCTGCTCACCGAGCGGGAGATCGCCTGGTTCTACCAGGACGGCGCCTCGATGATGTTCCCCGACGCCTGGGAGAGCTTCATCGAGCCGATCCCGACCGCCGAGCGCGGCGACCTGCTCGGCGCCTATCACCGCCGGCTGATCCATGCCGACCCCAAGGTGCAGGCGCGCGCGGCGGCGGCCTGGAGCCAGTGGGAGGGCGACACCATCTCGCTGCGCGGGCCCGAGGCGCGGCCGGCCAAGTTCAACGAGGTCGACTTCGCCGTCGCCTTCGCCCGCATCGAGTGCCACTATTTCGCCAACCGCGGCTTCTTCCCGGAAGACGGCTGGATCCTGAAGAACGTCGGGCGCATCGGCCACATCCCGGGCTGGATCGTGCAGGGCCGCTTCGACGTGGTGACGCCGATGGAATCGGCCTGGCGGCTGAAGAGCGCCTGGCCGAAGGCTGAGTTCGAGGTGGTCTGGGACGCCGGCCACGCCTCCACCGAACCGGGCATCATCGACGGCCTGGTCCGCGCCACCGACCGGGCGTTCACGCTCTAGGGTTTCATCCGCTCAATCCCGCGCAGCGGAGACCCAGGCTTTTTTGCTGACGCTCCGAAGGTTCGTCGGCCTAAAGAATTGACCACGAAAAACACGAACCCACACGAACGTTCAGCGTCACCGCATCAGCCAATCTTGCCCCCGTTCGTGTTTTTCGTGGTTGAAAAAGCCTGTGTCCCCGCTTGCGCGGGATGAGCGGGTTTTTTGGTTAGCCGGCCGGGTTCGGCTTGCCGGCGATCCAGCGCCAGGCGAGGGCGGCGCCGAGCAGGAGCAGGGCCGCGGAGATCAGGCCCGCGGCGTGCAGGCCGCGGACCGCTTCGCCGTTCGCGGCCAGGGCGCCGAAGATGGCCACGCCCATGGCCCCGGCCGCCTGGCGCGCGGCGTTCAGCACCGCGGAGGCGGTTCCCGACCAGGCGTGGTCGACCCCGGCCAGGATGGCGGTGGTCATGGCCGGCACCCCCAGCCCCATGCCGAACGGGATCAGCAGGAAGATCGGCAGCATCTGCGCGAACGCGCTCCTGGCGTCGAGGGTGACCAGCAGCCCGTAACCCACCGCGCCGATCAGCCCGCCGATCATCATCGGCAAGCGCGAGCCGAAGCGGCCGATCAGCCAGCCGCTGACCAGGTTGGAGACGACGAAGGTCAGGGTCAGCGGCAGGATGGCCAGCCCCGCCTGCAGCGGCGACCAGCCGTGGGCGCCCTGCAGATAGAGGGCGAGCACGAAGAGCACGCCGTAATAGGAGAGGTTGACCGCGATGCCGAAGCCGACGGCGGCGTCGAAGCCGGCGTTGCCGAAGAAATGCAGCGGCAGCATCGGCGCGCGGGTGCGCCGTTCGACCCGCACGAAGCCGATGGCGGCGGCCGCGAACAGCAGGCCGGCGCCGATCACCAGCGGATGGGTCAGGCCCAACGGCCGCGCCTCGATCACACCGCCGACCAGACCGGTGAGGGCGAGGATGGCCAGGGCCTGGCCGGGCAGGTCCAGCCGCCGGTCCTCGGGGTGCAGCGGCGTGACCGGCGCGAAGGCCAGGGTCAGGGCCGCGCCGACCAGGCAGATGGGCAGGTTGACCCAGAAGATGCTGCGCCAGCCGAAGCTGAGCAGAAGCCCGCCGACCACCGGGCCGACGCCGATCGACATGCCGCTGGCCGCGGTCCAGATGCCCACCGCCCGCGCCCGCAGCTTGTCGTCGTGGCCGGTGGCGAAGTTCAGCACCACCAGCGAATTGGGCACCATCAGCGCCGCCGCCGCGCCCTGGACGGCGCGCGCGGCGATCAAGAGGCCGGCGCTGGGCGCCAGGGCCGCGCCCGCCGAGGCGGCGGCGAACAGGCCGAAGCCGGCGAGATAGAGCCGCCGCGCCCCGAACAGGTCGCCGAGCACGCCGGCGCTGAGCAGCAGCACCGCGAACGACAGGGTGTAGGCGTCCACCACCCACTGCAGGCCGGCCGTGCCGCCGCCCAGGTCGCGCGCCATGGCCGGCAGGGCGACATTGACGATGGTCACGTCCAGCTGGACCACCATGAAGCCGAAGCTGGCCGCGGCGATGGTCCAGCCGGCGCCGGAAGACTTGGATCGAACGACTGAGGTCATGGCCTTGTCTGATGCGCCGGGCGGACGCGGCGTCGTTTCAGCCGTGGGTGAACCAAACGCCCCCGGCGGGGTCTAGAGTGGCCTCCATAAGGAGCCGCGCCATGGAAGCCAACATCGCCGTCCCGGCCGCCCTGATCGGCGACCCGGCCCGCGCCGCCATGCTGCAGGCGCTGTTCGACGGCCGCGCCCAGCCGGCGACGGCGCTGGCCTGGGCGGCGGGCGTCTCGGCCCAGTCGGCCAGCAACCACCTCGCCAAGCTGGTCGCCGGCGGCCTGCTCGAGGTCGCGGTCCAGGGCCGGCATCGCTATTACCGCCTGGCCAGTCCGGACGTGGCGCGGGCGCTGGAGGCTTTGTCGCTGCTCGGCCCGCCGCCGCGCGCCCTGGTGCGGCCGCTGGACGCCAGGGCGCGGCGGCTGCGCGAGGCCCGCTCCTGCTACGACCACCTGGCCGGCCGGCTGGGCGTGGCCCTGGCCGACGCCATGCAGGACGGCGGGCTGATCGCGCCGGACGGCGCGGACCGCTATCGCCTGACCGAGCTCGGCCGCGAGCGGCTGGCCGCCCTGGGCGTGGACCTGAGCCCGCATCGAACCGGGCGCCGCGGCCCCTTGCGCCCCTGCCTGGACTGGACCGAACGCCGCCGCCACCTGGCCGGGCCGCTGGCGGCGCGGCTGCTGACCCGGCTGATGGACCTCGGCTGGCTGCGCCGCACCGGCCCGGACCGCGGCCTGCTGCTGACGCCGGCGGGTCATGCCGGCCTGCGCGACGCGCTGGGCCTCGACCTGACCGAAGCGGCGGTGGCGGCGGCTTAGCGACCCGCGCTGATCCTCCCCCGTTGGGGGAGGGGGACCGCACGCAGTGTGGTGGAGGGGGCGCGATGCCGCCTGCGCACGTTTCAGGTCTATCTTGACTCAGACTTGCCGGGGCCCAGGCGCGGCAACGCCCCCTCCACCATGCTTCGCATGGTCCCCCTCCCCCAACGGGGGGAGGATCTTGGGGAGGTGGCCGTTGGCGTTGGTCTCGCCGTCCTCCTTCGGTTAGGGTCGATCGAAACAACGGGAAGGACGCGCCATGGCTGACGGATCGATGGACGGGTTTGTGCGGGACCGGTTCGCCGCCGCCCGGGTGGCGTTCGAGAGCAACCTGGCCTCGGGCGCCGATGTCGGGGCCTCGTTCGCAGCGACGGTGGACGGCGAGTTCGTCGTCGATCTCTGGGGCGGCTGGGCCGACGAGGCGCGCACCCGGCCCTGGGAGAAGGACACCATCGTCAACGTCTATTCGACCACCAAGACCATGACCGCGCTCTGCGCCCTGATGCTGGCCGACCGCGGCGAGCTGGACTTCGACGCGCCGGTGGCCCGCTACTGGCCGGAGTTCGCCGCCAATGGCAAGGCGGGGGTCAAGGTCAGCCACCTGATGGCCCACTCGGCGGGGCTGTCCGGCTGGAAGGAGACGATCACCCTGGAGGACGTCTACGACTGGGACAAGGCGACCTCGCTGCTGGCCGCCCAGGCGCCCTATTGGGAGCCGGGGACCCGGAGCGGCTATCACGCCCTGACCCAGGGCTTCCTGGTCGGCGAGGTGGTGCGCCGCATCACCGGCCGCAGCCTGGGGACCTTCTTCCGCCAGGAGATCGCCGAGCCGCTGGGCGCCGACTTCCATATCGGCCTGCCCGCCAGCGAGGACCACCGCGTCGCCGACCTGATCCCGCCGCCGCCCGGCACGGCGATCGGCGACGGCGAACAGAGCGAGCTGGTCGCCAACATGTCGCGCAACCCAGGCGTCGATGTGCTGGAGACCCGCACCCGCGCCTGGCGCGGCGCCGAGATCCCGGCCGGCGGCGGCACCGGCAACGCCCGCTCGATCGCCCAGGTGCACATGATCCTGGCCAATGGCGGGGTGGCCCAGGGCAAGCGGTTCATGTCGGAGGCCGGCTGCCGCAAGGCGCTGGAGCTGCAGATCGAGGGCGAGGACCTGATCCTCGGCGTTCCGGCCAAGTTCGGCATGGGCTTCGGCCTGCCGAGCGCGGCGGTGCCGCTGCCCAACCCCAACACCATCTTCTGGGGCGGCTATGGCGGCTCGCTGGTGGTCATCGACATGGACGCCCACGCCTCCATCGCCTACGCGATGAACAAGATGGGCTCGAGCACCACCGGCGACACGCGCGCCCTGGGGATGGCCATGGCGATCTGGCAAGGCTTGGCGAGCTGAGCTTCAGCCCGCCAAGCTTCGCGAGTCGGCGTCCTGGGACGAGTCCCTAGTAGCCGGCGTCCTGGGCCCAGTGCAGGCGCTGGCTCAGGTTGTCCAGGCGGCTCTGCAGATAGTCCCGGTCCTGCGGGGCCAGGTACTGGCCGTCCTGGTAGTGCAGGCGCCGGTCTTCCGAACGGATGAAGTTCAGTTCCTGGTTGGCGTCATAGGCTTCGCGAGGCGAGATGACGCCGCGGGAAGAGGCGCGATTGATGCGGTCCTGCATGAAATCGATCCGCTCGTGGAGGCCCTGCGGGGCGCCGTACCAGAAACCGCCGCCGCCGCCGCCGCCGGGGGGCGGGCCGTAGTAGTAGCCCGGCGGGCACTCGGGATTGTTGGACCCGGCGATGGCGTTGCCGGCGACCGCGCCCGTCACGCCGCCGATCACCGCACCGGCGCCGCCGCTGCGGCGTCCGCCGATGGCGCCGCCGATCAGGGCGCCGCCGATCCCGCCGAGCACCGTCCCCGCCGCCCGATTGGCATTGTTCTGCTGGACGCATCCGGGATCGTAGGGCTGAGCCAGAGCCGTCGCCGGCAGGCTCAGGGCCATCATGAACCCCGCGATGAGGAGTTTGCTGCGCATTCTATTGGTTCCCTCTCCGCCACAGAAGGCCTGCGGCAAGCCGATTGTTTCACAAAGGCAACGAAACAACATCGTCTCAATTTTCATTCTTCAGCATGTACCGCCGATGAACGTCGCCTAGCGCGGTTCGCCGACTCCAGATCGGCGACGAAATCCCTGAAGGCGGCCTTTTTCGAGGCCTCGTCGGTCATGCGCAGCAGATAGGACGGATGGATGGTGACCATGGCCCGGCCGCCGTCGTCCAGCGCAACCACCTGGCCGCGCTCCTTCAGCACCGAGACCGGCCGGCCGAACACCGACCTCGCCGCCGTGGCGCCCATGGCCACGATCAGCCTGGGCTTCACCAGCCGCCGCTCATGGTCCAGCCACCAGCGGCAGGCCGCCACTTCGCCGGCGTTCGGCGTCTTGTGCAACCGCCGCTTGCCGCGCATCTCGTGCTTGAAATGCTTGACCGCGTTGGTGACGTAGCAGATTTCGCGGTCGATCCCCGCCTCGGCCATGGCGCGGTCCAGCATCGCGCCGGCCGGGCCGACGAACGGCTTGCCGCGCAGGTCTTCCATGTCGCCGGGCTGCTCGCCGACGAACATGATCTCAGCCTTCGCCGGCCCCTCCCCCGGCACGCCTTGGGTCGCATCGCGCCAGAGGTCGCAACGGCGGCAGGCCTGCACACCGTCGGCGACGGCTTCCAGCGATGCGAGCGCGGCGGACGCGAACAGCGAGGGCGTGGTGGGGGAAGCGGAGGCCATCACCTCTGAAATGAGCACGCCCGAGGCAGGTTCCGCCGATCGTGTTCGGTCCCGCGCCGACCCTGACCTCGCGACAGCCTTGCCAGCCCAGCGCGCCCGCGCCCATGATCTTCCGGCACAGGAAAAGCGCAGGAGAGCGGCATGGCCAGGGCGCAGTCGGGCGTGGTCATCGAGTACGAGACCTTCGGCGACCCGGCTGATGAGGCGGTGCTGCTGATCAACGGGCTGGGCTCGCAGATGACCCGCTGGCCGGAAGCCTTCTGCGGCCTGCTGGCCGGCAAGGGCCTCTTTCCCATCCGCTTCGACAACCGCGACGTCGGCCTTTCCACCTGGCTGGGCGACGGCGACAAATATAGCGTCGCCGACATGGCCGCGGACGCCGCCGCGGTACTGGACGCGGCCGGCAAGCCCGCGGCCCACATCGTCGGCATCTCCATGGGCGGCATGATCGCCCAGGAGTTCGCGGCGACCTATCCGAAGCGGACCCTGTCCCTGACCTCGATCATGTCCTCGACCGGCAATCCGGACCTGCCGCAGCCGACGCCAGCGGCGATGGAGACCCTGAACGCCCGCCCGGCCGATCCGTCAGACCCCAACTTCATCGCCGACAGCGTCCGGCGCGCCGAGACCATCGGCAGCCCGGCCTATCCGTGGCCGGACGGCGCCCTCGCCGCCCGCGCCCGCGCCGAGGCGGCCCGCGCCTTCAACCCGCCGGGCGTCGCGCGGCAGATGGCCGCCATCCGCGCCTCCGGCGACCGGCGGCCCAGGCTGGCGACCATCACCGCGCCGACCGTGGTGCTGCATGGCGAGGACGATCCGCTGGTCCCCGTGGCCGGCGGCCGCGACACGGCGGCCAACATCGAAGGCGCGGAGCTGCGCATCATCCCCGGCATTGGCCACGACCTGCCGCCGGCCCTTTACGCGACCTTCGTCGAAGCCATCGAACGGGCCGTGGCGCGGTCGCGCCAGCGCGCGCCCGCCTGACCTCATTTCCATTCCGGAGTTTTCCCATGGCCGACGCCGCGCCCGAATTCATCACCCGCCTGGAGCCTGAGGACGAGTACACCCACACCCCGGACGCGGCCGCGAACTACAACGAGAGCATGTACTTCAACGTCTTCGATCCGAGGACCAGGGTCGGCGGCTGGTTCCGCATCGGCAACCGGCCGAACGAAGGCTATGCCGAGATGAGCGTCTGCCTCTACCTGCCGGGCGGGCGCGTCGGGTTCATGTTCGGGCGTCCGAAGATCCCCGACAATGCGGCGATGAACGCCGGCGGCCTGAAGATCGAGGTGATCGAGCCGTTCAAGCACCTGAAGCTGACCTATGACGGCAAGCTCTGCGTGCTGGAACGGCCCTTCGAAATGGCCGATCCGTCAACGGCTTTCCGCAATAATCCTCATGTGATGTGCAAGGTCGAGCTGGACTATGAAGGGGTCAGCCCGATGTACGGCGGCGAGACCGTGCGCGCCGACGGCAAGCCCCGCGAGATCGACCCGGAAAAGTCATTCGCCAAGGCTCATTACGAGCAGCACGTGGCGGCCAAGGGCGCGTTCACGGTGGGCGAGGAGCGGTTCGAGATCGACGGCTACGGCCTGCGCGACAAGTCCTGGGGGCCGCGCCACTGGTCGGCGATCAACTGGTACCGCTGGTGCCCGATGAACTTCGGCCGCGACTTCGGCATGATGCTCTCGGTGGTCACCGGCGCCGACGGCAAGCCGCACCAGGGCGGCATGGTGTTCAAGGACGGCGTCTACGACCTGATCAGCGAATGCGTCATGGACACCGACTGGGACGAGCACGGCTACCAGACCGCCCTCACCGCCAAGGTGAAGACCCGCGGCGGAAAATCTTACCAGGTCGAAGGCAAGGTGCTGTCGCTGATCCCCCTGCGCAGCCGCCGCAAGGACGCGGACGGCAATGAGCTGAACACCCGCATCACCGAAGGCATGACCGAGTACCGGTGCGGCGACGAGGTCGGCTACGGCCTGTCGGAATACCTCGACCAGATCGTCGACGGCAAGCCGAGCGGGATGGGGTAGCAGACTCCTAGCCCTCCCCCTCGATGCAGGGGAGGGTTGGGTGGGGGTGTGCCCGCTGAGAATGGCGACAAACGCAAGTGGGCTCCGCGCCGAGCAGCGCCCTCTCCGTCGCCGCAGTGCGAACACCCCCAACCCTGCCCTTCCCCCATCGAGGGGGAAGGGTGATGGAGGCTATGCCAGCCCCAGGTCCTCGTAGATGGCTTCGCAAAGGGCGTTCTGGCGTTTCAGTTGGGCTTCGTCGGTCCCGACCATGCCGTTCCAGGAGCAGCAGACGACCAAGCCCGGTTTGGGGTCGCAGAAGGCGGTGGTGGTGCGGAAGCCGGAATGGCCGAAGGTGCGCGATGAGGCGTGCAGGCCGAAGCCGGAGGCGCAGTTGCGGCCGCGGTGGTGCAGCTTGGAATCCAGCACCAGGCCAAGGCCGTAGTCGACGATGACCGGATAGTCCTCGCCGGGCAGCCCGGTGCGGTGGCGCGCCGTCATCGCCTCCACCGTCTGTGTCCGCAGGAGCCGCACCCCGTCGAGTTCGCCGCCGAGGCGCAGCAGTTCCAGGAGCCGCGCCAGCTCCCGCATGGGCCCGCGTCCGTTGCCGCCGGGCATCAGATGGGTCAGCTGGTGCGGCTGGTCGGGGGCCCAGGAGCCGGGCCGGGGCTCGTCGGCCGAGGTGTCGAAGGTCTGGCCCAGCCGCTCGGCGTATCCGGCCAAGCGGTCGGCCGGCATGCCCAGCCAGGAATCGGTCATGCCGAGGGGGACGAACACCTCCTCGCGCACCAGTTCGCGGAAGTCGCGACCGGTCCGGCGCCGGGCGATCTCGGCCAGCAGCAGGAAGGCGGCGCTGGTCTGGTAGAAGGCCCGCTCGCCCGGAATCCAGCCCGGCGCCATTTCCGAACCGCAGATCAGCTCGAGGTTCTGTTCGACCGTGTTGCCGTAGCGTACGGGAAAGAGGGCCTCCTCCACCGCCACCAGCCCGCAGGTGTGGGTCCAGAGGTGGCGGATGGTGACCGCCTCTTTGCCCTTGGCCGCGAAGGCCGGAATGTGGCGGCAGACCGGATCGTCCAGCCCGACCGCGCCGGCTTCCCAGAGCTGGGCGAAGGCGATCGAGGCGGCGATCTTGCTGCAGGACAGCCAGGTCATCATCGAGTCCGGCGTCATCGGCCGGCCGGGCGCGGCCAGGCCCAAGGCGATGTCGGCCCGCGGCTCGCCGCCGAGCCGCACATGCAGCTGCGCGCCGACGTGCAGCCGGCGGCGCATGCCATGGTCCAGCACGGCCAGGGTGCGGGGAAACCGGCCTTCGCCGCTCATGCGTCCGTCTCCTCTCGCGGCTCGGCAAGCTCGTCCAGGGCCGCGAAACTGGAGCCGATCGCCGTCAGGGCTTGGGGCTCCAGCCCGCGCAGATGGACCTCGACCAGCGCGATTTTCCGCGCCCGGACGGCCTCGACCAGCGCCCTGCCCTTCTCGGTGATCCGCACCCGTACGCCGCGCCCGTCGTCCGGGTCCGGCAGCCGCAGCACCAGGCCGTCGCGCTCCATGTCCCGCACCAGCCGGGTCATCGACGGCCTGCTGACCCGCTCGAAGGCGGCCAGGTCGCCGACATTGCCGGGCCCCTCGAAGGCGAGGCCGGCCAGGGCGGAAAAGCGCGTCGGACTGACCCCCAGGTCGCGGTCGACATCGCGCAGCCGCCGCCCCAGGTGCTGGACAAACAGGTAGATCTGCTCTGCGGTGCGGCGATGGGGATTTGCCCTCATGGCCCATAGCTAATATAGTTAGCATCACTAATCAAATCGGAGGCCGTCGATGAGCAGGATCCGCTGGGACCGGGTGGATGGGGCGCGGTTCGCGTTGCTGGCCGACACCCATGACGACCTGGTCGAATGGCCGGCGGCGCTGGCGGCGATCCGCGGGGCCATCGGCGAGGTCGACGGGGTCATCCATTGCGGCGACCTGAGCTCGCCGGCGGCGATCGAGGGCCTGTCGGCCATCGCCCCGTTGTGGGGCGTGCGCAGCGCCGGCGATCCGCCGGAAGCGCCGCCGGTGCTGATCGACGGGCCGCGGGTCATCGAGGCCGGCGAGGTGCGCATCGGCGTGGTCTGTTCGCTGGCGCTGGCGCCGGTCTGCGCCGAAACCGATCCCAACCTGCGCTTCACCGAATGCAGCGGCGCCGAGGCCGTGGAGCGATTGTTCGGCCAGCCGGTCGACATCTGCGTCTTCGGCGGCACCCACCGGGCCGAGATCGTCGCCGTCGGCGGGGTGGTGTTCGTCAACCCGGGCAGCCCGACCCTGGCCAAGCGCCGCTCGGTGGCGGTGCTGACGGTGGACGGCGCGGCGGCCTCCATCGACATTTGTAATCTGGGCTGAATGCGGCCGGATCGGCGCTTGCCGGACGCTGCGTCAGGCGCGCAAGGTTCGGCCAAACGCCCAGGAGGAACCGCCATGAACGATCGCGTCCAGGTCACCATCGAGGACGGCGTCGCCGACGTGCGCATGGTGCGGGCCGACAAGATGAACGCCCTCGACAACGCCATGTTCGAGGCCCTGGTCTCCACCGGCCAGCGGCTGAAGACCGAAAAGGGCGTGCGCGCCGTGGTGCTGTCCGGCGAGGGCCGCGCCTTCTGCGCCGGGCTGGACATGGGCAATTTCGGACGCATGGCCGATGGCCCGCGCGGCCAGTCGACCACCACCGAGCGCTCGGACGAGAGCCTGGGCGCCCGCACCCACGGCGTCGCCAATCGGGCGCAATACGCCTGCTGGGTCTGGCGCGAGGTGCCGGTGCCGGTGATCGCGGCGGTGCATGGCGTCGCCTTCGGGGGCGGCTTCCAGGTCGCCCTGGGCTGCGACATGCGCTACGTGACCCCCGACGCGCGGCTGGCGGTGATGGAGGTCAAGTGGGGCCTGATCCCCGACATGGCCGGCACCCAGCTGATGCGCCACCTGGCCCGCGAGGATATCGTCCGCGAACTGACCTATACCGGGCGCATCTTCTCCGGCGAGGAGGCGCTGGCCTACGGCTTCGCCACCCGGGTCACCACCGATCCCCTGACCGAGGCCCTGTCCACCGCCCGCGAGATCGCCGGGAAGAGCCCCGACGCGGTCCGCGCCGCCAAGCGCATCCTGAACGCGGCGGTGCTGGTCGACCCGAAAGAAGGACTGACCCAGGAATCGGTCGAGCAGGGCCGGCTGATCGGCTCGCCGAACCAGGTCGAGGCGATCATGTCCAACCTGCAGAAGCGCGCGCCGAACTATACCGACGCCTAAGCACCGGAGAGACGCTCATGTGCCGCAACATCAAGACCCTGTTCAATTTCGAGCCGCCGGCGACTGAGGCGGAGATCCGCGACGCCTCGCTGCAGTTCGTGCGCAAGCTGACCGGGTTCAACACGCCCTCGAAGGCCAACAAGGCGGCGTTCGACGCCGCCGTCGCCGAGGTGGCCCACGTCGCCCAGCACCTGTTCGAGCACCTGGAAACCACCGCCCAGCCCCGCGACCGCGACCTCGAAGCCGCCAAGGCCAAGGCCCGGTCCGCCGAGCGGTTCGGCAAGGTTGTGGCCTAGGCTTAAAACCGCTCATCCCCGCGAAAGCGGGGACCCAGGTTTTTTACCGCCAAGGTCGCCAAGCTCGCCAAGACGGCAGGCTAGGCCAAACATTCTTGGCGTCCTTGGCGTCCTTGGCGGTGATCGCCTTGCGGCGCCTGAGATCGCACAGATCGTTGAACAAAAAAGCCTGGGTCCCCGCTTTCGCGGGGATGAGCGGGTTTTTGACGGTGCGCTAGACTAGATCAGCGCCCCGGCGCCGCGGCTGACTTCGGTGTAGCGGTGGACGCGGACCGACTGGACCAGGCCGAAGGCGACCATGACGGTGAGCATGACCGTGCCGCCGAAGGAGAGCAGCGGCATGGGCACGCCGACCACGGGGGCCAGGCCCATGACCATGGCGCCGTTGATCAGCACGTAGAGGGCGAAGGTGGCCGTGACCCCGGCGGCGCTCAGGCGGCCGAAATGGCTGTGCGAGATCGAGGCGATGCGAAGGGCGATGACGATGGCGGCGGCGTAGAGCACCAGGATCGAGATGCAGCCGACGAAGCCGAACTCCTCGGCCAGGGTGGCGAAGATGAAGTCGGTCTGCTTCTCGGGCAGGAAGTTCAGCTGGCTCTGCGAGCCCAGCCCGTAGCCCTTGCCGAGGATGCCGCCGGAGCCGAGGGCGATCTTGGCCTGCAGGATGTGGTAGCCGGAGCCGGAGGGGTCGCTGTCGGGGTTCAGGAAGGTCAGGAACCGCTGCGCCTGGTAGCCTTTCAGCAGGTGGCCCTTCATCACCAGGTAGATGAACACCGGCATCGCGGCCACCCCGGCGACCACCCCGGCGATGATCACCCGAAGGCTGAGGCCGGCCAGCATCATCACCGTCAGCCCGGTGGCGGCGAGCAGGATGGCGGTGCCGAGGTCGGGCTGCTTCAGCACCAGCACGGTCGGGACGACGATCATGCCCAGGGGGATCAGCAGCTTCCACGACCACTGGGCGTCCTTGGCCGACAGGCCGTGGTAGAAGCGCGCCAGCGCCAGCACCAGGCCGATCTTCATGATCTCCGACGGCTGCAGGTGCAGGGGTCCGATCTTCAGCCATCGCTCGGCGCCAAGCGATGAATGGCCGACCACCATGACCGCGCCCAGCAGCACCAGCCCGATGACATAGGTCGGATAGGCAGCGACGAACCAGGCGCGCAGGTCGGTCACCGCCAGCACGATCATCAGCAACAGGAAGGCCCCGAACAGCAGCATGTGCTGGGCCGCCCAGGGCTGCCAGTGGCCGCCGGCGATGGAGTACTGCATCAGCCCGCCGGCCACCGCGATCAGGGTGATCACCCCGGTCAGCCGCCAGTCGATCTGGCCGAGCTTGACGCTCAGCCGGTCGCGTTCGCCGGGGCGGGTGATGGCGCTGGCGGTCATGCGGTCTGTCCAGGCAGGGGCGTGGGCGGCGGCGGCGCGGCGCCTTCGGGTATGACCCCCGGCGGCGTGACCGGCATGGCCGGCAGCGGCGTCGGCTTGACGATGCGCGAGCGCACCTGCGGGTCCTTCAGAAGGGCCACGCGCATGATCTCCCGCGCCCGGGGCGCGGCCGCCGCGGCGCCGAAACCGCCGTGCTCGACCAGCACGCTCATGGCGTAGCGCGGATCGTCGGCGGGGGCGAAGGCGATGAACCAGGAGTGGTCGCGGTCGGCCCAGGCCCCGACCGCGCCGTGGGCGCCGTGGCCGCCGGCATAGGAGTGGGCCTGGGCGGTGCCGGTCTTGCCGGCCATCACCACCGGCCCGAGGCCGAGCTGTGCAGCGCCGGCGGCGGTGCCGCTGGTGACCACCGCGGCCATGGCTTCGCGGATGAAGGCCAGGTTCTCGGGCTTGAACGGCAACCCGGGCGCCTGCGACCCGGCCGGCTGGGCGACGCCGCCGATGGACTGGATCAGCCGCGGATTCAGCGCCCGCTCGCTATTGGCCAGGCGCGCACACATCACGCACAGCTGCAGGGCGTTGACGTTCACATAGCCCTGGCCGATCCCCATGGAGGGCGTCTCGCCGGGGTGCCAGACGGGGTCCTTTGGGAAGTTGCGCCGCTTGTAGGCGATGTCGGGGATCACCCCTGGCTTCTGTCCCGGAATGCCGATGTCGAAGGTCCCGCCGAGGCCGAACCTGCGCGCCACGCCGGCGATCGCGTTCGGGCCGATAGCCAGCGCGGTCTGATAGAAATAGATGTCGCAGGACTGGGCGATGCCGCCCTTCATGTCCAGGGTTCCGTGGGCCTTGTCGCAGTGCCAGACCCGGCCGCCCCAGGACCAGGCCCCGCCGCAATAATAGGTGCGCGAGGTCGGCACCCCCGCCTCCAGCGCGGCCAGGGCGACCATGGTCTTGAAGGTCGATCCGGGCGGATAGGTCGCGGTCAGGGCCTTGTTGAACAAGGGCTTGTGGTCGTAGTCGGCCAAAGCGGTGTATTCCGCCGCGGTCAGGCCCTTGACGAACTGGTTGGCGTCGAAGCTGGGCGCCGACATCAGGCAGAGGATGTCGCCGGAGCGGCAATCCATCATCACCGCCGCGCCGGACTCCTCGCCGAACACCTCCAGCGCCCGGTTCTGCACGTCGGCGTCGAGGGTCAGCACCACCTCCTGGCCGGGGATCGGCTTGATGTCGCCGGCTGGGTCCTCCTTGACCACGCGGCCCTTGGAATCGACCTCGACCTTCTGGCCGCCGGCCTTGCCGCGCAGCTGCAGATCCAGCGACTTTTCAACCCCCTGCTTGCCGATCCTGAACCCCGGATTGAGCAGCAGCGGGTCGGGATTGGGGCCGGCCGCCTTCAGCTCGGCGGCGGTCACCTTGGAGACGTAGCCGATGACATGGGCGAAGGCGCCGCCGAACGGATAGACCCTGGCCTCGTTCATGTCCGCCTGCAGGCCGGGCAGTTCGGGGTTGCGCACATTGATGCGGGAGAACTCCTCCCAGCTCAGGTCGTCGGCGATGGCGACCGGCGCGAAGCGCGGCCCATCGGCGATCTCGCGCAGCAGCTCGCGATGCCGTTCCGGGCCGATGGGGATCAGGGTGGCGGCCGCCTGCAGGGTGGCCTCGGGGTCCTTGGCCTCGTCCTTGAGCAGCAAAAGGCGGAAGTTCGGCCGGTTGGAGGCGAGCTCGACGCCGTTGCGGTCGAGGATGCGGCCGCGCGGCGGCGGCACCAGGCGGAAATTGTACTGGTTGGAGGCGGACAGCGTCGTGTAGCGCGTGTTCTCGAAGATCTGCAGCTCGGCCAGGCGCGCGCCGAGCGCGGCCAGGCCGAGCGAGGCCAGGCCGCCCATGACGAAGGCGCGCCGGTGGAAGACGCTCTGGCGCTGATTGACTTCGCTGAAGAAAAAGGCCGGCTCGGTCATCTGAAACGCACGTCCGCGTCTTCGAACCGTTCGATCAGGCGATGGGCGAACGGATAAAGCAAGAGGGTGATGAGGAACTGCCAGAACAGGGCCAGCGGACTGGGGATGGCGCCGGTCTTCGCCATCGTGACCAGGACGCCGACGCCGAAGGCCAGTGCGCAGGCGGCGCCGTACCAGATCCACAGCACCACCGCGCCGCGCCCGGTCAGGGTGGCGCGGGCGGCGAGCACCAGGCCGTAGGCGCAGAGCAGCGCCAGCACCCACAGGCCGGTCGGACCGCCCCAGAACAGGTCGAGGAAGAAGCCGACAGCCAGCAGGAACAAGGGGGCGAGGATGGAGGGGCGGATCACCGCCCAGGCGAAGGCCAGCACCAGCGGAAAGATCGGCTCGGGCAGCTGCAGCCCGAATACCCGCAAAGGCACCGCCAGGAAGATGGTGGCGGCGACCGCGGCCACCAGCGGCAGGAAAAGCCACTGCAGCGGATCGAGCCGGCTGGCGGAATTGGCGTAGCTCATGGCCGCAGCCCGTACCGCTCATCCCCGCGAACGCGGGGACGCGGGTTATTTGGTTGTGCGGTTCGGGCTGCGGCCCGGCCCCTCAGAGATCGACCACGAAAAACACGAAAATCACGAACGGGCCGATCCAATGGCCCTGCCCAAACTGGAACGTTCGTGTTCGTTCGTGTTTTTCGTGGCTTATAAAAAACTTGGGTCCCCGCGTTCGCGGGGATGAGCGGGAGGGAATTCATGGCATCGGCACCGGCGCTTCGGGCGCGGGCGGTGGCGGCACCGGCTTGGGCTTCGGCTTGACGGCGGCCGGTTTGGTCGCGGCGGGTTCGGTCTTGGCCTTGGCGGGTCTGGCGGCCTTGGCCGGGGGCGGGCCGGAGTCCGCGGCGGACTTGGCGGGCGTCGCCTTCCTGGCTGGCTTGGCGGCGAGCGGCGGCTTGCCGGGCTCGGCCGCGGCGGCCTTCCCCTTCGGGGCCTTGGCCGGCTTGGCCGAGGACGCCGCGACCGGCGTCGAGGCGGATGGTTTTGGGGAAGACAGCGGCTTCGCCGAGGCGGCGGCGACCGGCGGCGGCGGGGCGGCGCGGGCGGCGACGTCGGCCGCTTCGGAAGGCGGCAGCGGCGGGATCACTGGCGCGGACAGCGCCTTCTGCTCGGCCAACTGGCTGAAGTCGCGGAACAACAGGATGCGGACCAGGTCGATCGGCCCGTCGTCGGAATCCAGCCGCACCCGCCAATTGCCGTCAAGGCCCTGGACCACCGTCCCCACCGGCAGGCCGCGCGGATAGAGGCCGCCGTCGCCGGAGGTCAGGATGCGGTCGCCGGGCTTCACCGGATCGACGCCGCGCAGATAGGCCAGCAGCGGCTGGCCGGAGCCGTCGCCGGTCAGGATGGCCCGCGAATTGGTGCGGTCGTCCAGCACCGGGGCGCGGCTGGCGACGTCGGTGAGCAGCAGGATGCGGCTGACCCCGTGGGCGACGCCGAGGATGCTGCCGACCAGCCCGTGCTCGGTCATCACCGGATTGCCGACCGCGACCCCCGCCTCGGTCCCGGCGTCGGCCAGCCGGGTGTTGGCGAACGGCCCGCGCGCGTCGGCGATCACCCGCGCCCCGACCATCGGGATCGGCGGATCGGTCTTCAGGCCCAGCAGCGACTGGTAGCGGGCGTTGTCGTCCTTGAGCGCCACCGCCCGGTCGCGCCACTGGCTGAGCTCAGCCACCTCGGCGCGCAGCCGGCGGTTCTCGGAGACGGCGAAGAAGTACTGCCTGACCCCGTTGACCCCGTCGCCGACCCAGCGGACCGGCGTGGCGATGACGCTCTCGACCGGCCGCAGCACGGTGTCGAGCGCGCCGCGGCTGGCGCCGATCGCCTGCGCCTGCATCGTGCCGCGATGGTCGCCGAACAGCAAAGCCAGGCCGATGACCATGGCGACGATGACGGCCACCGCCGCCGTCCAGGTCAGCGGGACCTTGAGATCCTGAAAAGGGCCGTCCCTCAGGGACACCTATGTCGCTCCAGGCCGGTCGTTAGCCCCCGCCCCTGACCTTTATTCTACGACATTGACGATTCGAGCACGCCCTTCATCCATTTCGGATGTTCGAGCACTTTGCCGCAGCCCAGGGCCACGCACGACAGCGGATCGTCGGCCACCGTCACCGGCAGGCCGGTGTGGTCGCGGATCTCGGAATCCAGCCCGCGCAACAGCGCCCCGCCGCCGGTCAGCATGATGCCCTTGTCGGCGATGTCGGCGGCCAGCTCCGGCGGCGTCGCCTCCAGCGCCACCTTCACCGCCTCGACGATCTGGGTCACCGGCTCGGCCAAGGCGTCGGAGGCCTGCTTTTCGGAGATGCGCACCTCGCGCGGCACCCCCTGCATCAGGTCGCGGCCCTTGACCTCGATGGCCAGGCCCTCGCCGTCGGCGGGGGCGCGGGCGGTGCCGATCTCCTTCTTGATCCGCTCGGCGGTGGTCTCGCCGATCAGCAGGTTATGGTGGCGGCGCATGTAGCTGATGATCGCCTCGTCCATCTTGTCGCCGCCCACCCGCACGCTGCGCGAATAGACGATGCCGGAGAGCGACAGCACGGCGACCTCGGTGGTGCCGCCGCCGATGTCGACCACCATCGAACCGGTGGGCTCGTGGATCGGCAGGCCGGCGCCGATCGCGGCGGCCATCGGCTCGTCGATCAGCCCCACCCGCCGCGCGCCGGCGTTCAGGCAGCTGTCGTTGATCGCCCGCCGCTCCACCGCCGTCGCGCCGGACGGGACGCAGACGATGACCTTCGGATTGGTGAATGCCTTGCGATTGTGCACCTTGCGGATGAAATACTTGATCATCTCCTCGGCGACTTCGAAGTCGGCGATCACCCCGTCGCGCATGGGACGGATGGCCTCGATGTGGCCGGGCGTGCGGCCCAGCATCTGCTTGGCCTCGATGCCGACCGCGTGGACGACCTTCCGTCCGCCGACGTTTCTGAGCGCCACCACCGAGGGTTCGTTGAGCACGATGCCCTTGCCCTTCATGTAGACAAGCGTGTTGGCCGTGCCGAGGTCAATGGCGATGTCGTTGGAGATGACCCCAAAAAGGGACGGGAACATTCAGAGCCTTGGTGCAAAAGGGTGAGGTCGGACGCGGAATCCCTCGTAAAGCTTTGCAGACGCGTCACAACTGCGCGCTCCCCAACGCGGTCGTTAGACGCCCCATGACTCGACGAAGGCCGTTTCGTTTGCACTGCGAACCGCCTGACTTCAAGGCCCTATCTGACGCGCATTTACGCGCCGATTCAGCGCAGGGTGGTCATCGCCACCCCGATTATGACCGCCAGTCCGGCCACGATCTGCCGGGCGTGTAGCGTTTCGGCAAAGAACCGGCGCCCCGCAAGCGCCGCCATGGGCGCCTCGATGACCCCGACGGCGCGCACCGGGGCGGCCGGCGCCAGGCCCAGGGCCAGGAACCAGCAGGCCGAAGCGCAGGCGCCGCAGAGCCCGGCGGCCAGCGATTCCCGCCATCCCCTGACCACCGCGACCAGCGCCCCGCGGTCGCGAAACCCAAGCCAGACAGTAAGTGCGGCCGCCTGCATGGCCTGGGCGACCGCGACCGAGGCCACCGCCGCATAGACCGGATGGGCCGGCTCCATGGCCAGGGTGGCGTGGCGGAAGGCGTTCAGCGAGAAGCCGAAGAACAGGCCCGAGAGCAGGCCGAACAGCGCCCCGCTCAGCGGCCTCTCGCCGGTGGCGCCACGTGGCCAGGTCAGCACCACAAGCCCCGCCGTGGTGACGGCGACGCCGAGCCAGGCGGCCACGGTCAATTGATCGTGAAATATGATCAGCCCAAGGATGGCCGCCAGCGGCAGGGAGCTCTGTTGCAGCGCCGTGCCGACCGCGAACCCGGCCCGGCGCATGGCCACCAGCAGCGCCGCGGTCGCCAGCACCTGGGCGATGGCCCCGGTGACCACGGCGGTCCAGAAGGCGGCGGTCAGGTGCGGCCGCGCCGCCGGAATGGCCAGCTGCGCCAGGCCGACGAAGGCCAGCGAGAACGGCAGGCCGAACAGGAACCGGACCAGCGTCGCCCCCCACGGCCCCGCCGAAGGCACCAGCCCCCGCTGCAGCCCGTTGCGGGCCACCTGCAGGGCGGAAGCGGCGATGGTGGCGGGAACCCAGAGCAGGGCGAACATGGGGAAATCCTTTAGCCCTCCCCCTCGATGGGGGAGGGTTGGGTGGGGGTGTGGCGCTGAGCCTGGGCGAACAGCGCAAGTGGGCGCCGGCGCTCATCGGCTCAGCGCCGACCAGCGCTTGCCCTGCATCGCCGCGCGAACACCCCCAACCCTGCCCTTCCCCCATCGAGGGGGAAGGGTGGCGTGCGTTCGGCGAGGCTGGTGGCACGGCATAGCCTTACAGCGGGATCGAGGGCTCGCACCCTCGTCTCAACCGTCATCCCCCGCTGGAGCGCAGCGGACTGCGAAGCAGAGGCGCGTAGCAGCAAATGCGGAGGATCCATGAACACTGATCAAAGACGGTGATCATGGGTGGCCCGAACAAGTCGGGCCATGACGGAAAATGAAGGGAGAAGGAACCTTAGAACCCGCTCGCCAGCGCCTCTGGCGGCTTGGTCTTTTCGCGGCGGGCCATGAGGTTGTTCAGGGCGTTTACGTAGGCCTTGGCGCTGGCGGTCATGGTGTCGGTGTCGGAGGCGGTGCCGGTGGCGATGCGGCCGTCCTCCTCCAGACGCACGGAGACCTGCGCCTGGGCGTCGGTGCCTTCGGTGACGGCGTGGACCTGGAACAGCCTGAGGATCGCGCCGTGCGGGGCGACCTGGCGGATGGCGTTGAACACCGCGTCCACCGGCCCGTCGCCGTGCGCCACGGCGGCGTGCTCGACACCGTCGATCGAGGCGGTCAGCGCCGCTTCCTGCGGCCCCTCGGTGCCGGCGATCACCCGCAGCGACACCACCTTGATCCGCTCCGAGCCCTTGGCCAGCGCGTCGTCGATCAGGGCGACGATGTCGTCGTCGTAGACGTCCTTCTTCTTGTCGGCCAAGGCCTTGAAGCGGGTGAAGGCGTCGTTCAGCGCATTGTCGCCCAGCTCGTAGCCCAACCCCTTCAGCTTCTCGCGGAAGGCGTGGCGGCCGGAGTGCTTGCCCATGACCAGGTTGGACGCCCCCTGCCCCACGTCCTCGGGCCGCATGATCTCATAGGTGCCGGCGTCCTTGAGCATGCCGTCCTGGTGGATGCCCGCCTCGTGGGCGAAGGCGTTCTTGCCGACCACCGCCTTGTTGAACTGCACCGGAAAGCCGGTGATGGCCGAGACGTAGCGGCTGGCGCGGGTGATGTGGCTGGTGTCGATGGCTGAATCGAAGCGCAGCCGGTCGCCGCGCACGCGCAGCGCCATGACGATCTCCTCCAGCGCCGCATTGCCCGCCCGCTCGCCGAGGCCGTTGACCGCGCACTCCACCTGGCGCGCCCCGGCCTCGATGCCGGCCAGGCTGTTGGCGACGGCCAGGCCCAGGTCGTTGTGGCAATGGGTGGAGAAGATCACCCGGTCGGCGCCCGGGACGTTCTCCATCATGTCGCGGAACATCTCGGCGTATTCGCTCGGATAGGAATAGCCCACCGTGTCCGGCAGGTTGATGGTCTGGGCCCCGGCGCGGATGGCCGCCTCGACGCAGCGGCGCAGCACGTCGCGCTCGGTGCGGCTGGCGTCCTGGGCCGACCATTCGACGTCGCCGCACAGGTTGCGCGCCAGGGTCACCGAGCCGGTGATCTGCTCGATCACCTCTTCCGGCGTCATGCGCAGGATGTGGTCGCGGTGCGAGGGGCTGGTGGAGATGAAGGTGTGGATGCGGCCGCGCTTGGCCCGCCGCACCGCCTCCCCCGCCCGCTCGATATCGGCAGGATTGGCGCGGGCCAGGCCGCAGACCACCGACTCGGTGATCAGCTCGGCCACCTTGGACACCGCCTCGAAGTCGCCGTTGGAGGCGATCGGGAAGCCCGCCTCGATGACGTCGACCTTCATGTCCTCGAGGATCTTGGCCAGCTCCAGCTTTTCGTCCAGCGACATGGAGGCGCCCGGCGACTGCTCGCCGTCGCGCATGGTGGTGTCGAAGATGATGACGCGGTCCTTGGCGGCTACGTCCTCAGGCGCGGCGGAGGCGGCGTCAGGTGCGGGCGCGTCGGCGGCGGAATGGGTCTCGGTGGTCATTGGGGGGCTCGTCTGCTTTGGGCTTTTGATGGGCGGCGGGGCGTTCCTTGATCCCCTGCACGCCCGGCCGCGACGAACCCGCGGCCCCTAGAGCGTCCAGGGGCTGGTAAGGCCGAGCAGAATAAGCGCGCGAGCGGCGTCCATGGGTGGCGGGATACACGGGGCGGGGGATTTGGGCAAGGGCGTGGTGCGTATCGGTCTCGGCCCAGACAACCAAATCGGGCAGCTGGCAGAGCAAGGCGCCAAACCGTCGGGGGGCGAGCGGCTTGACGTCCAGATCAATTGGCCCAACGGGTTACCGACGGAGATCAACCATGCCCGACCCCATCGGCTTCCTCGGCCTCGGCGATCTTGGCCGGCCCATTGCTCGCAACATGATGGCGGCGGGCCACGCGCTCACCATCTGGAACCGCACCGCGGCCAAGGGGGATGACCTGGTCGCGAGCGGCGCCGATCGGGCCGCCTCGCCCGCCGGCGCCGTTCAGCCCGGCGGGATCGTGGTCAGCCTGCTGTGGGATGACGCCTCGGTGGTCGAGGTGGTGGAGAGCGACGGGTTTCTGGAGCGGTTGGGGCCGGGCGGCGTGCATGTGTCGATGACCACGGTCTCGCCGGCGGGGTCGAAGGCGCTGGCGGCGCGGCATGCCGAGGCCGGGGTGGGGTTTGTCGAGGCGCCGGTGTTCGGCCGGCCGGAGGCGGCGGCGGCGCGGCAGTTGTGGATCGCCTATGCCGGGGCGGAAGGGCCTAAGGCGCGAGTGCGGCCGCTGTTCGAGGCCATGGGCGCGCGGGAGGCGTTCGATTTCGGCGAGCAGATCGGGGCGGCGACCACGGTCAAGCTGGTGGGCAACTTCCTGATCATCTCGGCCGGGGCGGCGATGACCGAGGGCTTGGCGATGGCGCGGGCCGGCGGCTTCGACGCCGGCGCGACCATCGAGATGCTGACCAAGACCCTGTTCCCCGCACCGATCTACCAGAGCTACGGGCGGGCGATCGCGGCGGGGACGGCCGCGTCCGGCGGCGGGTCGGCGATTCCGGGGAAGGACCTTGGGCTGTTCAAGGCCTCGGCGGAGGCGGTTTCATCGCCGACGCCGCTGTCGAGCCTGCTACTGGAGATGCGCCGGGGCTGAACGCCGGCCGGTGTTTGGAACGCGACCATGATCCGCTGGAGACAACTCGGCGCCGCGAGCGTGCCCGGCGGCGGTGGGGAGTTGCGGCTGATGCAGCGGGGGACGGAGCTGGCGATCTTCGCCGGGGCGACCGAGCTGATGAACAGCCGGCTGAGCGGCTCGGAAGAGGCGCTGGCGAGCCTGACCTGCGCGCGGCTGGACGGGCGACGGTCCGCGCGGGTGCTGATCGGCGGGCTGGGCATGGGCTTTACCCTGCGCGCGGCGCTGGCCGCCTTGAGCGCCGACGCCGAGGTGACCATCGCCGAGCTGGTGCCGGAGGTGGTGGCATGGGCGCGCGGGCCGCTGGCCGCCATCCACGGAGCGAGCCTTTCCGACCAGCGGCTGACGGTGTTCGAGGGCGATGTCGGGGCGCTGATCGGCGGGCAGACGGGGCGTTGGGACGCGATCCTGCTGGACGTGGACAATGGCCCGGAGGGACTGATGCGGGCGGCGAACGACGAGCTGTACGACGCCTATGGCCTCGGCGAGGCGCATGGGGCGCTGCGCCCCGGCGGGGTGCTGGCCGTGTGGTCCTCGGCGCCCGACGCCGCCTTCACCCAGCGGCTGCGCGCGGTCGGGTTCGGCGTGGAGGAGCACCGGGTGCGGGCGCGCGGACGCAGCGGCGCGCGTCACATGATCTGGATCGCGACCAAGCGCTGAGCGGCGGCCGTCGCCGGCCCTCGCGCTCCGGGCAGGACCGCCGCCCCGCCCTAGCCGCCCCGCCTCAGTACTGCCCGCTGACGCCGATCAGGTGATAGTGCAGCGCGATCCACAGCATCATTCCGAAAGCGGCCGTCAGCAGCACGCCGTAGAGGCGGGCGAACCAGCTGGCTTGGCGGGTGAAGACCAGGACCAGGTTCCACACCGCCACGATGAAGCCGCCGGCGAAGGCCAGGAGGGACAGCAGCTGGGAGAGGTGGATCAGCGGCTCGACCGGGGCGCCGCCGGTGCTGGAGACCAGCTCGATCACCACGTACCACATCACCACGGCCGCGACGCCGAGGGCGGCGCAGAGGCGGACCAGGCGGTAGGCCATGGCCCTCGCGCCGGTGAGGGCGAAGGGCTGGCGGTAGCGCCAGCGGACGATGGCGATGATCGGCCAGAGGACGGCGGTCAGCAGCAGCAGGACCAGCGCCGCCATGGCCAGCGGCAGCTCCAGGCCGGTGCCGGCCAGGCCGGTCGGGCGGACATAGACGAAGATCGGCGCGGCGGTGTCGGAACTCCAGCGCACCACCCGGCCGTCCTGGACGATGCCCTCGATGCGGTCGTGGCCGTTGCGCTGCTGCCAGAGGAAGGGCTTGACCTCGTCGAAGGTCTCGACCTGGCCGAGCGGCGCGGCGGAGATCGAGCCGTCCGGATTGGCGGCGATCTTGGCCTGGCCGATCAGCTGGATCAGCGCAAGGAAGGTGGAGTCCGAGCGGCGGGTGTTGATGTAGCTGCCGGCGATCATCGCCGCGTGCGCCTTGGCGGTGGCCGTATCGACGTGCTGCACGGGCGCCGGCGGGGCGGGGAAATAGCGGTCGGCAAAGCCTTCGAACAGGTTCTGGCGCAGGAACTCGCCCATGCCCTCCTTGCCCTTGGCGTTGACCGAGACGTAGAGGCCGACATTGTCGTCGATGAACAGGGCAAGGTCGGTGTGGAAGTAGTCGGTGTCGCCGCCGTGGGCGATCACCCGGTGGCCGTTGATGTTCTGCTCGTAGAAGCCGAGCGCGTTGCCGTTCAGGTCGGGAAAGGCCTTGGTGAGCGTGGTGTGCATCTCCGTGGCCGTCTGCGGCTTCAGGATCTGCCCCGAGCCGTAGCGGCCGAGCTGCAGCTGGGCGATCATGAAGTGGGACATGTCGTCGCCGGTCGCCGAGAGCGCGCCGGCGGGCGGCATGTCGATGATCTCGAAGCCCGGGCCCGGCTTGTTCCGGGTCTCGTAGCCCTTGGACATGTCGGGGACGAAGGCGGCCGGCAGCGGCTGGGCGAAGGTGGCGTGCTGCATGTCCAGCGGGCTGAAGATGTGCCGCGCCACATAGGCGTCGAACTCCTCGCCGGAGACGCGCTGGACGATGTAGCCGGCCAGGGCCGCGCCATAGTTGGAATAGCCGGGACCGCCGTCGGGCAGGAAGATGCGCGGCGGCACGTAGCGCTTCAGCACCTGGTCGAGTGGCGGCGGCGCCTTGCCGAAGGTCAGGAGGTCCCTGGCGGTCTCGGAGAAGCCGGCCCGGTGGGTCATCAGCTGGCGCATGGTCACCGGCACGCCGTGATAGGCGGGGATCTTGAAGTCCAGGTAGGTGTTGACGTCGGCGTCGAGGTCGATCTTGCCGGCCTCGACCTGCTGCATCACCGCCGTCCAGGTGAACAGCTTGGAGGTCGAGCCGGGGCGGAACAGGGTGACCTTCGGATCGACCGGGATGCGCTTGTCGTAGTCGGCATAGCCGTAGCCCTTTTCGAACAGCACCTGGCCGTCCTTGACCACCACCACCACCGCGCCGGGGGCCTCGGCGGTGTTGAGGGCGTTAGGCATGAAGCCGTCGAGCCAGGCGCCGACGTCGTCGGCGGTCATGGCGTGGCCGGGGGTGGCGACCGGCGCCGGCGGCGCGGCCGGCTGCGGGCTGGGCGGCGTCGGCCCCAGCGGCTGGCCGGCGCTGGGGCTGGCCAGCAGGGCGATCCCGGCCAGCGCGCCGCCGGCGAGCTTCAGGAGCGTCTTGATCGATGGGGGTCGCCGAAACATGTCCGCGTTTCCTGTGCTGGGGGCGGCTTTCAAGGCCCGCCCCAGAGATCGTCCGGGCACCAGAGGTCCCCATCGGCATAGACGGCCGGGACCTCGCGGTCGCCGCCGAGGAAGGTCGGGCTGTCGAGATCGACGAAATCGCAGAGCTGGCCGAGCACGAAGGCCGGCGCGATCGCCAGCGAGGTGCCCGACATGCAGCCGACCATCAACTTCAGGCCCAGCCGGCGGGCCTCGCGGGCCATGGCCAGGGCCTCGGTGAGGCCGCCGCACTTGTCGAGCTTGATGTTGACGATGTCGTAGCGTCCGACCAGGCCGGCCAGGCCGTCCAGGGCCTGCACGCTCTCGTCTGCGGCGATCGGCATGGGCGAGGCCAGCCCGTCCAGCTCGCCGTCGCACCCGACCGGAAACGGCTGCTCGACCATCGCTACGCCCGCCTCGACCATGGCCGGCATCAGCTGCTCCAGCGCGGCGCGGGTAAAGCCCTGGTTGGCGTCGACGGCGAGCCAGACGTCCGGCCGCGCCGCCCGCACGGCGCGGACGCAAGCCGCGGGATCCTCGTCGGTGAGCTTCAGCTTGATCGCCCTGGCGCCTGCATAGGCGCCGGCGGCGGCGCGCGCCATCTCGTCCGGCGCGCCGGCGCCGATGGTGAAGGTGGTGCGCAACGGCCGGGGCGGCGGCGTTCCCGCCAAGTCCCAGACCGGCCGGCCGAGGCGCTTGGCCTCCAGGTCCCAGAGGGCCGCGTCGACGGCGTTGCGCGCGCCGCCGGCGGGCAGCAGGGACCGCAGCGCCTCGCGGTCGACGCCACGCTCGATCTCGCCCCGCACCGCCTCGATCTGGTCGGCCATCACCGCCGGGGTCTCGCCGCGGTAATAGACGCCGCCCGCCTCGCCGCGGCCGACACGCTCGCCGTCGGCCAGCCGCGCCACCAGCACCTCGGCGTCGGTGAAGACGTAGTTGGTGATCCTGAACGGCGTGGCGTACGGCCAGGCCTCGGTCCTGAGCTCGAGCCGCATGGGGTCAGAACGACCTGTCGATGCTGACTCCGACGGTGCGCGGCTGCAGCACCGGGGCCTTGATGTCGATCGGCCCGCCGAGCGCGTCGTTGAAATAGTCCGCCGGGCTCAGATAGGCGCGCTCGTCGAGCAGGTTCCTGGCGAAGACGGTGAGCGTCCAGCCGGCCGCCCGCGCGCCGACATGCATGTCGACCACGTTGTAGGCCTTGACCGGCAGGCCTTGCGGCGCGCCGTTGGCGACGGCGCCCTCAACCTCGGAGAACCTGGGGCCGACATAGCGGTAGCCGCCGCCGACGAAGCCGGTCCAGTCGGCGACCAGCGGCGCGGAATAGTCGGCGGTCAGCGAGCCGCTCCAGAACGGCACGCCGGGCAGCCGCGCGCCGGCGGCCACGTCGATCGAGGGCACCGGGGTGGTCAGATAAGCGTCGGTGTAGGCCAGCGAGCCGCCGAGCGCGAGGCCGCGGATCGGGCTGTAGGTCCCGTTGAAGTCGAAGCCCTCGCTGCGCGCCGCGCCGGCGTTCTCGATGGCGCTGCCCGACCCGACCAGCACCGAGACCTGGATCTGGCTCCAGTCGATGTAGAAGGCCGAAAAGTCGGCCGTCGCCCGGCCATCCAGGAAAGTCGACTTCACCCCGGCCTGGTAGTCGGTGAGCCGCGCCGAATGGAACTGCGCCGGCGCCGTCTGGCCCGGCAGCACCACGTTGGGGCCGCCCGGCTGATATCCGCTGGCGATGCGCGCATAGACCATGGTGTCGGGGGTGATGTGGAAGCTGGGGCTGACCGAGAAGGTCAGCACGCCCTCGCTCGACTTGCCCGGCAGGGTCAGAACCGGAGACGACGGATCGGCTGGGTTGAGCAGCGCGCCGCCTTCGGACTCGATGAAGCTCTGGTCGTTGTGGGCGTAGCGCAGGCCGCCGGCGAGGTCGAGCCGGTCGGTGATGTGCAGGGTGGCGTCGCCGAAGATTGCGTATTCCTGGTAGATGCTGGGCAGGTCGGCGAATTCCAGCGGGTTCAGCGCCGGCAGGCGCGCGCCGGTGAGATCGTAGGCGTTGAACACCTCGGTGTTGGCGCCGCGCTCGTGGGTGTAGAAGCCGCCGAGCTGCCATTCCAGCCGCTGGCCGGTCGGCGAGGCGAGCCGGACCTCCTGGGTGAACTTCTCCAGCCGATAGCGTTCGTCGAAGTCCGACAGGCCAGGTCCGGCGGCGCCGAAGAAGCCGAGAAAGACCCCGATATAGTCGGTGAGGTCCTCGGTCGTGTCGTTGCGGAAGTCCTGATAGCTGGAGATCGAGGTCAGGGTCGCCCAGTGCAGGTCCCAGGCGACGGTGGCGTCGTAGAGCTGCAGCTCCTGGGTATAGGGTTCGGGGCGGGTGTTGATGTTGGTCAGCGGCCCGCCGAACGGACGGCCGGTCGCCTGGTTCAGGGCGACGATCGCCTGATTGTCGGCATGGGTGTGCTGATAGATGGCCGACAGATCGATCGAGAGGTCCGGCGTCGCCTGGAACAGGGCGGCGAAGCGGCCGCCGTACTGTTGCACGGCGTTGTCGTGCTTCCGGCCGGTGGTGATGTCGTCGATATAGCCGGGGGTGTTCTCGTCGTAGGCCGAGATCCGGACGGCCAGCCGGTCGTCGATGACTGGCGCATTGACCTCGCCGCGGACGCCGCCGCCGGGGGCGTTGGCGTTCTGGACGCCGAACACGTCGCCGCCGACGCGGCCGGAGAAGCTGTTCAGGTTCGGCTCCTCGAGGACGTACTTGATCAGGCCGCCCATGGTGCTGGCGCCATAGAGCGTGCCTTGCGGCCCACGCAGCACCTCCACCCGGTTGAGGTCGTAGGGCATCAGGTCGATCGAGAAGCCGTTGCCGCCCTGGAAGCTGCTGCTGGAGCCGATCGGCGTGTCGTTGACGTAGAAGCCGATCTCGGAGGCGGCGCCGATCGGCCCGATCCCGTCGATGGCCACCTTGGTCTCGCCCGGCGCGCCGACATTGTCGGCCTGCAGCCCCGCCACATAGGGCGCCCAGTCGACCAGCGCGATCGAGCGCATCTGCTCCAGCGTTCGGCCGCTGACGGCGCTGACCGACACCGGCACGTTCTGCAGCCGCTGGAGGCGCTTCTGCGCGGTGACCACCACCTCGCCTGCACCGGCCGGCGTCGCGGCGGCGGCCTGGGTCTGGTTCTGAGCTTGAACTTGAGCTTGCGCCTGGGCAGCGGCCAGGGCCGCGCCGACGATCAAGCCGGACGCCAACAGCCGACGGCGAAGTCCGATACGCATGATTTTTCCCCTCGACCCCTGCCCGGCCGCGGGGCCGGGCAGGGGGAAGTGTTATATATATTTCGCACTATCGCAACATGGTATATTCCTACCATCGCCGAGGGGGCGGCGCTTTCGCGCTTCTGCTCCGTGGACGGCTGGTTAAGGATGGGCCCGTGCGGCGCGCGCCGTTCGGGGCGCATCGCGGAGGCGGGGGACGCGATGCTGAAAATCGAGAAGACGATCAAGCGCGACTGGAAGAGCTACACGCCCTCCGAACAGAAGCTGGCGAGCTTCTTCCTCAACCACCTGCACGAGCTGCCCTACGAGACGGCCGCCTCGATCGGCAAGCGCGTGAGCGTCAGCCCGATGACCGTCGGCCGCTACATCAAGAAGCTCGGCTATGGCGACCTGCGCGACATCAAGGCCGAGCTGCGCTCAAGCTCGCTCGAAGGCGCCTGGGCCGGCACGGAGGCGAAGATCGGCTATGTGCCCGGGTCGCTGAAGTCGAAGGTCAAGGGCTTGGCCGACGTCTACAAGATCCCCGAATCAGCGGACTGGCCGCGGATCGTGTCGATGATCGCCTCGGCCAGCTCGGTCCACGTGGCCAGCTTCCAGGCCGGCCGCTTCATGGGGCTGGGGTTCGCCACCTTCCTGCAGAACCTGCGTCCCGGCGTGTACTTTTCCGAGGGTGCGGACGGATCCTATGCCGACGTGCTGCTCGACGCCGAGCCCGGCGCCTGCCTGGTGCTGATCGACTTCCGCCGCTATTCGCGCCACTTCCGCCTGCTCGCCGAGGAGGCGGCGCAGCGCAATATCCGCATGGTGATCCTGACCGACGTCTATTGCCACTGGGCCCGGGCGCTCACCGACAACGTGCTGATGATCGAGACCGACTTCGGCATCCGCAGCCTCTCGATGGCGCAGCTGCTGCTTGAGCTGTTGCTGGCGGCGGTCGCCCAGGAGCTGAAGGGCACCGAGGCGCGGGTCGACGCCGTGCACCGGCTGCGGGAGAAGTTCGTCGGATTCGCCAGCGCCAACGGCGTCGGCCGGCGCGGCAAGACCAAGTGAGCGAGGCCTCGTGAGCGAACCGGGGGAAACGCTGCCGGCGCTGAACAGGCTGGAATGGCTCGGCCAGCCCCGGGGCCTCAGCGTCCTCTTCCTGACCGAGATGTGGACGCAGTTCTCGTTCTTCGGGATGCGCACCATCCTAGTCTACTACATGACCAAGTCGCTGCGGATCGACCAGCAGGACTCCTCGCTGATCTATGGCGGCTATGCGGCGGCGGTCTATTTCACGCCGATCTTCGGCGGCCTGATCGCCGACCGCTTCATCGGCAAGCGCAACGCGGTGGTCGCCGGCGGCCTGCTGATGGCGGCCGGCCACTTCATGATGGTGTTTCCGAGCCTGTTCTATCCGGCGCTGGGGGCCATCGCCCTCGGCAACGGCCTCTTCCTGCCCAGCCTGTCGAGCCAGATCAATTCCCTCTACGCCGAGGGCGACCCTCGCCTAGCCTCGGCCTACAACGTCTATTACGTCGGGATAAACCTCGGCGCCTTCCTGGCCCCCTTCGTCTGCGGCACCCTCGGCGAGGTCTATGGCTGGCACTGGGGGTTCGCAGCCGCCGGGATCGGCATGCTGATCGGCCTGATCACCTATCTGGCCGGGCTGCGCTACCTGCCGGCCGAGCCGCCAAGGGGACGGCTGGCGCCGGCGCGCTCAGCCGAGATCGAGCCTCCGCGCCGACGCTTCCTGCTGCTGCTCGGCATCATGGCGGTGGTGGTCGTCTTCCGCGGCGCCTACGAGCAGAACGGCAACACCATCGCGTTGTGGACCGACAGCGGCGTGGATCGCCACCTGACCGGCGGCCTCTCCATCCCGATGACCTGGTTCCAGGCGCTGAACCCGCTGCTGATCTTCGTGCTGACGCCCATCCTGGTCAGCTACTGGACCCGGCAGGCGAAGAAGGGCCGCGAGACGTCCTCGGTGCGCAAGATGGTCACCGGCGCGGTGCTGGTCGGCCTGTCCTTCGTGCTGATCTCCGTCGTCTCGGCCCATTCGGCCGCCGCGCACACGCGCTCGAGCTGGATCTGGCTGGCCCTGTTCTTCGTCGTGCTGACCGCCGGCGAGCTGTTCATCCTGCCCGTGGGGCTGGGCCTGTTCGGCCGGCTGGCGCCGAAAGGGTTCGAGGCCACGGCGATCGCCATCTGGTTCTTCGCCGGATTCGCCGGCAACCTGTTCGCCGGCGGGCTGGGGGTGCTGTGGAGCCGGCTCAGCCAGGCGCAGTTCTTCATGCTGATCGCGCTGGTCTCGGGCGTCGCGGCGCTGTTGCTGACCGCCTTCGTGCCGGCCGGCGCGCGCGCCGAACGCAGCCTCAGGGCCGAGGGCTGATCCCCTACCCCGCCTTCACCTTGGCTTCGAAGTCCCTGAGCAGGAAGATGGAGACGTCGTCCACGGTCGCCTCGCCGGTGCGGAACGGCTTTTCCAGCTCCTCGATCAGGATGACGGCGTAGACCAGCATGTAGGCGACGAAGCCGATGATCAGCGCGCCCTCGAAGATGGCGTTGGTCTTCAGGAACAGCATCAGGAACAGGCTGGCGACCACCAGGCTCTGCACCATCACGTGCACCGAGGGCACGAACTGCATGCGCTGCATGTAGGCGACGCGGTAGAGGGAGCGGCGCAGCACGTCATGGGCGCCGCGCAGGCGCACCACGTAGCGGTCGGACATGCCGGCGCTTTCCAGAGCGACGAACATGGCCAGAAGATCGTCGGCCTTGGCGATGGCCGCGCCGAGGTTGGCGTGCATGTGCTCCTGGGCCAGGCCGTGCTCGAAGGCGTCGATGAAGTCGGTGACGAAGGCGCGGATGGGCGGGGCGTCGAAGCCGGGCCTGGACTGGCCGAAGGCGTTGATGTCGGCGTAGACGGTCTCCAGCGCCACGCGCATCTCGCCGACGATGTGCTCCGCCTCCTTGTAGTCGGAGAGGGTGTGGGAGAGCAGGAAGCCGATCAGGAAGATGGCCCCGGCGACGATGCTGGGGAAAAGCCCGTCGAGGTTCAGGAACTCGAGGTGGAAGTAATGCACCGCCATCTTGATGGCGGCGACCACCACCACCACCGGCAGCACCACCAGCACCAGGCGGAAACGCTTGAGGGGATTCATGGAGCGGGTGCGCACTGGACTGCCGACATGGGCCATTCCTAGGGAGCGCGTGTGACAGTTTTTTATCGGTTGGATGGCGGCCCCGATAAGCCGCCGCCGGCGACGGATTGCAGAGTCGACGGACGACTTAATCGAGCGTTTTTTGCCGCCCATCCCACACACAGGGGATGAGGCCTCTTTTAACCACGAACGAACACGAACAAACACGAACGGGCCGGATCGGCCGATGCGGTGACGCTGGACGTTCGTGTGGGTTCGTGGTCGTTCGCGGTCAGCCGGGCCGGTACAAAAGGGTGGCGCGGGAGCGGAGACCGGGTGAAGATGGCCGTCCTGCCGTTCCGCGCCCAGACGCCGACGGTTTCGTCCAGGGGGAGAACCAGGACATGACTTCCGCTCAACTTCGCACCCTTCTCATCGGCGGAGCCGCCATCGCCGCGCTTGCCGTCGTCGCCTGCAACAAGAGCCCGGCGCAGAACGCCTCGGACGCCGCCAACGTCGCCGAGGCCAACGCCAGCGCCGCCATCGCCAACGCCGACAGCGCCGCGGCCGCCGCAGCCGCCGCCGGCGCGGCCGCGGCCTCCGCCGCCGTGGCCGAGGCCAACAGCGCCGCCGCCGCGGCCATGAGCAGCGCCACGCCGACCAACACGCAATAGCCCACGGGCTTAGCTTAGGCGCCCCTTCTCCCTTGCGGGAGAAAGGACGCTCTCATTCGATCGCAGTGATCTCCACCTCGCCGCCGGGGAGCTGGGCGAGGTCGCCGACGGCCTTGCCGAGCAGCGCGCGGGCCAGCGGGGCGAGGTAGGAGACGCTGCCGGCGGCCGGGTCGGCCTCGTCCTCGCCGACGATGCGGAAGCGCTGGGTGCGGCCGTCCTCGCGCTCGAAGGTGACGGTCGAGCCGAAGGCGACCTGCGAGGCGTCGGCGGGGGGCGCCATCAACTGCGCCGAAGCGCGGCGGGCGCCGTAATAGCGCAGATCGCGGGTGGCCCTGGCCATGGCGGTCCGGTCGGCGCTGACGCCTTCGCCCTGGGTGTCGGACTGGGCGGCGGCATAGGCGGCGCGAGCCGCCTCCAGGCCGGCCTCCAGTTGGGCCAGGCCCTCGGGCGTGACCAGGTTGGGATGGGCGGAGACCGGCCGATCGGGCAGGTCGGCCGCGGCAGCCTCGCTGTCTTCCTCGCGGGTGAAGGCGACGCTCATCGAACCGGTCTCCTGGCTGCGGACAGTTTCAGTGCAAGGACTAAACGTCGCGCCATCGAACGGGTTCGGCCAGACCTAAAAGCAGCGGCGAACCGCAGGTTGTTAACCGCGTGTCAGGGTCCTGCCGGGATAGTCGGCGGCGGGGAGCGTCCAATGTCAACATCACCTCGCGCGGTCCTTAAGACTCCGGCCGACCCGGCGGTGTTGGCCAGCTATCCGCATCCCGTCGCCCTCGCCATCCATATCGACCGCAACGTCGCCGTCCAGGGCCTCGGGCTCGGCATGGTGGCCCTGATGGGGCTCGGCGTGACGCCCTGGCCGCCGGTGCTGATCTGGACGCTGGTGACGACGGCGGTGCTGGCCGTCGAGCACCGCGTGCTGCGGCGGGTGGCCGAAGGCGGCCCCGGCGCGTGGCGCGCCGCCGCCTGGGCGCCGGCGCTCAGAGTCTTCGCCACCAGCCTCTACGCCTTGGCCGCCCTGGTGCTGATCGCCCGCGGCGGCGGCGGCGAGCGCCTGTTCGCCGTGGCCCTGATGAGCGCCTCCATGGCGCACGTGCTGATGCGCTACTACCGCTCGCCGCGCATCCTGCTGGCCGCCCTGGCGCCGCACCTGCTGGTCTTCGGCCTTGTCGGTGTCGGCCTGACCGAGGCGGCGCTGAAACAGGGTCATTGGCTGGCCGCCCTGGCCTCCAGCTTCACCATCGCCACCTTCGCCCTGCAGGTCTGGTCGGCGCGCGGACAACTGGCCGGCGCCTGGAGCGAGCTGACGGCCGTGCGCGAGGCGGCCGAGGAGCGCCGCCGCGCCGCCGAGGCCGCCAACCGCGCCAAGTCGCAGTTCCTCGCCACCATGAGCCACGAGCTGCGCACGCCGCTGAACGGCGTGCTCGGCATGACCCAGGCGCTGAGCAGCGAGGCCCTGACCGGCCCGCAGCGGGAATGCGTCGCCGTGATCCGCCGCTCGTCCGAGAGCCTGCTGGCGGTGCTGAACGACCTGCTGGATCTTTCGAAGATCGAGGCCGGGGCGCTGGAGCTGGAGGTCGCCGAGTTCGAGCTGGAGCATCTGGTGCGCGGCGTCGCCGCCGCCTACCGGCCGCTGGCGGCGAAGAAGGGCCTGCGGTTCGAATTCGACGTCACCCATGCCGCCCATGGCCGCTATCTGGGCGACTCCGCGCGCATCCGCCGCGTCCTTTACAATCTCTGCGACAACGCGGTGAAGTTCACCCACGAGGGCGCCGTCAGCCTGGGCGTCGACCGCGTCGGCGAGCGGCTGGTCTTCCGGGTCGACGACAGCGGCATCGGCATCGGCGAGGCCGACCTGGCCCACCTGTTCGAGGGCTTCTTCCAGGCCGACGGCACCCTGGCGCGGTCCTACGGCGGCGCCGGCATCGGCCTGGCCATCTGCGGCGAGCTCACCGGCCTGATGGGCGGCGAGATCGCGGCGGAGAGCGAGCTGGGCGGCGGCTCGACCTTCACGCTCAGCCTGCCGCTGGCCCGCGCCGAGGCGGCCGGGGCCCGGACACAGGCCGTGGCGGCCGACGGGCGCGGCGACGAGCGGCTGGCGGCGCTGCGCGTGCTGGCCGCCGAGGACAACCTCACCAACCAACTGGTGCTGAAGACCCTGCTGGCGCCGGCGGGCATCGCCCCGACCGTGGTGGCCAACGGCCGCGAGGCGCTGAACGCCTGGGAGAGCCAGTCCTGGGACCTGGTCCTGATGGACATCCAGATGCCGGAGATGGACGGCATCGAGGCCGCCCGCGCCATCCGCGCCCGCGAGCGCGAGACCGGCCGGGCGCGCACGCCCATCGTCGCGGTCACCGCCAACGCCATGACCCACCAGCTGGCCGACTACCACGCCGCCGGCATGGACGGGGTGGTCGCCAAGCCGGTGGACGCCGCGGCCCTGTTCGAGGCCATGCGCCAGGCCCTGGCCGAGGCGCCGCTCGACGAGGCGGCCGTCGCCTGAGCCGCCGCTTGATTGCGCACTGCAACATCCCCATACATCGGGCCTCACCTTTCAAGGAGGCTTATCGACATGTCCGACGACGTGCGGTCCGCCGGCGACGGCATCCGGCGCGGATTTCTGCGCCGCTGTCCCAATTGCGGGCGCGGACCTTTGTTCTCGGGCTACCTGGCCGTCGAGCCGCGCTGCGAGGCCTGCGGGCATGAGAACGCCCGCTACCGCGCCGACGACGGGCCGGCCTATTTCACTATCCTGATCGTCGGGCACCTGGTGATCGTGCCGCTGCTCTGCCTGAGCTTCGTCTTCACCTGGCCGATCGCCGCGGTGCTGCCGCTCAGCCTGGCGGTGGTGCTACTCGCCACCCTGGCCCTGCTGCCCCTGGTCAAAGGCGCCTTCATCGGCGTCCAGTGGGCCACGCGCGGAGCTGCGGCGCCGTAAGCCGAGTTCTCAATCGTCATCCCCCGCTGGAGCGAAGCGGAATGCGAAGCAGAGGCGCGTAGCAGCCAATGCGGGGGAGCCATGGACACCGATCAGAGACGGTGATCATGGGTGGCCCGAACAAGTCGGGCCATGACGGAAAAGGGACGGCGTGGCGCGGGTTCGCCGCGCCCGCGTTCGCCTAGAAGTCCAGGCGGACGCCGCCCTTGACCGAGCCGTCGTCGAAGCCGGAGGCGAACGCGTAGTCGCCCTTCACGAAGCCGCTCCAGCCGCTGGTCTTGCTGAACAGGTTCAGCGCGGCGCCGGCCTGGGCGTAACTGGTTACCTGCGGGTCGGAGATGCCGAGCAGGGGAGCGCCGGCCCCGCTGTTGATCACCGCCGACGAGCCGCCGGAAATGCGGCCCCAGTAGCTGACGGTGGCCGAGCCCTCGACGCGGACCTCGGCGTTGTCGGCCAGGGTCGCGCCGGCGCGCAGGCCGACGCGGCCGCGGAAGCTGTCGTTGTCGGCGAAGCTGACGTGGGCGCCGGCCAGGGAGAAGGCCTGCACCCGTGACGACACGTCGGCCAGGGTCCCCAGCGGCTCGACGAAGCCGGGCCCGAAGCCGAAGCGGTAGCCGACGTCGGCGATCACCCCGAGATTGGTCACCCCCCCGCCGGAGCGGCTGACGCCGAACGGCGCCAGCGCCGGGTCGCTGTAGTTGAGGTTCAGGAAGTCGCCCTTGACCAGCACGTCGGCGAACAGGTTGCGGTTCACATAGGTCACCGAACCGCCGATCGAGCCGCCGGTGTAGTTCGCCGAAGTCGACGCGTTTTTGAAGTCCTGGGTCGAGTCGATGTAGCCGGCCGTCATCCCGAACAGGACGGCGTCATCGCCGCCCAGCACGCCCTGCTTGCCGCCGTCGACGCCGGCGAAGAAGGCGCCGGTGCTCTGGTTGTAGCCGGTGTTGTAGGTGTAGGTCTTGTTCAGCAGCGAATACCGCTGCGTCTCGCTGCGATCGGTCCAGTCGCCGACGGCGCGGGCCCAGACCCCGGTGGTCAGCGCCGGCGCGGCCGGCGACGGCGCGGCGCCCTGGGCGGCCGGCCCGGCCAGCGAGGCGCCCTCGATCAACTCGTCGCGCAGGTCGGTCTGGCGATCGAGCCAGACGCCGGCGGTGTCCAGCCAGATCGACTGGGCCGCCGTCGGCAGGGTGTCCAGCCGGTAGGCGTCGGCGGTCGGCACGCTGACCAGCAGGAAGCGCGGATCGGGGTTGTAGGCCAGGTCGTACTGGAAGAGGCCCTTCTGCACCGGCCCGCCGGCCAGGGTGAAGGCGGTCGAACTCATGGCCCCGGTCGAGATCACCACCGGGATGCCGGCCGGATTGTAGGCGGCGGGGGTCAGCGGCGCGGTGTCGGCGACCACGATGGCCGTGGTTCCGGTGGCGGTGGTCACCAGCAGCTTGTCCGCCGCGCCGGTGGCGAAGTTGACGCCGATCTGCAGCTGGCTGCCGGCGACCCCGACATAGTTGTTCAGGGTGAAGGTGTTGCCCGGCGCGCCGGCGCGCAGGTTGAGCGCGCCGCTGTTGTCGTAGGTTGTGACATTGGCGAGGCCGCCATTGGCGAACACCGTCCCCTGCGGCCCGACATTGACGGTCGCGGCGGTCAGGGTCGAGCCGGTGTCGAGCTCCAGGAGGCCGCCGTTGACCGTGGTGGTCGTGGTGGTCAGGGCGCCGTGGTTGGCCAGGTCGAGAATGCCGCCGGTGACGGTGGCGTTGCCCGCCGAGTTGATGCTGCCGGTCACCACCAGGGCGCCGGCCTGCACCGTGGCGCCGCCGGAGAAGGTGTCGGCGCCGGAGAAGATCTGCTCGCCTGCCCCGGCCTTCACCACGCCGCCGGCGCCGGTGATGTCGCCGCCGAAGTTGGCCACGGTTCCGGAGGGGGTGTTGATGGTCAGGGTGCTGGAGCCCAGGGTGACGAAGGTCTGATCGTTCTTTTCGCTGGTCAGGGCCTGGATGGTGTTGTTGGCGGCCAGGGCCAGGGTGGCGGTGGAATTGCCGCCGATGCGGCCGAGATCGACGCCGCTCGAGGTCGCCAGGGTGTCGACCGCGGCCAGGGTCAGCGTGCCGGCCTCGACGGTGGTCTGGCCGGTGAAGGTCTGCGCCTGGGTCAGGACCACGTTGCCGGTGTTGTTGCCGGTGCTGTCGTCCTTGTCGAGCGAGCCTTGCATCAGCGGGCCCGTGCCCATCTCCTTGCCGTCGCTGATCACGCCGGTGAAGTTGCCGGTGGTCGCCTGGTCGAACACCACCAGGCCGCCGGCGTCGGTGATGTTCTCGTTGACGGTCGGCAGGTTGGCGGTGGTGGTGTCGAGCGTCGAGCCGAACTCGACGATCGTGCCGCCGGTATAGCTGTTGTTGACCCCGGTCAGCTGCAGCGTGCCGCCGATCAGGTGCAGGGTGCCGTTGCCGGAGATATTGCCGGCGTACTGGCCGCCGCCGCTCTGGGCGAACTGCAGGTCGGCGCCGTTGTTGAGCAGGAAGTTGGGCGCCGTGCCGGCGACCGCGGTGTTCTTCAAGGCCCCGGTGGCGACCCGCAGGGCGCCGGCGTTAGCGATCATCGAACTGCCCGCGCCCAGGGTCACCGTCGCGCCCGAGAGGTCGAGCAGGCCGGTCCCGTCCTTGGTGATCGCGCCGGCGACGTTGGTGGTGGAGTCGTTGATCGTGCTCGAGATGGTCGAGGCGAGGTTGTTGGAATCGCCGATGGTCAGGACCGACGCGCCGTTGATGGTGATGGTGCTGTTGTTGCCGCCGCTGTTCAGCGTGGCGAACTGGTTGTTGGCCGAGATGGTCAGCTGGGCGAGGGCGAGGTTCTTGGTGTTCTGCAGTAGAAGCCCGTTGACGTCGCCGGCGAAGACGTTGGCGCCGGTGAGCACGAGCGTGCCGGAGTTGACCGTCACCAGCCCGGTTTCCTGGCTGGGGCTGGACAGGGTCAGGGTGCCGGTGCCGGCCAGGTTCAGCCCGCCCGAACCGATGATGGTCGAGGAGATGGTGCTGGAGCCGTTGATGGTGACGTAGGCCTTGGCCGCGCCAAACGACAGGTTGCCGCTCATGATCCCCGAGCCGGAGCCGCCGTTCAAGATCAGCCCGGCATTGCTGCCGTCGCCGATGGTCAAGGTATTGCCGCCGGTGTTGACCGCGACGCCCTTCTGCACATTCAGCGCATAGGCGGTGGTGTTGCCGTTCAGGGTGACTGCGGCCGCCTGCTTGATGACGCTGGTTGGGGTCGCCGCGGCGAGATTGCCGGTATAGCCGCTGAAGGCGGTGTAGCCGGTGGCGTTGCCATAGGTGGCGAAGTCGTAGGGGTTGTTGGACGCACCGCTGTCGACGACGATCCAGGGGGCGACGATGCCGTTGGTCAGGGTGGGTGTCGCCGCCGCGCCGACCAGTACCTGTTCGACCCCGCCAAGAGTTCCGCTATTGCCCTTCAGCAGCAACTGGTCGCTGGACGCGGTCTGCTGGATTCCGTTCTCGAAGGTGACACTGGTCGAGGTCCCATTGCCCTTGGAGACGGTCAGTTCCAGCGCGCTGCCGAACTGGAAGGCGCCGAAGGTGACGTTGCCGGAGCTGGCGCCGGTGTTGGTGATGGTCAGGCTGCGCTGAACGTCGGTCAGGTTGCCGGCGAAGACGGTGGTGAAGCTGTTGGTGTCGAAGGTGCTCTTGCTCTGCACCGAGATCGACCGGACCGAGTCGAACGAGGCGCCGGCCTTGAAGGTGCCGCCGTTCAGGACGATTTCGCCCAGATCGCCGCCGGGGCGGTGGTGTTGCCGAGCGCCGCATCGCTGAACACTTCGACCGTCGGCTTGTTGTTCAGGCCAATGATGATGTTGCCGTAGAAGTTGGGATTGTTCCCGTTCAGGATCAGCACGCCCTTGTTGGCGCTGTTGTCGTCGATGGTCAGGTCGGATTCGCCGATGGCGTTGCCAAGCCCGTCGCTGCTGGGGCCGACGCCGAGCGAGACCAGTTGGCCGGTCAGGCTGACCACGTAGCCGTTCAGATTGATCGTCGCGGTCTCGCCGCCGACCGCGATCGGCCGGTTGGTGGTGAAGGTGGCGGTGCCGTTGCCGGCCGTCGGGCCGATCTCCAGCGTGCCGGCGCCTTCCGTCAGGCTGTTGAAGATGATGCCGTTGTCCGCCTGGACGCTGGCCTTGATGTTGTTCGGATCGATGGTGAAATTGCCGGCCGCCGCGCCGAGCGCCGCGTCATTGGGCACGATCAGCGTGCCCGCCATGATCGAGGTGCCCCCGGTATAGGTGTTGTTGCCGGTCAGGGTGACCGTGCCGCCCAGGTCCGCACCCAGTTGCAGCACAAAGCCCGTATTGGGCGTGCCGATGGTGATCGGCTCGGCCGTCGTGCCGGCGTTGATCGTGGTCAGGCCGGTGAAGTTGCCGTTGCCGTCCAGAGCGCCGGTGGCCAGCGTCGCGTTGGAGATGTTGCCGCTGACGGTGATCGAATTGGCCAGGATGAAGCCCGGGAGCTGGGCCGCCGTGACCGTGCCGGCCACGTTCGGCAGGGTCGTGGTGCTGGCGCCGTTCAGGTTCCACTGGGTCGCCAGCGCGATGTCGCCCGGCGACAGGTAAGGCAGTCCCAGGCCGCCATTGGCGTCGCGATAGGCGTCGGCCTCGAAGAAGTCCTCGTAGAAGCCGTTCATCTTGTCGAGGCCGGGGATGGCCGCGCCGACGGCGCCGGTGATGTTGTTGGCGTTCGGGAAGAGCTTGGAGCTCTTGTTCTTCAGGATGCTGTATTCCAGGCCGCGATAGGGATCGCTGGTCAGGCCCTGCAGCGTGATCAGGAACGGCGCCCCGGTGGCGTCGTTGACCGGCACGGCGGCGCCGTCGTTCAGCGGCAGGAGCAGGTTCTGCGACTGCATCATCGCGAAGAACTGGGCGGTGGTCAGGTTCGAATAGTTGGCGACGACGTTGACATAGACGGTCGGATTGGACGCCCCGTAGATGGAGTCCTCGAGGGCGGTGAAGGTATGGTGGCCGTCGGTGAGGTAGAGCTTGCCGCCGGGGCCGATCACCACTGGCTCGATGTCGGTCAAAAGGTCGGTCTGCAGTTGCGCCGGGGTTTCCAGGTCGAAGCCGGCGGCCTTCTTGCCGACCTCGGCGAAGCCTTCGTTCAATTGGGTCGGCTGGAGCGAGTCGACCGGAACCTCGTAGAGGGCGAAGGGTCCGGGGGTGATGGTCGCGGCGTTGGCGGCGTTATAGGTCTGGAAATCGCTCAGCGGCGCGGGTCCGGCGACCGCCTGCTCGCCGCAGACCGCCAGCAGGATGGCCGGCGCGAGGACCGTGCCGTAGAGCAGCGCCTTCAGGCGCGCGGAACCGGTCACGGCGGCTTTCGCCGTCGTTGAATCTTGAATTTTCACGATGTCTCGCCCCTGAGCCGATGCCCACTTCGAAGGCCGTGGGTAGAGCTTCACTTTGAAGGTTCGCCGAACCTTTTGTGAAAGTTCCACGGCGGAACATGTCGGCGCTGAAACAGGCTCTACAGAGCAAAACCGTGAAGTGTCGGCTCGCGGACTCAAGGCTGGAGACGGCGGACGGCGCCGCCTAGCCGCGCTCTTCGTGCAAGAAGTTCACCGGCCGGGGGTCGCTGGCGGGGCGAACTTCGCGGCGGGTGATGATGCGGGGGCCGAGGGCCTCCAGCCGGGCGATCTCCTCGGGCGTCCGTTCGCGCAGGCTCTGCGCCTTGGCGGCGATGAAGAAGCGGACCAGCCGCATGTCGGGCGACGGATCGATCGGGTCGCCGACTAGGCCCTGGCTGCAGGTCAGCGTGTCGCCGGCCTGAAGGACGACCTCCTGGCCGTCTGCGCGCGGAAACCGGGCCGAGCCGGCGACCAGGTAGACGATGTCGATCCCGCCCTGCTCGCCGGCGATGGCGAGGCTGACGGGGGCGCCCCTGGCGGACGCAAGGGTGGCCGGCGGGACGGCGGCCGGCCGGACGATCCAGGTGACAGCGAGCCCCCCCGACGGCGCCCAGGTCTCGGCGTCGCGAGCTTCGAGATCGTCCCGGCCCGCGACAGGGCGCCACGCCGCGCCCTCGGCCGCCGCGTCCTGCAGCGCGAAACGCGCGCCGGCGGCGTGGTAGGGGTGGTCCCAGGCCGCGGCCTGGTCGGCCTCGGTGACCTCGCCCGGCGGGACGATCTCAACGTTGGCGAAGACCTTGGGGACGAACAGCTCCAGGAAGCTGAACGATTGCAGCGGCGCGCCGGGCGGGACGGGATCGACCGTCTGCGGCGTGCGGCGGATCTCGGCGTGCGAGCCGCCGGCGAAGCTGTAGTCGAACTGGTCGTGGATCACGCCGCCGTGCTGATGGATGACGGCGCCGGGGACCGCCTCGGTGACCACCCCGTCATAGGAGAAGACGCCGCGGCCCGAGGTCGGGATGACGATGTGCGCGTGGGCGAGATGGGCGTGGATGCCGGTGCGGCCGGCCGCCTCGGTCCCGGCGAAGCTGATCACGTGTTGGAAGTGAACCAGCCCGTCGGTGGCCGCGTCCGAGCCGAGGTTCCTGTAGCCGGCCCAGGCGCGGAACTCGCCGATCTCGTAGTCTGCTTCCTCGGCGCGCTGCAGGTGGAAGATCGGCCCCGGAGGCAGCGCCAGCCGCCGGCCGCTGATCGGCACAAGAGCCTCGGCCGTGCTTACGGGAGCCTGCATCGCCTGAAGTCCGACTGAAACGAGGTCCAGATGGGATGCGCCGACTTTCCTGCCGTGAACAGACCGGCCGGGGGAACGGGCCGCGGCGCCCACGGAAATGCCCGCCGGAGAGGCGCCGCAAAGCCAGGGCGGCCCGCGCTTTCCTCAAAAGTCCAGCGTGGCTCACATCTCCGAGAACATCACTCCGCCCTTGGACTTGGAATCCCGCGCCGCCTCGACGATCTGGATGGTCACCGCCTCGGCCGCCACGCCGAAATGCCTGTGCACCGCCTCGGTGATGTCCTTGCACAGCGCCTTCTTCTGTTCGGCCGTGCGGCCGGCGACGGCGTAGACGATGATTTCGGGCATTCGGTGTGTCCTTTCGGCTGCTGGCGTCGGCTTAGCAAAGCGGCGCCGGGCGCGCCATGTTGCGCCAAGGGCCTCACGCGCCTACACCGGCGCCCGCGATTCCAACCCCTTGTTCACCAGGAGCTCGCCCCATGTTCGCCGAGTCCACCGCGCTCGCCCGCGTCAAGCCGTCCGCCACCCTGGCGGCGGACGCCAAGGCGCGGGCGCTGAAAGCTGCGGGCAAGGACGTCATCGGCCTGGCCGCCGGCGAGCCGGACTTCGACACCCCGGACAACATCAAGCAGGCGGCGATCCAGGCCATCCGCGACGGCAAGACCAAGTACACCAACGTCGACGGCATCCCGGAGCTGAAGGAGGCCATCGTCGCCAAGTTCGGCCGGGAAAACGGCCTGACCTACACCCCGGCCCAGGTGAACGTCTCGCCGGGCGGCAAGCCGGTGATCTACAACGCCATGGTCGCGTCGCTGAACCCCGGCGACGAGGTGGTGATCCCGGCCCCCTACTGGGTCAGCTATCCGGACATGGTGCTGCTGGCCGGCGGCGAGCCGAAGTTCGTCGCCACCAGCGCCGAGACCGGTTTCAAGGTGCAGCCGGCCGACCTGGAGGCCGCCATCACGCCGCGCACGCGCTGGGTGCTGCTGAACTCTCCGTCCAACCCGTCGGGCGCGGCCTATACCCGCGCCGAACTGCGGGCCGTGGCCGACGTGCTGCTGCGCCACCCGCAGGTGATGATCCTGACCGACGACATGTACGAGCACCTGGTGTTCGGCGACTTCGAGTTCACCACCATCGCCCAGGTGGAACCGGCCCTGTACGAGCGCACCCTGACCATGAACGGGGTCTCCAAGGCCTACGCCATGACCGGCTGGCGCATCGGCTACGCCGCGGGTCCCGAGCCGCTGATCACCGCCATGCGCAAGGTGATGAGCCAGACCACGTCCAACCCCTCGTCCATCTCGCAATGGGCGGCGGTGGAGGCGCTGAACGGGCCGCAGGACTTCATCAAGCCGAACGCCAAGCTGTTCGAGGAGCGCCGCGACCTGGTGGTCTCGATGCTGAACCAGGCGCAAGGGATGCACTGCCCGACGCCGGAGGGGGCCTTCTACGTCTATCCCTCCGTCGCCGGCCTGATCGGCAAGACGGCGCCGAGCGGCAAGGTCATCGCCACGGACGAGGATTTCGCGGTGGAGCTCCTGGAGACCGAAGGCGTCGCGGTGGTGCTCGGCGCGGCGTTCGGCCTGTCGCCGTTCTTCCGCATCTCCTACGCCACCTCCAACGCCAACCTGGAAGACGCCTGCCAGCGCATCCAGCGGTTCTGCGGCGCGGTGAAATAGGTTCCCACCTCGCTCTTCTCCGCGAAGGCGGGGACCCAGGCGTTTTGTTTTCGGCCTTGGCTGGTCCGCTGAGGTCGAAGGAATTGAAGCACGAACGAACACGAACCCACACGAACGTTCAGCGTCGCCGCAGCGGCCAACCTGCCCCGTTCGTGTTTGTTCGTGTTCGTTCGTGGTTAAAAAACTGGTCCCCGCTCCCGCGGCGATGAGCGGATTTTATAGGCTCGGCCGCAGGCCTACGCCGCCTGCAGCTGTTGTTTCACCCGCTCGGCGAGGATCTTGATGTCCAGTGGCTTGGGCAGGAAGGTGACGCCGGTTTCGCCTTCGAGGACGTCGCGGAACTCGGCCTCGGCATAGCCGGAGATGAACATCACCGGCGCGTCGCCCAGGAAGCCGCGGGCTTTTTTCAGCAGGGTGGGCCCGTCGATGCCCGGCATGATGACGTCGGAGATCAGCAAGTCGATCTTGCCGGCGTATTCCTCGGCCAGGTTAAGGGCGGCCTCGCCGTCGGCGGCCTCCAGCACCTCGTAGCCGCGGGCGCGCAACAGCCGCGCCGCCACCTCGCGCACCAGGTCCTCGTCCTCGACGAACAGGATGCGGCCGACGCCGGAGAGATCGCGCGCCGCCGGGCGCACTGGCGGGATCGCCGCCATCACCGCGGCCACCACCGGCGGCGGCGCATAGACCGGCAGGAAGATGCGGAAGGCCGCGCCTTCGCCCAGGGTGCTGACCACCTCGATCCAGCCGTCGGCCTGCTTGACGATGCCGTAGACGGTGGAAAGGCCGAGCCCCGTCCCCTCGCCCACCGGCTTGGTGGTGAAGAAGGGGTCGAAGATCTTGCCGAGCAGATCGGGCGGGATGCCCGGGCCGTTGTCGGACACCTCGATCATCGCCACTTCGCCCGGTCCGGCGCGCGGATCGGCATAGCCGAGCGCCTTGGCCTCGGCGTGGCTGAGCCGGGCGGTGCGGATGCGCACCACCCCGCCGCCCTGGGCGCGCACGGCGTCGCGGGCGTTGATCGCCAGGTTCATCACCGCCGTCTCGATCTGGCCCTTGTCGCTGAACACCAGCGGCGGGTTGCGGCCGTGGTCGGTCTCCAGCTTGACGTCCTCGCGCAGCAGCCGGCGCAGCAGGACCTCGATCTCGCTGACCAGGCCGCCCAGCTCCAGCACTTCGCGCTGCAGGGTCTGCTTGCGCGAATAGGCCAAGAGCTTGCGAACCAGGTCGGCGGCGCGGTCGGCGGTGGAGCGCACCTCGACCAGATCCTGGTAGGACGGGTCGCCGACCGGATGGCGCAGGAAGAGCTCGTCGCCCTTCAGGGTGATGGCGGTGAGCAGGTTGTTGAAATCGTGCGCCACGCCGCCGACGAACTGGCCGATGGCGCGCATCTTCTCCGACTGGGCGAGCTGCAGCTCCATCTGCTTCTGGGCGGTGACGTCGACCAGATAGGCGATGAAGCCGTCGGCGCCGCTGGCCAGGTAGAGGTGGGCGATGGAGGCCGGATCGTGGGCCAGGCGCACCTCGAACGGGCCGGCGCGGCCGGACTCCATGGCCTGCATGGCTTCGGTCCAGGCAGCCGGCTCGATCAGGGCCTGCAGGGCGACCCCGGCCAGCGGCTTGCCGCCGACCATGGCCTCCAGGGCCGGATTGGCGTGGACGATGGTCGCCTCGGCGGCGTCGCGGCCATCCAGCAGGGCGGCGCCGAACGGAGCGGCGCCGGCGAAGGCGTCGAGCTCCACCGGGCGCGGGCCGTTGGCCGCGGCCGGAATGGCCAGGGTCTCGGCCGGCGGCAGGATCACCGGCTCGGGGATGATCTCGACCAGGAAGCGGCGCTCGTCCAGCAGGCTGACCCGCGCCGAGCGCTCGCCGCGCTTCAGCTTCAGCCGCACCTGGCCGACCTCGCCGCGCCGGGCGACGCTGAGCGCCGAGAACAGGCCGCCGGCGTCGACCGACTTGGGCAGCCGGCCGCCCGGACCGACGATCTCGCCCCAGCCGGGGTTGGCGGTCAGGATGCGCCCGTCGGCGGTGGCCAGGGCGACCGGCTCGCCGATCGCCTCGATCAGGCGCAGCACCTCGATCCCCTCGGCCGGTCCCGGTCCGCGGCCGCGCAGGGCCAGGATGGCGAAGAAGGCGACGCCGGCGAGGCCGCCGAGCACCAGGGCCCCGCCCAGCGAGCCGGGGCCGGCGCGGAAGGCCGGATAGGCCCCGAAGGCCAGGGCGAGCAGCAGGAAGGCGCCCGCCGCCACCGCGAACGGATCGAGGCGGCGCAAGCTCCGGCCGGCTATCGTCATCGGCTGCGCCACGACCGGTTTTCCTCCAGGCTGAAGCGGCGAATCACGCTGAAATCATAGTCTGAGACCAACTGTGTTCGCATCGGGGCGTCGCTCATGAATGCACCCGCCTGCGCCTGGCCTGCTGCATCACGAAGCCGATGACCTTGGCCACCGCCTCATAGTGCTCGCGCGGAATGACTTCGTCGATCTCCACCGTGGCGTAGAGGGCCCGGGCCAGCGGCGCATCCTCGATCACCGGGATGCGGTGCTCCTCGGCAACCTCGCGGATGCGCAGGGCGACCTCGTCCATGCCCTTGGCGACGCACAGCGGCGCCGGGGTGTCGCCGGCCTCGTAGCGCAGGGCGACGGCGTAGTGGGTCGGGTTCATCACCACCACGGTCGCCTTCGGCACGTTCTGCATCATCCGCCGCTTGGCGCGCTCGAAGCGCATCTGGCGCAGGCGGGCGCGGACGTGGGGGTCGCCCTCGGACTGCTTGAAGTCCTCCTTCATCTCCTCCTTGGTCATGCGCATGCGCTGCATGAAGCGCTGGCGCTGCCAGAGCCAGTCGGCGATGGCGCCGACGCCAAGCAGGGTGATCACGCCCCAGAACAGCGCCTTGATCATCTCGATGGCCAGCGGCAGCAGCGCGTTCGGGTCCATGCCGACCAGGAGCTGGAAGTCGCCGAAGTGCGGGCGAAGGACGAACCAGGCCACCGCCCCGACCAGGCTGATCTTCAGGCCCGACTTCAGGAAATGGATCAGGCCGTCGAGCCCGAACAGCCGCTTGAAGCCCTCGGCCGGCGACAGGTGCGAGGGGTTGGGCGCCAGCTTGTCGGGCACGAACAGGAAGCCGTGCTGAATGAGGTTGCCGCCGGCGCCGCAGAGGGCGGCCGAGCCCATCACCCCGACCACGATCGGCGCCAGGGCCATCAGCGCCCGTCGCATCACGATGACGCCGCCGTCGGCGGAGAGGTCGAAGGCGTCGGGATGGGCGACGAAGGGCTGCAGCTGCTGCGCCAGGTCGCGGGCCATCCAGCCGCCGGCGATGGCCAGAAACCCGGCCGCCCCGGCCAGGGAGGCGAAGGCGCTCACGTCGGTGGACTTGGCGACGTCGCCGCGCTTGCGGGCCTCCTCCAGTTTTCGCGGCGAGGCCTCTTCGGTTTTTGTCGAGGAGTCGTTTTCGTCAGCCACGGGCGCGCCTCATACGAACACCCCGACGAAATCCTCGTAGGCATGCACCCAGACCATGCCGATGGCGCCGAGGCTGAGCGCGAAGATGGAGAGGCCGAGCAAGAGGCTGAGCGGCGTGGCCACGAAGAAGATCTGGAACTGCGGCATCACCCGGCCGATCAGGCCGACGGCGATGTTGAAGACGATGGAGAACACCACCACCGGCGCGGCCAGCTGCAGGCCGAGGGCGAAGGACCTGGAGACGGTCTGGACGGCCAGGGTTCCGGCGTCCTGCAGCGGCAGGCTCTTCAGCGGCGGAAACAGGGTGTAGCTGTGCGCCATGGCGGCGATGAACAGCCGGGAAAGGTCGGTGTCGAAGATCAGGGTCAGGCCCATCAGGGTCAGGAAGGTCGAGATGGTGGTGCCCGGCTGGGCCTGGGTCGGGTTGGCGGTCTGGGCGAAGGCCAGGGTGGTCTGCAGCGAGATGAACTCGCCGGCGGTGGTCAGGGACGACAGGAAGACCCTGAGGATGCCGCCGATGGTCAGGCCGATCAGCACCTCCTTGCCGAGATACCAGATCGTCCCGTCCACCGTGGTCGGCTCCGGCGGCAGGTAAGGCTGGGCGATCGGCCCCAGGCAGAGCGACAGGACCAGGGCGAAGGACAGGCGGATGCGCGGCGGCACATTGGCCTCGCCGATGCCCGGGATGACCATCAAGAGCGCGCCGATGCGCGAAAACACCAGGGCGCCGGCCCAGACCTGCTGCGCCGTTGCGTAGTGCTCCATGGCCTACATGGCCGCGATGCGGGCGGCGATCTGGCGCATGAAACCGCCCATCAACCCGCCCATCAGCGGCAGGAACACCAAGAGGGCCACGAAGATGGCCAGGATCTTCGGCGCATAGACCAGGGTGGCTTCCTGGATCTGGGTCAGGGCCTGCATCAGGCCGATGGCGACCCCGACCACCAGGCCGACCATCAGGATGGGCGCGCAGAGTTGCAAGGTCAGCCAGATGGCGTCGCGGCCGACATCGAGCACTTCAGCGCCGGACATGGATGGAGGGCCCTCTCAAATCGGAACGCGGCGGCGTTTGGAGGGCCCAAGGATGGGCGGAACATGGTTAATGGGCCGCTAAGGATATCGCCTTCGCCAGCGCGGCCGCGGCCTGGGCGGGGGTTTGTTTGTCCTGGTCGCGGTCGACCGTGAGGTTGGCCTTGCGCATGGTCTCGACCGGGATGGCGCCGATCAGCGGGCGGAGGGCGGCGACGAATTTGGCGTCGGCGGCGCGCCTGGGCGAGAGCAGGATGACCGCGTCATAGGGCGGAATGGCCTGGCGCGGATCGGTCAGCACCACCAGGTCGTCGGCGGCGATGCGGCCGTCGGAGGAGAAGGCCGAGATCACGTCGGCCTCGCCGCCGGTGACCGCCTTGTACATGAAGGTCGGCTGGTAGCGTTTCTCGGCCTTGAAGTTCAGGCCATAGGCGCTCTTCAGCGCCGCCCATTCGGGACGGGAAAGAAATTCCAGATCCGAGCCCAGGGTAAGATCGGGCGCATGGCGGGCAAGGTCGGCGATCGAATGGACGCCCAGCTTCTCCGCCTCGCCGCGACGCATGGCCAGGGCGTAGGCGTTCTCGAAACCCAAGGGGCCCAGCACCACGACGCCGTCGCGGGCCTTCAGCGCCTGGGTCAACTCGGCCAGCAGCACCTTACGCGGCGGGTTGTCGGTCCGCTTCAGCACATTGGTCCAGAGGGTGCCGGAATAGTCGACATAGGCGTCGACCTCGCCGGAGGCGACGGCCTGGTAGGCGACAGCCGAGCCCAGGTCGTCCTTCTCCGAGACGTTGAAGCCGGCGGCGCGCAACCGGTCGGACATCAGGCTGGCAAGAATATATTGCTCGGAGAAATTCTTGGCCCCGACCACCACCCGCTCGCCGGTCCCGCCGCCGGCGGCCAGCGGCGCCAGCGCCAGCGCCGTGCCGATGACCAGGCCAAGGCCGCCGGCGATGATCCGGCGGCGATCGCGCCGGGCCGCGCCGGACTCGATCAGGCCGAGCAGCTGGTCGACGATCAGCGCCAAGGCCGCCGCCGCGGCGCAGCCGAACAGCACCAGGACCCAGTCCTCGGTCTGCAGGCCAGAGAAGATGTAGTCGCCAAGCGAGGTCTGGCCGACCGGGGTCGACAGGGTCGCGGTGCCGATGGTCCAGACCGCGGCGGTGCGGATGCCGGCCATGATCACCGGCGCGGCCAGCGGCAGCTCGACCATGAAGAGGCGCTGGCGATCGGTCATGCCGACCCCCCTGGCCGCCTCCACCGCCGCCGGATCGACGCCGAGAATGCCGGTGGTGGCGTTCCTCAGGATCGGCAGCATGGAATAGAGGGTCAGCGCCAGCAGCGACGGCAGGAAGCCGAGGGCGGAGAAGCCGGCGCCGAACAGGTGGCGGCTGAGCGCGGAGAGCGCCAGCAGCAGCGGATAGAACAGCGCCAGCAAAGCCAGGCTCGGGATGGTCTGGATCAGGCCGGCGGAGAGCAGCGCGATCCAGCGCAGGCGCGGGTTGCGGCTGGCCGCCACCGCCAGCGGCAGGCTGATCAGCACCCCAAGCGCCAGCGCCGAGGCGCTGAGCAGCACGTGCTGGCCGAGATAGCTGGGCAGCAGGCGCCAAGCGGCGGCCAGGCGCTCGTTCATGCGTCGCCCCCCGCAGCCGGCTCCAGCCGCGCACGCACCCGGTCGGCCTGGCGGCGCGGGGTCTCCATCAGCGCGCGCACCCCGGCGTCCGGCGAGACCAGCAACTCGGCGGGCCTGCCCTCGGCCCTCACCCGACCCTGGTCCATGACCACGACCCGGTCGGCCAGCAGCACCGCCTCGGTGATGTCGTGGGTGACCATCAGCGTGGTCAGGCCGAGCCGCTGGTGCAGGTCGCGATAGTCGCCCCCCAGCGCGTCGCGGGTGACCGGGTCCAGCGCCCCGAACGGCTCGTCCATCAGCATCAGCTTCGGCCGCGCCGCCAGCGCCCGCGCCACGCCCACCCGCTGGCGCTGGCCTCCGGAAAGGGCGGCGGGACGTCGGGCGGCGAACTCACGCGGCAGGCTGACCAGGTCGAGCAATTCGCCGACGCGCGCCTCGATCGCCGCCTTGGGTTCGCCCATCAGCTTCGGGGTGATGCCGATATTCTCGGCCACGCTCAGGTGTGGAAAAAGCCCGACCTCCTGGAAAACATAGCCGATCCGGCGACGGAGCAGGTGCGGGGCGACGTCGCCCACCGCCTCGCCGGCGACGACGATCCGGCCGCGGCTGGGCGCGATCAGGCCGTTGATCATCTTCAGAGTGGTGGTCTTGCCCGAGCCCGAGCCGCCGACCAGGGCGATGAACTCGCCCTGCGCCACCGCCAGGCTGACGCCGGCCACGGCTTCGCTCGCCCCGCCGTCGAACGACTTGGCGACATCCTCGAGCGCGATCATGGGCTGGGTCATCGAGCCCACCTTAGCGGCAAAGCTCAGATCTGCATCTGCATGACTTGCTGGTAGGCGGCGATTACCTGGTCGCGGACGGCCATCACCGTCTCCAGGCTGGCCTGGGCCGAGGAGAGCGCGGTGACCACGTCGACCATGTCGGCCTTGCCCTGCACCTGGGCGGTCATCTGCTGCTCGGCCGTGCGCGACGACTGCACAGCGTCGTTCAGCGCGGTCTTCAGGATGTCGCCGAAGCCGCCGGCGGCGTGCGCGCCGTGCGCATCCGCCGCGCCGGAGGCGGCGTTGGCCAGGGTGGTGGTCTGGGCCTGGACGGCGGCATAGGCCTTGGCGGCGATGAGCGGGGCGACCATGGATCAGATCCGCCCTATTTCTGCAGCAGCTGGATCAGGCTGGTCTGCATCGCCTTGTCGGTGTCGATGACGTTCAGGTTGGCCTCGTAGGCGCGCTGGGCGTCGCGCATGTCCATCGCCTCCATCAGCGGATCGACGTTCGGCAGCTTGACATTGCCCTTGGCGTCGGCGGCCGGGTGGCCGGGCTGGTACTGGACCGGGAACGGCTTGGGGTCGGCGGCGACGCTGCTCATCGTCACGCCCTCGACGCCGCCGTCGAGCATGACCGGGGTGAACACCGGCATCTGGCGACGGTAGGGGTCGCCGCCGGCGGTCTTCGAGACCGAATCGGAATTGGCCATGTTCTCGGCGATGACCCGCATGCGTGACTGCTGCGCGCGGAGCGCCGACGAGGCGGCGGCCATGATGGCGTCGGAGGGCGATAAAACGTCGGCCATGGCCTAGTCCTTTCTAGCTTCCCTTGCCCGGGGTGCGGATGGCGAGCTGCAGCATGCTGAGCGACTTCTGGTAGAAGCCGATCGCCGCGTCGTAGCTCATGCGCGCGTCGGTCAGCTTCATCATCTCCTCCTCCAGCACCACTTGGTTGCCGTTGAGCTGGGTCTCGGAATCGGGCGTGACCTGCGGCGCGTAGCCCGTCCCGGACGAGGTCTGGGTGGTTCCGGCGCCGCTGATCATCCGTCCGGCGGCGGGGGAGGCCAGCGCGATCGAGCCGGTGGCCTGCGGGGCGTCCTGGGCCTTGATGGTAAAGGGTTTCAGGTCCTGCGGGCGATAGCCGGGGGTGTCGGAATTGGCGACGTTCTCGGAGATCACCCGCTGGCGTTCCGAGAGGTAGCCGAGCCGGCCCTTCAGGGCGGAGAACAGCGGGATGTCTTCGAGCGTCATGGTTTTCGAAAGATGAAGGAACAGGGTTAATCGGCCATTAAGCACGTTGGCCCATGACAAGGACCGCGCGGGCGCGCGAGGCGCTCGCTCTTCGGGCGGCCAACAGAATGTTCGGTGAAATCGTCAGGGTGATCGCGGGGCTGGCGGTGACGCTCGGCCTGATCGGCCTGGCCGTGGTGGCGCTGCGCCGCTTCGGGCCCGAGACCCTGGCCCGGCTGCAGGGCGCGCGCGCCGAGCGGCGGCTGGCGGTGATCGAGACCCTGGTGCTCGACCCCACCCGCCGGCTGGTGCTGGTCCGCTGCGACGCGGAGGAGCGGCTGATCCTGCTCGGCGAGGGCCAGTTCATCCCCCAACATTCAGCTCCATCGGAGCCCGGTCGATGAAACGCCTCCTGGTCGCCCTGCTGCGCCCCATGGGCCTGTTCGACGTCCATCCCGAGGACCTCGGCCGCGCGGCGCGGCTCGCCGGCCTGAGCGGCCTGGCGAGCCTGATCTTCCCAGCCATGGCCGTCGCCCAGTCGGTGAATATCGACCTGGGCACCGGCGCCGGCCTGACCGACCGGGTGATCCAACTGGCGGGCCTCTTGACCGTGCTCTCGCTGGCGCCGTCGATCGTGATCATGACCACCGCCTTCGTGCGCATCGTGGTGGTGCTCAGCCTGCTGCGCACCGCACTCGGCCTGCAGCAGAGCCCGCCGAACGCGGTGATCATCAGCCTGTCGCTGTTCCTGACCGCCATCGTCATGGCCCCGACCCTGAACGCCTCCTACAACGCCGGGATCAAGCCGCTGCTGAACAAGCAGATGGAGCTGCCGCAGGCCTTCAGCGCCTCCGCCCAGCCGGTGAAGTCATTCATGTTGGCGCAGGTGGACCAGGACGACCTGGCCCTGTTCGTGCGGCTGTCGCATACACCGAAAGCGGCGAAGCCGACCGACCTGCCGGTGCAGGTGGTGACCTCGGCCTTCATGATCTCGGAGCTGAAGCGCTCGTTCGAGATCGGCTTCCTGTTGTTCGTGCCTTTCCTGGTCATCGACTTGGTGGTGGCCAGCGTGCTGATGAGCATGGGCATGATGATGCTGCCGCCAGTGGTGGTGTCGCTGCCATTCAAGCTGATCTTCTTCGTGCTGGTCGACGGCTGGCGGCTGGTCGCCGGCAGCCTGGTGGAGAGCTTCCACCACGTGCCAGGGGTGGGTTAGGCTCGCCGTCCCGATCCGCTTGACGGACGACCCCTATGCCAAGCTTCGAGGGTGGCAGCGCCTGCGGCCAGGTGCGCTATCCTTCGCCGTTGGCGCGGCGTCAGAACGCATAGACCGCGTCTCGCTCCGCGGTTCGCCGGACCGGCGGGATGAGCATGGCGCGATCGGCGACCTCAACGGGAACCGTGAACAGCCCCGCGATATACTGCGTAATCCCCACATAGTCGTACAGGTCGATATGAGCCGACGGGTCGATGTCGACCAGAATGTCGAGGTCGCTCGCCGGCGTCGCTTGGCCGCGTGCTACCGATCCGAATAGCGCCGCCCGCTGCACGCCCCGACGACGCAGCGGCGCTTCGTGGGCGCGCAGGATCGCGATGACGGCGTCTCGGGTCATGGCGTCAGTATAGCCGTGAACCAGCGAGGTAGCGAGAAAGCCCGTTATTCGAGGCGGCGTGTCTAGCCGCGATTGGCCGCGCCGGCGACGGCCGTGGGGCCGGGGCTGGCTTGGCGGAAGCGCTGTTTCATCGCCTGTACCCAGCCGACGAAGCTGTCGCTCTCGGCCGCGGCGCTGGCGTAGCCGGCGGCGGTTCCGGAGCCGGCGTTGAGCCCGGCCAGGGCGACGCGCAAGGCGTCGGGCGACTGGGCGTGGTCGACGAAGCCCTGGTACTCGCCGTGCAGGCGCGTCAGCCCGGCGTCGTCGCCGGCGAGGCTGAGGCTGATGGCGCAGCGCAGCAGGGTCCCCTCCTCCTCGGCGTTGAGCGGCGCGGGGTTTTTCCAGCGATCACCGAGCATCGCCTCCAGCTGGCCGGCGGCGCTGGCCCAGGCATGCTGCTTCCACGCCACGTCGGCGCGCACGGCCACGGCGTCGGCGGACTTGTCGCCCTCGATGATCTCCAACGCATGGTCGTACTGGCCGAGCATCATCCAGGCGCGCGCCTCCACCACCCGGCGCTGGGCGGTGAGCGGGGTGGGCAGGACGGTGGTGCGCGACTCGTTCAGCGCGTCGATCGCCGCTTCCGGCTGGCGGTTCATCAGGTCGATGGTGGCCAGGTCGGTGGCGACCTGCGCCTTCGGCACCCCGTCCAGCCGGTTTTCCTCCTGGTATTTCAGGAGCTCCGCCGCCTGGCCGAGCAGATCGACGTCGATCAGCCGCCGCGCCAGCCGGCGCACGATCTGGTCGCCGTCCTCGCCGATCGGGGTCAGCTCCTTGAAGTCGTAGAACAGGGCGAGCGCCTGGACCGGCTGCAGACCGTCGGCCTGGCCGTCGAGAAAGAGGCTGCGGAAGGCCGCGGCCAGGTCGTTCTGCAGGCCGACCGCGTCGGGCAGGTCCGGCAGGTTCTGGCCGGCCGAACGCAGCGCCTCCAGCGCCTCGCGATAGCGGCCGAGGCTGAGATAGATCTTGCCGAGCGCGCGGATGGTCTCCAGTTCGGTGGCGTCGCCGCGCCAGCGATAGCGAAGCCCATCGAGCACGTCGGCGGCCTGGCTCGGGGTGATGGTCCCCTCGGCCAGGCGGATCTGGGTGGCGTGCAAGCTCGCCGGCGCCGACAGCCAGCCCAGATTGACCGTCGAGATCGCCTGGTAGACGCCGAGCGCGCCCGCCTTGTTCCCCTCGGCCTCGAACGCCTGGGCCTGGACCAGGCGGGTGGCGAGGTTCTCGACCGGGTCGTTGGAATTGGCCAGCGCCACCCGCACCTCGGCGTCGGCGATGGCGTTGGAGCCGAGCTGCACGGCGGCCTCGGCGTCGGCGCGGGCGAACCTCGCCCGCCAGCGCGGCGTGAACTGGCTTAAGGCCACGGCGCCCTTGTTGAACTCGCCGCGCGCCTCGGCCCATTGGCCGAGCTGGACGTCGATATAGCCGCGCCAGAGCGAGCTGGCCGGATCGTCGGCCAGCACCGGCGCGGAAAACTCGGTCTGCGCCTCCTTGTAGCGGCCGGCCATGGCCTTGGCGGCGCCGCGCAGGCCACGGAACTCGGCGTCGCCGAGCATGTTCGGCTGGGTCTTGGCGTTGAGGTCGAGAAGGCCGATGGCCTCGAAGGCCAGTTCCGACCCGACCAGGAAACGCGCCAGGCCCATGCGGGCCTTCATCGGGGCGTCCTTGCCCTTGCCGGCCTCGTCGGCGGCGGCCGCTTCCAGGGCGTCGTAGCGGGCGATGAAGCCGCCCGAGCCGGTCTTCGACCAGGTGTCGAAGTCGATCAGGGCCGGACGGCTGGTGGGTTGCGGCAGGCCAGGGCCGTCGTCGGCCATGACGTCGCCGCCCTTGCCGGACAGGGCCAGGCCCTTCGGCCGACCGATCGAGACCAGGTCGCCGTCGGTGCTGACCGACAGGTCGTCGGCGATCGGTTCGACCGCCAGGCCCTGCGCGGAGGGCAAGAGCGCCAGGTCGACATATTCGCGGCGGGACGGCAGGCCCTTGACCGGGGCCAGCGCGGTGACCACGGCGATGCGGTCGCGCACCACCGGATCGTCGATCCAGAAGACATGGGTCGAGCCGGCCACCGCGACCGACAGCGCGCCGGCGGCCGAGGCGTCGTCGCGGGCGATCCTGACCGGGTCGGGCGTGGCTTGCGGCGCACTGGACAGGGTCACGGTCCAGTCGCCGCCCTGGGCGCCGGCGGTGACCGAGGTGTTGGCCGGCGGGACGATGCGCAGGGCGGTGAAATCCGGGCCCTGGACCGCCTGGGCGCCGGCCAGCAGCGGCGAACCGCGCGCCAGGCCGCTGAGGTCGAGCTTCGCCGCCGCGTCGAACACGATCCAGATCGCGCCGCCGCGATGGAAGACGGCGGCGCCGAGGGCCGACTTCCACGGAAAGTCCAGGGCGACCTGGTTCGCCTTCGCCGCCGAGGCGACCTTGACCACGCCGTTGTCGGGGACCGGGCTGGGCCGGTCGGAGGCCGGCTGCGCGGCCGGCGGGGCCGCGGCGGCGAACAGGTTGACGAAGATGGCGCCGTCGGCCTCGCCCACCTTGGCGTCGGCCCCGTCGGCAAGGGTCAGGGCGATCTCCAGGCCGCCGGCGTCCTTGTCGGTCGCGGTCTTGAGGAACCGCGGCGGATCGACCCTGAGGCGGGTCATGTCCGGCTTGGCGTAGCGGCTGAAATGCAGGGTCAGGACCTGGCCGTCGCGGTGGCTGGTCACCTTCGCGCCGCCGGGGAAGCGGAACTCGACGCGCGAGAAGTCCTTGGCCTGGGCGACGTTGACGGCCAGCGGGCTGCCGGGCGCGTGCTGCAGGGCCGGCGGCGTCTCGGCGAAGCCGCCAGGCGCGAGCATGGCGGCGATCGCGATCGCCGCCATGGCGGACCTCAGAACGCGGCGCCCGTCCATCCGCCGCCTCAGCCGGGCTTGGCCGGCGGCGGCGGCGCGGCCGGCTTGGGCGGCGCGCCGGCGGGACCGACGGGCGGACGAGCGGCCGAGGCGACCTTGGCCGCTGGCTTCGGCGCGGCCGGCTTGGCGCCGGGCAGGACCACCCCGCCGGGCGGGCTCATGGCGTCGGCGACATCGGCGTCGACCTTGGACGGCTTGGCTTTCGGGCGCGGCTTGGGGGCGGCCCGGGCCACCTTGTGCGGCTTGGCCGCCGCCGCGGCGGCGTCGGCGCCCGCCGGGCCGGTCTCGCCGACCTGGGCGTCGTCGGCCGCCGCCGCCGCGGGCTTGGCCGGCTTGGCGTTCGCCAAGGCGGGCGCCGGCGTCGGGGCTGGGGCCGGGGCGGCGGCCGGATTGAGCGCGGTCTTGGCGTCGGCCAGCACCTTGGAGCCGGCGGTGCGGGCGGCGAGCTTTTCGGTCAGGGCCTTGGCGTCCGCCGGATTCATCTTGCCGAGGATGTCGGCGAGCTTGCGTTCCTTCATCTTGGCGGCGATCGGCAGGCGGACGCTGTCATCCATCATCGCCAGCGCCGCCGCGGCCTTTTTCGGGTCCATGTCCTCGTAGATGTGCACCAGGCGGTCGGCCTCGGCCTGGGCCTGCTGATCGGCCTGGCCGAGCAGGGCCTGGATGTCGCTCTTCAGCCCGTTCATTTGCTGGATGCGGCCGTCGAGCTTGGCCTCGGCGGCGGCGATCAGCTGCACCTGCACGTCGAGGCCGCTCTCGCGCTGATCCAGCTGGCCGCGGCGATCGCTGAGACTCTGCAGCACCTGCAGCTCGGCCGGCGACAGGCCCGCCTCCTTCGCCAGTTCCGCGGCCGTCGGCGCGCAGGCGGGCGCGGTCGGCTTGGCGGCGCCCGGATGACCGACGCCGCCGGTGAGGATCGAGGCGTCGAGCGGCAGCGGCGGCTTGGGCGGGCCCTTGCTGACCACGTCTTCGGCCAGGGCGCGCGAAGCCAGGTAGAGCTGCGGCGCCTCGGTCAGGCCCTTGACCGCGAGGACGCCGCCGATGGCGACGGCGACCAGCGGCAGCAGGCGCGGGATGCGGCTCACAAGCGGCCTCCCGCGGCGCGGCGCAGGCCCGGCCCGTCGAACAGCTCGTCATCGACCAGGGCGCGCGAGCGCGGCGACGGCGCGGCGCCGAGGGCGGCGGCCGGCCGGCGCGGGGTCAGAGCCTCCTCGCGGCCGAGGGTGAGCGGGGCCTCGCGCGGCGCGGGCTCCGGCGCGCGGCGCGGCGCGGCGGCGGCGGGCCGGGTCCAGACCCGGTCGAGAGCCGAGCGCTGCGCCGTGGCCGGCGAGCGCTCGGCGATGGCCGCGCCCCCGGCGGTGAGGGTCTCGAGCCTGGCCGCCAGCTCGCGGGCCTTCTCGATTCGTCCGGCGAGCAGGCCGACCGCCTCGTCCATGGCCCCGCGCAGGTCGGCCAGGCCGGTCTCGGCGCGGGCGGCGGCGCGGTCGAGGTCGGCGACGGCGGCGGCGAAGGTCGCCTGGCTGGCCTGCAGGGCCTTCAGCCGGCGCTCGAGCCGCAAGCCGAAGCCCAGGGTGACCAGCAGCAGCGCCGCCAGCAGCAGATCGAGCGTCATCGATATCGGGCTCATGGCCGGCCTCCCTGGATTGCGGTCTTGGCGGCCGGCGTCAGCGGCGCCTCGACGCGTACGGCGATGTTGTGGTTGCGGCGGCCCATGCGGCCGCGGGTCAGCGGGATCTGGCCGGCGCGCAGCTCGATCAGGCTGTCGGGCGTGGCGTTGAGGATCAGGGTGTCGCCGATCTTCAGATTCAGCACCCGGCGCAGGTCGACCACCTGCTCGTCGAGCACCGCGCGCACGTCCAGCTGGGTGGTCCAGAGCTCGGTGGCCAGGTGGCCTTCCCAGATGTTGTCGCGGCCGAACTTCTCGCCCATGAACTGCTGCAGCAGCATCTTGCGGATCGGCTCCAGCGTCGCATAGGGCAGCAGGAGCTCGATGCGGCCGCCACGGTCCTCCATGTCGATGCGCAGCTTGACCAGGATGGCGGCGTTGGCCGGGCGGGCGATGGCGGCGAAGCGCGGATTGGTCTCCAGCCGGTCGAGGTTGAAGGTCACCGGGGTCAGCGGCTCGAACGCCGCCTGGGCGTCGGCCAGCACCACCTCGACCATCCGCTGCACCAGCACCCGCTCGATGGTGGTGTAGGGGCGGCCCTCGATGCGCATGGCCGCGGTGCCGCGCCGCCCGCCGAGCAGCACGTCGACGATGGAGTAGATCAGGTTGGAATCGACCGTCAGCAGGCCGAAATTGTCCAGTTCCTCGGCGCGGAACACCGACAGGATCGCCGGCAGCGGGATCGAGTTCAGATAGTCGCCGAAGCGGATCGAGGAGATGTTGTCGAGGCTGACCTCGACATTGTCCGAGGTGAAGTTGCGCAAGGAGGTGGTCATCAACCGCACCAAGCGGTCGAAGACGATCTCCAGCATCGGCAGCCGCTCATAGGAGACCAGCGCCGAATTGATGATGGCGCGGATGCCGGTGCGGTCGGCGGTGTCGTCGTCGGAGAGGTCGAAGCCGAGCAGGCTGTCGATCTCGTCCTGATTGAGGATGCGCTCGGCCGGCGCGGGCGACGAGGCGGAATCCCACTCGGGCGACGAGGCGGCTTCGGCCTCGAGCGCCTCGGCGTCCTGCGGCGGCGCGCCTTCCAGGGTCTGGTCTTGGGATTGGGTGTCTTCAGCCATCGATCGCGACGTCAAACCGGGCGCTTGAGGCGGCCCTAGTTGATGAGCATCTCCTCGATCAGCACGGAGTTGACCTTGGCCGGGGCGATCACGAGGTTGACCCGGCGCAAAAGCTCCATGCGCAGCTGGTAGCTGCCCTGGCTGCCGGAGAGATCCTCGGGGCGCAGCTCGCGCAGGAAGGTCTGGAACATGTCCTGCAGCCGCGGCATGTCCTCGTCGATGGCGTCGGCGGTGTCGTGGTCGGGCAGCTCGAAGGTGAGCTTCAGCTTCAGGAAGGTTGGCTTGCCGTCGGCCGTGTCCATGTTGGCGACGATGTCCGGCGGCGTATAGAAGACCACGCCGTCGGGGCCGTCGGCGATCTGGGCGCCGCTCTTGTCGTCCTTGTCGCCGTCCTTCTTGGCCGGCTTCTTCGCCTTGGACGCATGCGCGCCGGGGGCGTGGTGACCCAGCAGCAGATAGGCCGCGGTCCCGCCGCCGCCGAGCACCAGCACCGCCGCGGCGGCGCCGATGGCGATGAGCCGCAGCGGCAGCTTCCTCTTGCCGCCTTCTTCGGCCTCGCCCTCGATCGCCTCGTCATCGTCGTCGTCGATGTCGGCGTCCCTGTCGGCTACGTCCTTGGCCATCGCAATCCCAACCCGCCCTCGCCCCCAAAGCGCCGCGCGAACGACGAATGGGATGACCGATCCATCGCGCCGGTTTGGTTAAGGACTGGTTTTTAACCTTCGTTAAAGGCTGCAATTTTTGCCGGGTGAAGATCGCCGGTCGGCAGCCCGTTAACCGTCTTGCTTATTGAAAAGACAGTGTTTTCCGGCTGGCGCGGCTGTTGCAGTCAACCATGAGCCACGCCTCGGCGATCGGATGAGCAAAATTAACCATGGATAGCGCCCTCTATGTCGGCCTCTCGAAGCAGATGCTGCTCGAGCGGGAACTCGACATCACCGCCAACAACCTGGCCAACGCCAACACCACAGGCTTCAAGGTCGAGGAGCTGATGTCGGTGGCCGATCCGCAAACCCCCAAGTCCATGGGCGGCGGCGCGGCGGTGCAGTTCGTGGCCGACAACGGCGTGGCGCGCGACTTCAGCCAGGGCGCGCTGCAGTCCACCGGCGCGCCGCTGGACCTAGCGATCATGGGTAAGGGCTTCTTCCAGGTCCAGACGGCCAACGGCATGCAGTACACGCGCGACGGCCGCTTCGGCGTCAACGCCCAGGGCCAGCTGGTGACCCAGGCCGGCGATCCGGTGCTGGACGCCTCGGGTTCGCCGATCACGCTCAATCCCCAGGGCGGCCCGCCGATGATCGGCGGCGACGGCACGATCACCCAGTCCATCCCCAACCAGCCCCAGGCGCAGGCCATCGGCAGGGTCGGGGTGGTGTCGTTCGACGACGTCTCCGCCCTGACCAAGGAAGGCGCCGGCCTCTACGCCAACACCACCAACGCCCCGGCCCAGCCGGTGACCGGCCAGGTGCTGCGCCAGGGCATGCTGGAAGCTTCCAACGTGCAGCCGATCGTCCAAGTCACCGAGATGATCCGCATCAGCCGCGCCTACGACATGGTCGCCCAGATGATGAGTTCCACCTCCAGCCTGTCCTCGACCGCCGTCCAGCGGTTGGGAACGGTCCAGTAGAAGGCGCCAGATTATGATGGCTCTCCGCACGGCCGCCACCGGGATGGCGGCCCAGGACCTCAACGTCGATGTGATCTCGAACAACATCGCCAACATGAACACGGTGGGCTTCAAGAAGGGCCGCGCCGAGTTCGAGGACCTGATCTACCAGAATGTCGAGCAGGCCGGCTCGCAGTCGTCCACCCAGGGCACCATCGTGCCGACCGGGGTGCAGGTGGGCGCCGGCGTCAAGGCCGGCTCGGTCTACACCATCTCGACCCAGGGCTCGATGACCCAGACCAGCAACCCGCTGGACATGGCGATCCAGGGCTCGGGCTATTTCCAGGTGCTGCTGCCGTCCGGCGAGACCGCCTATACCCGCGCCGGCAACTTCTCGGTCAACGCCCAGGGCCAGCTGGTCACCGCCGACGGCTACCAGGTCATCCCGCAGACGACCATTCCGCAGGGCGCCACCAACATCACCATCTCCACCTCCGGCCAGGTGCAGGTGACGGTGGCCGGCGCGACCTCGCCGCAGCAGGTGGCGCAGCTGCAGCTGGCCAGCTTCTTCAACAACGCCGGCCTGCAGCCGCAGGGCAACAACCTGTTCACCCAGACCGACGCCTCCGGCCAGCCGACGGTCGGCACGCCCGGCCTGCAAGGCATGGGCACCATCCTGCAGGGCTACACCGAAGCCTCGAACGTCGATCCGGTGACCGAGATCACCGCCCTGATCGTCGCCCAGCGCGCCTACGAGATGAATTCGAAGGTGATCACCACCGCCGACCAGATGCTGCAGACCAACACCCAGATGAAGTCATGAGGCCATGCGCGGGCTGAGTTTGATCGGGGTTTTGCTAGCGCTGGCGCTGGCCGCGCCGGCCCGGGCCGGCCAGCCGGTGAGTCTGCGCGACCAGGTCTCGGCGTCGGGGTCGATCACCCTTGGCGACCTGTTCGACAATGCCGGCGCGGCCGCCGGCGTGGTCATCGGCAACGGCGCGCCGGTGGGCCTGAGCGCGGTGCTGGACGCCGGCGCGGTGCAGCGGATCGCCCGCAACCACGGCCTGGACTGGGACAACCCGCAGAACCTGCAGCGGCTCCTGGTGCCGAGCGTCGGCGGCCCGGTCGCCGCCGGCGGGCACATGGTCGAGGTGCTGACCTATACGCGCAGCCTGGCCGCCGGCGAGGTGGTGCAGCCGACCGATCTCGCCTTCGGCAAGGTGGCGAGCTTCGCCGTGCCCGCCGACGCGCCGCGCGACGCCGAGGGCGTCATCGGCAAGGTCGCCCGCCGGCCGCTGCGCTCCGGCGCCGCCGTCGCCGCCCACGACCTCGGCAACGCCATCCTGGTCAAGCGCGACGACCTGGTCGAGGTCAGCTACCACAGCGACGGCATCGACCTGACGCTGCAGGGCAAGGCCATGGCCGACGCCGCCGCCGGGGAGCCGGTGGCCATTCAGAACACCACCTCGAAAAAGGTCATCCAGGCCGTGGTCAGCGGCCCGGACCAGGCCGTCGTGGGGCCGCAGGCCGAGGCCGTTCGCGCCGCCGCCCAGACCCCGTCGCAATTCGCCGCCCTTCCCTAGCCCTTGATGAGTGTCCTCATGCGCCGCCCCCTGCTGATCGTGCTCCTGGCCGCCGCCGGCCCGCTGGCCGCCTGCGCCAGCGTCAAGTCGTCGGTGATCGAAGCGGCTCAGGGCCCGACCTTGACGCCGATGAGCCATCCGATGGTGCCGCCGGCGACGCGGGATTACCTGTCCATCGCGGCCTCGGCGCGCGACGCGGGCCCGCAGCCGGCCTCGGCGAACTCATTGTGGCGCAGCGGCGCGCGCGCCTTCTTCGACGACCAGCGCGCCCGCCGGGTCGGCGACATCCTGACCGTGCTGATCAATATCGACGACAGCGCCAAGACCTCGAACGCCACCACCGCCAGCAAGACCAGCACCAACGCGGCCGGGATCACCAACTTCTTCGGGCTTGAGACCCTGCTGGCCAAGGTGCTGCCGCCGGCGTTCAATCCGGCCCAGGCGATCAACACCAACGCCAGCCTGGTCGCCGCCGGCACCGGCGGGATCACCCGCCAGGAGCAGATCACCCTGACCATCGCCGCGGTGGTCACCAATGTGCTGCCCAACGGCAACCTGGAGATCGAGGGGCGCCAGGAGGTGAGGACCAACAACGACACCCGCATCCTCACCGTGGCCGGCATCGTGCGGCCGGAGGACATCACCTCGACCAACACCATCCTGCACACCCAGATCGCCGAGGCGCGCATCGACTACGGCGGCAAGGGCGACATCGCCGCGGTGCAGAAGACCCCCGCCGGCACCGCCCTGATGCAGCGCTGGTTGCCGTTCTAGGGACTGCGCGGTTCAGCTGGTCGGGCATGCTATCACGTGATAGCATACCGCATGCCTCAACTCCTTGTTCGAGATGTCCCTCGCGAATTGGTCGAAGCGCTCAAGCGCCGCGCCTCCAACCACGGCCGCAGCGCCGAGGCCGAGCATCGCGACATCCTCGAGAAGGCCTTGCGAGCCGGTCGCGACGCCTTCCGGGAACGCGCAAGCCGTCTTCGACAGGCGACGCGCGGCCGTGTCGTCGGCGAATCTGCGGCATTGATCCGCGAAGATCGCGATAGTCGGTGAGCATTGTCGTCGATGCCTCGGTCGCCCTGAAATGGGTGCTCGATGAGCCAGGACGTGAAGCGGCCGACGCTCTGATCGATGAGGAGCTTGTCGCGCCGACACTCTGGCTCCTTGAGGCGGCCAACGCACTGTGGCGGCGTGTTCGCCGCGGCGAACTGAGCCACGGCGAAGCCACGGAGCGCTTGCTTGCGTTGGCCGATGCGCCTGTCGTTGCGAGCGACATCGAGGATGATCTGTTCGCCGCGGCGGATCTGGCGAACGCGCTCGGCCACCCGGTTTACGACTGCCTCTACCTGGCGGCGGCGATACGCGAAGACACCTATGTGATCACGGCTGACAGCCGTTTCCACGCTGTGGTCAGCCGAGAGCCGGCGCTTGCCGCCAGGATCAGGCTGTTAAGGGCCTAAAGCGCCCGCAGGCCCCCGACCGCGTTGTCGACGCCCAGGGCGCCGAGGGCGGCGCGGACGATGCCTTCGGCGTCGAGGCCGGCCTGGGCGTACATCAGCTCGGGCTTGTCGTGGTCCTGGAACAGGTCCGGCAGCACCAGGGTGCGAATCTTCAGGCCGCGGTCGAGCACGCCGCGTTCGGCCAGCAGGTGCAGCACGAAGGCGCCGAAGCCGCCCATGGCGCCCTCCTCCAGGGTGATCAGCGCCTCGTGGTCGCGGGCCAGCCGCAGGATCAGGTCCTCATCCAGCGGCTTGGCGAAGCGGGCGTCGGCGACGGTGGCCGGATAGCCGCGCGCCGCCAGCACATCGGCGGCCTTCAGCGCCTCCGGCAGGCGGCTGCCGAACGACAGGATGGCGATGGCCGAGCCTTCGCGCAGGACGCGGCCGCGGCCGATCTCCAGCGCCCCGGGGGCCTCGGGGATGACCACGCCGGTCCCCTCGCCGCGCGGGTAGCGGAAGGCGCTGGGGCGGTCGTCGATGGCGACGGCGGTGGCGATCATCGCCGCCAGCTCCGCCTCATCGGCGGGAGCCATGACCACGAAGCCGGGAAGCTGGCCGAGGAAGCCGACGTCGAAGGAGCCGGCGTGGGTGGGCCCGTCGGCGCCGACCAGGCCGGCGCGGTCGATGGCGAAGCGCACCGGCAGCCGCTGGATGGCGACGTCGTGGACCACCTGGTCGTAGCCGCGCTGCAGGAAGGTGGAATAGATGGCCGCGAACGGCTTCATGCCATCGGCGGCGAGGCCGGCGGCGAAGGTCACCGCGTGCTGCTCGGCGATGCCGACGTCGAAGGCCCGGTCGGGGAAGCGCTCGGCGAAGCGGTCGAGGCCGGTGCCCGACGGCATGGCGGCGGTGACGGCGGCGATCCGGTCATCCTTTTCCGCCTCGCGGATCAGGGCGTCGGCGAAGACCCGGGTGTATTGCGGCGCGCCGGCCGGGGCCTTGTTCTGCTTGCCGGTGATGACGTCGAACTTGACCACGCCGTGGTACTTGTCGGCGGCGGCCTCGGCGGGCGCGTAGCCCTTGCCCTTCTGCGTCACCACGTGCACCAGCACCGGCTTGCCCTTGATGTCGCGGACGTTCTTCAGCACCGGCACCAGGTGGTCGAGATTGTGGCCGTCGATCGGGCCGACATAGAAGAAGCCCAGCTCCTCGAAGAAGGTGCCGCCGGTGGCCATGCCGCGGGCGTATTCCTCGGTCTTGCGCGCCATCTCCTTCAGCGGCTTGGGCAGGATCTGCGCCATGCGCCGGCCGAAGTCGCGGAACGAGCGGTAGGCGCCGCCGGAGACCTGGCGGGCCAGATAGGCGCTCATCCCGCCGACCGGCGGGGCGATCGACATGTCGTTGTCGTTCAGCACCACGATCAGCTGGCCGGTGGTGTCGGCGGCGTTGTTCATCGCCTCATAGGCCATGCCGGCCGACAGCGCTCCATCGCCGATCACCGCGACCACCTTGTGGTCGGCGCCGCGGCGGTCGCGCGCCACGGCGAAGCCGAGGCCGGCGGAGATCGAGGTCGCGGCGTGGGCGGCGCCGAAGGGATCGTACGGGCTTTCCGCCCGCTTGGTGAACCCCGAGAGCCCACCGCCCTGGCGCAGGGTGCGGATGCGCGTCCGCCGGCCGGTCAGGATCTTGTGCGGATAGGCCTGGTGGCCGACGTCCCAGATCAGGATGTCATTCGGCGTGTCGAACACGTGGTGCAGGGCCACCGTCAGCTCGACGACGCCGAGGCCGGCGCCCAGATGGCCGCCGGTCTGTGAGACCGCGTCTATGGTCTCGGCGCGCAGCTCGTCCGCCAGTTGTCTAAGTTGCGGTAAACTAAACTCCCGCGTGTCGGCCGGAGCATGAACAGTGTCGAGTAGGGGGGTGCGTGGCGCCATGATGAAGGGGTGACGACTGGTCCTGGATGCCGATCAGTGACGACGGTCTAACACGAAATCAACGCTGTCTCTCAGGTATTTGGCGCGTTCACCGAACATCTCCAGATGCGAGCGCGCCTGGTCGGCCAGCAGCGCGACCCGTTCGCGCGCCTGCTCCGTGCCCAGAAGAGTGACGTAGTTGACCTTGCCCTTGATCGCGTCCTTGCCGCCGGAGGTCTTGCCGAGCAGGTCCTGGTCGCCCTCGACGTCGAGCAGGTCGTCGACGATCTGGTAGGCGAGGCCGAGGTCCTGGGCGAAGCCCATCAGGCCCTGCCGTTCGGCCTCCATCGGCCTGGCCATAACCATCGGCAGATCGAAGGCGCAGGCGATCAGGGCGCCGGTTTTCAGCCGCTGCATGCGGGCGACGGCGCCGAGGTCGTCGCCGACGCCCAGCAGGTCGATCATCTGGCCGCCGGCCATGCCCTTGGCGCCGGCGGCGGCGGCCAGCTTGCGCACCAGTTCGGCGCGCAAGCCGCCATCGGAATGGGTGTCGGGATGGGCGAGGATCTCGAACGCCGCCGTCTGCAGGGCGTCGCCGGCCAGCACCGCCGTCGCCTCGTCATAGGCCTTGTGCACGGTGGCGCGGCCGCGGCGCAGGTCGCCGTCGTCCATGCACGGCAGGTCGTCGTGGATCAGGCTGTAGGCGTGGATGCATTCCAGCGCGCAGGCGCAACGCAGCACCGGCCGCTCCTCCAGGTCGAACATCCTGGCGGTCTCCAGCGCGAAGAAGGGCCGAAGCCGCCTGCCGGGGCCGAGGGCGGCGTAGCGCATGGCTTCGGTCAGCCGCTGCTCGGGGCCCTCGGCTCTCGGCAGGAGCGCGTCCAGCGCGATGGTGACCAGATCGGCGGCCTCGGCCAGTCTTTGGGCGAGCGCGTCGCTCACGGCCTTTAGGAGAACTCGGCCGGCTCGACGCCCGTCGGCCCCTGGGGCCCGACGACGATCTTCTCGACACGCAGCCGCGCGGCTTCCAGCCGCTTTTCGCAGTGCGCCTTCAGCGCCGCGCCGCGCTCGTACATCTCGATCGAGCGCTCCAGCGGCGCCTGGCCGGACTCAAGCTCGGCGACGATCTTCTCGAGCTCGCCAAGCGCCTGCTCGAACGACAGGGCGGCGATGTCCTTCGCTTCGGTTTGCGACATGAGAGCTTCCAGCCGGGATTGGTTGAAGACTCTAGGCTGGGCCCCGCGGCTGGGCAACGCGTGCGCGGCGGTTTATTCCGAGCCCGCGACAAGAGTCGCGGACTTGGCCGGGAGACACGCAGCCGTTGGATGAAACCGTAAGCCCGAACGAGATCGCCGGCCTGAACGAGATCGAGGCGGCCGAACTGGCCTCGCCCGAGACCGCGGCCAGCGCCGCCGAGCAGGTCAGTTCGGAAGCCGAGTACGAGCGGTTCATCTGGGCCAATCTGCGCCGCAACTACGCCGCCAACTACCTGCACGGCATGCTGGGCATGACCGGCTTTCGGCTGGTCAACGCCCCGACCTTCGTGCCGGCCTATCTCTATATCCTGGCCTCGCACAGCCTGGGCATGTTCCCCGGCTGGCTGCGGATGATCGCCAGCCCCAACGCCGTCGTCGGCCTCGGCCTGTCGCTGCAGCAGGTCGGCCAGGTGGTCTCGCCGAATCATCGGCGCCTCGCAGATCGAGCACCGCAAGCGGGTGCTGCCGGCCTCGATCCTGATGGGCACGATGATGCGGGTGCAGATCCTCGGCATGGCCATTGCCGGCTGGTTCTTCTCCGGCGCGCCGCTGCTGGCCGCCATCCTGTTCTTCCTGCTGCTGCTCGGCCTCTTCTCAGGCGCCCAGCGGGTGGCCTTCCAACTGGTGCTCGGCAAGGTGATCCCGTTCTCGCGGCGCGGCCGGCTGCAGGCCTGGCGCAACTTCACCGGCGGCATCATCGCCGCGGCCCTGACCTACGCCGCCGGCCGCTACATCATCGGCGCCGGCGCGGTCTCGGTCCCGGCCAGGCTGCTGGGCTTCAACGTCTTCCAGAACGGCTATTCGACCACCTTCTTCCTGGCCTTCGTGCTGACCAGCCTGGGGCTGACCGCGTTCCAGCTGCTGATCCGCGAGCCGGATCCGCCCCGGGTGCGGCCACGCATGAAGGTCGGCGACCGGCTGCGCGGCCTGCCGGCCCTGCTGCGTTCGGATCGCGGCTTCGCCTTCTTCATGCTGGCGCAGACCTGCGCGGTGGCCGGGCGGATCGCCGCGCCCTTCTACATCCTCTACGCCGGCGCGACCCTGCATTCGCTGAGCGGCGCGACGCTCGGCATCTTCGGCCTGGCCAACCTGGGCGCCGACACCGCCTCCAACCTGCTCTGGGGCTATCTGGGCGACAAGTCCGGCTTCCGCTCCAGCTTCCTGATCGCGCTGCTGTTCTGGATCGGCGGCACGGCGCTTTTGATCTTCAGCCATACCATGCCGACCTTCTTCGTCGCCTTCGCCTTTCTGGGCGCGGCCAGCTCCGGCTACCAGATGAGCTCGCAGACCATGGTGCTGGAGTTCGGGCTGCGCGAGGACATGGCCATGCGCCTGGCCTTCTCATCGACCGCCGAGGGGATCATGTCGTCGCTCGGGCCGCTGGTCGGCGGCCTGATCGCCGCGGCGGCCGGCTATCTGATGGTCTTCTACACCTCGATCGGCTTCGAGGTCCTGGCCCTGGTCATCGTGCTGATGCTGGTCGAGGAGCCGCGCAAGCGCCGCGCGCTTGGATTCAACGATCCGCCGCCTAGCGGCTGAAACCCGCCTCGGCGAAGTCGACCATGCGGCGGATCAGCGCCTCGGCGTCGTCCTCGCGGGTCAGGCCTTCGGAGAGGGTGTGCAGCCGGTCCAGCTCGGCGAAGCGGTTGTTGTGGATCATGCCCAGCACGAAGTGCAGCCGCCAATAGACCTCTTCCGGCGCCAGGTCCGGGCGCGCGGCCAAAAGAGCGTCGGCGAAGCGGCGCAGGTGCGAGACGTCGGTGCGCAGCGCCTCGCGCATGGCCTCCGTCCCCTCGCCGCGCGAGCGGATCAGGAACTGCACGGCGATGCGCCGGTCGCCCTTGGGGTCGTGCCAGCGCACCGGCGGCGCGATCAGCGCCTCCAGGATGGCGCGCACCGGCGGATGGCCCTGGTAGCGGTCGGAGGCCTCGTGCAGCATCCGCGCCCGCGCCCGGTTCAGCTCGGCGGTGCGCGTTCGGAAGATCTCGAACAGCAAGGCGTCCTTGGAGCCGAAATGGTAGTTGACCGAGGCCAGGTTGACGCCGGCCTCGGCGGTGATGTCGCGCACCGAGACCTTCTGGAAGCCATGCACCGCGAACAGGCGCTCCGCCGCCGCGAACACCAGTCCCTTGGTCAGGGCGTGGGTCTCGGGATTCGGTTCGGTGGTTGCGGCGTCGGTCAAGGCCTGCCCTGGCGGACCTAGCCGCGCACCAGTTCGCGCATGGCCTTGTCGAGGCCGTCGATGGTCAGCGGGAACATGCGGTCGTTGGTCAGCTGGCGCATCACCTCGATCGAGGGGGTGTAGTCCCAGTGCCGCTCGCCGACCGGGTTCAGCCAGACGACGCTCTCGTAGAACTGCGTCACCCGGTCGACCCAGATGGCCCCCGGCTCCTCGTTCCAGTGCTCCACCGAGCCGCCCGGATAGGTGATCTCGTAGGGGCTCATGGTGGCGTCGCCGACGAAGATCACCTTGTAGTCGTGGCCGTACTTGTTGAGCACGTCCCAGGTCGGGATCTTCTCGACGTTGCGGCGGCGGTTGTCCTTCCACACCGCCTCGTAGAGGCAGTTGTGGAAATAGAAGAACTCCATGGTCTTGAACTCGGTCTTGGCCGCCGAGAACAGCTCCTCGCAGAGCTTGATGTGGCTGTCCATCGAGCCGCCGATGTCGAAGAACAGCAGCACCTTGATCGTATTGCGCCGTTCCGGCTGCATGATCAGGTCGAGATAGCCCTTGTTGGCCGTCTCCTTGATCGTGCCCTTGATGTCCAGTTCGTCCGGCTGCCCCTGGCGGGCGAACTTGCGCAGGCGGCGCAGCGCCACCTTGATGTTGCGGGTACCCAGCTCGACCTGGTCGTCGAGGTTCTTGTACTCGCGCTTGTCCCAGACCTTGATCGCCTTGCCGTGGCGGCCCTTGTCCTGGCCGATGCGGATGCCCTCGGGATGGTAGCCGTTGGCGCCGAAGGGGGTGCTGCCGTCCTTGCCGCGGCGACCCTTCTTGCCGTCCTCGTCACCGTCCTCGCCGCGCTCCTTGGCCTCGCGCATGCGTTCGGCCAGCATCTCCATCAGCTTCTCGAAGCCGCCCATCTCCTCGATCATCTTGCGGTCTTCGTCTGACAGGAACTTGTCGGACAGCGCCTTCAGCCACTCGGCCTGTACGTCGGTCGGAAGGCCGATGGCGATTTTTTCCAGGCCCTTGAACACGTGGCCGAACACCTGGTCGAAGCGGTCGAGGTGCTTCTCGTCCTTCACCAGCGCCGCGCGCGACAGGTAGTAGAAATCGTCGACCGTCTTGTCGATCACGTCGCGGTCGAGCGCCTCCATCAGCATGAGGTACTCTTTCAGGGTCACCGGGACCTTGGCCTGGCGAAGTTCCTCGAAAAAATTCATGAACATGATCGGGCCTCGGAATAGTCGAACATCTGTTTGGAGGAAGATGAGGGCGCCCGGCCGTGCTGTCCAGGCTTCTTAGCGCCGCGGCAGCCGGCGTCAGCCCGGGCGCGCCAGGATGAACTCGCGATCGCGTGAGGCGCCCACGGAAAACTCATATTCGCCGACCTTTGCAAATCCATAACGCGCGTAGAGCCGCTGGGCGCCGAAGTTTTCCGACCAGACCCCGATCCAGAGCCGCCGGCCAGGCGCCTGCAGCCAGTCCAGGGCCAGGGTCAGCAGCCGTCCGCCGAGGCCGCAGCCTTGGGCGTCCGGCCGCAGATAGAGCCGCCAGAGCTCGCCGCAGGCCGGAGTCACCTCGGCGTGCGGCAGATGGCACGGTCCGGCCAGGGCGTAGCCGACGGCGCTGCCGTCCCGTTCGGCGACCCAGAGGCCGAACCGCGGGTCGCGCGCCCAGCGGGCATAGAGGCCGGCGTCGTGGGCCTCGGCCAGATAGACGGCGAGATCCTCCGGCGGATAGAGATGGCCGAAGGTCTCGGCGAAGGTCTCGGCGCTCACGGCCGCCAGGGCTTCGGCGTCACGGGCGCCGGCGCGGCGGACCGTGGTGGACGGCGCGGACTCGATAACGGCACCTCCCAGGTTCGCGGCGGCGCGCCGATGGCCTAGACTGCCGGCCATGACCACGGCGCTCTATACCCACCCCGACATGCTGGATCACCAGCCGGGGCGCAACCATCCCGAACGGCCGGAACGGCTGAAGGCGGTGCTGGGGGCGCTGAAGGAGGCCGACGACGTCAGGCTGGAGCCGCGCGCCGCGCCCTTCGTCACCCGCACGGAACTGGACAGCGTCCACGATCCGGCCTTCGTCGAGGCGCTTTTCGCCGCCGCCCCGGCCAGCGGCCTGCTCAAACTCGACGCGGAGGACACCCGGATGTCGCCGGGCAGCCTCACCGCCGCGCGCCGCGCCGCCGGGGCGGTGGTCGACGCGGTGCGCTCGGTGGCCAGGGGCGAGATCGCCAGAGCCTTCTGCGCCGTCCGCCCGCCCGGCCACCATGCCGAGCCGGACGCGGCGATGGGCTTTTGCCTGTTCTCCAACATCGCCATCGCCGCCCGCACCGCCCAGGCCGAGGGCTTCGGGCGGGTGGCGATCGTCGATTTCGACGTCCACCACGGCAACGGCACCCAAGCGGTGGTGGAGACCGACCCGACCCTGTTCCTCGCCTCGATCCACCAGGCGCCTGGCTGGCCCGGCACCGGCGATCCGTCGGAGACCGGCCTCGGCAACGTGGTCAACACCACCGTTCCACCCTACGCCGCCCGCGAACGCTGGCGCGCCGCGTTCGAAGGCCTGATGGCGCCGCTGGACGCCTTCGCCCCCGACCTGATCCTGATCTCCGCCGGCTTCGACGCCCACGCCCGCGATCCCCTGGCCGAACAGAGCCTGGAGGCCGAGGACTACGCCTGGGCGACCCGGGCGATCACCGCCGTGGCGCGGGCGCGCAGCGGCGGGCGTATTGTCTCCTCGCTCGAGGGCGGCTACGACCTCGAAGCGCTGGGCCGCTCGGCCCTGGCGCATGTGCGGGCGCTTGAGGAGGGATGACGGGCGAGGCGCGGACGCCGGGGAACGGCGTGCTCCTCGCTCCCTTGGGGGTATGGGCGCTAAGGAAGCGGGCATCATCGTCCTGGCGCGCCACGGCGAGCCGGATCTGTCCCGCAAGGAGCGCCTCAGCGCCGCCGACTATGCCGCCTGGTGGTCCACCTACGAGGAGACCGGCCTGAAGCCCGGCCAGAGCGCGCCGCAATCGCTGCTGGATCACGCGCGAGAGGCGCACGTGATCGTCTCGTCCACCCGCCGCCGCTCGGTGGAGACCGCCTTCGCCATCGCCGGCGGCCGCGAGGTCGAGGCCGACCCCGACCTGATCGAGGCGCCGCTGCCGCCGCCGCACTGGCCGCGCTGGATCAAGCTGCGGCCGCGCCTGTGGGGCGTGGTGGCTCGGTTCTGGTGGTGGTTCCTGAACCATCACGAGGGCCAGGAAACCCGCAAGCAGGCCCAGGCGCGCGCCAACCTGGTCGCCGAGCGCCTCATCGCCCATGCCGAGGCCGGCCAGAACGTGCTGGTCATCGCCCACGGCTTCTTCAACACCATGGTGCGGCTGGCGCTGCAGAAGCGCGGCTGGAGGCTGGTGGAGAACCAGGGCTTCAAATACTGGTCCTTCTCGCACCTGAAGCGGGCGTAGGTTCAAGGAACCGCGACCCCGGCGCGGCGTTTCCGGCCACGCCCATGACCCGCCTGATCATCCGCCACGAGACCCGCTACGACTATGACCGGCCGGTGCGCTTCGGGCCGCACCGGCTGCTGGTCCGCCCGCGCGACAGCCACGCCATGCGGCTGGTCGACGCCTCGCTGGAGCTGTCGCCGCCGGGCGACACCCGCTGGGTCTACGACGCCATGAGCAACTGCGTCTGCTGGTTCACGCCCCGGGGCGAGGCCAGCCAGTTGCGCATCGTCTCCAACCTGACCATCGACCGCTATCCCTCGCCCCTGGCCCCGATCGAGCCGGACGATCCGAAAAGCGTCTTCCCCCTGGTCTATGGCGAGCCCGACCGCGCGGTGCTGGGACCCTTCATCGCGCCGGCCACCACCGACCCGACCGACGGGGTGCTGACCTGGATGCGCGCCCACCTGCACGCGCCGGACGAGCGGGTGCTGGACGTGCTCAGCCGCATCAACAGCGCCATCCACCGGGATTTCGAATACGGCGTCCGCGACGAGGAAGGCACGCAGGAGCCGATGGACACCATCGAGCGCCGGGCGGGAACCTGCCGCGACTTCGCCTGGCTGATGGTCGAGGCGGTGCGGCGGCTGGGCTGCGCGGCGGTGTTCGTCACCGGCTATCTCTATTCGCCCAACCTGGCCTGGCGCGGGGCCGGCGCCACGCACGCCTGGTGCGAGGCCTTCCTGCCGGGGCTCGGCTGGATCGAGTTCGACCCGACCAACGGCCTGGTGGAATCCCCCGACCTGATCCGCGTCGGCGCGACGCGCACGCCGGCGGAAGCCGCGCCGGTTGCCGGCAATGTGATCGGCGAGACCTGGAACGCCCAGCTCGCCGTCTCGGTTGACGTGCAACTGGACGAACGCGCGGCGGCCTGACCAGGCCGAAGGATGGGCTCGCGGCATCGGGAGGAGATCATGGGCTTCGAGCACCAGGAACCGTCGACCAATCTCGGATTCTGCCGCACCCTGCCCCGCCCGCAGCAGATCGGCGTCCGCCTGAAGCCGGAGGAGAAGCAGCCCGAAGCGCCGGCGCCCAAGCGTCCGCCAGAGGGGCGCAGCTTCTAGTTCGGGGAATGTGCGGAATTTTTCCACGGGAACCGCATCTTCTTTATTGACGAACCAATCCCGCCCGGGCGCGTTGCTTCGACTTGGCTGCAAGGGAGCGAGGCATGAGGGCGGGCTTGACCGACGGCGAACCTTTCACGGCGTCAGAGGCCGGGTCGGGCCGGCGCTACAGCCGGGCCGTCATCATCCTGCATTGGACGATCGCCCTGCTGATCTTCATCCAGATCGGGCTCGGCTGGTACATGAACGAGGTGGTGCCCGACCATTCGCCCGCCCAGGCCGCCGTGCTGCCGCTGCATATCTCCGTCGGGCTGACGATCTTTCTGCTCGTGCTGGTCAGGATCGCGGTGAGGCTGACCCATCCCGGCCCTCCGTTGCCGCCGGGGATCCCACTTTGGGAGCGCGTCCTCGCCCGCGGCTCCCACATCCTTTTCTATCTGCTCATGCTGGCCCTGCCGCTGACCGGGTGGGCGCTGGTGTCGCTGGGGACGAGGCCGATCCGGTTCTGGGGCCTGCCGTGGCCGCATCTGCCCGGAATGGTCGCGATGTTCGGGCCCGCGCCGCCGCGGCCGGTTCGCCACGAACTGTCCCACATCCACGTCTACATCCTGATCTGGATCGTGCTGATCAATCTCGCCCTGCACATCGCCGGCGCGCTGAAGCACCAGTTCGACGGCAAGCCGGTCTTGTGGCGCATGCTGCCCTCGAAGGCGCCCGGCGCGCCGACCTGAACCCAAGCGACGCCGCAACCCGCCTTCTGGAGGACGCCGCCATGCCTACGCTGAAATACCGCCTGCACGGCGATCGCCCGCCGCCGCAGCGCATCCAGCTGGCCATCCCCGGCTGGGGCGGCGAGGCCCAGCCCAGGGCGGACGGCAGTCACGAGCAGCCCTGGCACTGCACGCCCTTCTCCGAGAGCGCCCAGTACGGAATCGAGGTGCTGTACCCGTTCGACCAGGAGCTGCGGGTGAGCAAGTCGCGCGGCCGGGTGCGCCTGGACGCGGACTGGGGCGAGCCGCCCGACGATCTGATGTGGCCGCCGTTCCGCGCCTTCGGCGAGGACTACTACTCCTACCAGATCGCGCTCGACCTCGAGGTTCCGGCCGGCTGGGCGATCCGGACCGAGCCGCACCCGCGCTACTATACCGACGCGACCAATACGACGCCGCTGGCGGTGCCGGCGCTGATCCGCTCGGAATGGTGGCCGATGATGTTCTTCTGCATCTTCAAGGCGCCGCCCAAGGGCGTTACGCACGTCTTCCGCAAGGACGAGCCGTTCATGAGCATCGTCATGCTGCCGGCCGAGCCCGACCTGGTCCTGGAGCCGATGCCGGAGCAGGAGGCCGCCGAGCGGGAGATGCGGGCGCGCCGGCTGGCCGCCAGCCGCGACGCCCTGGCCGAGGGCACGCGCTGGCTCTCGACCACCAACACCGTTTTCGACGGGACGTACCGGCGCATGTTCCGCGCCGCCAAGGCCCGCGACCGGTCGGCCTAGACCGGTTGAGGACGCACGGGCGGCGCTCGCCCGCGCGTCCTGTCGCCGGCCTAGTAGTGGTTGTGATGGTGATGGTGGTGGTGGTGGCGCGGCCGCAGCGTCCAGGCGCCGCCATACCAATAGTAGCCGTTCCGCAGGTACCAGCCGCGGTCATGATGGTGGTGGTGGTGATGGTGGTGGTGACGGTTGAACGGACCATACTGCGCGTCGATGAGCCGCGCCGGCCGCGAAGCCGCTTCGGCGTCCGACGCCTTCAGGCGTTCGACGGCGTTGGGGATAGGCTGAAGCAACTCGGCGTAGGACGTCGCGACGGGCACGGCGGGGGGCGCGGCGTTCGCCGGTCCGGCTAGCCCCGGCCCGGCGGCCAGGGCGGCGGCGGCGCCGATCATGGTTACGGTCTTGCGATGCATCGATCTCTCCTCGGGTGGTTTGGACATCCCTGCCTGAGCGGTAACGCGCCGCGCAACCAAATCGATCCGCCGCCCTGGAGCACCGGGCCCGGCGAGCGCAATTGGCATCCCGCGCCGGGCGGGATATCGATCGCCGGCATTTACGCGAGAGGCTCGGACGTGGGCGGCGAGCGGGACTTAAAGGCCGTCGGCCGATACGCCGCGGCGATGGCCGCGGTGGCGCTGGCGCTGGCGTTTTCGCGACCGGCGCTGGCCGGTCCGCCCTTCATCACCGACGACCCGGAACCCGTCGATACCGGCCACTGGGAGGTCTACATCTTCTCGGACGGCGCGATCGACCGCCACGACGCCAGCGGCCTCGGGCCCGCGGTCGAGGTGAACTATGGGGCCGCGCCCAACCTTCAGCTCCACCTGATCACCGATGTCGCCTTCGACAGCCCCGGCGGCCAACCTGCCCGGGCCGGGATCGGCGACACCGAACTCGGCGCGAAATATCGCTTTATCGATCCCGGCAAGAGCGACTGGTGGCCCCAGGTCGGGGTCTTCCCGCTGGTGGAGATCCCCACCGGCGACGCCCGGCGCAACCTGGGCGCCGGCTACACCCAGGCCTTCCTGCCGGTGTGGCTGCAGAAGGACTTCGGCAAGTGGACCAGCTACGGCGGCGGCGGCTACTGGATCAACCCGGGACCGGGAAACCGCAACTATTGGTTCGCCGGCTGGCAGCTGCAGCGCCAGATCACCGACAAGCTGGCGCTCGGCGGTGAGGTCTTTCACCAGACCTCGAACATGGTCGGTCGCGGCGAGACCACCGGTTTCAGCGTCGGCGGCCAGTACGATTTCAACGAACACCACCATCTGCTGTTCTCGGCGGGACGCGGCGGGCTGATCTATGCGGTCGACGGCGCGGCGGTGAAGTACCCGACGACGTACTATCTCGGCTATCAGTGGACCTTCTAGCGCGGATAAGGGCCCGGAAGGCGCTTCGGGCTATCCGCAGTATCTGGTGCTGAGCGTGCTCTGGGAGGACGACGACCAGACCATCACCGGCATCGCCGCGCGTCTGGACCTGGAGCCCAGCACGATCACCCCGCTGGTGAAGCGGCTCGAGGCGGCCGGGCACGTGGTCCGGCGGCGCAACCCCGCGGACGAGCGGCAGGTGAAGGTGCTGCTGACCGACCAGGGCCGCGCCATGCGCGGAGAGACCCGGACCCTGGCGGCGGCCCTGGACAACCGGTCGGGCATGACGGTCGAGGGGCTGGTCGATCTGAACGAGAAGGTCAAGACGTTGCGGGACGCCTTTCGCGCGTCTTAGCCGGCGCCCCCCGCCGTCAGTGACCGATCAGCCGCAGGGTGACGGCCTTCCAGCCGGGGCTTTGCAGCAGGGCCAGAGCCGTAAGTTGCAGCGCAAGGCTCCAGGCGGCGCCGGCGATATAGGCCGGATGCAGCTTGCGCCGCGTGACGAGGTCGTAGGCGCCGAGGCCCAGCAGCAGAAGATCGCTGCCCAGATAGAGCTGGGCGAAGCGGCCGATCTCGCCCTGGCCGAGCGGCGCGGCGAGGATCGGGTTGACGAACCGCGCGAAGCCGGCGTCGCTGATGTAGATCAGGCCGAGCAGCATCAGGCGCTTGTGCGCCGGCGACGCGCCGCGAAGCAGGAGCCCGGCCGTCGTCAGGCCGACGAAGGCGATGATGTCGGTGAGCTGGACGCCAAGGAATTCGGGCGTCTCGCCATGCTTCACATAGGCCTGAGCGTCGACGATGAGCGCGGTCGCGGGGCCTAGCACGACCATCGCCGCCGCCAGCACGGCCCCAGCCATCCCCAGCCGCCGGTGGATATCCGCTCGTCCGGCGCGGATCAGCGCCACCTGTGTGGTGAAAAGCGCGAGCCAGCCGACGAAGGCGACGGCGTGGAAGTGGACGATGAGCGGATAGTCGAGGCCATGGCGGCTGACATGGTCGAAACTGTCGGTCCCGAAGCCCGAAAGCACGGCGACCCAGACCAGGCCCACCAGCAGCAGAAAAGCGTTCCGATCCGCCCCCGGCTTGGCCGAAAACACGCCTCGTGTGATCGCCGCCATGCAGATCATCCCCCCGGACCGCGATTTTATCGATCCGGGGCTTGCGGGCAAGTGACGCTAAGCGCCGCGAGGCGGGAGAAGGATCGGACGGCTATCGCCCGCCCGCGTCCGGGATCGGCGGCGTTCCCGACGGCAGCGGCGCATCCGGGTCGCGGATGAAGCTTTCGATGTCGCGGAAGACCAGTTGGCGCTCCTTGTCGACGATCAGCAGGTGCCAGCCGTTGGGATAGAAGGCCGAGCGGTCGGTGGGTTTCAGGCCCTTGGCGGCGCGTTCGTGCGAGGGGACCGGGATGATCTCGTCGTGGGCGCCGGCCAGGTAGAGCACCGGCGCGGCGATGCGGCCGACCAGGTCGCTGGCCTTCTGCATCATCGCCACCAGGCCGTAGAGCGCGTCGGCGCGGGCGCCCCACAGCTCCAGCGGATCGCGGCCCATGGCGCGCAGCTCTTCGATATTGTCCGAGGGGTGGATGTGGCTGGCGACGAAGTCCGGCGGATTGATCACCAGCGGCCCGTCGACGTGCGCCACCACCCAGAGCGCGGCCTTGTAGGAGAAGGGCTGGGTCGACCAGCCCCAGACCCCGGGCGAGATCAGGATGACGCGGCTGGCGGCCGGCGGCCGGTCCGAGGCGAAGGCCTCGACGGTCACCGAGCCGCCCATGCTCTCGCCGGCGACGGCGACGATAGCGTTCGGATAGCGCTGGTGGGCCAGGGCGACCAGGGTGCGCAGATCCTCGGTCATCAGCGCCTCGCCGCCCCAGACGCCGCGCTCGGGCGAGCGGCCGAAGCCGCGCTGGTCGTAGGCCAGGGTGGCGATGCCGTCCCTGGCCCAATACGGCCCGGCCAGGTGGAAGGCGTTGGCGTAGTCGTCCATGCCGTGGACGGCGACGATCACCGCCCAGGGCTGGCCGTTCTCCGGCGCCCATTGCTGCAGGCCGAGGCGGGCGCCGTCGAAGCTGACGAAGGCGTCCGGCTCCAGGTGCGGGCCGGTGAAGGCGGCCGGCGGTTTCCAGGCCTGCTGCACCACCGGGCCGCAGGCGGCCAGCGACAGGCCCGTCAGCGCCAGGCCGGCCAGCAGCAGGGTTAAGCGTCGGAACATCGGCGGCCCCGTGTCGCCTAGCCGCCCCGCTTGATGGTCTCGCGGGCGACCACCAGCTGCTGGATCTGGCTGGTGCCCTCGTAGATGCGGAAGATGCGCACGTCGCGGTACAGCCGCTCGATGCCGTAGTCGGCGACATAGCCGGCGCCGCCGAAGATCTGCACCGCCCGGTCGGCGACCCGGCCGACCATTTCCGAGGCGAACAGTTTCGAGGCGGCCGCTTCCAGGGTGACGCTTTCGCCGGCGTCGCGCTTGCGGGCGGTCTCCAGCACCAGCGCCTTGGCGGCCATAGCCTCTGTCTTGGAGTCGGCGATCATCGCCTGGATCAGCTGGAAGCCGGCCAGGGCCTGGCCGAACTGCTTGCGCTCGGAGGCGTAGCCGACGCAGTCGACCAAGAGCCGCTCGGCGACCCCGACGCAGACGGCGGCGATGTGCAGCCGGCCGCGGTCGAGCACCTGCATCGCCACCTTGAAGCCCTCGCCCTCGTCGCCCAGGCGATTTTCCGCCGGCACCCGGACGCCCTCGAAGATGACGTCGCATATATGGGCGCCCTGCTGGCCCATCTTCTTTTCCGGCTTGCCGACCGAGAGGCCCGGCAGGTCGCGCGGGACCAGGAAGGCGGTGACGCCGCCGGCGCCCTTCTTCTCCGGATCGGTGCGGGTCATCACCGTGAACAGGCCCGCCTTGTTGGCGTTGGTGATGTAGCGCTTGGCGCCGTCCAGCACATAGACATCGCCCTCGCGCCGGGCGCGGGTCTGCACGGCGGCGGAATCGGAACCGGCTTCCGGCTCGGTGAGCGCGAAGGAGGTGATCAGCTCGCCCGAGGCGATCCGCGGCAGCCACTTCGCCTTCTGCTCGGGCGTGCCGAACATGACGAGGCCCTGGCTGCCGATGCCGACATTGGTCCCGAACGCCGAGCGGAAGGCCGGCGAGGTGCGGCCAAGCTCGATGGCGACGCCGCACTCGTCCTCCATGGAAAGATCGAGGCCGCCGTATTCCTCGGGGATGGAGAGGCCGAAAAGGCCCAGCGCCCGCATCTCGTCGAGGATTTCCTCGGGAATGGCGTCGTTCTCGGCCACCTGGGCCTCCAGCGGCCTGAGGCGCTCGGAGACGAACCGGCGCACCGCCTCGATCAGCTGAATGCGGGTATCGACGTCGAGGGCCATGGTCTTTTTCCCTTCGCAAAGGCTAATGCAGCGCGCGCAAGTCTTAAGGCGCGGGCCGGAAGGGAGCAAACATGGCGGACGGCGACGACTCCAGCGCGATCTGGTCGGGCAAGCCGATCACCGAGGGCGAATGGGCCGGATGGAGCGCCTATAGCGGCGACCCGTTCGAGGACCTGGCCGGACCCTTCTATGCCCGCAAGGACGAGAGCGGCGAGGTGGTGTGCGCCTTCCGCGCCGAGCGGCGGCACATGAACGGCGGCGGCTCCATGCATGGCGGCTGCCTTCTGACCTTCGCCGACTATTCCATCTTCATGATCGGCCGCGACGCGCTGACCGGGGTCGGCTCGGTGACCGCCTCGATGAACGCCGAATTCATCGACGGCTCGCGCGAGGGCGAGCTGATCGAATGCCGCGGCGAGGTGGTGCGGGCCGGCGGCTCGATGGTCTTCCTGCGCGGCCTGATCACCACCGGCGGGCGCCCGCTGCTGAACTTCTCGGCGATCATCAAGAAGGTGCGGCAGCGCGCATAGCGCAAAGCCCTGCCCCTCGATGGGGGAGGGTTGGGTGGGGGTGTGTCCGCTGAGTTTGGGTGAAGACCACGAGTGGGCTCGGCGCGGTTCGAGCTCGGCGCCCACCAGCGCCTGTCCTTCGTCGCAGTGCGAACACCCCCAACCCTGCCCTTCCCCCATCGAGGGGGAAGGGTTCTCGGGCGATGAACTCTTGGTAATGAGCGGCCGGCCGCGGGCTGGCCTCGCACATCCGTCGCCTGGAGCCGATCGCTGGAAATTTCAGCGGTTGAGCGCACGGCCGTCCCTGCCGGGCGTCAAGCGGCACGCTGAGCCCTGGGTCGCCTTACCGGGATTTAACTAGGGATTCCAAAGGGCGCGGATCAGACCCGGCTTGGCCTTCCGAAGGCCGCGCCCGGGGAGGGGCGAGACGGTGTCGCTTGCGCTTTCCACCCTCGTCTACGAATGGCGCCGCTACCTGGCGGCGATCATCGCCCTGGCCTTTTCCGGCCTGCTGGTGCTGGCGACCGTCGGCATGTTCACCGGCATCGTCCACTCGGTGCTGGCCACCACCGAGCGCTCGCGCGCCGATCTCTTCATCATGCCGGTCAACGCTCCGCAGATGATCGACAGCAACACCAGCCTGCCGGCGCGGGTGCAGCCGCTGATCTACCTCAATCCCGAGGTGGTCGACGTTGAGAGCCTGAACGGCGACGGGACCACCTGGGTCAACGTGCCGGCGCCGGGCCAGAAACAGGTGCGCACCTTCGTGCAGGTCTGGTCGATCGACACCGAACCCGGCGCCCTGACCCTGCCGGTGGACTATCCCGACTCCGTGCGGCTGGCCCTGTCGGAGCCCGGCGCGGCGGTGGTGGACGTCAGCGACCTCGCGCGCCTCGGCGTGCAGGTCGGCGACACCGCCTCGCTGAACGGCCACACCGTCCACATCCGGGCGGTGCTGCACAACTACCAGAACGTCAACCAGCCGACCGTGGTGGTCTCGCGCCAGACCATGCGGATGCTGAAGATCGAGACCGACGACAGCCGCATCGGGCCCTTGATGGTGAAGATCCGCGACCCCTCCCGCGCCGCCCAGGTGACCGACGCGCTGAACGCCGCCTCCCACGGCGCCTATCTGGCCCTGACCAAGGCCCAGCTCGGCGCCAACGACGAAAAGGCGCTGCTGAGCGAGCAGATCATCGGGGTGCTGCTGATCTTCTTCGTGGTGCTGGCCGTCGGCATCGGCATCGGCATCACCTCGCAGACCCTGCGCGGCGCCATCCTCTCCAACATTCGCGAGTTCGCGTCCCTGCGCGCCCTCGGCATCTCCATGGGATCGCTGCGGCTGGTGGTCATGGAGCTGTCCTTCTGGGTCGGGATCGCCGGCCTCTTCGCCACCGCCCTGCTGACCTGGCTGGTCTCGTTCGGCACCTCCGCCATCGGCCTGCCGCTGGTGATCCGCGCCCAGCCGGCCGGTTTGGTCTGCGCCATGCTGATGATCCTGGCGGTGGTCTCCGGCGCCATGGCCATGGGCATCCTGAAGAAGAGCCAGCCAGCGGACCTGCTGCGATGAACGCCGCCCCAAAAAGCGTATCTGGTCGATCGCCATACGCGCTCTGCGCCCGCGGCCTGACCAAGCGGTTCCGTTCCGGGCGCGGCCATGTGGAGATCCTGCGCGGGGTGGATTTCGAAGCCCTGCACGGCGAGGTGACCATGGTCATGGGCCCGTCCGGCTCCGGCAAGTCGACCCTGGTCGCGGCGCTGTCCGGCCTGCTGCGGCCCGACACCGGCCAGGTGACGGCGCTCGGCGACGACCTCTGGAGCCGCCGGCCCGGGCGCATCGACCGCTTCCGGCTCGACCACTGCGGCTTCGTCTTCCAGGGCTTCAACCTCTTCCCGGCCCTCACCGCCCTGCAGCAGGTGACCACGGTGCTGAGGCGCCAGGGCGTCAAGGCCAGGCCGGCGCGCGAGGCGGCCCTGGCCTCGCTGGCCGAGGTGGGGCTCGAATCCCGCGCCAACCAGCGGCCGGCGGCGCTCTCGGGCGGCGAAAAGCAGCGGGTGGCGATCGCCCGCGCCCTGGCCAAACGGCCCGACCTGCTGTTCGCCGACGAGCCCACCTCGTCCCTGGACGGCGAGAACGGCCAGATCGTCACCCAGCTGCTGCAGCGCGCCGCCAAGGAGCACGGCGCGGCGGTGATCTGCGTCACCCACGATCCGCGGCTGGAAGCCTTCGCCGACCGCATCGTCCACATCGAGGACGGCCGCATCCTCGGCGACGGGCGCCGCGCCGCTGCATCCGCCCCTGCCCCCGTCCTCGTCGGAGCCTGATCGCCATGCCTGCACTTTTCCGTGGACCCGTCGCTTGGCTGGCCATCCTGGCCATCGTCGTCGCCGCGGGCCTCGGGGCCGTGATGCTGAAGTTCGGCAAGGACCACGGCCTGGGCGCCGGCCCGGCCCAGGCGGCGGCCGCCCCGCCGTCGCTCTATATCGCCGTCGCCGAGGGCAAGGCCGATGTCGAGGGCGGCGTGATCTCCGTCGCCGCCCGCACCGCCGGCATCGTTTCCAGCGTCTATGTCCAGGAGGGCGACAGCGTGACCAAGGGCCAGATCCTGGCCCGGCAGGAGGACGATGCGCAGCGGCTGGCGGTCCAGACCGCGACGGCCAACCTGGCGCAGGCCGAGGCGCAGATCGGCCAGACTGAGGTGCAGCTGCGCACCGCCGAGCGGGAATATGCCCGGGTCGAGCCGCTGGCCGCCTCGCAGATCGTCTCCGGCCAGGAGGTCGACAAGGACCACGACGCCATCGCCGCCGCCAACGCCCTGCTCGGCGTCCAGCGCGCCGCCGTGGCCGCGGCCCAGGCGCAGCTGGCGCAGGCGCGCTATGGCCTGGAACAGACCCTGGTCCGCGCTCCGACGGACGGCCGCATCGTGCGCCGCTACGCCAACCCCGGCTACGGCGCCTCGACCCTGAACGTCACCCCGATGTTCGACCTGGAGCCGGCCGGCCAGCACATCGTCCGCGCCGAGGTCACCGAGGGCGCCATCCCTGACGTGAGCCTCGGCCAGGCCGTTCGCGTGTCGGCCGAGGGCGACCCGTCGAAATACTATGACGGCCGGGTGCTGCGCCGCGCCGGCGTCTTCGGCGCCCGCAAGCTGCAGTCGGACGATCCCTCCGAACGCTCCGACGAACGGGTGGTGGAGGTGGTGGTCAGCGCCGACTCCGCTCCCTTCCTGGTCGGCCAGCGGGTGCTGGTGAAGTTCATGAAGGGGGCGTGAGGGCTTAGGGTGTATGGCGACGACCATACCGACTTCGCAGGGGAAGGTTTTTCGTGCTTCTGCTGTGCGGCGGTGACAAGTCGAGCCAGGATCGCGACATCGAGCGTGCGAAGGCGTTGGTGAAGGAGTTCAAGGATGAGCCTTAAAACGCGCCCCTTCGACCCGGCCGCGTACCTGGACACCGACGAAGCCATCGCCGCCTACGTGGACGAAGCCTTTCAGACCGACGATCCCGCTTTCATCACCCACGCCCTCGGCGTCGCCGCCCGCGCCCGTGGCATGACGCAGGTCGCCAAGGATGCCGGCCTGTCCCGCGAAAGCCTCTATAAGGCCCTCAGCGAGACCGGCAATCCGGAGTTCAGCACCGTCCTTCGCGTCGCCAAAGCGCTCGGGCTGCGACTGACCACGACGTCCGTCGAGTAGCGGCGACGTCGCCAAGCGCGGCGGTCGCGTCGCTTGACGCACCGGCGGGCGGGCAGCAATACGGCGGCCGACGGGCAACCCCAGAAGGACTCAGCGACATGGCGGACATCCGCTTCGACGGCAAGGTGGCGATCGTGACGGGCGCGGGCGGCGGACTGGGCCGCCAGCATGCGCTGGAGTTGGCGCGGCGCGGGGCCAAGGTGGTGGTCAACGACCTGGGCGGTTCGGTCGACGGCTCCGGCGGCTCCTCGGCGGCGGCGCAGGCGGTGGTGGCCGAGATCAAGGCGGCCGGCGGCGAGGCCATGGCCGACGGCGCCTCGGTGACCGACGACGCCGGGGTCGCCAACATGGTCAAGGCGGCCATGGACGCCTGGGGCCGCATCGACATCCTGATCGCCAACGCCGGCATCCTGCGCGACAAGTCCTTCTCCAAGATGGAGCTGGCCGACTTCCAGGTGGTGATGGACGTGCACCTGATGGGCACCGTCAAGCCGACCAAGGCGGTCTGGGAGATCATGAAGGCGCAGAACTACGGGCGCATCGTGGTCACCACCTCCTCGACCGGCCTCTACGGCAATTTCGGGCAGGCCAACTACGGCGCGGCCAAGCTGGCCCTGGTCGGCTTCATGAACACCATCAAGCTCGAGGGGCAGAAGAACAACGTCCACATCAACGCCATCGCCCCGGTGGCGGCGACGCGGATGACCGAGAACATCCTGCCGCCCCAGATCGCCGAGCGGCTGAAGCCGGAATATGTGACGCCAGGCGTCGTCTACCTGGTGTCGGAGGAGGCGCCGACGGGCGCCATCCTCACCGCCGGCGCCGGGACCTTCGCCCTGGCCCACATGTGCGAGACCGAGGGCGTCTATCTCGGCGAAGGCGGCCTTTCGGTGGAAGAGGTGCGCGACAACTGGGCGAAGATCACCGACGAGGCCGGCCAGCAGGCCTATGGCAACGGCGGGCTGCAGACCCAGAAGTTCCTCGCCAAGGCCATGGCCGCGCATCCGGCGGAATAGACGCTGCCCTCAGGCGGACGCGGCGGGGCGGCTCTCCGCCCTGCGACGCCCGCCTCACTTCGCCGGCGCAAGTCGCTGGCCCTGCCCGGTCAGGCGCGTCCAGTTGCCGTGCGCAAACCCGGCCTTGGCGGGGCCGTCGAGACCACAGGTGTCGAGGAACCGCCTGGCGTCGCGGCCCGGGCGGTACTGGTAGGGGAAGTCGGTGGAAAAGAGCAGGCGATCGGCGCCCACCACGCCCGCGGCGCGTTCGAGGTAATGGGGAAGGAACATCCCGCTTGCCGTGACGTAGAGGTTGGTCCGCAGGTAGGTCGCGATCGGATGGGCCAGTCCGGACACCCGGTCCATGGCGGCGAAGCGCTCGGCATAGAACAGCACCAGTTCGCCCCAATGGCCCAGGATCACCTGCAGGTCGGGCAGGCGATCGAACACGCCGGCGAGGACGAGGCGGAGGAACTGAACGCCCGCATCGTAGTGCCAACCCAGGCCGTAGGTGGAGAAGGCCGTATCGACCGCCGGCGTGAACCCCGAATAGTAGGCCGCCCTCACGGCGATGTCGGGGGTCCGCGGATGGAGAAGGATCGGCGCGCCCAATGCCGCCGCGCTCTGGAAGATGGGCGCGAGGGTTGGATGGTCGAGGTTGTGCGCGCCCACCCGCCCACACAGCATCGTCGCCTTGAAGCCGAGCGTGCCGATGCAGCGCTCGAGCTCCAGAGCCGCCTCCTCCGGCATCGAGACCGGCACGGTGGCCATGGCCTGGAAACGGGTGGGATGAAGCGCCACCGCGGTGGCGAGGGCGTCGTTGGTCCGCCGCGCCATGTCTACGCTTTGCGGCCCAAGGTCATGCAGCATGGGCGTGGTCAGCGACAGGACCTGAACGTCCAGCCCGGCCTCGTCCATCAGGTCCAGCCGGTCCTGGGCGAGGTTGAGCAGGCGGCTCTCGATCGCGCCCGAATGGAAGGCGACGCTGGGGTCGAGCGCATCCAGCCCGATGGCTTCCCAGGCCTGGCGTATCCCGGACGTCAAAAAATGCTCTTCAACACCGATCAGCTGCACGAATAGCCTCCGTCGTTTTGGCGTGTTCCAGGTCCAGGTTCGACGCGGAGGGTCACCGAGGAAATGCGGGGCGCCGCCAATGGTGCTCGGGGGTTTCGCAGTCCACGCAGGCCACGTCCTCTACCGGCTCGCCCGTAATGGCCGCCGTAAACCAATCGAGGAACCGCACGCCGTTGGTCTGACGCGTGTAGAACCGGTCCAGCACATGGGGACGGCCGCGGTTGTCCAGCGCGTTAATGGCCGGCACGGCGTCATAGTATCCGCCGATGACGGCTTCGTCGTTTCCCCAGCTCGTATAGGTGCGAAAGTTGCCAACCTTGGCGCGAATATAGGCGTGCCCGTCATCCAGGTTCGCCGCGACATCGGGGTCTTTGACGCCCATGAGCCGCAGGAAAAGCGCCTGCACGCTGTCGTGCCTTTCGTTATACTGATGAAAGGTGATCTCGGGATGGAGCATGGCCGCCCGGATATAGAGATCCTCCCAGGACAGCCCGTCCGTGCTGAGGTCTTCGAACCCTTTGACCTTCTTGAGGACGTTCGCCGTCCCCCAGGATTCCAGGAGCGGCGCAAGTCTGTCGCCCACGCGATAGGCGCCCGCCCCATCGGCGAAATGCGTGACGGCCGCGTCCGGATAGTGTTGGGCGACGATATGGGTGAAAACGGGCGAGGCCATCGCACCCGCGCTCCACCCCATCACGGCGATGGACTCGGCGTCCGGGTAGGTCTTGAACATCCAGTCCAGGGCCGACACCGCGTTGTCGTAACCCTTGTGCAGGATGGTGATCTCGCCCGCAGGCCGGCCGTTGATCGCCGGCACGTCGTAGGTCGTGACCGAGTCGCCGAGGAAGGCGTCTCCGTTCGCGGTGGGAAGAAAGACCATGGTGTGGCCGGCGAGCGGGTTTTCCGGATTCTCCGTGTCAAAGACCCCGCCGAAGTCGCTCGGACCGTCCGCGAGGCCCGCGAACGGCCGGTAGTGCGGTTGCCCGTGCAGGGCGCAGTTCTCGCCGGTCCAGCATGCGCCGCCGCCGGAGAGGATGAGGGCGAGCCTGGCAGGGTCGCCTTCCTTCGCCCAGAACGAATAGGGCGTGCCCTGGGAGCATCCCGGCGCCCCGACCGGCACGACGTTTCGCCAGCCCTGCATCGAGGGCGGAACGAGCTGGGTTTGCATGAATGTACGCCTCGACGTGTGAATGTGGATGGCTTTCGCCTTGAAGTTCGACCGCGAAGATGTGGGACCCTGTCGGCGAGCGCCAGACGCACCCCACGCACAAGACAGTTGCGTCAGACGCTATGGCTGATGACGCGGATCCGGTAGGCTTGGTTCATGGACAGCATGGATATGAACCTGCTGGTCGCGCTGGACGCATTGCTCGCCGAGGGCAGCGTGACAGGGGCGGCCCGACGCCTCGGCCTGAGTTCTTCGGCCATGAGCCGCACCCTGGCGCGGCTGCGATCCGCGACCGGCGATCCGCTGCTGGTGCGCGCCGGGCGCGGGCTCGTGCCGACACCCCGCGCCGCCGAACTGCGCGATCAGGTGCATCGGCTCACCCGCGACGTACGCACGGTCCTAAGTCCGGATTCCAGCCATCTGGACCTCGCCGCTCTTGAGCGAGTCTTCACCCTTCGCGCCGGCGAAGGGTTCATAGACCGGTTCTCCGCGCCGTTGGTGGCCGCGGTCATCGAAGTCGCGCCCCATGTGCGACTGCGCTTCGCGCCCAAGCCCGACAAGGACGCTCTTCCGCTCCGGGATGGACAGATCGACCTTGAGATCGGGGTGCTGGGAACCTCCGCCCCGGAGGTGCGGGCGCGCTTCCTGTTCCGCGACGTCTTCATCGGCGCGGCCCGGATCGGCCATCCCCTGCTGGAGGGCGCCATCACGCCCGAGCGCTATGCGGCTTGCCGTCATGTGGTGGCGTCACGCCGAGGCAAATTCACCGGGCCGGTCGACGACGCCCTCGAAGCGCTTGGGCTCAGGCGAGAGGTCGTCGCCGTCGTGCCCGGGTTTCCGGATGCGATGCGTATCGCGCGGACCACCGACCTAGTTGCGCTCGTGCCGGGTTCGGGTCTCGCCAGCCCGAGCGGCGCCGACTCCAACGGGCAGGGCCTTGTCGGCTTCGAGCTTCCCGTTCGCACGCCGCCGATCGCGGTATCCGCGATGTGGCATCCCCGAATGGACGCCGACCCGGCGCATAGATGGCTGCGCGACACCGTCGTGGCCGTCTGCCATGCGGCGGCGCCGCGACGGTGAAACCGTCCGCAGGACGGCGCAAGCGGATAGGGCTTGCGTCGCCTGGCTAACCGTCGTTCAGTTTTGCGATCAAGCGTCCGCCAGAGACGTCCAACGGAAACATCAGTCCAGGACCTCCGCGTGACCTCAACGACCAGTGCATCGCCTGCCCATACCCGGCTTTCGCTGCCGGCCCTGATCGCCTTTTCGCTGCCCGGCCTGCCGACCGGGGCGCTGGCGATCGGCCTCGGCGTCTTCCTGCCGCGCTACTACGCCGGCCATTTCGGGCTGGCCCTGGCGGCCGTCGGTGGCGTTTTCGGGCTGATCCGCATCCTCGACACCTTCGTCGACCCCGTCCTCGGCCTGGTCATGGATCGCACCCGCACCCCCATCGGCCGCTACCGGCCCTGGCTGATCGCCGGCGTGCCGATCCTGATGCTGGCGGTCTTCATGCTGTTCGAGCCGCTCACCAAGGTCACCCTCGCCTATCTGTTCGGCTGGCTGCTGGTCTACTATGTCGGCACCTCGGTGCTGACCCTGTCGCACTCGGCCTGGGCGTCGGTGATCGCCGCCAAGTACCATGAGCGATCGCGCGTCTTCGGCGTGATGCAGGTGGTCGGCATCGTCGGCGCGACCGTGGTGCTGATCCTGCCGTCGGTGCTCGAAGGCCGCCACGGCGTGGCGCCGGGCGGCGCGGTGCCGCTGATGGGCTGGTTCGTCTTCTTCGCCGCGCCGTTCGGGGTCTTACTGGCGCTGCTGCGCACGCCCGAGCGCATCACCCAGGAGGCGCCGTCCGAGCGCCTGCAGGTGCGCGACTATCTGCAGATGGTGCTGCGGCCGGACATGCGCCGGATCATCGTCGCCGACTTCTGCCTGGCGCTCGGACCGGGATGGATGGGCGCGATCTACCTGTTCTATTTCCACGACGCGCGCGGCTTCACCATCGCCCAGGCCAGCATCCAGCTCCTGATCTATGTCGCCGCCGGCGCGGTCGGGGCCGGCGTGCTCAGCCGCGCGGCCATGCGCTTCGGCAAGCACCGCACCCTGATGGCGACCGCGGCCGGCTATTCGCTCGGCCTGATCCTGCTCACCTTCATGCCCAAGGGGCACATGCTGCCGGTCGGCATCTTCATGTTCATGATGGGCTTCCTGGCCACCAGTTTCGCCCTGCTCGACCGCGCCATGGTCGCCGACGTCGCCGACGCCGTGCGGCTGGAGCAGGGCAAGAACCGCGCCGGCCTGCTCTATTCGATGATCACCATGACCCAGAAGGTCGCCGGCGCCCTTTCCATCACCTTCTCGTTCGCCGTGCTCGGAACGATCGGCTACCAGGCCAAGGAAGGCGCCCGCAACACCCCTGCGGCGATCCACGGGCTTGAGCTGGTCTATCTGATCGGGCCGGTGGTGTTCGTCATGCTCGGGGCCGCCTGCTTCATCGGCTACAAGCTCGACGACAAGCGCCACGCCGAAATCCGCGCCGCCCTCGACGCCCGCGACGGCCTGACCGCCACGCCCGCCGTCCTGGACACCTTGTCCGGCTCGCAGACCGAACCGGGCGGCATCGGCGACCCCGCCCCGGCCGAGTGAGGAACGTGAATTGATACGTGCGCCCTGGCCAGGGGCGTGATTTAATTCGGCAAATTAGGAACGCCAAAGGCGTCCAATAGCGATTTTGGGAGGATCGACCTTGAGTACACACCCTGACTCCGCGCCGTCCGCGACGGCCAGGACATCCCTGCCGACGGTGTTCGCCTTCGGCTCGATGGGGGTTCCGCTGGCCGCCCTCGCGGTTGTCGCCGGCGTCTACCTGCCGCGCTACTACGTCAGCCTGGGCCTCAGCTTCCTGGCGGTCGCCGGGGCCATCAGCCTGGTGCGGTTCATCGACATCGCCTTCGATCCGCTGGTCAGTCTTTTGATGGACCGCACCACGACGCCGATCGGCCGCTACCGGCCATGGCTGGTCGTCGGCGCGCCCATCGTCATGTTCGCCACCTGGAAGCTGCTCTCGCCATCCGCCGCCTCTTTCACGACCGGCTATCTGATCCTCTGGTCGCTGGTCTACGCCGCCGGATCCTCGATGGTGCTGCTCGGGCTGGCGGCTTGGACGGCGAAGCTGGCGCTGAGCTACAACGACCGCTCGCGGGTCTATGGCTGGACCACCGGCATGGCCGTGATCGGCTCGGTGGCGATCCTGCTGCTGCCGGTCTTCACCCACGGCAAGATCGTGCTCGGCCAAGCCAAGAGCATGCCGACGATCGGACTGATCCTGATCGTCGCCATCCCCATCGCCCTCGTCATCTGCGCCCTGTTCACGCCGGACAAGATCGCCGCCGCCGCGCCGCGGCCCAGGTTCTCGGTGTCCGACATGATCAACGCCATTTCGCGCCCGGCGATGATCCGCATCATCTTCGCCGACCTTCTGCTGACGCTCGGACCGGGCACCACGGCGCCGCTCTATGTTTATTTCTTCCATGACGCCAAAGGCTTCAGCGTCGCCAATGTCGGCTTCCTGCTGATCTTCTATATCGGAGCCGGACTGTTCGGCGCGCCGCTGTGGGGCCGCCTTGCCCAACGGTTCAGCAAGCACCGCACGGTTCAGATCGCCTGCGTCTGCTACGCCATCTGCCAGACGACGCTGATGATGATCCCCAAGGGCCTGCTGCTGCCGACGGCGCTGGGCATGTTCACGGTGGGCTTCTGCGCCAGCGCCTTCCTGGTGCTGGTCCGGTCCATGGTCGCCGACATCACCGACGAGGTGCGGCTGGAGCGCGGCCAGGACCTGACCAGCCTGATCTTCTCCATGGTCACCACCACCACCAAGATCGGCGCGACCATCACCGTGCTGATCGTTTTCCCGATCCTGGCGGCGGTCGGCTACAACGGCAAGGAAGGGGTGGTGAACACCCCGCACGCCATCTTCGGGCTGGAGATGTGCTACCTGTTCGCGCCGATCATCCTGGTCTGGTTCGGCGGGGCCATGTTCTTCGGCTACAAGCTGGACTCCGCCCGCCACGCCGAGATCCGGGCGGCGCTGGAGTCCCATGACGAAGCCGCGGCGCTGGAGAGCCTGACCGGCCCGACCGCCCTTACCGAGGCGCCGGCGGAATAGGCCGGCGCGCCAGCCTCAGCCGCCGACCGGTCCCAGCGGCGCGGCGAGGTAGAGGCCGAACTCCTCGGGGAAGTCGACCGAGACGCGGGCGTGGACGCGGCCCTGGCGGTCGAGGAATTCGGCGTGGTCGTCCAGCGGCACGACGGCGCCGTGCCAGACGCCCGGATGCAGGTAGAGCCCCCGGCCGCCGTCGCAGCGGAAGGTGACGAACCGGTCCGGCGTCACGTCGTCCCCGGGCAGGGCCAGCGGCACGACGAAGCTCTGGCCGTTCAGCGGATAGAACAGCTGGCCGCCGTCCGGGTGATAGTTGGCGCGCCAGATCAGCGCCCGCTCGCGCCGGCCGCCGCCGCCCGCGGCGGCCGCCTCTTCCGGCAGGCGGCTCCAGCCGAACAGGTAGCTGTCGCCGACCGCGTTGTTGCGCCCATAGAGCGTCTCGCCGCGCCACCAGAACTCGAACAGGCCCTCGGCGACGCCGCCCTGGTCGCCGGAATTGGCGTCGACCGGCCGCCAGCCCTGGGCCGGCCAGCGGACGATCTCGATGGGAAAGCCGTGCGGCTCGTCGACCATGTGGCCGTAGCCCCGCAACGCCTCTTCGCTGGCCTGGACCAGCGGCGTCTCGAACACTTGGCTGACGCCGGTGGTCGGCACGTAGGCGATCTCGCCGGGGTCGAAGTCCATCGTGCCGCCCTAGTCCTCGAAGACGATCTTCGGCGGCGGCTTCAGGCTGGAGCGGTCCAGGGCGTCCAGCACGCTCTCGGCCATGGCCAGGAAGGCCTTGGACGCGGCGCTGTCGCCGCCGTCGGCGACCAGGGGCCGGCCGTCGTCGCAGGCCTGGCGCAGGGCGATCTCGATGGGGATCTCGCCGAGGAAGGGCGCGCCCAGGGCCTCGGCCGTGGCCCTGGCCCCGCCGCGGCCGAAGATCGGGATCGGCGCGCCGGTCGCCGGATCGGGGAAATAGGCCATGTTCTCGACCACGCCCAGGATCGGCACATGGGTCTTCTCGAACATGGCCGCGCCCCGGCGCACATCGATCAGCGCCACCTCCTGCGGGGTCGAGACCACCACCGCGCCGGACAGCGACACCCGCTGGGCCAGGGTCAGCTGCACGTCGCCGGTGCCAGGCGGCATGTCGATGAGGAGGACGTCCAGCGGCGCGTCCTCGCTGGCCCAGGCGACGTCGTTGAGCATCTGGTTCAGCGCCGAGGAGGCGATCGGCCCGCGCCAGATCATCGGCGCGCCCTCGTCGACCAGGAAGCCGATCGACATGATCTTCAGGCCCCAGGCCTGCAGCGGAACCAGCTTGCGCTCGGCGTTCAGCTCCGGGTCGCCGTCCAGGCCGCTCATGCGCGGGATGGAGGGGCCGTAGACGTCGGCGTCGAGCAGGCCGACGCGGCGGCCGAGCATGGCCATGGCCGCGGCCAGGTTCAGCGCCACGGTGGACTTGCCGACCCCGCCCTTGGCGCTGGAGACGGCGACCACGTGGCGGACATTGGCCGGCTTCAGCGCCGCCGTCGGCCGCGCCGGCGACATCTGCGCCTGGGCCTCGGGCGACAGCCGCGCGCCGCGCCGCACCCGCACAACGTTCGGGTCGGGCGGCCGCTCATTTTCGGCATGTCGGGGGGGCGGTCCGGCGGAAGCGGTCAGCACCACCTGGATCTTTTCGGCGCCGCTGACCTCGCGCAACACCGCCTCGGCGGCGTCGCGGACGGGGGCGTAGAGGCCCGCATCGGCGGCCGCCACCTCGATCATGAAGCCGGCGCGATCGGGGCCCAGCACCAGCGCCTGCACCAGCCCCGCCGCCGCCAGGCCGCGCCCTGACCTGGGGTCGCGCACCTGGTCGAGCGCCGCCAGCACCGTGGCGCGATCGGGGTTGGAAGGGTCAGCCATCAGGCGTCACGTCTTGCACAGTCACCGGGAGGGCTTCATATCCGGGTCCGCGCGTCGGTTTACAAGCCTTGGCGGGCGGCGAGCCAGGCGCGCCTGGGCGAGACGACGAAAGAGACCACGCCAACCCATGCCCTGGAGCGACAATTCCGATACCGGCGCCAAGCCTGGCCAGAAGCCCGGCCCCAAACCGGGTCCCAAGCCCGGCCCCTGGGGCGCCGCGCCGCCGTCGGCCGGCGGCGTCGGCGAAGAGCGGGACGATCAGGGACGCTCGCGCGGCGACACTCCCCGTGGAGAAGGGCCTCGTGGAGAAGGCCCGCGCGGCGAGGGCCCGCGCCGGCCCGGGCCGCCGCCCTCCCCGCCCGACGACCTGATCGCGCTGTGGCGGCGGGTGCGGCGGCGCCTGGAGACCGAGTTCGGCGTCATGGGCCCCGGCCTCTGGCGGCGGCTGGTCCCGGCCCTGGCGGCGGCGATCGTCGGCCTGTGGCTGCTGTCCGGCTTCTATGGCGTGCACGCCGACCAGGAAGGGGTGGTCACCACCTTCGGCGCCTATAGCCGCACGGCCGGGCCGGGCTGGCACTACCATCTTCCCGTTCCGATCGAGCGGGTGCAGCAGGTTCCGGTCACCACGGTCAACCAGACCAACATCGGCTCCAGGTCCGGCGAGCTGCCGAAGGAGAGCCTGATGCTGACCGGCGACGAGAACATCGTCGACGTGGCCTTCAGCGTGCAATGGCGCATCGACGATCCGCGCCGCTACCTGTTCGACATCAAGGACCAGGACGACACCATCAAGGCGGTGGCCGAGAGCGCCATGCGCGAGGTGGTCGGCCGCTCGACCCTCACCGACGTCATCGCCACGGGCAAGGCCAAGGTCGAGGCGCAGTCGGCGGCGCTGATGCAGAAGATTCTCGACGGCTACGGCGCCGGCGTCACCGTGGTTTCGGTGCAGATCGCCTCGGCCAACCCGCCGGCCGAGGTGGTGCCCGACTTCCAGGCGGTGCAGAGCGCCGCCCAGGACGCCCAGTCGGCCATCAACCAGGCCACCGCCTATTCCAACAAGGTGGTCAATGAGGCCAAGGGCACCGCCGCCCAGAAGGAACTGGCCGCCCAGGGCTATCGCCAGCAGGTGATCGCCGAGGCGCAAGGCGAGGCCGACGCCTTCAGCGCCGTCGACGCCCAGTACCGCCGCGCCCCGGCGGTGACCCGCCAGCGGCTCTATCTGGAGACCCTGGAGCGGGTGCTGGGCAAGTCGGCCAAGGTGATCGTCGACGCCAAGGGCGCGACCGCGCCGATCATCCTGCCGCCGGACGTCTTCCGGCCCCGCGGCGCCGATGCGTCCCAGCCGCCGCCGCAGCCGACGCCGGACGTCACCGTGCAGCCGGCGCCGCCGGCGCAATCGGCTCAGCCCGCCCAACCGGCTCAAGCCGGAGCCGGCCAATGAAGCGCCGGTCGATCATCGTCGCCGCGGTGCTGGCGGCGCTCGCCGCCGTGCTGGCGGCCAACACCCTGTTCACCGTCGGCCAGCGCTCCCAGGTCATCGTGCTGCGCTTCGGCCGGCCGGTGAGGGTGATCAACGCCCTGGGCGAGACCGATCCGGGCCTGAAGGTAAAGGCGCCCTGGGAAAGCATCGTGCGGCTGGACAAGCGCAACCAGGGGCTGGACGCCGACCCGGCCGAGATCATCGCCGCCGACCAGGAGCGGCTGGTGGTCGACGCCTTCCTGCGCTATCGGATCACCAATCCGATCGCCTTCTACACCAGCCTCGGCGACGACGCGACGGCGCACGACCGGCTGGACCGGCTGGTCAGCGCCACCCTGCGCGAGGTGCTGGGATCGGCCAGTTCGCCCGACATCATCTCCGGCCGGCGCAGCCAGCTGATGGCCCAGGCCACCGCCGAGGTCGCCGCCCAGGCCAGGGCCGAACGGCTGGGCATCCAGGTGATCGACCTGCGCATCAAGCGCGCCGACCTGCCCGACGCCAACGCCGAGGCGGTCTATCAGCGCATGAAGACCGAGCGCCAGCAGATGGCCGCGCAGATCAAGGCGGTCGGCGAGCAGAAGAAGCTGGAGATCATGGCCGAGGCCGACAAGGAGGCGACCGTCACCATCGCCACCGCCGACGGCGACGCCGCGCGCATCCGCGGCGACGGCGACGCCCAGCGGGCGCAGCTGTTCGCCAAGAGCTTCGGCCGCGACCCCGGCTTCGCCGCCTTCTACCGCACCATGCAGGCCTACAACGCCGCCCTCGGCCAGGGCGACACGACCTTCGTGCTGTCCCCGGACAGCGCCTTCCTGAAATACCTGAAATCCGGCCCCGGCGGCGGCCGGTGAACTACCCGGTCATGCCCGCGAAGCGGGAAGCCAGGTAATTTAACACGAAGCACACTAAGCACACGAAGAAGAGCAAGGGTCAGCGGCCTCTTCGTGTCCTTAGTGTACTTTGTGTCCTTCGTGGTGAACCTTCAATCTCGCGGCAGCGACGCGCTTGCCGGACAGCGGAACCTGAGTCCCCGCTTCGCGGGATGAGTGGAGCGGAAGTTGGCGGGTTGCCTAGGTCAGCGCCAGGCGCACGTCGTGCAGGCTCTGCGCGATGGCGATGGTCTTTTCGCGCATCTCGTCGGTGGCTTCGAGCAGGTCGGGGACCATCACCGCCATCATGCCGGCGGCGTGGGCGCTGCGGACGCCGTTGTGGGAGTCCTCCAGCGCCAGGCAGTCCCGCGGCGCGATGCCGAGCGCGGCGGCGGCCTTGAGATAAGGCTCTGGATGCGGCTTGCCGCGTTCGACGCTCTCGCGGGTGACCAGGTGGGCGAAGCGCGCCACCACCTCGGCCGGCAGGTGACGGTCGACGGCGCGGCGGCTGGACGAGGTGACCAGGGCCTTGGGCAGGCCGATCTGGTCGACCAGGGCGAGCAGCTCGAGCGCGCCGGGTTTCAGCGGCACGCCAAGATCGAACCGCGTCTCCAAAAGCCGCCACACCTCGGCCTGGAAGGCGGCGAGGTCGAAGCCCTCGCCGAAATGCTCGACCAGGATGGCGTCGGAATGGGCGCTGGTGGTCCCGACCATGGAGAGGAACACCGTCGCCGGCAGCTCGCGGCCGATGCCGGCCGCGGCGTTCATCAGGGCGTCGCGGACCGGGACTTCGGTGTCGACCAGAAGACCGTCCATGTCGAAGATCACGGCGCGGACGGGCCGGGGGAAGATCAAGCCTTGCATCAGTCGGTCACGAACCGGTCGGCCGAATAGCCCTGGAAATAGAGCAGAGCGGTGAGGTCGGCGTGGTCGATGCGCGCGTCGGCCTCGGCCGCCACCAGCGGCTTGGCGCGGTAGGCGACGCCGAGGCCGGCCGCGCGGATCATGTCCAGGTCGTTGGCCCCGTCGCCGATCGCGGCGGTGTCGACCAGGTCGACGCCCAGCGCCGCCGCCTCCTCGATTAGCGCCGCGAGCTTGGCTTCGCGGCCGAGGATCGGTTCGGCGACCAGGCCGGCCAGGGCGCCGTCCGCCTCGATCAGCCGGTTGGCGCGGTCCAGGTGGAAGCCGGCCGCCTCGGCGACGCGGGCGGTGAAGAAGTCGAAGCCGCCGGAGACCAGCACGCAGCGCGCGCCATCGGCCGCCATGGTCCGCACTAGGGTCCGCGCCCCCGGATTGAGCCTCACCCGCTCCGCATGGGCGCGGGCCAGCTCGGCCAGCGGCAGGCCCTTCAGCATGGCGACCCGCTGGCGCAGGGCGGACTCGAAATCCACCTCGCCGCGCATGGCCCGCTCGGTGATGGCGGCGACCTCGGCTTTCAGGCCGGCGAAGTCGGCCAGCTCGTCCAGGCATTCGACGCCGATGATGGTGGAATCCATGTCGGCGACCAGCAGCTGCTTGCGCCGGTGCTCCAGCGGCTGGGCGCAGAGATCGATGGGGGCGTACTGGAGCGCGGTCGTCGCGGCGCGGTGGATGACGCGCGGATCATCGTGCTCGACGATCAGGTCGGCGGCGCCGTCGCCAAGGATGTCGGTCTCGCGGATGGTGCAGCCCGAGCCGGCCACCGCCTCCAGGGCGTGCGGCAGGTTGGTTTCCAGGCTAGTGAGATCGGGCGCGACGAGGGTGAGGACGACCAGCATGGAGGCCCGCATCTGGCTGATCGCCGGCCCCACCGCAAGCGGGAAGTCGGCGCTGGCGCTGCGGCTGGCGCGCGAAACCGGCGGCGAGATCGTCAATGCCGACGCCTTGCAGCTCTATCGCGACCTGCGGATCCTGAGCGCGCGGCCCGCCGCCGAAGAGGAAGCCGCCGCGCCGCACCACCTGTTCGGGGTCGCCGACGCCGCCGACGGCTGGTCGGTCGGGCGCTGGCTGACGGCGGCCGGGGCGGCCCTGGCCGAGATCGCCGCGCGCGGCCGGCCGGCGATCGTGACCGGCGGCACGGGCCTTTATTTCCGCGCTCTGACCCAAGGCCTGGCGGACATCCCGCCCGTGCCTCGCGCCGAACGGGAGGCGGCCGAGCGCGCTTACGACGTCGAAGGCGAAGCCGCCGTGCGCGACGCCCTGCGCGGGCTGGACCCCCTGGCCGAAGCCCGCATCTCGCCCGGTGATCGCCAGCGGCTGACCCGCGCCCTGGGGGTGGCCCGCGCCACCGGCCGCGCGCTCAGCGCCTGGCAGGCGCAGACGGTCCCGGCGATCGCGGCCGACGCCTGGCGCGCCGTGGTGCTGGAGCCGCCGCGCGAGGCGCTCTACGCCCGCATCGACGCCCGCCTGATCGCGATGACGCGGGCCGGGGCGATCGAAGAGGCGGCCGCCCTGATGGCGCGCGGCCTCGACCCTCGCCTGCCGGCCATGAAGGCGGTGGGCCTGCGCGAACTGGCCGCCCACGCCGCCGGCGAAGCCTCGCTCGACGCCGCCATCGCCGCCGCCCAGCAGGCCACCCGACGCTACGCCAAGCGCCAGCTCACCTGGTTCCGCAACCAGACGCCGGACTGGCCGCGCATCACGGCGGTCGAATCGTTCGAGGCGACAGAAGCGCTCGGCGCGCTCGATGCGGCGCGGCGGTAACCGAAAGCCGCGCCGTGCGTTCAGGCGGCGTGAGCACCCGATCCCCCCGCCTCCTCCGCACCCCCCTGTTGCTGCTGGTCAGCGCCGCCGCCCTTCCGGCGGCCCTGGGCCTTTCCGCCTGCGACAGGGGCGGCGGCGGACAGCCGGCGCAGCCGGCGCCGCCGGCGCAGTCCTCCCAGCCGGCTCGGGCCGACAACCCGGCCGCCGCCGACGGGCCGTTGCGGTCCGATCAGGTGCAGGCGGTGGTGCAGACCCTTCAGGCCGCGCCCCAGCAGGGCTTCGCCCCCAGCGCGTTCGGCGACGTGCAGCAGATCGCCGCCCTCGCCGCCTCCACCGATCCGGCCGAACAGGCCCGCGGCCAGGAAGAGCTGCGCAAGGCGATCATCGCCTACGCCAGGGCCCAGCACGGCCTCGGCCTGCCGACCGACCAGTTCCCCAAGGAGTGGGGCGTCCGCCCGCCGCCCTACGATGCCGGCGCCGAGCTGCGCGCGGCGCTGGTCCACGACGGACTCGCCGAGTGGCTGAAGTCGCTGCCGCCCCCCTCGCCGCGCTATGCCGCGCTGGTCCAGGCGCTCGCGGCGTATCAGAAGCTCGCCGCCCAGGGGGGCTGGAAGCCCGTGCCGCAAGGCCCGCCGCTGCGGCCGGGCGCCCGTGGGACCCGGGTCGCGGCGCTGAGGGCCCGGCTCGCGGTCGAGGACCCCGCCCTGGCCGGCCAGCCGCCGAGCGACCGCTTCGACGCCGGCCTCGCCGCGGCGCTGTCCCGCTTCCAGTCGCGTTACGGCCTGAAGGACGCCGGCTTCGTCGGCCCTGAAACCTATGCGGCGCTGAACACGCCGGTCGAAGGGCGCATCGACCAGATCCGCGCCAACCTGCAGCGCTGGCGCTGGGTTCCGCGCGACCCACCCCCCACCCGTATCGAGGTCGACGCCGCTTCCGGGGCGATGGACTATTACAACGACGGCCGCGACGTGATGCACATGCTGGCCGCGGCCGGCAAGCCGGACGACGAGACGCCGATCCTGATCTCGAAGATCACCGACGTGGTGCTGAACCCGGCCTGGCACGTGCCAGCCGACATCGCCGCAAAGGAAATCTACCCGAAGGCGCGCCGCGACCACGGCTATTTCGCCCGCGAAGGCTTCACCAAGGGCTCGAGCAGCATCGCCCCGGTGATCCAGAAGCCCGGCCCGAAAAACGCCCTCGGCCAGGTCAAGTTCGAGTTCGACAACGCCTATGGCGTCTACATGCACGACACCCCGGCCAAGACCGCCTTCAACCTGGCGCAGCGCTCGGTCAGCCATGGCTGCGTGCGGCTGCAGCACGCCCTCGACCTCGCCAAGGCGCTGCTTTCCACCGCGCCGGGATGGAGCCCAGAGCGGATCGACCAGGCGCTGGCCACCGACCAGACGCAGACCATCGACCTGCCCCAGCCGGTGCCGATCTATCTGCTCTACTGGACCGCCTACGTGCAGGACGGACAGGTGGTCCTGCGCCAGGATCCGTACGGCTGGGACGCCATGCTGGTGCGACTCCTCGACGCATCATCTTCCGGCCAAGGTTGAACTTCGGAGAAAAAACAAGCACTTCGAGCCCCTCGGGACATTGGGGGCGATCAACCTCGCGCGCTGCAAGGCGCGCCGAAGCGGATGTGCTTGGATGGATATTGCTCGACGAAGCTTCCTCGGACTCAGCGCCGGAGCGGGTCTCGCCGCCCTGGCCGGCGCCAACCCCCTGGGGCGCTCGCTGATCGAGATCCCGCCCGCTCGGAGGGCCGCCGCCGCGCCGAGCCTCCGGGCGGCCATCCCGCCGGCGCCGAGCCTGCCGGCCGACATCCGCCGCGCCTTCCTGCACAACCTGCACACCGGCGAGACGCTGGACGCGGTCTACTGGGAGGCCGGCAAATACGTGCCGGACGCCCTGGCCGAGGCGATGCGGGTGATGCGCGACTGGCGCAACGGCCAGGAGCACGCCATGGATCCGCGGCTGTTCGACCTGCTGCACGCGATCCAGGCCAGGCTGGAGGTCAACCGGCCGTTCCAGCTGATCAGCGGCTACCGCTCGCCGGCGACCAACGCCGCCCTGCACGCCGAGAGCGGCGAGGTCGCGGCGCACAGCCAGCACCTGCTCGGCAAGGCCTCGGACATCCGCGTCGAAGGCGTCGAGCTCGACCATCTGCATCGCGCCGCGCTGAGCCTGAAGGCCGGCGGCGTCGGCTTCTACCCGGTGTCGAACTTCGTCCACGTCGACGTGGCCGCCGTGCGCCAGTGGAGCGGAACCTGACGGCGGCGGCCGCTCAGACCTGGGACCACATGCGCAGCAGGTTGTGATAGGCCCCGACCAGCGAGACGGCGGCGGCATGGTCGTCGCCGAGGTCGGCGCGGGCGGCGCTGATCGAGCGGTCGAGGTCGTGCAGCAAGGCGCGCCGGCCCGGGTCGGCGACCATCGACTGGACCCAGAAGAACGAGGCCAGGCGCTCGCCGCGGGTGATCGGCTCGACCCGGTGCACGCTGGTGGCCGGATAGAGGATCATGTCGCCGGCCGGCAGTTTCACCGGCTCAGCCCCGCCCTCGATCACCAGTTCGCCGCCGCCGTAACGGTCTGGATCGGTGAGGAAGAGTGTGCAGGAGAGGTCGGTCCGGTAGCGGCCGCCGGTGACCGGCGAGATGCGGATGGCGTTGTCGACATGGGCGCCGAAACCCATGCCCTCGCCGTAACGGTTGAACAGCGGCGGATAGACCCGAAGCGGCAGGGCCGCCGACATGAACTGAGGATCACCCGCCAGGGCCTTCAGCACGACGTCGCCGAGCGCCCTCGCCTCGGGGGCATCCTCCGGCACCTGCAGGTTGGTCTTCGCCAGGCCGGACTGCTCGCCGGCGGTGACCCGGCCATCGACCCATGCGGCCTTGGCCAGCACCTCCCGGCAACGGCGCACCTGCTCGGGGTTCAGCACATTCTGGATGTGGAGGATCATCGGCCGATAGAGAGCTCAGGCGTCAACGGACAGGCCCCCGCCAGCCGCCGTCCGAGCGCGGACAATCGCGGGTCGGGCCGGCGCGCCAGGCCGTCGATCAGGCCGCGCCGGCTGTCCGGCGTGGCGGCGCGGCAGGCGGTCTCGAACCAGCCCAGCGCATCGTCCATGCGGCCCTCGGCGGCCAGCAGGGTGGCGTAGTTGTATTGGGCGCGGAAATAGCCGCCCTCCGCCGCGCGCCGATACCAGGCATAGGCCACAGCCGTGTCGCGCGGCGTCCCCCAGCCCTCCTCGCAGCAGCGCGCCAGCAGGTTCATCGCGCGGGCGTGGCCCTGGCCTGCCGCCCGGCCATACCAGACGACGGCCTGCCGCTGATCGCGGCCGACGCCGCGGCCGTCGAACAGCAGGTTGGCGTAGTTGTATTGGCCCCAGTCGTGCCCGGCCTCGGCCGAGGCCCTGTACCAGCGAGCGGCGGCGGCGAGGTCCTCCGCCGCGCCCCAGCCGTTCTCGTGGCAGCGGCCGACCATGTTCATGGCCTCAGCCGAGCCCTTCCGGGCCGCGCGGGTGAACCAGGCCAGGGCGACGCCCGCGTCGCGGGGCGCCCCGGCGCCGTCGAGGTGCATCTGCGCCAGCCGCACCTGCGCCTCGGCCACCCCGTAGCGGGCGGCGCTCTCGATCCAGGGCGCGACGTCCTCCCCGGCCAGGAGGAGGCGCAGCTCGCCGGGGCTCATCTGGCGCAGCCGCCACATGCGTAGGTAATGGGCCTCGGCCTCGGCCGCCGCGTCCGGGGGCGCGGCCGGCCTCCGAGGCGTTGCCCGCCGCATCAGAAGGCCGCCCTCAGGGTCAACTTCACCGTGCGGCCGGCGCCCGGGATGACGTGGTTCTCCGATGCGGAGGTGTAGTAGATGTTGTCGTAGTAGAGCGCGTCGAACAGGTTGATGACGTTGATCTGCGCGGTCAGCTTTGGGGTGATCCGGTAGGAGGTCATCGCGCTCCAGACCACATAGCTCGGCGCGAACGCCGGGGTGGTCCCGGCGGTGACGATATTGCCGGCGCGGCGGTCCAGATAGTTGACGCCGAGTCCGACCTCCCAGGGCTCGCTGATGTAATACTCCGCCCACAGATTGGCGGCGTTGCGCGCCAGGTTGGGGATCAGCGCGTTGTGATAGGCCATGACCGGGGCGGTCCTGCCCATGGTCCCGGAGGTTCTCCCGTCGAGGTAGGTATAGCCGGCGATGATCTCCAGGCGACCGACATGGCCGCTGGCGCCCAGCTCGAAGCCCTGCACCGCCTCCTTGCCCTGCAAGAGGGTGGTGGTCGGGTTTTCCGGATCGTTGACCTGGGCGTTGTCCACCTCGGTGTGGAAGACCGCGCCGGTGAGCAAAAGGCCGCCGCCCAGCACGCTGGTCTTCGAGCCGGCCTCGTAGGTGGTCGCCTTCACCGGCCCCAGGTCGGCGGTGGCGCTGGTCAGGGTCAGCGCCTCGGCCGAGGGGTCGAACGAGGTTCCGTAGGACACGTAGACGCTCTGCCAGGGCGCGGGCTTGTAGACCAGGGCGACGCGCGGGCTGGGAACCAGATCGGCGTGGCTGAGATTGAGCACCGCGCCGGTGGCGAGGGTGGTCTGCCGGTAGACGGCGGCGAAGCGGTCCACCCGCACCCCGGCGATCAGGTCGAACCACGGGCCGATGTTGATGGTGTCGGTCAGGTAGGCGGCTTCGGAATCGGCGATGGTGTGCTGGGTCTTGCTGACCGGCTCGAACGGCCGCGCCTCATGCGGATCGGGCGCCGGCAGCGGGGTTTCGGGAATCCAGCTGTTGTCGCCGTTGAACGGGTTGGTGTCGCTGTCGAGGTCGTTGGTCTGCCGCGCCAGCTCGATCCCCGTCGCCAGGGTGTGGGTCAGGAAGCCGGTGGAGAACCGCGCGGTCAGGTCCAGCTGGTCGGTGAGGTTGGTCTGCTCGCCCGAGCTGCTGGGAGAGTCGCGGCCGACCAGGATGTCGGTCAGCGGCGTTCCGGGCCCGATCACCTCAGTCCCGAAGTTCGGTTCGTCGAGCTGGTAGTTGAAGGCGTAGTTGGCGTAGCGCAGCGTGTTGCTGAGGGTCAGGTGCGCGTTGACGTCGTGCTTGACCAGCATGGTCCCGATGTCGACCTCTGAGATCGCGTGGTCGGAGGTCAGGCCGTAGAAATTGTCGCGGTTCACGCGGGCCGGCGCGCCGTTGACGAACGGAACGCCGGAGTCGGGCACGTCGTTTTCCGACAGGTGGTAATAGGCCAGGGTCAGCGCGGTCGGCTGGCCGAGCCCGAGGGAGACTTCCGGCGCCACGCCCCAATGCCGGTTCCTCACGTCATCGCGGTCGGCGACCCCTGAGGATTCGCCCATGGCATTGAGGCGGAAGGCCGCCGATTGGCCGATGGGCTGGTCGAGATCGAGCGCGCCGCGATATTCATCGTTCGTGCCGACGTCGCCGGTCAGCACCCCGAGCGGCGCGAGCGTCGGCGCCTTGCCGACCTGATTGACGACGCCGCCGGTCGAGCCACGGCCGAACAGCGTGGCGGACGGGCCCTTGAGCACCTCGATGGACTGCAGGTTGAAGGGGTCGCGCACATAGACGGCGGCGTCGCGGACGCCGTCGAGGAAGAAGTCGTTGAAGGCCGAAAAGCCGCGGATGTTGATGGTGTCGCCGCGGGCCGCGCCCTCGCCGGCGTTCAGCGTCACGCCCGGCACGTTCTTCAGGGCGTCCTCCAGCCGGGTCGCCCCCTGCGCCTGCAGCACCTGCAGCGGCACCACATTTACCGACTGCGGCGTGTCCTTGACCGTCAGCGGGACCTTGCCGCCCAGCAGCGGCCGCAGCCCGGTGACGACGACGTCGTTGGCGACCTCGGGCTGATCGGCCGCCCCGTCGGGCGGCGTGGTCTGGGCGAGCGCCGCCGGGGCGGCCCCTGCGCCGGTCACGCAGACGCCGAGCGCGCCGATCGCATGAACCGCGACACCGAGGGAGGCCGGAGCCTGACCGGAACCCGAAGAAGACCGCATGCGAAAAAGCCCCTCGCTCACTGCATCCAAACCGCCTGGCGTCCTCGCCGCCCGGGCGTGGAATACCGGCGGCGCACAGCTAACACCTCAATTCGTTATTGCGAAGCATTATCATTTGTAAGAAGAGGCGCGCCGCTCCGCCGAGGCCCCGGCGCCACGATGCCCTCTTGCACCGTCATCCCCCGCTGGAGCCGAAGGCGGCCTGCGAAGCAGAGGCGCGTAGCAGCCAATGCGGGGGACCCACAAACACCTGCGTTCGACGGTGATCATGGGTGGCCCGAACAAGTCGGGCCATGACGGAAAGGAAGAGGACTGGCCTAGATGCTCGCCTGGGCTTCGCAGAGGGCGAAGTAGGCGCCGCGGGCGCCGATCAGCGCCTCGTGGGTCCCCTGCTCCAGGACGCCGTCTTCGCCCAGCACCACGATGCGGTCGGCGTGGCGCACGGTGGACAGGCGGTGGGCGATGACCAGGGTGGTGCGGCCCGAGGCCAGCTGCTGCAGCGCCGCCTGGATGGCCCGCTCGCTCTCGACGTCGAGGGCGCTGGTGGCCTCGTCGAAGATCAGCACTGGCGGGTCCTTCAGGAACACCCTGGCGATGGTCAGCCGCTGCTTCTGGCCGCCGGAGAGCTTGACGCCGCGCTGGCCGATGTCGGTGTCGTAGCCCCGCGGCAGATCCATGATGAACTCATGGGCCTGGGCATGCCGCGCCGCCTCGACGATCTCGGCCCGGCTCGCCCCCGGCCGGCCGTAGTCGAGGTTCTCGGCCACCGTGCCGGCGAACAGGTAGACGTCCTGCTGCACGACGCCGATGGCGCGGCGGAGCGAGGCCAGGGTCAGGTCGCGCACGTCGATCCCGTCGATGGTCACGACGCCCTGGCGCGCGTCGTAGAAGCGCGGGATCAGCGAGCAGAGGGTGGACTTGCCGACGCCCGAATGGCCGGTCAGCGCCACGAACTCGCCGGCGGCGATCTCCAGGTCGAGGTCGCGCAGCACCAGCCGCGCATGGCCGGGATAGTGGAAGCTGACGCCGCGCAGCGCCACCTCGCCGGCGACGTCGGTCAGCGGCCGCGCATGGGCCGCATCGCGGACCTCCGGCGCGACCTCCAGAAGCTCCATGAAGCGGCTGAAGCCGGTGACGCCTTCCTGCCAGGAGCGGGCGAAGTTGGCCGCCCGCTTGATCGGATCGACCAGGATGCCGACGCAGAGCAGGTAGGTGAGCAGGTCGGCGATGCCCAGCGAGGCGTGGGTGATGCGCAGCGCGCCGACCACGATCACCGCCACGGTGATCAGGCCGGCGAAGGTGTCGAGGCCGACGGAGAAATAGGCCTCGGCCTTGTAGCCGAACCGGCGCGTGGCCAGGAAGGCGGCGTTCTCGGCCTCGAAGCGGGCCACCTCAAGCGCCTCGTTGGCGAACGACTTCACCACCCGGATGCCGGAGAGCGAGTCCTCCACCCGCTCGTTGATGGCGGCGATCCGCACCTTGGCGCTGCGCAGCGCCGCGTTCATGCGGCCGTTGAAGTGCAGGGCGTAGGCCGCCGCGAACGGCGTCGCCCCCAGGATCAGCAGGGTCAGCGGCGGGTCGATGCGCAGCAGGATGAAAGACGCGCCGGCGAACTTCAGCACCGCGATGGCCAGGTCCTCGGGGCCGTGGTGGTAGAGCTCGGCGAGCGAGAACAGGTCGTTGGAGATGCGGCTCATCAGCTGGCCGACCCGCTGGGTGTCGTAGAAGCCGAAGGAGAGCGCCTGGTAGTGCTCGAACAGCTCGCGGCGCAGCTGGCTCTCCATCTTCGCGCCCATGACGTGGCCCTGGTAGTCGACGAACAGGGTGGCGAGGGCCTGGGCGGCGATGAGGCCGAGCATCAGCGCGCCCATGGTCCAGATCTCGCGGACGACGGCGCCGTGCGCCCCGCCGATAGCCAGGCGCTTGACCACGTAGTTGGCCCCGAGCGGCAGGGCGAGCGCCGTCGCCGCCACCAGGATGGCGCAGCCGAGGTCGGCCGCGAGCAGTCCCAGGTGCGGGCGGTAATAGGAAAGGAATTTCTTCAGCCGCGGACCGGAAAGCCCGGTGAGGCTCGCGGCGCGGGACCGGCCGGCGGAGCGCGCCGCCGGACTGGAATGGGGATGGGTCGGCGGAGCCGCGGGCTCCGCGACGAGGCGGCTAGCCGCTACATCCGCCGGCGCCCCTTCGGTGATCGATTGCATGAAGCATCATGTCCTGGTTGTGGGGATCTCCTTTCTGGTTGGACATGGGCGATTGCATGCTGGTCTCCCCCGGGCGGGCTGGTTTGCAGCCGGAACTGTACGGCGGCGCGCGCCAGGCCACAAGCCGGGCGCGGCGACGGGGGCCGGGGCGGAAAATCAGTGGCGTTGGCGGCGAAGGGAACGCCCCGCGGCGAGGGCCAGAAGCACGGTGGGCGCAAGGACGCCGGCCCCGACATAGAATGGGGCGTCGGGCGCCCATGCGAACAGCGCCAGCGCCGCCTGCGGGCCGATCAGACGCGAAAAGGAGTCCATCGCGTTGTTGAGGCCGAGCGTCTGGCCCTGGCGATCGGCGCTGGCGGCCCGAGAGATCAGCGCCATCGTGTTCGGATAGGCGAACGCCTGGCCCAGCGACATGGCGGCCATGAAGGCGATGCTGGCCGCCCCGGTTGGCGAGAGCGGCTGAGCCAGGAGGCACATCGCGGTGACGACGATGCCGGCCGCCAGCATCGGTATCTGGCCGAAGCGCCGCGAGAGCGGGCCGGTGAGCGCGGCCTGCCCCAGCGTCGCGGTGATGGCGGCGGCGGTGAAGGCATAGCCGATCACCGCGGTGGACCAGCGATACCGATGCGTCGCCCAGAAGCCGAATGTCGACTCGAACCCGTTGAAGGCCAGCCCGACGACGAAGGTGAGCAGCATCAGCGGTCCGATGACCGGATCTCGAAAGGCGGCGCCGACGGCGGTCCATTGGCTCAGCTGCCCCGCCTGCCGCTCGTGGACGCGGCTCTCGCGCACCAACAGCAGGATGAGCAGGGCGGAGGCCGCCGCGAGGGCGGAGGCGACGAGCAAGGGCGGCCGGAAGCCGGCCGGGCCGATGTCCGGGCGCGCCAGCAGGCCGCCGAGGCCAGGGCCGAAGATGAAGCCGACATTGTAGGCCGCGCCCAGCGCGCCCATGCGGCCCGGCCGAGCGGCCACCGGCGTCACGTCGGCGATGTAGCTGCTGACCACCGAGCCGTTGCCGCCGGCGACGCCGCCCAGGAACCGGATCAGCGTGGCGGCGGCGATGTTCGGCGCGAAGGCGAGGGCGAGAAAGCAGGCGCAGTTGGCGGCGACCGTGGTCACCAGCAGCGGCTTTCGCCCGATGCGATCCGAGAGCCGCCCCCAGAACGGCTCGCCGAAAAAAGCGCCGGAGGCGTAAGCCGAGAACATCAACCCGATCTGCCAGCCGGGGGCATGGAACGAGCGCGCATAGAACGGCAGCAGCGGCACGATGACGCCGAAACCGATCATGTTGAGCATCATCACGGTCAGCAGGGCGGCCAACGCCCCGCGCGAGGCGCGCAGCGCCGCCTGATCGGACTCAAGGTCGGGCATGGCGAAGCTGGTATGCCGGGCCGCTGGCGCCGGCAAGGCCCGGGCCGCCGAGATCCGCCGTTCCGAGGACGATCTGGCCGAACTCGACGCGTGGGCGCGAAGGCTCAGGCGGCGGTCAGCGGCTGAACCACCACGGTCTTGATGTTGCAGAACTCGCGGATGCCGAAGTCCGAGACTTCGCGGCCGTAGCCGGAGTCCTTCACGCCGCCGAACGGCAGGCGCGGATCGCTGCGCACATTGGCGTTGACGAAGGCCATGCCGGCGTTGAGGTCGTCGGCGGCGATGCGTTCGGCGCGCTCGACGTCGCCGCTGATCACCGCCGAGCCGAGCCCAAACGCGCTGTCGTTGGCGATGCGGATGGCGTCGGCCTCGCCGCTGGCGGAGATGATCGCCGCCACCGGACCGAACACTTCCTCGTCATGCGCGGCCTGCCCAGGCGCGACGCCGGTCAGCACCGTCGCCGGATACCACGCGCCGGGGCGCTCGGGCGTCTCGCCGCCCAGCAGCAGCCGCGCCCCGGCCTGGACGCTGCGCCGCACCTGATCGGCGATGCGGTCGCGCGACTCGACGCTCTCAAGCGGCCCAAGCTTGGTTTCGGGCGAGGTCGGGTCGCCCATGGCGAAGGCCCGCATTTGCTCGACCACCGCCTGCTCGAAGGCCTCGCGGATCGCCTCGACCACCACGAAGCGCTTGGCGGCGATGCAGCTCTGGCCGCCGTTGACCATGCGGCCGGCGACGCAGACCCTGGCCGCGGCGACCGGGTCGGCATCCTCCAGCACCACGTAGGCGTCGGAGCCGCCCAGCTCCAGGACCGTCTTCTTCAGGAGCCTGCCGGCGACGGCGGCGACCGACCGGCCGGCCGCGACGCTGCCGGTCAGGGTGACGGCGGCGATGCTGCGATCCTCGATCAGCGGCCCGATGTCCTTTGAGCCGACGAGGACGGTGCTGAACAGGTGCTCGGGAAAGCCGGCCTCACGGAAGAGCGCCTCCAGCGCCAGCGCGCATCCGGGGACGTTCGAGGCGTGCTTCAGCACCGCGCCGTTGCCGGCCATGAGGTTGGGCGCGGCGAAGCGGATCGCCTGCCAGAACGGGAAGTTCCACGGCATGATCGCCAGCACCACCCCGAGCGGATTGTAGGTGACGAAGGCCCTGGGCGTCGGCCCCGGCGCGAAGGCATGCTGGCTGAGGTCCTGCGGCCGGCGCGCCAGGAAGCCTTCCGCGTGCTCGGCGAAATACTCGCAGCCCCAGGCGCACTTCTCGACCTCGTCCAGCCCGTCGCGGACGGTCTTGCCCATTTCGGCGGTCATCAGGGCCGCATAGCGCTCGCGGTTGGCGCGCAGGACGGCGGCCGCCCTGCGCATCAGCTCGGCGCGCTCGGCGAAGCTGGCGCGCCGCCAGCCCGTTTGCGCGCCGTGCGCCTGCCGCCCGATCCGCGCCACCTGCTCGTGGGTGTGGCCCTCGTAGCTGAGCCCTGGAATGCCGGTCGCCGGATTGACCGCCTGAAAGGTCGGGGGTGCATCGCTCATGTTCGCTAGCTCCAGGGGGTGGACGGCAAACCGGCGAACACCGTCTACGGTTCGCTTTTTGCGCTTGACCCAAAGTGAGGCTCGACAAGTGGCGGCCCCGCGCCGACTGTCGCGACAACGCTGGAGGAACCAAATGCCGCACGCCAAGGCCAATGGCCTCGACATCTACTACGAAACCCACGGCCCTGACGACGCCGAGCCGATCCTGCTGATCATGGGGCTGGGCGCGCAGATGAGCCGCTGGTCGCCAGACTTCATCCGCAAGCTGGTCGAGGACGGCCACCGGGTCATCGCCTACGACAACCGCGACGTCGGCCTTTCCGAGAAGCTCGACGCCGCCGGCGCGCCCGACATCGGGGCGGTGGTGCAGGCGGTGGCCGAGAAGCGCAAGCCGCCGGTCGCCTACACCCTGCAGGAGATGGCCGCCGACGCCGCCGGCCTGCTGGAGGCGCTTGGCATCGAGCGGGCGCACATCGTCGGCGCCTCCATGGGTGGCATGATCGCCCAGCTGGTCGCCGCCGACCATCCGGAGCGCACCCTCTCCCTCACCTCGATCATGTCCTCGACCGGCAACCCCGACCTGCCGCGCGCCACGCCCGAAGCCATGGCCCGCCTGAACACGCCGGCGCCCGATCCGACCCAGGACCTGGAGGGCTTCCTGGCCAGCGCGGTGGCGGGCGCCAAGGTGATGGCCGGGACCTACCCCGTGGACGAGGCGCTGGTGCGCGAGAATGCGCTCAGCGACTTCCGCCGCTCGTTCTATCCGGTCGGCTTCCAGCGCCAGTACGCCGCCATCCTCGCCTCGCCGGACCGCCGCCCGAAGCTCGCGACCATCACCGCGCCGACGGTGGTGGTGCACGGCGCCGACGACCCGCTGGTCCCCCTGGCCGGCGGCCGCGACACCGCCGAGAACATCCCCGGCGCCGAGCTGCGCATCGTCCCCGGCGTCGGCCACGAAATGCCCCTGCCGACCCAGGACCAGTTCATCGACGCCATCCTTTCGGCCGTGGCGCGGGCGAAGGTGAGCGCCTAGCTGGCGATGGGCTTGGCCGCGTTTCCCGGCCGTCCTGTTCTGCGCCAGCCAGGCGACGAGATAACCCGGATTCCGAATTCGCGGCGCCGGTCGCTCAAAGCGCGCTGCTGAAGTCCGTCCGGGGGGCCAGGCGCTTGGTCGGCCGAAGCGTTGCCTGACAATCGCGTCTCAGAACTCCCAAGCGGCGAGCAGCCTTACCGAATTGTCCTGCCAGTGCGCCGCGATCTGGCCGGAATAGGCCACATCAATCCGGCCGTGAGCGCCAAGTCTGCCGGCCAGACCGGCGGTGACCTCGGTCGCGTCCCGGGCGATGGGTTGGCCGATGACGGTGAAATCCTGGCCAGTACCTTCGAACGCCACCCGCGCCGCGCCGTCCACGTCGTCGCTGGCGTGACGCCAGGCCAGGGAGCCATGCAGCGACACCGTCCGACCGAGATCGACCGCGGCGCGCAGCCCGAGGCGGCTCGACAGCACCTGCCGGGTCTCTCCGTTGACCGCCAGCGCCGCCGGCCCACCGGTCTCGGCGGCCCTTTGCGTACTGATCTCGTCGCAGGAGAGCCCGGCGAAAGGTTCCAGGGATGCGTCGTGTAGATCGATCCTGTAGCCTATCTCGCCGAAGACCTGACCAGTTCCAGCGTCGAATCCGGCCCGCGTGCGGTCGCTGAATCCGCTGAGGAGTTCGCTCCGGCGTGTATCGACCCGGTGCCAAGCATAGCTGGCTCCCAGCTTCACGGCGAAGGGGCCGGCAACGCTGCCGGCGTAGAGCGATACGCCCTCGGCCTGGTCGTCGGCGCTGCTGGAGCGCTGGCCGATATTGATGGTGTCCTGGAGGTAGTCGCCCGCCACGCCCAACCGCCAGCCGTGGAAGCCGCCGTCAACGCCGAGAGTGAATCCGCCCACGCTATCATGAGAGCCCGCGACGCCTCCGCCGCCCGCGAAGCTGCCCCAGCCTCCGGTCGCCTCCGCCCACACTCCATCTTTGTCGCCGGGCTGATCCATGCGCTCCATCAGGGTGCGCCGCGTCTGGTCCGATTGCGCCAGCATGACCGTCGGAATGCTGGCGAAGGCTTCGCCGGAGAGGGCATCGTAGCCCGTGCGTGAGCCGGTCGCGTCCTGCACAATCAGCGCCATGTAGAGCGGCGTGCCGAAACCGCCAGCCTCGATAGCCGCGGCCGCGGCGGCCTGGTTGCGCGTCGCCGCCAGGCTGGCGAAGCTTATGTCGTTGCGAGTCAGCGAGAGGTCGACCGTATCGTCGGTGTACGTCAGGTGCGGCGTCAGGAGCGGCATGTCGCTGGTGACGCTGGAGAAGGTTCCGCTCACCCCGGCCGTCGCTCGGATGATCGTGTAGCTGTTCAGCCGGCCATAGCTGCTGACATTGCCGAGTGGCATGACCTCGACGGCCGCACCGGGCTGGATGGTGACCGCGCCGCTGACGTTGATCAGGTCCGCCGCCACCGTCGTCACCTGAGCCAGATAGGCCGAGCCGGTCTTGAAGATCACTGCGCCGATCACATTGGTGGTTACGGGATCGCCGGGCGAGAAGGTCCCGCCCGAAGCCACGGTGACGCTGCCGGTGATGGAGCCCGCACCGCCCAGGCTCGCGCCATCATCGACCGTCACCGGCGAGCTCAGGTTGCCGTCCACCTGGAGGTCGCCGCCGGCGACTTCGGTCGGTCCGCTGAGGGTGACATTTCCGCTCAGCACGAGGGTGGCGTTGCCGGTCTTCTCCAGCGCGCCGCCTCCGACCATATCGCCGCCGAAATCGCCGCTGCCGATATTGAGGGTGTCGCCGGCCGCGACGTTCACCGTGCCGCCGGTTCCCGTCAGGTTGGCGATGAATGACATGCTGCCGGTGAGGTTGAGCGTGCCGCTATCAAGCTCCAGGTTGGTGTCGCCGACCAGATCGGCGATATCGATGGTTCCGCCGTTAACGGTGGTGGCGCCCGTGAAGCTGTAGGGCCCCTCGAAGGTCAGAACGCCGGGACCGTTCTTGACCAGGGCGCCGTTCCCGGAGAAGGCGCCGGTGAAGTCGTAGTCGTCCAGCCGATTGAAGACCACGGTCCCATTGTCGATGACGGCGCCGGTGACGTTTCCGGTCAGACCGGTGTCGGTGTAGGCGCCCGACGGAAGAGCTTGGTCGGCAATGACCGCGCCGCCACCGCCGATCTGCAGCGTCGCGCCTGGATTGACTGTCACATTCGACGCAAGCTCGCCAAGGACGACAACCGCACCGTTCGAGATCGACGCCCCGCCCGGAACGACGAAGCTTTGGTTGGGCGCGACATAATATGTCCCCGTGCCGCTGAATTCGATACGGCCCGAACCGGCATAGGAGAAGGGCGGGGGGGCCGAAGGGTTGTAAGACAGGGCCGAATGTGACCCGCCGACCACGAAAGTCCCGTCGTTTACGATCGCCAGCGTGTCGTGCGCCGCTCCGATGCCGGCATCGGTCGGTGTTCCGTTCGGCGTCGACGAAAAGGTGTTGTCAGCGACTGTGAAGGTCGCGCCGGATGCGACGTTGAGCTGGTCATAGTAGCCACCGCCGGCCAGGGTCCAGCTTCCGCTGTTCACGTTCACGACGCTGAAGCCATCCCAGCCGGTGAAGCTGAGCGGAGCGGTTGCGCTGATTCCTTCGCTCCCGTTCACGCCTTCACTTGACCCGAAGAGGGTTCCGGCGCCGGGGCCGGAAAGATTCAGCGTGTCGGTTCCTCCGCCGCCGGTAACCCGTCCGATTACGGATGAACCGGTTTCGACGTTGAAGGTGTCATCTCCCGATCCGAAGGCGACCGCGCCACGGATCACCCCTCCCGCGCCGTTCGTGAGCACGAGGCCGGCTGTATTGATGGAATCGTCGATGGCTACGCCGCTGCCCGACCCATCGATCGTGCCGGTATTGTTGATGACTATGCCTGGGATGGTCCCCGTTTGGATCGGCGTGTTTGCAGCCGGGTCAATGGGGTCCTGGCTGAAAACCGAGATTGCCGCCAGCGCGCCCGCACCGGAGCCTCCGATAATGGCGCCTTGGTTGTTGATTGTAATGTTCGAGACGCTGCGCGTGGCGACCGGCCCGTCCTGACCGATAACGATCGCGCTCGATACGCCGGTGTCCTCCAGAACGCCGCCTGGCAGGTTATTGATGGTCACATTCGCCGGGCCTGGCATGCTGCTGGCTTGCCACGGCGAAATGCTGATGGCGCCGCCGGCATACGTTCCGCCGTTCCCGGGAGCAATCGAGTCAGCGGCTGAAATCGTTCCGGCATTGTTGATCGTCAGGCCGTCTACACCACTTTGAATGGCAATTGCCCGGCCGTCTCCGCCAACAGTGTTCTGGAAGGACTGAATAACGCCGGTCGATTTATTGTTGATCGTTATCCCCGAAAAGGCGCCACTCGAACTTCCCGAATCTCCGAACACCAGCTCGGAACCTTCGCCGCCATTGAGCTGTGTGATGGCGCCCGCGTTATTGATCGTGAGATTGCCAGACTGAAAAAAGGCCGTGACTTCAACGTTGGGATCGATCGTCAGGGTCGCCCCCTGGGCGATTGTCAGATCATAGTTCGGCGCGCCGCCAAGCTGGCTGCTGCCGGTCAGCGTCCAGTTTCCGCTATTGACGTTGACGTTGGAGAAGCCGTCCCAACCCGGCTGCGTGGCAAGGGCAGTCGAATTGTCCACCCCTTGGCTTAGGCCGTAGAAGGCCCCGCTCCCCGCGCCCGATAAGTTTATCGTGCCGTTCCCGTTGGGGTCCAACACACGCCCCCTTATGACCCCGCCGGTCGCTTCATTGAGCACGTCACTGCCGCCGTAGCCGAAGAGGACAGCCAAGCCGGTGCCCAGGGTGCTGTGTATTACGCCGGTATTGCTCAGTGTTTCAGTACCCAAGGCAGGTTGGTCGGCCTGACTGGTTTGGTACAGATCAATCGGAAGGGCCGCCCACATTGAGCCTGCATTGGTGATCGTCAGGTTGCCACCGGTCGTCGCTCCTGAAATGACGACGTCGAAGATGCCTGCCGTGATCGAGCCGTTATTGACGAGGATCACGCCGGGGCCGGTCGCGGGCGTGTCCCAGGATAGCCCGGCGCCGGAACTCACCGAAATGGCGCCGCCGGCATCGACCACCACGGCGTCGGTTCCGCCGATACTCGTCGTCGTTGGCACGGTCTGTCCCGAGGACACAGTGAGACTGTCGGCGAGAGCGGCCGCCGGAGTGGACAACAGCACAGCCGAAGCCAGCAAGAGCGCGCGGCGCGAGCGCGTGACCGTAAGCATGAAGCTTCAACCCCCGAGGTCGTCTGGGCGCTTTTCGCGCACACGTGTTCAACTCGGAGTGAGTCTAGCGTACAGGAGAGATGGCTTTCTTCCCCCGTTCGGGGGATGGCTGGAACGACTACTGAAGCGGGCGGGCGCGGGCCCTCAGCGGACGCGTCGTCCACGCTTTGCTTGGGCTAGGTTAGGGATCTTTATGAATTTGAGTAGCGCCGAAATCTATGAGGCTCTATTCGACGACGAAGCGCTTGCTTTGTTGCCAAACCGGCTCACGGCGTCGGTGGACGGCCGCTCATCGATCTTGCAGTGGGTTTACCGCGACGGCGGGTGGGAAGCGCTGAGCTATTGCTACTTTACGCCGGAGTACATGCAAATCTACGGCGATACATGGGCTGCACAGGACCCATGGACAATCGCCAGCAGGCGACCATCCAATCTGAACAAGGTCTTTCTGCTGGAGCAGTCGGTGCCGGTCGCTGCTTTCGCCAGGAGTACAATCTACAACGAATTCATTCGCCCGATCGGTGATGACACCTTTCACTGTCTGGGCGTCGCTTTCTCGACCGATTGGGGGGATGGAATAATTAGCGTCAATCGCGGTCGCACGGCCGCTGCGTTCGGGGCGGCCGAATTGGCGCAGCTGCGGCGCCACGCAAACGACGTGGGGCGGGTGCTCAAGGTTCGAGGCGAGATCGCCTCGGCTCGTCGGGATGCGCGTGCGCCGCAGGATGCGATAGACGCCATCGCGTTGCCGATCATGATCGTAAATGCGGAGGGTCGGCTGCTTGCCGCGAACGCCGTCGCCGACGTCGTGCTGAACCGGATGGACGGCTTGGCCGTTCGTCGGGGGGCGCTAGCCGCGATACGCCACGGCGACGGCGCCGCCCTGCAGCAGGCCATAGTGCTGGCCACGGCCAGCGCCAATCCGCGCGCCACCTCAGTGGTCGTTTCGCGAGGGCCGGAAGCGCCGCCTTATCTGGTTACGGTGACGCCGGTGGCGAGACTATCGGGCGCCGGTCGCGCAATGCTGATCTTTCGCGACCCCGATGTGAATGACCTCACGCTCACCGATCGACTGCGTACACTCTTCGGCCTGAGCCCGTCGGAGGCGGCCATCGCCATCGACCTGTCGCTCGGACGCTCCACCGCCGATATTCTGGCCAAGAGAGGCGTGCGTCCCAGCACGCTGAAGACCCAGCTTGAATCGTTGACGGGAAAGATGGGCTGCGCTCGACAGTCGGAAGTCGCCGCAAGGGTGGCCTCGTTGCCGCCAATCACAAGCAGCTAAGCTCGCAATAGCCGAGGCCGGCAACGCTTTCTTGACGGCCGCTGCTGACAATGGCATCTGAACGACCCTGTTCTTGGAGGCACGCCCGTGCGCCACATCATTCTCGTACTTGCAAGGCGACCGCTCTCCGCGTGACACCCGTCACGCCGGAAATGGTCGCGCGTCCGAAGGCCCCCCGAGGGCCTTTTTCTTTGCCTAAAATCCCAACCAAAACCCGATCCCGAGACGTCCCATGTCAGACATCCAGCAGAGTTCACAAAAGCAAACCGCCGAGGCGGCGGACATTCTCACCGGCGCCGAAATCGTCGTGCGCTGCCTGGTCGACCAGGGCGTCGACGTGCTGTTCGGCTATCCCGGCGGCGCGGTGCTGCCGATCTATGACGCGCTGTTCCATGAGCCGCGCCTGCGCCACGTGCTGGTGCGCCACGAACAGGGCGCGACCCATGCGGCGGAAGGCTATGCCCGCTCCACCGGGCGGCCGGGCGTCGTGCTGGTCACCTCCGGTCCCGGGGCGACCAACACCATCACCGGCATCGTCGACGCGCTGATGGATTCCATTCCCATGGTGGTCCTCAGCGGCCAGGTGCCGACCCACCTGATCGGCTCCGACGCCTTCCAGGAAGCCGACACCGTCGGCATCACCCGCACCTGCACCAAGCACAACATCCTGGTGAAGCGCGCCGAGGACCTGCCGCGCGCCATCCACGAGGCCTTCCATATCGCCAGGACCGGTCGGCCGGGCCCGGTGCTGGTCGACATCCCCAAGGACGTGCAGTTCGCCCGCGCGCCCTATCAGGGGCCGGACGAGGTGCGCTTCGCCCATGTCTACGCGCCGCGCACCAAGGCCGATCCGGCGCGCATCCGCGAGGCGGTGGCGCTGATCGCGGCCGCCGAGCGGCCGCTGTTCTACACCGGCGGCGGCGTCATCAACGCCGGGCCGCGCGCCAGCGCCCTGCTGCGCGAGTTCGCGGCGCTGACCGGCGCGCCGGTGACCTCGACCCTGATGGGGCTGGGCGCCTTTCCGGCCGCCGATCCGGCCTGGCTGGGCCTGGTCGGCATGCACGGCATGTTCGAGGCCAACCACGCCATGCACGACTGCGACGTCATGGTCTGCATCGGCGCGCGCTTCGACGACCGGGTGACCGGCCGGCTGGACGCCTTCTCGCCGGGCTCGAAGAAGATCCACATCGACATCGATCCCTCGTCGATCAACAAGAACGTCCGCGTCGACGTGCCCGTCCTGGGCGACGCCGCCAGCGTGCTCGAGGACCTGATCGCCGTCTGGAAGGCCGAGCGGCGCAAGGGCTCGGCCGAAAAACTGGCCGGCTGGTGGAGGCAGATCGACGCCTGGCGGGCGCGCCAGTGCCTGCGCTATCGCCCGTCGGACACGCTGATCAAGCCGCAGTACGCCATCGAGCGGCTGTACGCCCTGACCAAGGACCGCGACACCTACATCACCACCGAGGTCGGCCAGCACCAGATGTGGGCGGCGCAGTTCTACCGCTTCGAGGAGCCGAACCGCTGGATGACCTCCGGCGGCCTCGGCACCATGGGCTACGGCCTGCCGGCCGCGGTCGGGGTGCAGATGGCCCATCCCGGAAGCCTGGTCATCGACATCGCCGGCGACGCCAGCGTGCAGATGACCATGCAGGAGATGTCGACGGCCATCCAGTACGACCTGCCGATCAAGATCTTCATCCTCAACAACGAATGGATGGGCATGGTGCGCCAGTGGCAGGAGCTGCTGCACGGCGAGCGGTACAGCCATTCCTATTCGGCCAGCCTGCCGGACTTCGTGAAGCTGGCCGAGGCCTATGGCGGCGTCGGCCTGCGCGCCGAGAGCCCGGACGAGTTGGATGGGCTGATCGAGGAGATGATCGACCTGCCCGTGCCGGTGATCTTCGATTGCCGGGTTGAGAAGGCGGAGAACTGCTTCCCGATGATCCCCTCGGGCAAGGCGCACAACGAGATGATCCTCGGCGACGTCGAGGACATCGGCGGCGTGATCGACGAGGCTGGCAAGCGGCTGGTGTGAGCGCGCCCCGCCGCTCTATGGTGGCCGCGCCCGAAGGTCCGGGCGCGGCGGCCAGCCGAGCATCGCAAGGAGCGCACTTGTCCATCGAACCGCCGGCTTCCGCCTACGACATGGCCCACGACGTCGAGACCGAGACCGTGGCGACCTTCGCCGTGCTGGTCGACAACGAGCCGGGTGTGCTGCACCGGGTGGTCGGGCTGTTCGCGGCCCGCGGCTACAACATCGAGAGCCTGACCGTCGCCGAAACCGACCGGGCGGCGCACACCAGCCGCATCACCATCGTCACCCGCGGCACGCCGCATGTGCTGGCCCAAATCGAGGCCCAGCTGAAGAACATGGTCTCCACCCGCTACGTCCAGGACGTCAGTCGCGACCCGAACGGGGTCGAGCGGGAGCTGGCCCTGGTCAAGGTGCGCGGTGCCGGCGCCGAGCGGGTCGAGGCGCTGCGCCTGGCCGACATCTTCCGCGCCCGGGTGATCGACACCACCTCGCACAGCTTCATCTTCGAGATCACCGGCGCGCCGTCCAAGATCGACAAGTTCACCGACCTGATGCGGCCACTCGGCCTGGTCGAGGTTTCGCGCACCGGGGTGCTCTCCATCGAACGCGGCGCGGAGACGCTCTGATGCCTGAATCGCGGCCTGAGTTTCGCATCGTCGAAGTCGGCGGCGGCCAAACGCTGCGCTGCGCCATCGAGGGCGAAGGCCCACTGGTGGTGATGGTGCACGGCTTTCCGGAGTCCTGGTACTCCTGGCGCCACCAGATCGGCCCGGTCGCCGAGGCCGGCTTCACCGCCTGCGCCATCGACGTGCGGGGCTATGGCGGCTCGGACAAGCCGCACCCGGTCGAGGCCTACGCCATGGAGCACATGATCGCCGACGTGGCCGGGCTGATCGAGGCCCTAAGCCCCGACGAGCCGGCGGTGATCGTCGGCCACGACTGGGGCGCGCCGATCGTCTGGAACACCGCCCTGACCCGGCCCGACCGGGTGCGCGCCGTGGCCGGCCTTTCGGTGCCCTACATGGGCGTGCCGGCCCGCTCGTTCCGCGAGGTGTTCGAGGAGGCCTTCACCGCCCGCGGCCGCTTCTTCTACCAGCAGTATTTCCAGGCGGTCGGCGTCGCCGAGGCGGAGCTGGAGGCCGACGTGCGCAGCGCGCTGCGCCGCTTCTACTACGCGATCAGCGGCGACGCGCCCGACGGAACCTGGCCCAACGACAAGCCGGTGGGGGCGAGTCTATTGGACCGCCTGCCCGATCCCGATCCCTTCCCCGCCTGGCTGACCCCGGCCGACCTGGACTATTTCGTCGGCGAGTTCGAAGGCTCCGGTTTTCGCGGGCCGCTCAACCGCTATCGCAACCACGACGCGGACTTCATCTACCTGCAGGCGTTCGCCGGCCGAAGGATCACCCAGCCAGCGCTGTTCATCGGCGGCGAGCGCGACCTGGTGCTGGCGATGATGGGCCGGCGCGACATCGTCGCCGTGATGAAGGACCAGATCCCCGACCTGCGCGGCGCCGACATCCTGCCCGGCTGCGGCCACTGGACCCAGCAGGAGCGGCCGGCCGAGGTGAACGCGCGGCTGCTGGCCTGGCTCGGCGGCCTCTGACGGGGTGAGACGCGGGATCGACAGGGAGTTCAGATGGATTTCGGCATCCGCGACGACGACCAGCTGATCGTCGACACCATGAGCGCCTTCGCCGCCGAGCAGCTTCGCCCGGCCTTGCGCACCGCCGAAGCCGCCCATGCGGTGTCGCCGCCGGTGCGGGCGAGCTTCGGCGAGCTGGGCTTCGAGGATCTGGACATGCCCGAGGCCGCCGGCGGCGCCGGCCTGGGCATGCTGACCCGGGTGCTGGCCAACATCGCCCTGGCCCGCGCCGACGCCGGCGCGGCCATCGGCCTGGACCGGGTCGGGCCGGCGCTGCATGTGCTGCGGGCCTTCGGCGGCGATGACGCGGTGGCTCGGTTCGCCCGGCCGGTGCTGGATGCGCCCGGCGCGCGCGTCGCGCTCATCATCGAGGAGGCCGACCGCGACCTTGCCGCCGCAGGCCGCATCAGCGGCGGCGCGGCCTGGGTCCCCACCGACCGCGCCGACCTGGTCGTCGGCCTCGGCCCGACCGGCGCCTGGGTGCTGGAGGGCGGCGCCCGCCTGCAGCCCGTTCCCGGCGCGGGCCTGCAGGCCGCCGGCGCCAGCCGCATCGATTTCGACGGCCCCGCCGCCGCGGCCTGGAGCGATCCCGAGGCGGCGGCGCGGGCGCTGGCGCGGGTGCGAGTCTACCACGGCGCGCTGATCGTCGGGGTGCTGGAGGACGCCACTGAGTTCACCCGCGCCTACGCCCAGGAGCGGGTGGCGTTCGGCCAGCCCATCGCCCACCACCAGGGCCTGGCCTTCCTGATCGTCGACATGTTCACGGCCGTCGAACAGGCGCGGCTGCTGATCGAGGACGCCGCCCGCCGCATGGAGGCCGGCGACGACGCCGTGCAGGAGGCGGCCGCGGCCTTTGTCGAGGCGGTGGAGGCCAGCCGCTTCGTCGGGCCGAACGGGGTGCAGATCCTGGGCGGCCACGGCTTCATGCGCGACTTTCCGGTGGAGAAGGCGATGCGCGACTGCCGCGCCCTGGGTCTCCTGGCCGGCGGCCTGCACCGGGCGCGGGACGACGCCGCCAGCCTCGCCGCCGCTTTCGAGGAGGCCTGAGCCATGGAGCTGAACCTCAGCCCCGAGCTGCGCAGGCTGGTGGACGAGGCCCGCGAATGGGGCGAGCGCGAGGTTCGTCCCGCCGGCCTGGAGGCCGACCGCAACGCCGCGCCGCTGCCGCCCGAGCATCCCTATTTCCGCAAGTTCGTCGACAGTGGCCGGGCCGGCGCCCGCGCGCAGGCGGCCGAGACGCCGGAAGGGCGCATGGTGCGGTCGGTGGTGCTGGGCGAGGAGTCCGCCTACTGGGACCGCGGCATGGGCGTGGCGACGCCGGGCGCCGGCTTTCCCTCCGGCGCGGTCAACGCCTCCGGCACGGCCGAGCAGAAGGAGCGGTTCCTGGGCCCCTTCCGCGAGTTGAAGGACCCGCACTGGGCCAGCTTCGCCCTGACCGAGCCCGGCGGCGGCTCCGACACCGCCGCCTTCCGCACCCGCGCCACCCGAACCGATCGCGGCTGGCTGCTGAACGGGGCCAAATGCTTCATCGGCAATGCGGCGCGCGCCGACTGGATCCTGGTCCAGGCCACCCTCGATCCCAGCCTCGGCCGCGCCGGCCAGCGCTCGTTCTTCGTCGAGAAGGGAACCGCGGGCCTGAGCGGCATGAAGATCGAGAAGAAGATGGGCCTGCGCGCCTACGAGTCCGTCTCCTTCGTGCTGGAGAACTGCGAGGTCCCGGCCGAGAACGTCCTGGGCGGCGAGGAGCGCGAGGCGCGCGCGCCGGGCAGCGGGACCGGGGCCTATGGCGCGACCATGGGGGCGCTGAACTCGGCCAGGGTCGGGGTCGCCGCCAGCGCCCTCGGCATCGCCCGCGCGGCGCTGGACGAGGCGCGGCGGTTTGCGAAGGACTCCGGCGCCATCAGGCATCCGCGGGTGCGCGACGAGCTGGAGCGGGTGCTGCGCAAGCTGCGCGCGGCGCGGCTGGCGACCTTGAAGGCCGGCTGGATGGTCGATCAGCGCCGCGGCAATGTGGTCGAGTCCTCGATGGCCAAGATCCTCGCCGCCGAGATCGCCCAGGAAGCGGGGACGCTGGGCATGGAGATCGTCGGCCTGGAGGCCGGCGCGGGCGAGGTGCTGATCGAGAAGCTGTTCCGCGACGCCAAGGCGCTGAACATCGTCGAGGGCACCGGCCAGATCCAGCGGGTGATCATAGCGCGGCAACTGGTGGGCCTGCCGAGGTAGTTCCGCGTTGATAGGGTCATGAGCATCGACATGACCCTTTTCGACCCCTGGCTCGAACGCTGGGGCCTGACCCCCGACGGCGCTGCCATCAAGGGCACCTGGGCCAGCCTGCTGCCGGTGCGGCGCGGCGATGAGCCGGCCATGCTGAAGGTCGGGGTGACGCCGGAGGAGGCGCCCGGCCTGGACCTGCTGGTCTGGTACGACGGCGAGGGCACGGTGCGGGTGCTGGAGCGCGGCGACACCGCCATCCTGATGCAGCGGGCCATGGGCGAGCGGTCGCTGAAGGCCATGGCGCGGAACGGCGAAGACGAAGAGGCCCTGGGCATACTATGCGCCGCCGCCGCGCGGATTCTCGCCCCGCGAAAAGCACCGCCGCCGTCGTCGCTGCTGCCGCTGGCCAGGCGGTTCGAGCCCCTGCGGCAGGGCGCGGCGACCCATGGCGGGGTGCTCGCGCGGTGCTGGGACGAAGCGCAAGGCCTGCTGGCCACCGCGCGGGACGAGCGACCGCTGCACGGCGACCTCTGGCACGACAATGTGCGCGACGATGCGGCGCGCGGCTGGCTGGTGATCGACCCCAAGGGCTTCCTCGGCGAGCGGACCTACGACTATGCCGTCATGGTCACCAACCCCGACTTCCCGGACATCGCCGCCGATCCGCGGCGGTTCGCGCGGCGGGCGGCGCTGGTGGCCGAGACCGCCGGGCTGGAGCTCAGACGCCTGATCCAGTGCATCCTGGTCGACGCCGGCCTCTACGCGCTCTGGTCGATCTCCGAGGGCCATGAGCCGAAGGCGCTGGCGGTGGCCGAGATGGCGGCGGGAAGGCTGGACGCCGCCTAGCCGCGGTTGATACTCAAGCGCTCATGAGCGCGTTCGACGGGATCCGGGTTCTCGACTGCTCTCAAGGGCTCTCCGGACCCATGGCCGCCATGCTGCTGGCCGATTTCGGCGCCGAGGTGCTGAAGCTGGAGCCGCCGGAAGGGGATGGGGCCACGGACGCGCCCGGCGCGGTGGCCTGGAACCGCAACAAGCACCGGCTGAGCCTCGACCTGGCGACCGAGCGCGCACGGTTCGACGCCCTCGCGGCCGGCGCCGACGTGGGGTGTTCGACCATGGCCCGACCGCCCTCGCCCGCCTGGGCCTGCAAGCGGAGGCGATGACGGCGGCGCACCCGCGGCTGATCCACCTCTGGGTCCCGCCTTACGGGACCACCGGCGAATGGAGCGACCTGCCGGCCCACCACGCCAGCCTGACCGGCCTTTCCGGCATGGCCTTCCGGCAGGGCAGCTATGCCGACCAGCCGATCTGGTACGTCGCGCCCTTGGTGCACTACGCCCAGGCGACCCTGGCGGCGGCCGCCGTCGGCGCGGCGCTGCTGGAGCGCTCGGCCAGCGGCCTCGGCCAGGCTGTGGTGGTCAGCGGCCTGCACGCCATGGCCGAGACCGCCTGCCCGCTCGGGGCCATGGGCGGCGGCGACCGCGGCGGCGGCCATCCCCTGGGCGGCGGGGCCAGCTACCGCCTCTATCAATGCGGCGACGGCAAGTGGCTGTTCCTCGGCACGCTGTTCTCGCACTTCTTCGCCAACGCCCTGGAGGCGCTGGACCTGAGCTATGGCGAGGCCTGGGACATCGGCTCGGCCATCCAGGACAAGCTGCTGAGCGGCCCGCGCGAGCATTGGCTGGCCCTGTTCCGCGAACATGACGCGCCGGCGGGGCCTGTCGACCGGCGCGTCGACTGGCTGGCGAGCGACATCGCCCGCGCCAACGCGCTGGGCCTGGTGCTGAACCACCCGACCCTTGGCCCGGTGGAGATGCCCGGCGTGCTGGCCCGGCTGGGGGCCACGCCGGGATCGGTGCGCCATTTCCTTGACGAGGCGACGCCGAAGCGGCTGACGGCGTTCGCCACGCCGCGCCCGCCCCTGCCCGCCGCGGCGTCCAAGCGGCCGGCGCTGCCGCTGGCCGGCGTGCGCGTGCTGGACCTGGGCACCGTGGTCGCCGGCGCCTATGCCTCGGCCATCCTGGCCAATTTCGGCGCCGATGTGGTCAAGGTCGAGCCGGCGGAGGGGGATCCGTTCCGCTCCGGCGGGCCGGGCTTCATGAACTACAACCGCGGCAAGCGCGGCCTGGGCGTCAACCTGAAGCGGCCGGAGGGGCTGGCCCTCTTCCTCGACCTGGCCAAGCGCGCCGACGTGGTGCTGGACAACTACCGCCTGGGGGTGCGCGAGCGGCTGGGCATCGACTACGCGGCGCTCAAGGCCGTCAACCCGCGCATCGTCTCCTGCTCGGCCAACACCTATGGCTCGCGGGGGGCCGACGCGCGGCTGCCGGGGTTCGATCCGCTGCTGCAGGCGCGCAGCGGCATGATGGCGGCCCAGGGCGGCGAGGACGGCGAGCCGGTGTTCCACACCATCCCGATCAACGACGTCGCCACCGCCGCCCTGACCGCCTTCGCCGTCATCGCGGCGCTGAACGCCCGCGAGGTTACCGGCGAGGGGCAGAATGTCGAGACCAGCCTGGCGGCGGCCAGCACCCTCTACCAGTTCGGCGAGCTGACCACCTATGCCGGCCGGCCGCCCAGCCCGGACGGCTCGCGCGACTGCATCGGCTTTGCGGCGCTGGACCGCTACTACCGCTGCCGCGACGGCTGGCTGACCCTGGCCTGCACGGAGGCGGGCCATTTCGCCGCCCTGACGGGCGCGCTCGACCATCCGGAATGGCTGAAGCGCTGGAACGGCGAAGCGGCCCTGGCCGCCGCGCGCGACGGGACCTTGGCCGACGAACTGGCGGCGGCGTTCCGGCAACTCGGCCGCGACGACGCCGTGCGGGCGCTGACCGGCGCCGGCGTCCCCGCCCTGCCGGTGATGCGCGGCGACGAGGTGCAGCGCACCGAGTTCTTCTGGGACAACGGTTATTTCGACCTGCACGCCCACCCCTATTACGGCGAGCTGATCGCCAGCCGCGGCTTCGCCGAGTTCAACGGCGCGCCGGCGCGGTTCGAGCGGCTGCACCCCGAACTGGGCGAGCACGGCGTCGAGGTGCTGACCGACTACGGCGTCCCGCGCGAGCGCATCGTCGAGCTGGCGAGGGCGCGGGTGATCTTCCGCGGTTGAGGGGTCGGCGCTCTAGATCCTCCCCCGTTGGGGGAGGATCATCCTTAGTGGCGCCCGTGGGTCTCGTTGTACTTCTTGGTCGCCATGTGGTGGCCGATGGCGCAGCCGGCCGCGGCGCCGAGGAGGGCGTGGTGGTGGGCGAAGTGACCGGCGACGCCGCCGACGATCGCCCCCTTGATGCAGCCCCGGGCGTCGGCCGCGCCGGCGCCGGCGGCCATGGTGAGAACGAGAACGATGGCGAGCGATTTCATGGGCGGTCCTTTTCGGGGGTTGACCAGCTTAGTCGTATTGAAACTCACGAGCCCGCGGAAGGCGGCTCCTGCCGCACCACGGGAGCGACCCAGCCCTCTTCCAGGCTCTTGGCCGGGTGCGAGGCGGTGACCTGGCCCATGAAGGTGGGCGGCATCAGGTCATAACCCAGCAGGCGGCGCAGCGCCGGCGACATGCGCCGCACCCGCGCCTTCGGGACGCCGAGATAGAAGTTCTCCTGCGTGCGCGCCCAGGGCTCGCAATACTGGTTGGTGTAGGCCATGCGCGGGGCGTCGCTGCGGTTGGCGCCGGCGCCGTGGACCAGGGTGCCCGGGAAGACCGCGATGGCCCCGGCCGGCATCTCCAGCGCGACAGCCGCATCGAGCGCCGGATGGCGGCGGCCGGCCTGGCGCGCCTGGTAGAACTCGGTCAGTTCGGCGGTGCTCCACAGGTGGGTGCGCGGCAGGATCACCGTGCCGCCGTTCTCGGCCGTGAAGGCGTCGATCGCGCCGATGACGCTGACACTGATCGCCGGCCGGGGACGCGGGATCGGATAGAAGCTGTCGTCGGTGTGCAGCGACTGGGCCGCCTCGCCCGGATAGATGTCGATGGCGTGGCTGGCGCTGAGCAGGTAGCCGGGCCGCAGGAAGGCGTCGAGGAGGCTGAGCAGCCGCGGATCGGCGGTGATGTCCTCGAACACCTTGCCGCGCGCGACCATGGTGTAGACCCGCTCGGTGGTGCGGCCCTCGAACGGGTTGCGGCCGCGATAGGTCCCCAAATAGGGCGCCATGCCGGCCCGGAACGCCGCCAACTGGCCGGCGTCCATGAAGTCTTCAAGGATCGTATAGCCGTCCTCGCGCATCCGCCGAATGTGCGCAGCCGCATCGAAGCTGTTCAGGACCGGCGCCCGCGCTGAAACGGCCACTTCCGCCTCCATCGTCATGCGCCCCATTGTACCACAGGCCGGGGCGGAGGGTTCAGGCGATGGCCGGCGTCATCCGCGCGCGACGGCGAACGCCGATGGACCGCATGGTCGCGTACTGGATTCCGAACAGCCCGGCCTTGCTGACGATGGCGTAGCTGGACATGAAGGCCGACCAGGTCACGACGCTGAAATTCAGCGCCACGATCACGTTCAGCACCGCCGAGGCGAACATCAGCGCCGCCCAGATGAAGCCGAAGACCGTGGCGACGTCGGCGACGCCGGCGGCCTCCTCGGGCAGGTAGCGGTTCATCCAGCCCGGCTTCAGCATGACCAGGCCGACGATGACGTAGATCACGCTGGGCTTGACCATCACGAAGCGCGGATCGTTGGTGAGCAGCGAGACCGTGCCGAACCCCAGCACCAGGCAGAGGCTCAGCCACTGCATCGTGCCGATCGGCCGCTTGCGCGCGAATTCCCAGCCGATCTGCGCCACGCCGAACACCATGCCGAGCACGATGGCCAGGGTGACGTTCCTGGTGACCAGCACCAGCAGCAGGAAGACGAAGGTCGAGGCCAGGTCGAGCAGCAGGAGCCGGCCGGCATGGAACAGGTTTTTCATCGGGTCTCGGCGCTCCCTGGGCGGCCAGTTGCGGCGGGATGGCGCCTTGACGCAAGGTCGTTCTTCAATCGGCAAGGGATCGGGCCTATATAGGGCGGGTGCGGACTTCGGTCCGAACTATGGAGATAAACGCGCGCGCAATAAGCGGACTGGACCCGGGTGCGATTCCCGGCGGCTCCACCAATTCCTTCTCCCGCGTTATCGGCGGGGAATCATGGGGCCGATCAGCATCGACAGACGTCTAAAGGCGTTGCTTTCTCCCGGCGTGGCTCACCGTTCCGGGCCATTTTCTAACTGCGAACGATAACTTCGCTCAAGAGTACGCCCTCGCCGCGTAATGCGGTTCGGTCGAACTCGACCTAAAGCCATAGTGTCTTAGCAGCGCTAGGCGGGGCCCGGGGGCGCCTGGCAACAGAAGCCCCCACCTTTCCCCGATCACATTCTTCGTTGGCGCTTTGCGGCGGCGAGCGCCCGCGCTAGTTTTGTCGGACCTCCCCCACCTCGTGTGTCGATCGCCATGGCCCAAGACAAATCGCCGCAAGACCTGATGCGCTACGAGATGATGGCGCAGGACGCCCTGCGCGGCGTGGTGCGGGCGGCGCTGAAGCGCGCCGCGACGCCGGCCGGCCTGCCCGGAGACCACCATTTCTACATCACCTTCAAGACCCAGGCGCCGGGCGTTTCCGGCCCGCCCGAGGTGCTGGCCCGCTATCCCGACGAGATGTCGATCATCCTGCAGCATGAATACTGGGACCTGGCGCCGGGCGAGACCTTCTTTTCGGTCACCCTGAAGTTCGCCGGCGAGGCCAAGCGGCTGTCGATCCCCTACGCCGCGGTCACCCGCTTCATCGACCCCAGCGTTCAGTTCGCGCTGACCTTCGAGGTCGCCGACGCACCGACCGCCCTGCCCGCCGCCGAAGCCGTTCTGGCCGAGACCGCGCCCGCGCCGCCCCCCCCGGCATCGGACGAGCCCAAGGTGGTTTCGCTCGATCAGTTCCGAAAGAAATGACGCCTTGACCGACACCACCGCGCCGGCGCCCGAAGTCCAGAGCGACGAGGATCTGCTCGCGCGCTTCCAGCGCAGCAAGAACCAGCCGCCATCGTCCAAGACCCTCGGCTTTCACGTTGTCGCGGTGAACCAGGCCGAGCGGATGGTCGAGATCACCTTCGAGGCGAAGGCCGAACTGATGGCCAATCCGATGAAGCAGATCCAGGGTGGCTATCTCTGCGCCATGCTCGACGAGTGCATGTCGGTGGCCTGCCAGGTCGCCTCGGGCATGACCAGCGTCGCCCCGACGCTCGAGATGAAGACCAGCTTCCTGCGTCCCGGCATGCCCGGGCCGATGCGCGGCGTCGGCCGGGTCATCAAGTGGGGCCGCACCATCGCCTTCACCGAGGGCCAGCTCTATGACGGCGAGGGCCGGCTGCTCGCCACAGCCACCGGCACCGCCCTTCCGACGCCGTTTAAGAACTACAAGAGTTAGCGCGAGCGCGATGCGGGGGCTCTCCGCGCTCTTCATGCTTTCGGCCTTGCTGCTGTTCGCCGACCAGCCGGCGCGGGCCGGCTCGCCGTTCGCCGACTGGGCGGCGATCATCGTCGCCGGCGACGACCACGCCCATTCCGGCGCCCATTCGGAAGTGTTCGACAACGCCCGCCGCGACCTGACCACGGCCTTCGTCAAGGCCGGCTTTTCGCCGGCGAACATCGGCCAGTTCACCGTCCAGACCGGCAAGGACCGGCCCGCCGGAGTGCTGGCGTCGGATCCGCGGACCATCGCCGACCAGCTCGGCCGCGAGACCCAGACCGCCAAGGCCGGTTGCCTGGTCTATTTCACCTCGCATGGCGCGCCGGAAGGGATCGTGCTCGGCGACTGGCTCTATTCGCCGCTGGCCATGGCCGGGCTGATCGACGACGCCTGCGGGACGCGGCCGACGGTGGTGGTGGTCGCGGCCTGCTTTTCCGGGGTATTCATCCCGCCGCTGGCCGGTTCAGACCGCATGGTGCTGACGGCGGCCAGGCCCGACCGCGCCTCGTTCGGCTGCGGCGAGGAGGACCGCTACACCTTCTTCGACACCTGCATGCTGCGGGAGCTGCCGCGAGCCCACAACTTCGCCGTCCTCGGTCCGGCGGTGCAGGCCTGCGTGGCCAGGCGCGAGCACGATCTGGGCGCCACGCCGCCATCCGAGCCGCAACTGTGGGTGGGCCCGCAGCTGGCCTCCGACCTCCCCTTGCTGGGCTTTTCCACATCGCCCTGACGGCGGCGTCCGCACGGCGCTTTCGCCTCGCACGCGAACCCCTTAAGACGAGCCTGACCCGTTGCCCGCGAGCCAAAGCCCATGCGACCGATGCGTAGAGTTTTCATGGTCTTGGCGCTGAGCGTGGGCGTCGGCCTGGCGGCCGGGGCTCCGGCCCAGGTCCCGCCGGCGCTGTCCGAAAAGCCGCATCCCGCGGCTGCGCCGGCTCCCCATGCCGCCGCCCTGGCGACCGTCCATCCGCTGGCGACCGCGGCCAAGCCCAGGCCCGCGCCCCCCGCCGCGGCGAAACCGGCCCAGCCGGCCGCGCCGGTCGCCGTCCAGGCCAATGGCGCGCGGCTGGCGCCCGGGACCGCGATGCCGCCCGCCGAGCTGGAGGCCTTCGTCGACGGCGCCGTGCGGCAGGCGATGAGCGCGCACCACATCGCCGGCGTCGCCGTCGCGGTGGTCCAGAACGGCCAGGTGGTGCTGGACAAGGGCTACGGCTTCGCCGGGACCGGCCGGGCGGTCGACCCGAACACCACGCTGTTCCGGGTCGGCTCGATCAGCAAGACCTTCACCTGGATCGCCCTGATGAAGCAGGTCGAGGCCGGACGCATGCGGCTGGACTCGCCGGTCAACCTCTACCTGCCCGAGCCGCTGCAGGTGCGCGACCAGGGTTTCAAACGCCCCGTCTTCGTGCGCGACCTGCTGACCCATTCGGCCGGCTTCGAGGATCGCTCGCTGGGCCAGCTGTTCGAGAAGGACCCGGATCGCGTCCGTCCGTTGGCGGACTATCTGCGCCAGGAACGGCCAAGCCGGGTGCGCGAGGCCGGCGTGGTTTCGGTCTATTCCAACTACGGCGCCATGCTGGCCGGCGCGGCGGCCTCCTATGTCGACGGACGGCCCTACCAGGACCTGATCGACAGCGAGATCCTGAACCCCCTCGGCCTCAGGCACACCAGCGTGCGCGAGCCCTATCCGGCCAGGGCCGACCTGCCGCGGCCGATGCCCTCGGCCCTGGCGGCCGATCTCTCAACCGGCTACCGCTGGGCCGGCGGCGGCTACCAGCCGCAGGCGTTCGAATACATCACCCAGGGCGCGCCGGCCGGCGCGGTGTCGTCCACCGCCGGCGACATGGCCCGCTACATGATGATGATCCTAAACGGCGGGGCGCTGGACGGCGCGACCATCTATGGCCCGGACGTCGCCAGGGGCTTCCGCACCCCCCTGCAGGCCAACGCGCCGGGGGTGAACGGTTGGGATGACGGCTTCATGGAGTTCTCCCTGCCCGGCGGCTTCCGCGGCCAGGGCCACGGCGGCGACACCCTGTGGTTCCACTCGATGATGGTCACGGTTCCCGACCTGAACCTGGGCGTCTTCGTCACCACCAACACCAACACCGGCGTGGGGCTCGTCACGCTGTTGCCGCAGGAGATCGTCGGGCGCTTCTACGCCCCGCCGCCGGCCTTCCCCAGGGCGGGCGTCCCCTCGCTGTTCGACGACCGGGCGGTCTATGCCGGGACCTATCTGGATGACCGGCGGCCCTATCATGGCCTGGGGAAGTTCGTCTTCACGCTGATCGGCCAGGCGCAGATCGCGGTGACCCGCGACGGCCGGCTGCTGACCCCGAGCGCGGGCGGCGAGCAGGCCTGGATTCCCGACGGCGCCGCCGGGCAGTTCCAGCGGGTCGACGGACCCGGGCGGACGGCGTTCGAGATCAAGAACGGCAAGGCCGTGCGCTGGTATCCGGCGTCCGGCGTCACCGCCCTCGACCGCGTCGGGCCGCTCTACCAGGCGCCGGTGCTCGGACTGATGGCCGCCCTGGCGCTGCTGGCCTCGCTCGCCACCCTGATCGGGCTGGCGGTGCGCGACACCCGCGAATCGCGCCAGACCCCGACCCAGGCCCGCGCCAGTCTGGTGCAGACCACCATCTCGCTGCTCTGGCTGGTAGCCATGGCCTGCTTCGCCGCCTGGGCCGCCGGCGCCGGCGACGTTGGCCGGATCATGTACGGCTGGCCGGGGCCGCTGGTGCTGATCGCATCGGCCTGCGCCCTGGTCGCGGCCCTCCTGACGCTGCTGGTGCTGGTGATGACGCCGGTGGTCTGGCGCGGCGGCCGGCGGCTCGACAGTTGGACAATTGGTCGCAAGCTGCGGTTCACCCTGACCACCCTGATCTTCGCCGCCTTTTCCTTGCAATTGCTGCTGTGGGGGGCCCTGGCGCCCTGGAGCGGATAGCTGGGGACAACTCAGCGGCGTCGCTTGATCGCGGCTCGCCACATGGTAAGGACGTAAGACGGTAAGACGGGGGAATCGCTTATGGCCATCTTCCTTTCCAAGCTCACCTCCAAGGCCCAGACGGTGATTCCGCGGGAGCTTCGCGCGCGGCTCAACCTGAAACCGGGCGACGTCGTGCGCTACCGGGTGACCGATTCGGGCGTCCTCATCGACAAGCTGCCGCCCCAGAACGACGAGGACACGCTGGCGTCCTTCGCCGAGTGGGGCTCACCGGCCGACGCGGCGGCCTATTCCGGCCTATGACCGCCCTCTATCGGCCGTTCGACGTGGTCGCCGTCGCCATCGGCGAAGGCGCCGACGCCAAGCGGCGGCCAGCCCTGGTGGTCTCGACGCCGGAGTTCGAGCGCTCGACCGGCCTGGTCTGGGTGGCGATGATCACCGTCGCCGACAAGGACCACCGCTTCGGCGACATCATCGTCTCCGACCAGACCGCCGCCGGCCTGCCCGCCCCCTCCACCATCCGCGCCTCCAAGCTGGCCACCCTTTCGGTGTCGAAGATCAAGCGCCGGCTGGGCGCCCTCGGCGAAGCCGACCGCGCCGGCGCCCGCATCGCGCTCCGCGCCGCGGCGGGGTTCTTCTAGGTCAGGTGGCGGCTCCGCTACATCAGGCGTCCTCACCGCCCCTTCAGCTCATCAAAGAATGAGCCACGAAAAACACGAAAAGCACGAAAACATGCTCTTCGCCGACGAGGCCTTTCAGATTCAGGGCGCGGTCTTCGAGGTCAGCCGACAAATGGGCACGGGCTTTCTCGAAGCGGTCTACCAGGAATGCCTGGTGATCGAGTTTGCGGCTCAGGGCATTCCGTTCGCGGCTTCGCCGCCACTGTCCCTGGAGTACAAACGTCAACCACTCAGGCAGTCCTATCGGCCGGATTTCGTGTGCTTCGATTCGATCATCGTGGAACTGAAGGTCGTGCGCGAACTTGCGCCCGAGCATCGGGCGCAAGTTTTGAACTATCTCAGAGCCACTGGCCTCAGGTTGGGCCTGTTGGTGAACTTCGGCTGTGCGCCTAAGGCGCGCGTCGAGCGCATGGTGCTCTGAAGCAGAGGCGCGTTCGTGTTTTTCGTGTTTTTCGTGGCTAAATCAGACCTCGCGCCAGCACAGCACATGCAGGCCGTTGCGGCAGGCCGCGGGCGCGATTAGACCCCAGGCCGACCTCGCCGCTCGGGAAGACCGCATGTCCGCCACACGCACCGAGACCGACACCTTCGGTCCGATCGAAGTGCCCGCCGACCGTTACTGGGGCGCGCAGACCCAGCGCAGCCTGGGCAATTTCAAGATCGGCTGGGAGAAGCAGCCCCGGTCGGTGATCCGCGCCCTCGGCGTCATCAAGCGGGCGGCGGCCGAGGCGAACATGGAGCTGGGCAAGCTCGATCCCGCCATCGGCGAGGCGATCATCGCCGCCGCCCAGGAGGTGATCGACGGCAAGCTCGACGACAACTTCCCGCTGGCGGTCTGGCAGACCGGTTCCGGCACCCAGTCGAACATGAACGCCAACGAGGTGATCGCCAACCGCGCCATCGAGATGCTGGGCGGGACGATGGGCTCGAAGACGCCGGTGCACCCCAACGACGACGTCAACATGAGCCAGTCGTCCAACGATACCTATCCGACCGCCATGCACATCGCCGCGGCCGAGCAGGTGGTGAACGACCTGGTCCCGGCGCTCGCCCACCTGCACCAGGCGCTGGCCGCCAAGCAGGAGGCGTTCAAGGACATCGTCAAGCTGGGCCGCACCCATACCCAGGACGCCATGCCCCTGACCCTGGGCCAGGAATTCTCGGGATATGCGACCCAGGTCGCCAATTCGATCAAGCGGATAGAACAGACTCTTCCGGGGATTTGTGAGCTGGCCCAGGGTGGCACGGCGGTGGGCACCGGCTTCACCGCGCCGGTCGGCTTCGCGGAGAAGGTCGCAGAGCGCATCGCCGCCATCACCGGCGTGCCGTTCGTCACCGCGCCCAACAAGTTCGAGGCCATGGCCGCCCACGACGCCCTGGTGTTCGGCCATGGCGCGATGAATGCGACGGCGGCCTCGCTGTTCAAGATCGCCAACGACATCCGCTTCCTGGGCTCCGGCCCGCGCTCCGGCCTCGGCGAGCTCAGCCTGCCGGAAAACGAGCCCGGCTCGTCGATCATGCCGGGCAAGGTCAATCCGACCCAGTGCGAGGCCCTGACCATGGTCTGCACCCAGGTGTTCGGCAACCAGTCGACCATGACCTTCGCCGGCGCCTCCGGCCATTTCGAACTGAACGTGTTCAATCCGGTCATGGCCTACAACTTCCTGCAGTCGGCGCGGCTGCTCGCCGACGCCGCGGTCAGCTTCACCGACCATTGCGTGGCGGGCATCGAGCCCAGGCTGGACAACATCGCGGCGGCGGTCGAGCGCTCGCTGATGCTGGTCACCGCCCTGTCGCCGAAGATCGGCTACGACGCCGCCGCCAAGATCGCCAAGACCGCGCACAAGAACGGCACCACCCTGCGCGAGGAGGCGGTCGGCGGCGGCTATGTCACCAACGAGGAGTTCGACGCGCTGGTGCGGCCGGAGAAGATGATCGGGCCGGGCTAGCCGAACTGGGCTTTGCCGGAAGCCCAGGCTGTGGGACGATTGTAACCGGGGCGCGTTACCATTCAGAGCCCGTTCAGCCTGACCGGCGCACGGCTGCCCTCCCGCAGCCCATTCGAAAGCGAACCATGTTCGACCAGTTGCCGACCGGACTGAGCCCCAGGCTCGTCTCCCTTGCCACGGCGACGCCGCCGATCGACCTGCCGCAGGAGGAGGTGACCCGCCGGGCCGCCGAGCTGTTCGGGGTCAATTCGTCGGCCTATGAGTGGCTGGCGCCGATCTACACCAACGCCGACATCGACAACCGCCACTCCTGCGTGCCGTTCGAGTGGTACCTGGAGCCGCACAGCTTCGGCGAGCGTAACGCGCTGTTCCTGGACAACGCCACCCGGCTGCTGGCCGAGGCGGCGCAGGCGGCGCTGGACGAGGCCGGGCTGCAGGCCGACGAGATCGACCAGATCGTCACCGTCTGCACCACCGGCATCGCCACCCCGTCGCTGGACGTGCGGGTGATGCGGCACATGAACTTCCGCGACGACGTCGAGCGCACGCCGGTGTTCGGCCTCGGCTGCGCCGGCGGCGTGCTGGGCCTGGCGCGGGCGGCGGCCCTGGCGCGGGCCAAGCCGCAGTCGCGGGTGCTGTTGCTGGTGGTCGAACTCTGCGCCCTCACCTTCCGCCACCACGACCGCTCGAAGAGCAACCTGGTGGCCACCGCCCTGTTCGGCGACGGCGCCGCCGCCGCCGTCATCAGCTGCCGCGACGAATACGCCGACGCGCCCAGGCTCGGCCCGGCCGGCGAGCACACCTGGCCGGACAGCCTCGACGTCATGGGCTGGGACGTCGCCGACGACGGGCTGAAGGTGATCTTCTCGCGCGACATCCCGACCCTGGTGAAGGAAGACCTGCGTCCGGTGGTCGACGCCTTCCTGGCCAAGCACGGCGGCACGCTGAACGACATCAACGGCTTCATCTGCCACCCCGGCGGCGCCAAGGTGCTGGATGCGCTGGAGGACTGTTTCGGCCTGCAGCGCGGCGACCTCCACCTGGCGCGCCAGGTGCTGCGCGCCCACGGCAACATGTCGGCGGTGACGGTGCTGTTCGTGCTGCGCGCCGCGCTCGACGCCGGAGCGCGTGGACCGCAACTGCTGACCACGCTCGGACCGGGATTCACCGCCGGCATGATGGTGGTCGAGCCGGTCTGAGCCGGTTCGGCGCGACGGATGCTTCGCAAACGTTCGCTCAGCCTGGCCGGCCACACCACCTCGCTGGCCCTCGAGCCAGCCTTCTGGGCGGTGTTGACGCAGATGGCCGTAGCGCGGGGCTTGAGCCTGAGCGGCCTGATCGCCGAGATCGACGCCGGCCGGGACGCCGAGCCGCTCGCCTCCGCCTGCCGGGTGGCCGCCCTCGCCTGGGCCGGCCGCCGCTAGAGGGGCATCAAACTGACGTCGCTCGCGCCGGACTGGGCCGACCTCGCCCTAGCCGGCGCCGGCGCCAAGCATGGCCACGGCCGGCTTCTCCGGTTGGCCTGGGGAGAGCGCAGGCGTGTGGGCGCGGTGGGAAAAGAAGACGAAGGTCCCGAGGATCACCACGGCGATGACGCCGAGAACAACCCACAGGCCGACGAAGGCTTGGCGAGATTCCGCCTGCTCGGCCTCCACTTCGAGTTCGAGCGCCGTGTCGGGATGCGGTTGGTCCGGCTCGGCATGCGGCTGATCTGTGTTCGCCATGTCCTGCGCTCTTCAAGGGGCTTTCGGCCCGGGTGTGTGATGACGCTAGTGCTTGCCGCTCAAGACGGCCGCCGCCGCGGGAGCCTGCGGCTGGCCGGGGGCGAGCGTCGGCGTGTGGGCGCGCAGGGCGATGGCCAGGTAGACCACCACGATCACCGCCGCCAGCAGGCCCAGCGTCAACCACAGGCCCGCCAGCGCCAGCCTTGTGCGCTCGCCGGTCATTTCAAGCCGCGGCTGCTTGTCTTGCGCCAACTCGGCTTCGCGCCGGTGCGCCACGTCCATGTGGTGTGTGCTCGCCATCGCTGCTCGTTTCCGGGCCGGCTCGGCCCGCCGTTTCATTGAGAACGGGAGCGGCCAGGACCGGGTTCCGCGCGGGCGGTCGCCCATGGCCCTTAAGCTCGGGCTCTCACGTGCTACATATGTTCCTGATTCAGCTTCGCAAGCGCAAGGCTCGCCCCGGTGTCCGACCTCCCAACCCCTCGCATCAGCGACCTTGCCCGCGTCGATGCGCCGTCCGCCTATCTCGAAGGCCTGAATCCGGAGCAGAAGCGCGCGGTCGAGGCGATCGATGGGCCGGTGCTGGTGCTGGCCGGCGCCGGCACCGGCAAGACCCGCGTGCTCACCACTCGCCTGGTTCACATTCTCGCGACCGGCCGCGCCCGGCCCTGGGAACTGCTCGCCGTCACCTTCACCAACAAGGCCGCGCGCGAGATGCGCCATCGGATCGCCGACCTGATCGGCGGCCAGTCGGAGGGGCTGCGCTGGCTGGGCACCTTCCATTCCATCGCCGCCCAGATCCTGCGCCGCCACGCCGAGCTGGTGGGGCTGAAGTCCAACTACACCATCATCGACGTCGACGATCAGGAGCGGCTGATCAAGCAGCTCCTGGAAGCCGAGAACATCGACGCCAAGCGCTGGACGCCGGGGCATCTGGCCGGGCTGATCGACCACTGGAAGAACCGCGGCTGGACCCCCGACCGGCTGCCGCCGGCGGAAGGCGCGCACTTCGCCAACAACAAGGGCGCGGCGCTGTACAAGATGTACCAGGATCGCCTGCGCGTGCTGAACGCCTGCGATTTCGGCGACCTGCTGCTGCACAACCTGACCATCTTCCAGGCCAATCCGGACGTGCTGGGCGAATACCACGACCGCTTCCACTACATCCTGGTCGACGAGTACCAGGACACCAACGTCGCCCAGTACCTGTGGCTGCGCCTGCTGGCGCAGAAGCGGCAGAACCTGTGCTGCGTCGGCGACGACGACCAGTCGATCTACGGCTGGCGCGGCGCCGAGGTCGACAACATCCTGCGCTTCGAGCGCGACTTCCCGGGCGCCGAGGTGGTCCGGCTGGAGCGCAACTACCGCTCCACCCAGCACATCCTGGCCGCCGCCTCCGGCCTGATCGCCGCCAACAAGGGCCGGCTGGGCAAGACGCTGTGGACCGAGGCTCAGGGCGGGACCAAGGTCGGCGTGCGCGGGGTCTGGGACGGCGAGGCGGAAAGCCGGCTGATCGGCGACGAGATCGAGCGCGCCAAGCGCGGCGGCCGCCGCTATCGCGACATGGCCATCCTGGTGCGGGCCTCGTTCCAGATGCGCGCCTTCGAAGAGCGGTTCGTGCTGCTGCAGATCCCCTACACGGTGGTCGGCGGCCCGCGCTTCTTCGAGCGCGCCGAGATCCGCGACGCCCACGCCTATCTGCGGCTGATCCAGTCGGAGGACGACGACCTCGCCTTCGAGCGCATCGTCAACGTGCCGAAGCGCGGCATCGGCGATACCACGGTCAGCCGGCTTCTGCAGTTCGCCCGCGCCAAGGCCGTTTCCGCCAGCCTGGCGGCGCGCGGCCTGGTCACCACCGACGAGCTGCAGCCGCGCACGCGCACGGCGCTGGCCAACTTCCTGCGCGACATGGACCGCTGGCGCTCGCTGAAGGACAGCCTCGGCCACCAGCGCCTGCTCGAGACCATCCTGGAGGAGAGCGGCTATACCGACGCGCTTCGCCTGGACAAGGGGCCGACCAGCCAGACGCGGCTGGAGAACCTGAAGGAGCTGGTCCAGTCCATGGGCGCCTTCGAGACCCTGGAAGCCTACCTGGAGCATGTCTCCCTGGTCATGGACCTGGATCGCGACGCCACCGGCGACGCCGTGCAGATCATGACCCTGCACTCGGCCAAGGGGCTGGAGTTCCCGCTGGTCTTCCTGCCCGGCTGGGAGGAAGGCGTCTTCCCCAGCCAGCGCAGCATGGACGAGAAGGGCGAAAAGGGGCTCGAGGAGGAGCGCCGGCTCGCCTACGTCGGCATCACCCGGGCCCGCGAGGAGGCGCGCATCTCCTTCGCCGCCAACCGCCAGGTCTACGGCCGCTGGACCAGCCAGCTGCCCAGCCGCTTCGTCGACGAGATGCCGGTGGACCACGTCGAGGCCGCGTCGGAGACCGGCTACTACGGCGGCGGCCCCGGCATGCGCGAGGCCAACTCGCGCTGGGACGACAACAACACCACCTTCGGCTCCGGCTACGCCTCCCCCGGCTGGCGCCGCGCCCAGGAGCGCAACTACCGCGGCGGCCCGGCCGGCGTCACCCAGGTGATCGAGGGCGAGGGCCGGCTGGTCGCCGTCTCCGAACCCTCCGCCACCGGCGATTACAAGCTCGGCGACCGCGTCTTCCACGTGAAGTTCGGCTACGGCGCCATCCGCCACATCGAGGGCAACAAGCTCACC